>JACPNX010000013.1 GCA_016185275.1 Actinomycetota bacterium | reverse complement strand
TACAAGGACACAGTCGGTCAGTCACACACCAGGGTCAGACCCAGCAGCGGGACCACCACTCGGGAGTCTCCTCCACACCGTTCCGGACCGGCATGTTCATCATGGCTGTCACACCCCCTCGGTAGCGTCCTGGCGGTGACCCGGCCCCGCTCGACGTTCCGCTGTGGCGAGTGTGGCGCACCGTCCCCCAAGTGGGCCGGGCGCTGCCCGACGTGCGGCGAGTGGAACTCCCTGGCCGAGGAGCTCGAGGGCGCGCCGAGCGTCGGGTCCGCGCGATCGCACGGGCTCGGCGCCCCGCTGGAGCGGCCGGTGCGGATCGGCGAGGTCTCGGCCACCGAGTGGGCGCCGCAGCCCACCGGCCTGCCCGAGCTCGACCGCGTGCTCGGTGGGGGGCTGGTGCCCGGCTCGGCCACGCTGGTCGGAGGCGAGCCCGGCATCGGCAAGTCCACCCTGCTCCTGCAGCTCGCCGCGGCCAAGGCGGCCGCCGGCGCAACCGTGCTGTACGTGTCGGCCGAGGAGGCCCGCCAGCAGGTCCGCCTGCGGGCCGAGCGGCTCGGCACGCTGAGCGACGGGCTGTGGCTGGTGTCCGAGACGTCGGTGCCCCACATCGTCGCCCATGTCGCCGACCTCGAGCCGGACGTGCTCGTCGTCGACTCGATCCAGACGGTGCACGACCCGGCCCTCGGCTCCGCGCCGGGCACGGTCGGCCAGGTCCGCGAGTCCGCGCATGCGCTCGTCCAGGAGGCCAAGGCCCGGGGGATGGCCACGTTCCTCGTCGGCCACGTCACGAAGGACGGCGCCTTGGCCGGGCCGAGGGTGCTCGAGCACCTCGTCGACACCGTGCTCGCCTTCGAGGGCGACCGGCACCACGCCCTGCGGCTCCTGCGGGCGGTCAAGCACCGCTTCGGTCCCACCGCCGATCTCGGCCTGTTCGAGATGAGCGACGCCGGGCTAGTGGCCGTGCCCGACGCGTCCGCGCTGTTCCTCTCCGACCGCCGGCCCTGCACGCCGGGGTCGGTCGTCGTCCCGACCATCGAGGGGCACCGGCCCCTTCTCGTCGAGCTGCAGGCCCTGCTGGCGCCGTCGTCGCTCGCCATGCCGCGGCGGTCCGCTCAGGGTGTGGACTCCGGCCGCCTCGCCATGCTCCTCGCGGTCCTCGAGCGCCGGGCGCACCAGCCCTCGGCCGGGCTCGACGTCCACGTGCTCGCCGTGGGTGGGGTCCGCGTCGTCGAGCCCGGGGCGGACCTCGGCCTTGCCCTCGCCATCGCCTCGGCCGCGCAGGACATTCCGGTCGCTCCCGATCTGGTCGCGTGCGGCGAGGTGGGGCTCGGGGGAGAGCTGCGTCAGGTGGCCCAGACGGAACGGCGCCTGGCCGAGGCGGCCCGTCTCGGCTTCCGCCGTGCCCTTGTGCCCGCGTCGGCGCCCGAGGCGCCGCCGGGCATCGACGCGGTCAGGGCGTTCACGTTGGCGGAAGCCGTCGCCCTGGCGCTGTCGCTCCCGCCGCTGAGCGGCAACGGCCGCCCGGCGACCGACCCGCCCGCGGCCAGCAACGGGCGCCCGTCGGCGAGTCGAGGTCCGGTGCGCGGCCTTCGTTCCGGGCCCCTTGGCGTGGAGGTCGGTACCATTCCGCCATGACCGCCCGGCGCAGCGCCGACCTGCTGAACGCGCTGGCGCTCGTGGCACCGGGCAGTCCCCTGCGTGACGGGCTCGACCGCATCCTGCTGGCGGGGATGGGAGCGCTCATCGTCGTGGCCGACGGCCCGGAGGTGCTCAACATCTGCTCCGGCGGGTTCCTGCTCGACGCCGCCTACAGCCCCCAACGCCTGTCCGAGCTGGCGAAGATGGACGGCGCCATCATCCTGGCCCCCGACGCCAGCCGGATCGCCCGGGCCAACGTCCACCTCGTGCCGAACCCGAACGTCCCCACGTCCGAGACCGGCACCCGCCACCGCACGGCAGAGCGCGTGGCTCGCAGCATCAGCGTCCCGGTCATCTCGGTGTCGCAGCGCATGAACGTCATCTCGGTCTACGCCGCCGGCGAGAAGCACGAGATCGAACCGGTCCCCCGGGTGATCAACCGGGCCAACCAGGCCGTCCAGACGCTCGAGCGGTACAAGGCCCGCCTCGACGAGGTCTCGGTCGCCCTGTCGGCGCTCGAGATCGAGGACCTCGTCACCCTTCGCGACGTCGTGAGCGTCCTCCAGCGCAACGAGATGGTGGCGCGCATCGCCGAGGAGATCGAGGGCTACATCATCGAGCTCGGCGAGGACGGCCGGCTCGTGCGCCTCCAGCTCGAGGAGCTCATGGGCGGCATCGGGGACGACCGGCGCCTCGTCGTGCGGGACTACTTCAGCGAGGCGGGTGACTGGGAGCTCAACGACGCGCTGCGGTCCCTCGAAGAGCTGTCCAACGACCAGCTCCTCGACCTTCGCCGGGTCGCCGCCACCCTGCACGCCGGGGTCGGGGTGCCGGACCTCGACCAGCAGATGTCGCCCCGCGGCTACCGCCTCCTGTCCCGGATACCGCGCCTGCCCGTGCCTGTCGTGGAGGCCATCGTCGAGCGGTTCGGCGCTCTGCAGAAGATCCTGCGGGCCACGATCGACGATCTCGACGACGTCGAGGGCGTGGGCTCGACGAGAGCCCGGGCGATCAAGGACGGGCTGTCTCGGCTGGCCGAGGCGTCGATCCTCGACCGCTACACCTGACGGCCCGCCGGCCCGCCGGCCCGCCTGCCTGACAGTCCGTGGCGCCTGCTCGCCCGGCTCTCTAGCCCGGGCCGGCCGCCGCCACGGCCCGGGCGGCGCCGCCGTCGAAGCGCCCCAACTCGTGGCGGAGGCGATCGAGGCCCATGGGGCCCAGATCCAGCGCGTAGGCGTGGAAGGCCTTGAGATCGAACCCGTCGCCGAGGCGCGACTCGGCCTCGGCGCGGCCTCGCAACCACACGCGCTCGCCCACCTTGTAGGAGATCGCCTGGCCCGGCCACCCGAGGTAGCGCACGATCTCCGAGCGCATGAAGTCCTCGGGGAAGCGGGCGCGCCGGATCACGAAGGCCTCGCCGAGCTCGGGGGTCCAGCGTTCGCCGGGGTGGAACCCGTCGTCCTCCGGGATGGTCAGGCCGAGGTGGAGCCCGAGGTCCACCACCACGCGCACGGCCCGCATGCACTGTGCGCGCAGGTACCCGAGCCGGTGGTCGGGCACGTCGAGGTAGCCGAGCTAGTCCATGAGGCGCTCGGCGTACAGCGCCCAGCCCTCGCCGTGCCCGGACACGAACGTCATGCGCGAGAAGCGGCTCAGGCGGTCAGCCCGGTAACGGGTCTGGGCCACCTGCAGGTGGTGGCCGGGAACGCCCTCGTGGTAGCAGATCGACACCTCGCCCCAGAGCGGGAACCTCGTCTTGCCCAGGGTCGGGTACCACGTCCGGCCGGGACGGCTGAAGTCCTCCGACGGGCCCGTGTAGTACATCGCCGCCGCTCCGCCGGGCGGCGCGATCATCGCCTCCACCCGCCGCACCGGGGCCGGGATGTCGAAGTGGCGACCGTCCAGCTCGGCCACGGTCCGGTCGAGCAGCTCCTGGAGCCACGTCCTCAGCGCATCCTCGCCGTCGAGGGCCCGGTCGGGGTCCGTCTCGAGCAGCCGCACCACCTCGTCCACCGGGGCACCCGGCGTGATCTGGTCGGCCACCTCGGCCATCTCGGCCTCGATGCGGTGAAGCTCCTCCCACCCCCAGGCGTACGTCTCTTCGGGGTCGATGGTGGTGCCGAGCGACGTGCGGGCGAGCAGCGGGTAGCGCTCGGGGCCGACGCCGTCGGGCTGGTCGGTCTCGGGAAGGTACCGCTCGCGTAGCCAGCGGCCCAGGTCGCCATACGCCGCCTCGGCCGCCGTGGCCACCTCCGCCAGTCGCCGAGCGAGCCGCGTGCCCACGACCGGGCCGGCCTCGCCGGTCAGCCGGGTGAAGAAGCCTGCGCCGTCGCGGCCACCGGCCCAGGCGGCGCACTGGTCGGCGCAGGCCTCGGCCTGCCGGGGGGCGGCGCGCGGGCCGCGACGGAGGCCGTCGTCGAGCACGGCCCGGACGCCGTCGAGCGCCCACGGCACCTGCTCCATGCGCGTTGCCACGAGCTCCCATGCCTCGGGCGTCGACCGGTCCATGAGGTCGAACACGGAGCGGGTGCTGACGTGCGGTGCCCCGATGACGCGCAGAGCGGCTCGGTGCTCGCCGGCCTCGTGGAGGTCCACGCTGAGCTGGAGCGCGTCGCGCAGCACGCCGGCGGCGAGACGGTCGGCGTCGCTCGTCGCATCGGCCACCTCGGCCACCTCAGCCACTTCGGCCGCGGCGAGTCGCGCCAGCGTGCGGCGGGCGAGCGCGACACGCGTGTCGTGAGCGTCGGGGGAGAAGTTGGCGGGCGAGCGCGACACGCGTGTCGTGAGCGTCGGGGGAGAAGTCGGTGAGGCGGTCGTCGTGGCCGGTGACACCCCGGGCGGTGGCGCCGACCGGGTCGAGCTCGGCCCACTCGTCGACGTAGTGCGAGCACAGGGCGAAGATCGGGGAGGGTTCGGGACTGCGCGGCATGCGGCCATCGTCGCGTGGACCCATCGGGGGTGCCGGGCTGGCGCTGCCAGCGCCGCCGTCGCCGCCGCGGCTGCTAGGCATCCCAGCGATGCGCACCACCTTGCCGACCGGCACTCCCGCCGAGGTCGCTCGTCCCGACGGCGAACCGGGTCGGGGTCTTGTCCTCCTGCCCGACATCGGCGGCTTGCGACCGCTGTTCGACGACCACGCCGGTCGGCTGGCTCGGGAGCAGGGCTGGGTGGTGGTGGTGCCGGAGCCGTGGCCGGGCCGCGAGCACCTGCCCGTCGAGGAGCGCCTCGAGTCGGTGGGGAGCCTCGACGACGACGTGGTGCTCGGCGATGCGCTGGCCGCCGCCGACCTGTGCGGTGTGGAGCCCGTCGGCGTGCTCGGGTTCTGCATGGGCGGCATGTTCGCCCTCAAGGCGGCGGCCACGAGCCGCTTCGACCGGGCGGTCGCCTTCTACGGCATGGTCCGCCTGCCTGACCGGTGGCGCTCTCCGACGCAGGCCGAACCGCTCGACGCCGTGGCCCGCGCCCACCGCACCCGCGTGCTGATGCTCTGCGGCACCGAGGACCCCTGGGTGAGCGCCGCTGATCTCGACGCCTTGGAGCTGGCCGGCGCAGAAGTCGTCCGCTACCCCGGCGCCGACCACGGATTCGCCCACGACTCCGGCCGGCCCGCCCATCGACCCGACGCCGCCGCCGACGCCTGGCGGCGCGCGACCGCCTTCCTGCGGGGCGACTGACGCAGATCAAGACAGGGCAGCCCGACGAGCCGCCCGCGTTCGGCCCCGCGGCGCTGCGCGCCGGTGACCCGCCGCCGCGCCGGGCCGGTGACCCGCCGCCGCTCCGGGCTGGTGACCCGCCGCCGCTCCGGGCTGGTGACCCGCCGCCGCTCCGGGCTGGTGCGGGCTCGCGTCGCCGTCAGCGCGAGCGACGCTCGAGCTCGTCGCGCTTCACGATGCGGTAGCGCCGCTCGCGCTGCTCGAGCCACCCGAGCCGGATGAAGCTGGCAATCGCCTTGTTCACCCGCTCGCGGGACGCGCCCACCATGCCCGCCAGCTCCTCCTGGGTGATCGGGAGCTGGAACTCGTCGTTCTCGGCGGCCAGCTCCAGCAGTCGCTTGGCCGTCCGCCCGGTCACGTCCAGGAACACCGAGTCGGCCAGCGCCAGGTCGGTGTTGCGCAGGCGGCCGGCGAGGAGCCTCACGACGCCCCACAGCAGCGCCGGCCGGTTCTCGTACACGGCCTTCAGCGGCGCGTACGGGATCCGCAACAGCCGGGACGGCTCCAGCGCGCGGGCCTCGGCCGACCGGCCCAACCCGTCGAACAGGCCCATCTCGCCGAAGAGGTCCCCCCGCTCCATCAGCGCCACCATCGACTCGCGCCCGTCGATCGACTTGTTGGCGATGGCGATCCGACCGGAGACGACGACGAAGAGGTCCGTCGGCTCGGAGCCCTCCGCGAACAGGACGTCGTTGCGCACCAGATCCTGAGTAGTTGCCGCCGCCGCCAGACGGGCCAGCTCGTCGGTGGTCAGCTCCGCGAACAGGGCGACGTCGTTCAACAGCGCGGTCTCGGCCATGGCGGGGGTCATCGTAGGTGAACGGCGTCACCCGTCCACGGGTCGGACCCGGGACGGGGCTGCGGCATGCCACGGGCCGGTACGGTCCTCGTTCGTGGCTGCGGCACTCGGTCCGACGTGGGCGGTGGTGGTCGCCGCGGGGCAGGGCAGCCGCTTCGGCGGCGCCAAGCAGTACGCACCCCTCGCCGGCCGCCGGGTGCTCGACTGGTCGATCGACGCGGCTCGCACCGCGGCCGCAGGAGTGGTGCTGGTCGTGCCCGCCAGGCGAGTGGGAACGGCCGAGCCGGCCGCCGACGTGGTGGTGGCCGGCGGCGCTACCCGGTCCGCCTCGGTCCGCGCCGGCCTTGCCTGCGTCCCGGACGACGCCGGCGTGGTCGTGGTCCACGACGCGGCCCGGCCGCTGGCGAGCGCCGGGCTGTTCGGGCGTGTGGTCGACGCCGTTCGAGCGGGCGCCGACGCCGCCGTCCCGGGCGTGCCCGTGGTCGACACGATCCGGCGGCGCGACGGGCGACCTGTCGAACGCGACCAGCTCGTCGCCGTCCAGACGCCGCAGGCCTTCCGCGCCGCGGCTCTGCGCGGGGCCCACGTGGGCCAACCCGAGGCGACCGACGACGCCACGCTGGTCGAGGCTGCCGGTGGCAGGGTGGTGGTCGTGCCCGGCGACCCGTGCAACCGCAAGATCACCGATCCGGCGGACCTGCTGCTCGCCGAGCGGCTGCTGAGCGAGGGACGCTGAGATGCAGGTCCGGGTCGGCATGGGGTTCGACCTCCACCGGTGGAGCGACGATCCCGACCGGCCGCTGGTGCTCGGCGGCATCCGCTTCGACGGCCGCGGCCTCGACGGCCACAGCGACGCCGACCCCGTGGCCCACGCCTGCACCGACGCCCTGCTCGGCGCGGGCGGCTTGGGCGACCTCGGCCAGCACTTCCCCGACAGCGACCCCGCCTGGGCGGGAGCGGACAGCGTTGGCCTGCTCGCCGAGGCCGCCCGCCTCGTGCGGGGGGCCGGCTGGGAGCCCGGCAACGTCGACTGCTCGGTCGTGCTGGACGCACCGCAGCTGGCGCCGCGCAAGGCGGAGATCGAGCGCCGGCTGTCGGAGGCGCTCGGAGCGCCGGTCACCGTCACCGGTCGGCGCACCGAGGGCATCGGGGCCCTGGGCCGAGGCGAGGGCGTCGCCGCCTGGGCGGTCGCCGTGGTGGCGCGGCCGTGAGCCCCGCTCGAGGGGCAGGCCGGGGTGCGGGGGGCCCGGCCGCGCCCGGGGGCCGGCGGAGCGGCTCCGGCGGTACTGGTGGCTCCCGGCGCACCGGCCGCACTGGTGGCTCCGGTGGTGCCGGCCGCACTGGTGGCTCCGGTGGTACTGGCCGCTCCAGCGGTTCCGGCCGCACTGGTGGCTCCGGTGGTACTGGCCGCGCCAGCGGTTCCGGCCGCTCCGGCGGAACTGGTGGCTCCGAAGGGCCCCGCCGCCCGGTCGCGAGTGGCCGCGGCGCGCCCGGGCGTGGCCCGGGGGGCGGTGAGCTCGAGACCGCCAGGCGCGGGGCCGGTCGCTCACCAGACCCGCGCTCCCGGCGGAGCAACGACCGGTTGGGGGGCGAGCAGGTCGAGGGTCGCCACGCGGTGCGCGAGCTGCTGATCGCGGGCCGACGCCGGGTTCACGAGGTCCTGATGGCCGAGGATCTCGACCCCGCACCGATCCTGCGTGAGATCGTCGAGCTGGCCGAGGAGGCGCGGGTGCCGGTGCGCCAGCTGTCGCGTTCGAGGCTCGAGGCGCAGGCGCGCACGGATGCGCCCCAGGGTGTGCTGGCCACTGCCGCTCCGCTCGACGAGGCCGACCTCGACGAACTCGCCGGGCCCCTCGCGCCCTTCGCGCCCTTCGCGCCCGTGCCGTACCTCCTGGCGCTCGATGGCGTGACCGATCCACGCAACGTCGGCGCCCTCCTGCGCACCGCAGCGTGCGCCGGTGTCACCGGCGTCGTCCTGCCCCGGCATCGAGCCGCCCACGTCACCCCGGCGGTCACGAAGGCCGCCGCAGGGGCCGTCGAGCACCTGCCGATCGCGGTCGTGGGAGGCTTGCCGGCGGCGCTGGCCCGGCTGCGCGAGCGCGGGGTCTGGGTGGTCGGCCTCGACGCCGGCGCCGACACCGCGCTCTGGGAGCTCCAGGTCGACGCGACGGAGCCGGTGTGCGTGGTCCTCGGCGCGGAGGACCGGGGCCTGGCCCGCCTCACCCGCGAGCGCTGCGACGAGGTGGCTGCCATTCCGATGCGTGGCCGCCTCGAGTCGCTCAACGTCGCCGTTGCCGGCGGCCTGGCCCTGTTCGAGATCGCCCGCCGGCGAGCGTGAGCACGGCCGGTCGAACGCGACCGCTGACCTTCGTGCCCTCTCGCGTCCGGCCGGTTCGGCGCGTCCGCAAACCCGGGGCGCGAAAGCCGCGGAGCGGGCCTGACCGGCCACCGTCTCCGCCGGCGCTCGAAGATCTCGCGTTCGAGGGCTTGACAGCCCGGCGGTCCTGGTGGTTACTACTGACTAGTCAGTTCGGGTGACGTCTGCCACCACCGACACCTCTCGTCGCACCACCGGAAGGACCCTCCATGCGCGCTGTCGCCGCACCCACCGACCTGCCGGACGCGGACCTGTGCGCTCGCTTCCAATCCGGTGACGCAGAGGCCCTCGAAGTCCTCGTGACCCGCTACCGGCGCTTCGCGCGGGCCAAGAGCCGCGGGTACTTCCTCGTCGGTGGGGATGCGGACGACCTCGAACAGGAGGCGCTGATCGGCCTCTACAAGGCGGTGCGCGACTTCCGGCCCGAGCACGAGGTGAGCTTCAGAGCGTTCGCCGAGCTGTGCATCACCCGCCAGGTCATCACGGCCATCAAGGGCGCCAACCGGCAGAAGCACCAGGCGCTCAACCAGTACGTCTCCCTGAGCGCCCCCCGCCACGACGGCGAGGACCGGTGCGCGGAGGATCTGCTGCCGGCCGGCTCGCCCGACCCGGTCGACACCGTCGTGTCCGCCGAGCGGATCGCCGTGCTGCGCGAGGCGGTCGCCTCGCGGCTGTCGGACCTCGAGGTCGAGGTGCTGGCGCTCTACGTCGAGGGCGTCAGCTACCACGAGATCTCCGAGCGGATCGGACGGCACGGGAAGGCCGTCGACAACGCGGTCCAACGCATCAAGCGCAAGCTCGGGCGCGAGCTGGACGACCTCGACCGCCGGTCGTTGACCGAGCCCGTCACCGCCGCCGTGGCCTGATCCAGCCGGAGCCCCAGCCGGCCGGCAGTGGGCGTACGTCGCCCGCCATCCAGGCGTCGACCGCGCGTCGCTGGTCCGCGACGAGATCGAGTGGCACGTCGCCGGGCTCGCACCACCGCCTTCCCAGGAATGTGTCGCGAGCCTCGTCACCGGATCGGCTTCGGCTTCGGCGACGTCGTCGACGACGCGCACCGCTATGCGCCGGCGGCCACGCGTCGGCGGCCACGCGTCGGCGGCCACGCGTCGGCGGCGACGCGCACCGCCACGCGCCAGCCGCCGTAGCGTGGCGTCGGTGTCACGCAGGGGTCGCTCCGAGACCGTGCTCGTCCGGCGCGTGGACGCGAGCGGCAGCCAGCGCGGCCCCGACGAGCTGGCGGTGGAGGAGCCACTGGAGATCAGGCTCGACGGCAACCTCGTCGGCACCACCATGCGCACACCAGGCCACGACCACGAGCTGGCCGCCGGGCTCTGCCACGGTGACGGCCTGCTGGCTGGAGCCGTGGTCCGACGCGTCCGATATTGCATGCCGGGCGGCTCGTGCGCCCCACGCCTCGCGGGCCGGGGTCCGGGGCCTCCGCCGCCCGCCGACCTCGCTCCCGACGCCGCCCGGTTCAACGTCGTCGACGTCGAGACCGGCGGCGCCGCTCCGGTTCCGGTCCCCCGGGTCGGGACGACGACGTCGTCGTGCGGTCTGTGCGGATCGACGTCGATCGACGAGCTCCGGGCCCGCCTGGCTCCGCTGCCTCCCGTCGAACCGTTTCCGCTCGGCGTGCTGGTGGGCGTGGCCGAGCGGGTCCGGCCCGACCAGGAGCTGTTCGCAGCCACCGGAGCGGTCCATGCCGCGGCCGCGTTCGACCGGGCCGGTGAGCCGCTGGTCGTCCGGGAGGACATCGGCCGCCACAACGCGGTCGACAAGGTGGTGGGCAGGTTGTTGCTGGACGGCCGCCTGCCGCCGGGCGGCGACCTCGGGCTCTACGTCAGCGGCCGCGCCTCGTTCGAGATCGTGCAGAAGGCGTGGGCGGCCGGCTTCGCGGCGGTGGTGGCCGTCTCGGCGCCGTCCGCGCTCGCCGTCGAAGCGGCCCGGACCGCGGGACTGACCCTGGCCGGCTTCGTCCGCGGCGGCCGGTTGAACCTCTATTCGCCCGGTTAGGCGCCCGCGGCGGTGATCGGGATGGGTCCGCCGTGACCTGGATGGGTAGGCCACCTGGCGTCCCCGCACGAGGAGCGCAACCGCCATGCTCTTGTTCCACCCCTTCCGCACCACGCTGCGCCACCCGATCCGGACGTTGACCGCGGCAGCCGCCGGTGCGGCGCTCGCCTACTTCCTCGATCCCGACAAGGGCGAGGATCGCCGTGCCCAGCTGCAGGACCAGGTGAAGGGCCAGCTCGACAAGGCCAAGGAGCGGGCGCAGTCATCGACGGGTGCCCGCGCCGGGTCGCAGGGATCCTCCGGTTCGGCCGGTCCCAGCTGGTCGCCGTCGACCCCAGGTGCCACCGAAGCCGCTCACTCCGCCGCCGGTGCGCTCGGTGACGACGGCGGCGGCGATCCGCTCGATCTGCGCGGCGGCGTGGCCGACACGCCCATCGTCGCCGCGGACGCCCCCAGCACGTCGACGACGTAGCCGCCTCACACGCCCGCAGGCATGCCGCCGTGAGGGCGGGGCGCAGCACAACGCTGCGTCAGGCCGGGACGGGGATCTCCGGCGGGCCGGGACGGCGGGGGCCTCGCGGTCGACCACCCGAGCGCGGTGCTGCAGCGCGCGGAGCACACTGGAGGCGATGACGACGGTCGCGCTCCGGGTGCGAGGGGTGCACAAGCGCTTCGCCGGGCACCGCGTGCTCCAGGGCGTCGACCTCGACGTCCGCCACGGTGAGATCGTCGCCCTCGTCGGCGAGAACGGTGCCGGCAAGTCGACGCTGGTGTCGTGCGTCGCCGGCGCGCTCAGTGCCGACCTGGGCGACGTGCACATCGGCGATCCGCCGCCGGCAGGGCCGGAGCCGCCCGGCGCGCCGCTGACCCCCGAGCTGGCGGTCGTGTGGCAGGACCTCGCCCTGTGCGACAACCTCAGCGCCGTCGCCAACCTCTTCCTCGGCAAGGAGCGCCGCTCCGGTGCCCTCCTCGACGAGGCGGCGATGGCGGCCGACGGCCGGGCGTTGTTCGAGCGGCTGCGCATCAGCATCCCGACTCCGCTGCTGCCCGTGGCGCTCCTGTCGGGGGGCCAGCGCCAGCTCGTGGCGCTGGCCCGTGCCGTCCTCCACCGGCCGAGCGTGCTGATCCTCGACGAGCCCACGGCCGCTCTGGGCGTCGCGGAGTCCCGCGTCGTCGAGCGCGTGATCCGCCAGCTGCGCGATTCCGGTACTGCCGTTCTGCTCGTCTCGCACCGGCTCGACCAGGTCTTCGGCCTCGCCGACCGGATCGCCGTGCTGCGCGACGGCCGCGTCGTCGCCGACGTGTCGCCCCTCGAGGTGCACCCAGAGGATGTCGTCGCACTCATGTCCGGGGTCGAGGCCGACTCCACCGCGCGCCGCCAGCTCCGCCGGCTGCGCAGCCTGGTGGACCAGCTGGCGGAGGTCGAGCCCTCGGCCAGCCTGCCGCTGATCGTCTCGGCCATGGCCGAGGCGGTCGGTGTGCAACAGCTGTGCGTGCACCTGGTGGACACCGACGGCGCCGACGACGCCGCGCCGAAGCTGCGATGCTCGGCCACCGTCGGCCTGCCCGACGCGCTGCTCGAGGCTCTGGAGCTGCTGCCCACCGGCGCGAGCGGCGGGCCGCCCGGCATCGCGGCGGCGACGGGCGAGGCGGTGGTGGTGGAGGACTGCCGGCGCGACTCGAGGTGGGCGCCGGTGCGCGCCCGCCGGGGACCGGCGCCGCGCAGCACGTGGTCGGTGCCCATCATCGGCTCGCTCGGTGTGCTCGGGACCATCTCGGGTTTCGCCGACGCGGTCGGCAGGCCGCAGGCCGACCAGCTCGAGCTGGTGTCGCTCTACGCCAGCCACGCGGCGGCGGCCATCGACCGGGAGCAGCTGCTGGCCGACGCGACGCGGCGCAACCGGGTGCTCGAGACCCTTCGTGGAGTCCTCGACACCATGGCCGGACCCGGCGCGGCCCGAGGTGGCATCGCGGTGGTGCTGCTGGCGCTGTGCCGGGGCCTCGGCGCCGACGTCATCGCGCTCCACGGTGCCGACGGCCGGACATCCGCCTACCCCGCCACCGATCTCGGCTCGGCCGCCATGGCGGTCGCCGGCGCGCGCCAGGAGGCCGCGGCGGACGCGGTGCTGTCCGCCAGCGGGCGGGTCGACCGGGCTCGGCTCGTCGGCGCCGACGTGCTGGCCGTGCCGATCGTCGCCCCCGAGGGGCGGGTCGTCGTGAGTGCCTGGTGGGCCGACTCGGAACGGCTGTCCAACGACGCCCTCGACCTGCTCGACGACGCGGCCCGCTCGCTGCGCCTCGCCCTGGAGCGTGAGACCCTCGAGCAGGCCACCGCCGAGGCCGAGTCGCTGCGGCGCTCGCACCGCCTCCAGCGCGAGTTCCTCTCCCGGCTGAACCACGAGCTGCGCACGCCCCTCACCGCCATCCAGGGTTACGCCTCGACGCTCCAGCAACAGGACGTGTCGTGGGACGCCTGGTCCCAGGAGCGCTTCCTGCACTCGATCGCCTCCGAGTCCGCTCGCATGGGCCGCCTCGTCGGTGACCTGCTCGACTTCGGCGCCATCGACTCGGGGGTGCTGCGGCTCGTGCCCGACTGGTGCGACCTGGGGCTCGTGCTCGAAGCGGCCCGGGCGTGTGTCAGCGAGGCGGCACCCGGCGTCATACGGCTGTCCGGCGAGGGCGGCGCGGTGCCACCCGTGTGGGCCGACCACGATCGCCTCGAGCAGGTGTTCGTCAACCTGCTCGAGAACGCGGCGCGCCACGCCAGCGGCCTGACGCGCGTCGACGTCAGCGCACGCGTCGACGACGGCGCGTCCACGGTGACGGTGCGGGTGCGCGACGACGGTCCCGGCGTGGCCGTCGAGACCGCCGAGCGGATGTTCCTGCCGCACGAGCGCGGACCGGCCGACGGCCCCGGGGCGGGGCTCGGCCTGCCCATCGCCCGAGGCATCGTCGAGGCGCACGGCGGGCGGATCCGCTTCGAGCCGAGCGAGACGGGCGCGTGCGTGGCGGTGACCCTTCCGATCGAGCCGCCCGGTGGGGTCCCCGACCCGGCCGAAGCCGGAGCCGGCCTCGGCGCCGAGGCGGGCTCCGACACCGTCGATGCCGGGAGGCCGGCATGATCCGTACGTCCGAGGAGACCCGTGTCCTGGTGGTGGAGGACGACCGCAACATCGTCGACCTCGTGCAGGCCAACCTGCTCGTCCGGGGCTTCGCCGTGACCGTGGCCCGCTCGGGCCAGGGGGTGCTCGATCTCGTGCGGTCCGGCGAGGTCGACATCGTCCTGCTCGACCTGATGCTGCCGGGAGTCGACGGCTTCGACCTCTGCCGCGACATCCGGGCGGAGTCGCCCGTCGGCATCATCGTCGTGTCGGCGAGGCGCGGGGAGCACGACAAGGTCCGAGCCCTCAACCTCGGGGCCGACGACTACCTCACGAAACCGTTCGGCATCGAAGAGCTCTTGGCCCGGGTGACTGCGCTGCTGCGCCGCAGCCGCGCCGCGCCGCCGCCCGCCAGCGCGGCTCCGCTCAGCTTCGGCGACGTGTCCATCGACCTCGACGCCCAGCTCGTGACCAAGGCAGGGGAGCCGGTCCACCTCACGCCGACGGAGTTCGCGCTGCTGCGCGAGCTGGCCCTGGCGCCCGGCCGCCTGCTGACTCACGCCGAGCTGCTGCGCAAGGTATGGGGCCCGGGCTACGAGACCGAGACCGAGTACACGCGCGTCTACGTCCGCCGCCTCAGGGCCAAGCTCGAGGACCCCGGTGGCCCGGCGCTCATTGCGACGGAGCCCCGCGCCGGCTACCGGATGGCGACGGTCTGACCGTCGGGCCGGATCGCCTGCCGGCCAGACGTCGTTCACGGTTCGTTCACGCCAGCGGCCGAACGTACACACCTCGTTCACGAGGGCGCCCTTACGGTGAACGGCGTCACACACGAACCTGGCATCCGGCGCGGCACCCGCGCGCGGGGCTTGGGTCAGACGAGGAGGCAGGGGATGAAGGTCTCGCTCACGCGAGCGGTCGGGGTCCTGACCGTCGCAGCCGTAACCGTCGCCGTCAGCGCATGCGGCGGCAGCTCCGGGGACAAGTCGAGCTCGGGCGGATCCGGAGGGTCTTCCCCGAAGGTCACCACGTCGTCGTTCACGAGCGACTTCTCGGCGATGTCGAAGCTCAAGGACCTGGCCAAGAGCGGCAAGGGCAAGATCGCCGTGCTGCTGCCCGACACCCAGTCGTCCGCCCGCTACGTCTCGTTCGACGCGCCGTACCTGAAGCGGGCGTTCGAAGCGGCCGGCCTGAGCAAGAGCGACTTCATCATCGAGAATGCGCAGGGCAGCACCCGCACGATGCAGACACAGGCTGATGCTGCGATCACGAACGGCGCCAGCGTCCTGCTCATCGACCCGCTCGACTCGGGCAGCGGCGCGGCCATCGAGAAGAACGCCGTCTCCAAGGGCGTCAAGGTGATCGACTACGACCGCATCACCCTCAACGGTTCAGCCTCGGCCTACGTGAGCTTCGACAACGTCAAGGTCGGCGAGCTCATCGGCAAGGGCCTCGTCGACTGCGTCAGCTCCTGGAACGTGACGAACCCCAAGGTCCTGCTGATGGACGGCGACGCCACCGACAACAACGCCACGCTGTTCGCGCAGGGCTACAAGAAGGTCCTGGAGCCCAAGTTCAGCGGCGGCGGCTTCACCAAGGTCGGCGAGCCGGCCGGTACCTGGGACAACCAGAAGGCGCTCACGAACTTCCAGCAGCAGCTCACCGCCAACCCCCAGATCAATGCCGTCGTCGCCGCCAACGACGGCATCGCCAACTCGGTGATCTCCGCGCTGAAGTCGCAGGGCATCGGGCCGAAGAAGGTGCCCACCACGGGCCAGGACGCCACGCTGCAGGGCCTGCAGAACATCCTCGCCGGCTACCAGTGCATGTCGGTCTACAAGCCGATCTACGTCGAGGCACAGGCCGCGGTGGCCGCCGCGCTCTACATCCGGGCCGGCCAGAAGCCGCCCTCGGGTCTGGTGAACGGCACGACCGACAACAAGGCCACCAAGGTCCCCTCGGTGCTGCTGACACCGGTCTCGGTCACCACCGACAACATGGCCAAGACGGTCGTGGCCGACAAGTTCGTCACCAGCGCCGATCTCTGCACGGGTTCGTTCGCCAGCAAGTGCTCGGCGGCGGGCATCTCGTAGACCGGTCCCCCCCAGACCGGGGCTGCGCCCGTACCGTTGGGTACGGGCGCAGCCTCACCCCCTTTCGAACCGTGCACGGGAGCAGGTGGGCCAGTGGTCAGCACAGGGCAGGTCCTCAGCCCGGCCGAGCCGGAGCCAACCGGTTCGACGTCGAACGATCAGTCCGCGCCGCTGCTCGAGCTGCGAGGTGTCAACAAGCGCTTCGGTGCAGTCCAGGCGTTGCGGGGCGTCGACCTCGTCGTGCCCGGCGGGCAGGTGACCGCGCTCGCCGGTGACAACGGCGCCGGCAAGTCGGTGCTCATCAAGACCATCGCCGGCATCCACGGCGCCGACGGCGGCCAGGTGCTGTGGAACGGTCGTGCGGTGCACGTGCGCTCGCCGCGCGACGCCGCGGCTCTCGGCATCGAGACCGTGTACCAGGACCTCGCGCTGTGCGACAACCTGGACATCGTCCAGAACATGTTCCTCGGCCGCGAGCGCACCTCGAGCGCGCTGCTCGACGAGGAGGCCATGGAGACCTCGGCCCGCGAGACGTTGACCAGCCTCTCCGTGACGACGGTCCGGTCCATCCGCCAGCCGGTCGCATCGTTGTCGGGCGGGCAGCGCCAAGCCGTCGCCATCGCCAAGTCGGTCCTGTGGAACTCCAAGCTCGTGATCATGGACGAGCCCACCGCGGCGCTCGGCGTGGCCCAGACGGCGATGGTCCTCGACCTCGTGCGTCGGCTCGCCGACCGCGGCCTGGCCGTGATGATCGTGTCGCACAACATGAACGACGTGTTCCAGGTGGCCGACCGCCTGGCGGTGCTGTACCTCGGTCGCATGGTCGCCGCCGGTCCGGCCGATCAGTTCGACCGCCAGATCGTCGTCGACTACATGACGACGGGCGAGTCCCGGCGGCGGCGCGATGACGCCGGGCCGGTCCCGCCCGCGGGGGAGGTGGCTCGATGACCGGTGTCCGCCCGTCCGTGGAGCAAGAGACGGTCCTGGACGCCGACGGGATCGAGCCCGCCACCGCCGCGGTCGTCAATCCCGAGCTCGTCGCGCACTCGTTGCGCGAGTACGTCGGCGCGTGGTCCGCCCGGATCAGGGCGGGCGAGACGGGCGTCCTGCCGGTGATCGTCGGCCTGCTCCTCATCGCGGTCATCTTCCAGACGCTCAACCCGAAGTTCCTGACGGCCGGCAACCTCGTGAACCTGCTGGTGCAGGGCGCCGTCTACATGCTCCTCGCCATGAGCGAGGTGTTCGCGCTGCTGCTCGGCGAGATCGACCTGTCGGCCGGCTTCGTCGCCGGGGTCGCAGGGATCGTCGCGGCCGAGCTGATCCTCGCGGCCAACGGGGGGTGGCCGTGGTGGGCGGCCTGCCTGGCGGCGCTGGCCATCTGCGCCCTGATCGGCGTGCTCCAGGGGACCATCATCACGAGGATCGGGCTGCCCTCGTTCGTGGTCACGCTGGCCGGCCTGCTCGGCTGGCAGGGCGTCATGCTCAAGATCTTGGGCAACGGCGGCACCTTGCCCATCAACGACCGCATCATCAACGACCTGGCCAACGGCAACCTCACGCCGGCTGCCGGGTGGGCGATCATGGTGGTGGTCGTGGCGGGGTTCGGGCTCGTCACGTGGATGCGCGAGGCGCGGCGCCGGGCCAGCGGCCTCGTCGCCCCGCCGGTCAGCCTCACGGCGCTCAAGGTTGCAGCCGTCGCCGCAGCCGGGGCCATCGTCGTGCTGATCTCGAACACCGACCGGGGCGTTCTCGTGCCCGTCAGGGGTGTCCCCTGGGTCATCCTCATCGTCCTGGCGGTGCTGGTGATGTGGACGGTGCTGCTGGGCCGCACCCGGTTCGGCCGCTACGTATACGCCATCGGTGGCAACGCCGAGGCCGCCCGCCGCGCCGGGGTGCCGCTGGCCCGCATCCGCACCATCGCGTTCGCGCTGGCGTCGCTGACCGCGGGGGTCGCCGGCATCATCTACGCCTCGCGCCTGCGTTCGGTCTCCACGAACCTCGACGGTGGCACCCTCGTGCTCTACGCCGTGGCCGCCGCGGTGATCGGGGGGACGAGCCTGTTCGGTGGTCGCGGCAAGCCCATGCACGCGGTCCTCGGCGGCGTCGTGATCGCCGCCATCGACAACGGCATGGGCCTCCAGGGGTTCAGCGCCGCATCGAAGTACATCGTCACCGCGCTCGTGCTGCTCGCCGCCGTCACCATCGACGCGGTGGCACGGCGCGGCCGCACCACCGGCCGGTAGGCCATCGCGCCGGCGGTGCCGACCGTCCGCTGCGTCCGCTGCGCCGGGCGCGTCCGCTGCGCCCGCTGCGCCCGCTGCCGTAGGGTCGACCGAACCCGCCCGCGTAGCTCAGCCGGCCAGAGCAACCGCCTTGTAAGCGGTAGGTCGTGGGTTCGACTCCCACCGCGGGCTCCGTCTCGGCGAGCCGCTCCCGTCCCCGGGGTCGTCCTCGCACCCGGCGGCGAGCGCTCGAGCGGTGCGACGGCGGTCCATCGGCCCAGCGTGGCGGGGATCGTTGCGTCGGGTCGGTGGTCGCACCACGCTGGGCCGGTGCCGTTGACGCCGCGGGAGCGGGACATCCTCGACTTCGAGCGGTCCTGGTGGACCGAGCCGGGACCGAAGGCCGACTCGATCCGCGAACGGTTCGAGCTCTCGGCCGCCCGCTACTACGAGATCCTCGGCCGCCTGGTCGACGACGGGGACGCGCTTGCGTACGACCCCCTCCTGGTCCGTAGGCTGCGGCGCATGCGCGACGAGCGACGTCGGATCCGCTTCGAGGGGCGCTCGGTGCGCGAGCGCCGGGGCCGGTGACCGCGCCCCCGCGGCGAGGGGTCGAGCAGGCCACGATCCGGGGCATCGTGGTGCTGGTCGTCGCCGTCGTCATCGGTGTGGCTCTTCTCGCCAAGGCCGGCAAGGTGGGCGACACCGTGGAGGCCGGCTCCAGCAGGTCGACCTCCACGACCAGCACGACTGCGGCGACGCTGCCACCCACCACCGCGCCTCCTGCGAGCGGCGGCACGGGAACGCAGACCACCCGCCCGGCCGGCCAGGTCAAGGTCATCGTGGTGAACGCGTCCGGCCAGTCCGGTGTGGCCGGGACGAACACGCAGAAGGCTTCGTCGGCCGGCTTCGGGACGCTGCCGGCGACCAACGCGCCGGCCGCGGCGAAGACGACCGTCTACTTCGCGAGCGGCTACGCAGGCGACGCCGCGGCAGTGGCGAAGGCCCTCGGCCTGACCAGCGCGCCGACGGCGGCCGCGCCCGCTCAGCCGATCGTCCCCCAGGCGGCGCAGGCCAACGTCATCGTGGTGCTCGGCGCCGACTACAAGGCCGGCTGACCGTGCCGGGCGCAGGCGGCGCGCCCGGGATCGACCCGCTGGCGGTGCTGCGGGCGGATCCGGCCGAGACGGCCATCTTCACCGACTTCGACGGCACCCTGTCGGAGATCGTGGCCGACCCGGCGGCGGCGCGCCCGGTGGATGGCGCCCTCGCGGTCCTCGCGGGGCTCGCCGAGCGGTACGCGGTCGTGGGGGTCATCTCCGGGCGGCCGCTCGACTTCCTCGCGGCGCACCTGCCCGACTCGCTGCACCTGGCCGGCCTCTACGGCATCGAGACGTCCCACCGGGGAAGGCGCGTCGAGCACGAGTCGGTGGGAGCGTGGCGGGAGGCCGTCGCCGACATCATCACGTCGGCCGAGGTGCGCCGGCCGGCGGGGGCCCGCGTGGAGGACAAGGGCCTGTCGGTCACGCTCCACTACCGGGGCCGGCCGGATCTCGCCGCCGCGGTGCGGTCCTGGGCCGAAGGGCTCGCCGCACGATCCGGGCTGCAGGTGCGCGAAGCCCGTCAGTCCTTCGAGCTGCACCCACCGG
Organism: Actinomycetota bacterium; assembly: GCA_016185275.1. Lineage (GTDB taxonomy): Bacteria > Actinomycetota > Acidimicrobiia > Acidimicrobiales > Iamiaceae > JACPNX01. Next base: position 173,092 of record JACPNX010000013.1, on the reverse strand, counting down.
TCGACGTCGACAAGGGCACGGTCGTCGAGCGGCTCGCGTCGGATCTGAGTGCCGCGTGCTTCTTCGGCGACGACGCGGGCGACCTGGGTGCGTTCGACGCCCTCGACCGGCTCGCGTCCCGCGGCGTGGCCACCGTGCGGGTGGCCGTGCGCAGCGCCGAGGCGCCCGACGAGCTGCTGCAGCGAGCCGACGTCATCGTGGACGGTCCGGAGGCCGCCGTCGAGCTCCTGGGCTCCCTCATCGTCTGACGGCCGACCTTGCCTCGCCCCGGCCGCCCGGGTCGGTGGGGCCGCCCGGGTCGGTGGGGTCGCCCGGTCAACCGGCGGCCGCGAGCTGGTCGCTCAACCAGTCCGCCGGGGTGCGCGCCGCTGCCCGTGCCCGCACCGCGGCGGCCTTGGCCGTGCGCTCGTCGGATGGTGTGGACAGCGCGCGGTCGAGCGCGGCCGCCGTCTCTTCGACGTCGAAGGGATGGACGGGCAGCACGTCGCCGGCCAGCTCGTCGTAGGCACCGGCCTCGGTGCTGAGCACCGTGACGCCGTCGCGCTCGTTGACGATCGCTCCCTCCTTGGCGACGAGGTTGAGACCGTCGCGCACGGGGTTGACGAGCAGTACGTCGGCTCGACGCAGCGCGGCCACCGAGCCGGCGAAGTCGTCCGACGGGTCGTAGAGCACGGGCGTCCACCCCGGCGTCGCCCACCGCTCGTTCACCCGGGCGACGACGCGCTCGACCTCGTCGCGGTAGGACCGGTAGACCGGCACGTTCTCGCGGGACGGGTACACGAACGCGCCGAACACCACGCGCTCGCGCCACTGCGGGTGCGACTCGAGCAGCGCGTCGAAGGCGAGGAAGCCGCGCACGAGGTTCTTCGTGGGCTCGATGCGGTCGACCCGGGCCAGCAAGGCCCGCCCGGCGAGCGTGGCCTCCAGGCGCGTGAGCGCCTGCGCGCACGCGTCGGAGCCGGCCACCCGCAGCAGATCACCGGGGTCGGGGGCCAGCGGCGCGACGAACGTGCGCGGCGCTGCGCCGTCGGCGAAGGCCCGGACCGAGGCCTCGAACGCGCCGGCCCAGCGCTGCGTGTGGAAGCCGCAAGCGTGCGACGCGGCCATGCCGGCGACCAGCTCGGCGCGCGCGGCCGTGGGCAGCGCGGCAAGGATCTCCGGACCGGCGAACGGCGTGTGCGAGAAGTGCACGACACGCACGTCGGGCCGGCGAGCAACGAGCGTCGGTGCCACCAGGGCCAGGTGGTAGTCCTGCACGAGCACTGCGGCGCCGTCGGGCGCCGCCTCGGCCACGGCGGTGGCGAACGCCTCGTTGACCCGGCGGTAGGCGCTCCATGCGGCCCACCAGGACCGGTCGTAGACGGGTCGTTCGATCCCGTCGACCATGCCGTGCAGGATGAACCACAGCGTCGCGTTGCACACCACGTCGTAGGCCAGCGCGTGGTCGCGGGCGTCGACGTCGACGAGGTGGACGCGCAGCCCCTCGGCCTCGACGGTGCCCTCCCGGGCCGCGGCACGGTCGTCGTCGGACAGTGCAGCCGCCATCCAGAGGTTGCCCGGCTCACCCTCCACGAGCGGAGCGAGCCCCGACACCAGACCGCCGGCTCCCCGACGGGCGACCAGCCGGCCGCTGCCGTCGCGCGCGAACGACAGCGGGCCACGGTTGGACACGAGCACGACGGGACGGGCCACGGGTCGCCACGGTAGGCGGCGTCCGGGCTGCCTCCGGCCAGCCCGCCTGTCCGGCCGTGCGCCGCATCGGGCCGGGGGTAGGGGAGACGCCATGACGGCCGCGCCCGCGTCATCGTCCACGTCCGGATCACCCAGCTCGCGTCGGCCCGGGGGGCAGAGCCAGGCTCCGACCGCGCTGGAAGACGTGCGCAGCCTGTGGATCGACCGGGCCGCGAAGCTCGGCCTCGTCGCCCGAGGCGTCGTGTACGTCCTCATGGGGGTGCTCGCCATCCAGCTCGCCACCGGCAATCGCCGGCGCCCCGCCGACAACAAGGGTGCGATGGCGCAGCTCGCGACCGAACCGTTCGGCAAGGTCGCCCTCGCCGCCATCGCGCTCGGCCTGCTCGCGTATGCCCTGTCCTGCGCGCTCGGAGCCATCCGTGGCCACGGCGGCAAGAAGGGCGGGGAGAGCAGCGGTGGAGAGCGGGCGTCCGACGCCGGGAGGGCGGTCGTGAACACCGGGCTCGCCGTGGCGGCGGCGTCGATGGTGATCGGCGCCCGCTCGTCCGGCGCGCAGGGCGGCGGGAAGCGGGAGAAGGGGCTCACCGCGCGGGCGCTCGCCATGCCGTTCGGCGTCGCCCTGGTGCTCGCAGCCGCCGCGGCCGTGCTGGGCTTCGGGCTCAACCAGATCCGCAAGGGCGTCACCAAGCGGTTCACCAAGGGGCTCCAGCTCCAGGAGGCGTCGGTGACCACCGAGGCCGCCGTCGAGCTGCTCGGCGTCGCCGGCTACGTGGCCAGAGGGATCGTCTTCGCCATCGCCGGCTGGTTCCTCGCGAAGGCCGCCATCCAGCGGGATCCCAACGACGCCATCGGGATCGACGGCGCGCTGGCCAAGCTGGCCCGGGCCGCCTATGGGCCCTACCTGCTCGGGTTGGTGGCTGCCGGGTTGATCTGCTTCGGGCTGTGGTCGATGGTCGAGGCGCGGTTCCGGCGCGACGACGGCTGACCGCCTCGACGCCGAGCGGCGGTGGCGGACCGGGCTGAGCGCTCCTGCGTGAGCCGGAGCCCGGCGGCGTGATGACAGGATGCGGTCGTGCGCGTCGTGGCCGCTCCCGACAAGTTCCGTGGCACCGCCACGGCGGCGGAGGTGGCGTCCGCCGTCGCTCGCGCCGCGGGGCGCGCCGGTTGGACCTGCGACGAGGTCCCCATGGCCGACGGCGGCGAGGGCACGCTCGACGTGCTCGGCGGGTCGAACCGCACCACCGTCGTGACCGGGCCTCTCGGCGATCCGGTGCGGGCTCCGTGGCGCCTGTCGCGGGGCACGGCCGTGATCGAGACCGCCCGGGCCTCGGGTCTGCAGCTCGTCGGCGGCCCCGAGGGCAACGACCCGATCGCGGCCTCGACCTACGGCACCGGCGAGCTGATCGCCGCCGCCCTCGACCTCGGGGCCCGGCGCATCCTCGTCGGCATGGGAGGCTCGGCCACGACGGACGGCGGGCTCGGCGCGCTCCGGGCGCTGTACCCGGTCCAGCGGTTGAAGGCCGCGGAGCTGCTCGCCGCCTGCGACGTCCGCACGACCTTCGTCGAGGCGGCCGAGGTCTTCGCACCGCAGAAGGGTGCCTCGCCCGCGCAGGTCGAGCTCCTCCGGCGGCGCCTCGAACGACTGGCTCAGGTGTATCTCGACGACCACGGCGTCGATCCGCGGGGCCTGGCGGGTTCGGGCGCTGCGGGCGGTCTCGCGGGCGGTCTCGCCGCGGTGGGCGCGCAGCTGCTCCCGGGCTTCGACCTCGTCGCCGAGGAGGTCGGGCTCGACGACCTGATCGAGGGCGCCGACCTGGTGGTCACTGGGGAGGGCTTCGTCGATGCGCAGTCCTTCGAGGGCAAGGTCGTGGGCGGCGTGGCCGCGCTCGCCGGTTCGCTCGGAGTCCCGGTCCTCGTGGTCGCGGGCGAGCTGTACGACGGCGTGGAGGACCGCCTGCCCTCGGTGTCGCTGGTCGAGCGCTTCGGCGAGGAGCGAGCCCGCGGCGACGTCCTCGGGTGCGTGGAGGCCGTCGTCGCCGATCACCTCGCCGGCTCGCGGTGACGGTCCCGTCGGCCACATCGCCGACTCCGACGGTGGCCGCCCCGTAACCTCCCCGCGGTGGAGGAGCGGATCCGAGTCGCGGGGCGTCTCGCATGGTGGCTCGTGGGCATCACCGCGGCGGCGACGATCGTCGGGTTCGTCGTCTGGTTCTTCCGCGTGATCATCCCGCCGCTCGTGCTCGCGAGCGTGATCGTGTTCCTGCTGAACCCCGTCGTGACCCGGCTGCAGCGGCGAGGCGTGCCCCGACTGGCGGGCACCGCCGCGAGCTATCTGGGGGTGGCCCTGCTCCTCACGGTGATCGGCTTGGCCCTCAGCCCGCTGGTGCAGAACCAGGCCGAGGAGCTGTCCGACCGGTGGCCGAAGGTACGTCGCCAGATCGAGCGCAACATCGACGACCTGTCGAAGCGCTCGGAGCGGGGCAACTGGCCGATCCGGATCCCGCGGGTGAAGCAGCTCGAGAACCAGGGCGCCGGCAACGACAAGAAGTTCTCCGACCAGGTGGCCACGCTGCGCGACATCGCCGGGAGGGTCCTGCGGATCGGCCTCATCTTCCTGCTGGGACCGATCGTGGCGTTCTACCTGCTGATGGATCTGCCCGACATCCGTCGCCGCATCGAGAGCCTCATCCCGGACCGGTCGAAGGACGAGGTGCTGTTCCTCGCCCACCGGATGAACCTCGTGCTCGGCGGGTTCTTCCGCGGGCAGCTCGCCGTCGCGTTCGTCGTGGGGTCGATGGTGTCCGCCGGCCTGCTCGCCCTGCGGCTCCCGCTGTGGTTGATCGTGGGCATGATCGCCGGGCTGTTCAACATGATCCCGCTCATCGGGCCCTACATCGGAGCGGTGCCCGGCATCGTCATCGCCCTCACCACGCGCGACGCCAAGGCGGCGCTGGGCGTGATCCTCGTGATGGTCGTGGCCCAGCAGATCGACAACCACTTCATCACGCCGCTCGTGATGCGCCGGGCGGTGCAGCTGCACCCCGCCGCCGTGATGATGGCGCTGCTCGCGTTCGGGACGGTCGGTGGCTTCTTCGGCCTGCTGCTGGCCGTGCCGGTGACCGCCGTGGCCAAGGTCGTGGGCGGCCACCTCTGGCGCAAGTACGTGCTCGGGGTCAGCCTGCCCGGCCTCGACCACCCCGACGGTCAGCCGCCTTCCGAGCTGGGCGGCGAGCCCGCCACCGCACCCGCCTGACGGCCTCGGCCCGACCCCTGACGGCGACGGCGCACCCCGGACCGGCCGGTCGGCCGCCCGCTACTGGCCGCCGGCCACCGCCGGGATGATCGCCACCGTCTGGCCCTCGGTCACCGGGGTGTCGAGGCCCTGCAGGAAGCGGACGTCGTCGTCGGCGACGAACACGTTGACGAACCGGCGGAGGTTGCCACCGTCGTCGAACAGCCGGCTCTTGAAGCCCGGGTGGGTGGACTCGAGGGCATCGAGCACCGCACGGACGTCTCCACCCTCGACCGGGACCTCGGAGGCGCCCGCAGTCAGGGTGCGCAGCGTGGTGGGAATGCGGACGGTGACGCTCATGGGGCGGTGCTCCTCGCTCGGGCCACTAGCCCGGGGCAGCGTAGTGGGGGCGGCGCGGCGCCCAACCGGGCGCGCCTTGCCTGGCCACCGGATCGAGCGCCCTCGCAGATGGGGCCGGGTTGCGAGACCGGCCCGAAGGTGGTTTCCTTAGCAGTCGTCACCTGAGAGTGCTAACGCACGTCGCCCAACGTTGCCCACGGAGGGGAACCGAATGCCCAAGATCATCGCCTTCGAAGAGCAGGCCCGCCGGGCGCTCGAGTCCGGCATGAACCAGCTCGCCGATGCCGTCAGCGTCACCCTCGGCCCGAAGGGCCGCAACGTGGTTCTCGAGAAGAAGTGGGGCGCGCCCACGATCACCAAGGACGGCGTCTCGGTCGCCAAGGAGATCGAGCTCGAGGACCCGTACGAAAAGATCGGCGCGGAGCTCGTCAAGGAGGTCGCCAAGAAGACCGACGACGTCGCCGGCGACGGCACCACCACCGCCACGGTCCTCGCCCGGGCCATGGTCCGCGAGGGCCTGCGCAACGTGGCCGCCGGTGCGAACCCGATGAGCCTCAAGCGGGGCATCGAGGCGGCCGTCGAGGCTGCCGTCGGTTCCCTCCAGACGCTGTCGAAGGACATCGAGAGCCGCGACCAGATCGCCAGCGTGGCCGCCATCTCGGCCAACAACGACGAGGAGATCGGTGCGCTGATCGCCGAGGCGATGGACAAGGTCGGCAAGGACGGCGTGATCACCGTCGAGGAGAGCCAGACCTTCGGCATGTCCATCGATCTCGTCGAGGGCATGCGCTTCGACAAGGGCTACATCTCGCCGTACTTCGTGACCGACCCCGACCGCATGGAGGTCGTCCTCGACGAGCCCTTCGTGCTGCTCGTGTCGTCGAAGATCTCCGCCGTGCGGGACCTGCTGCCCGTGCTCGAAAAGGTCATGCAGTCCGGCAAGCCGCTCGCCATCGTGGCCGAAGACGTCGAGGGCGAGGCTCTCGCCACGCTCGTCGTCAACAAGATCCGGGGCACGTTCAAGTCGGTCGCCGTCAAGGCCCCCGGCTTCGGCGAGCGCCGCAAGGCGATGCTGGCCGACATGGCCATCCTCACCGGCGGCCAGGTCATCTCCGAAGAGGTCGGCCTGAAGCTCGAGAACACCACGCTCGACCTGCTCGGCCGGGCCCGCAAGATCGTCGTGACCAAGGACGAGACCACGATCGTCGAAGGCGCCGGCGCCGACGCCGACATCAAGGGTCGCATCGCCCAGATCAAGACGGAGATCGACAACACCGACAGCGACTACGACCGGGAGAAGCTCCAGGAGCGGCTGGCCAAGCTGTCCGGTGGCGTGGCCATCCTCAAGGTGGGGGCCGCCACCGAGGTCGAGCTCAAGGAAGTCAAGCACCGCATCGAGGACGCGGTGTCCACGGCCAAGGCGGCCGTCGAGGAGGGCGTGGTTCCGGGCGGCGGTGTCGCCCTGCTGCGGGCCCAGGCGGCGGTGCTCGACAGCGCCCAGAAGCTCGACGGCGACGAGGCCACCGGCGCGCTCATCGTCGCCCGCTCGCTCGAGGAGCCGCTGAAGCAGATCGCCTTCAACGCCGGCCTCGAGGGCGGCGTGGTCGTGGCACGGGTCAAGGAGCTGGAGGGCACGCACGGCTACAACGCCGCCACCGGAGAGTACGGGGACATGCTGCCCGGCGTCCCCGACGCCACGAAGGTCACCCGCTCGGCGCTGCAGAACGCGGCCTCGATCGCGGCGCTGTTCCTCACCACCGAGGCGGTCATCGCCGACAAGCCCGAGGAGAAGGCACCCGCCATGCCCGGCGGTGGCATGGAGGACTTCTAGGCACTCGGCTGGGGCGGCCGCGGCTGCCCCGGCGAACCAGCCGACGCCGGTCCGGCCGTCCCTTCGGGGGCGGCCGAACCGCGTTCCGGCGCAGCCCGAGATGGTCAGGCGATGCGGGGCCCGGCCGGCCCGCCGGCACCGCGCCGGGCGTCGAGCGCCTGCTGCTCGCGGGCCGCGGTGAGGATTGCGGCCCGCATCTCGGTGGCCAGCGTGCGCAGCTCCGCGGCCAGCGTCTGGCTCGCTCGGTCGAGCTGCGCGATGTGGTCGTCGAAGGTGGCGCGATGCGGGCCCTCCCACCCGTCTCGTGTGGTCGCCGCCGTCGTGGCCCTCGCCGAGCGTGCGTCGTCGAGACGTCTGGCGGCGGCTTCACACGCAGCCGCCGCGGCCTCGGCCGCGGCGGGATCGAAGCGGACATCGGTTCCGATGCCGGCTGGGGTTGTCATCGTTGGGCTCCGTGGAGAGACCGGTTCCAGGGTCGCGGATCCTGGCCTCAGGGGGCCCCGCGACCGATGCGGCAGCGAGCCGGCTCTTTGGCTCTTTGGCATCGCTGAGGGATGCCAAAGAGCCAAAGACACGCGGAGGTGAAGCGCTAGGCGTTGCCGCCCGCGGCCATGATGTTCTGGTTGATGGTCTGGACCTTCTGGCGGAGCGCCTCGAGGTCGGCCTGAGCCTTCTTCAGGGCCGACGACGTGTTCGGCCACTCGCCGCGGAAGGTGCCGGCCAGTGAGCCGTCCCACACGTCCGGCTGGCAGAGCACGTTGCCCTGCGAGACGAGCTGGTCGATCTGCTCGGCGAGCCCGCTGTTGATGATCGTCTGCATCCTGGCGATGGAGTCCTTCGCCTGCGGCGTGGACAGGACCTTTCCGGACATCGGTTCCTCCGTGGGTGGGCGTGGTGACGCGCTCAGGTCTGCCCGGGCTCCAGTGCCGAGAAACGGTGGCTGGCGGGGGTGCCCTCCCCGGGAGCGCGGTCGACCGGCGGGGCCGGCGCGCCCCCGGTCGCCACGTCGACACGAGCGACCTGCACGAGGTCGACCTCTCCGCCCACCACGAGGTACCCGCGTCCCGCGGTGAGCGGCACGGTCGTGCGGCGGGGCAGGTGCGTGCCGAGCAGGTCGCCGTCGAGATCCACGTCGGGGCGCAGGAGGATGCCCGCCCGGGATTGGCGCACGGCCCGGGTCCAGTGGGTGTACAGCGTGCGCAGCACGTCGTTGCGCGCCGCCGCCACGACGTGCACGTCGGCCCGGCGGCGCGCCAGCAGCGCATCGAGGGCGCCGTCGGCGTCGTCGATCTGCTCGGCGTCGTCCACGAGCACCACGAGCGGGCGGGGATCGGCGCCGAGCCGGTCGAGCGCGGCCCGTGTGGCACCGGCCGACGGGTCGACGACCTCGTCCAGGAGCGGGAGCCGGGACAGCGGCGACCGGGGGAGGGCCAGTGCCGCCAGCCGAACGTGCGGCGCCACCGAGCGCGCGACGGTCGCGATCGACGCCAGTGCGGTGGAACGGCCGGAGCGGGCCGGCCCCGCGACGAGGGCGTGCTCGCCCTCGTACAGCAGGAGTGGTGCCGGCGCGAGCGTGCGGTCGCTGATCCCGACGGGCAATGCCCACGGCGGGTCGCCGAGGCGGGCGGCCGCCACCACGGCCGTGACCGGCACGTCGGCCGGCAGCTCGCGGATGGCCGCCGGCGGCCGGGAGCGGGCGTCGCCGGTGCCCGTGCGGATGCGGGCCACCGCAGCCTGGGCGCCGTCCGCGGGACGGGCGATCTGCACCTCTTGGCGGCGCTCGGCGACCATCGCGCCGCCGGGACGGAAGTCGGGCACGTCGGCCGCCCGGACCCCGATGGCGTTGAACTCGTAGGGGTCGCCGAGGCGGAACAACCAGCGTTGGCGGACGGTCGACGTGTACACCGAGGGGAAGGCGGCGGGCCGGTCGCCGGTGAAGACGCAGTGGATGCCCACCTCCGGGCCGTCGGCGAACACCCGCTGCAGGGCCTCGGAGATGCCGTGGAGATCGTCGTCCCACTCGGAGCGGAACCCGGCCATGCCGTCGAGCAGGACCAGCACCCTGGCCTCGCCGGTGCGGGCCTCGGGTCGCGCCCGCCGGCGGTCGAGCTCGGCCTTGAGGTGGCGGACGAGGCGGATCTGGCGCTCCCGCTCGCCGGGGAGCACGACCGCGCCGCAGTGGGGAAGGCCAGCCAGCACGTCGAGCTCGCCGGCTCCGAAGTCGAGGGCGTACACGTGCAGGTCGTCCGGGCTGGAGAGCTGCGCCGCGGCGAGCCCGATGGAGATGAGCGCCGTGGTCGTGCCCGAGCCGGCCAGGCCGACCAGGAGCAGGTTGCCCTCGGACGGCGTCCACCCGGCCGGGTACTGCGACTGGGCGTCGGGGTCGTCGGCGAGAGCAACAGGTAGCAGGACCCCGGGCGCCGCGAACCCGCGCCCGCGCCCGGGCCCGGTCCCTGCCCCGGGCCCGGTCCCGGTCCCGGCTTCGGCCCACCGGAGGATCTCGTCGAGGTCGACCTCGGCCGGCAGCGGCTCCGGCCACGGCTGGCGAGGCCGCGCCCGGCCCGTGCTGTGGTGCGCGGCGGCCATGGCCTCGACCAGCAGCTCGAGGTCGGTGGGCGCCGTGGCGGGATCGGCCGCGTCCGTGCGGGTCGCCAGCGCGGGCGGCTGGGGCCCGAACCGGAAGGGCCTGACCTCGACCGGATGGTGGCCGCCGGACCGTGCGACCCCGGTCGACAGCGCGGTCTGGATCGGAACCACCTCGCCGGGCCCCAGGCGGGCCAAGGCGCGGCCCGGTTGGCTGCGCCCGATGCGGGCGGCGTCGGGAACCTCGATCACGTCGGTGGAGTCGCCCGCGTCCTGCACCCGCAGGGCGATGCGCAGGTTGGCGTTGGCCCTGATGTTGTCGCTGACCGCGCCCGACGGTCGCTGCGTGGCCAGCACGAGGTGGACGCCGAGGCTGCGTCCCCGCTGCGCCACGCCGACGAGGGCGTCGACGAAGTCGGGCAGCTCGGCCTTCAAGGTGGCGAACTCGTCGATGACCACGACGAGGCGCGGGATCGGCTCGCGCTCGCCCGGCAGCCGCCGGTACTCGCGCAGATCGGCGGCGCCCGCATCGCGCAAGGCACGCTCGCGGTGGCGGAGCTCGGCTTCGAGGCAGCGCAGGGCCCGCTGCGCGAGGTGCGCGTCGAGATCGGTCACGAACCCGACGGTGTGGGGCAGCCGCGCGCACTGGTCGAAGGCGGCACCGCCCTTGAAGTCGATGAGGACGAAGGTGAGGTGCTCGGGCGGGCTGCCGGCGGCGAGGCCGGCCACGAGGCTGCGCAACAGCTCGGACTTGCCGGCGCCGGTCGTGCCGGCGACGAGCCCGTGGGGACCGTCGCGGACCAGGTCGACGGCGAGCACGCCGTCCTCGGCCACACCGATGGGAGCGACCAGGTCGGGGTCGGGACCGGCTTGCGCCCAGCGCGCGGCGACCGCCTCGGGCGTCGGGGGATCGAGGTCCAGCAGCGGCAGGAGCCCCACCGATGCGGGCAGGCCGGCGCCGGCCACGTCGAGCTCGGGGTCCTCGAAGCGGGCCAGCGCCCGAGCCGCCCGGCGGGCCACCGGCTCGTCCATGCCGCACCCCAGCACCCCGTCGACGACCTCGCCCCGGCTGACCCGGTGCACCTGGGCCGTTCCGGCGGGGTCGAGCACCTCCACCACGGTCGTGCACACCGACGGCAACCGGTCCGCGGTGGCGGCGAGGACGATGCCGGCGACCGGGCCTCCGGCGCCGCGCAGGACCGACCGGGCGGGGGAGCGGCGGCCTTCGGTGAGCCCCTCGTCGTCGACCACCACGAGGGTGGCCGGCCCCGGCGCGTCACCGGTGCCAGCCCGAGGTGCCCGCTCGTCACGGGCCGCGGACGCGCGCTCGAGCACCGCGCGCAGCATGCCGTCGGCCGCCTCGCGGTCGGCCGCGAGCATCCGGTGGCCGGAGCCGCCCGGGTCGAGCGTGTGGGGCAGCCACTTGGCCCAGTCCCAGTCCCGCTCGTGGTCGGGTGCGACGAGGACCATCGCCGGCAGATCGGCGGGTCCATGGTGGGTCGCCGTTTGTACCACGAGGGAGCGGGCGACGGCCACGCAGGCGGCGCGGTCGCCGACAAGCCCCACGACGCCTCCGCCGGCCAGGTCCACTCCTACCGGCGCCTCGCTCAGCACCGACGCGGCCCGCACCTCGTCCCTGACCTCGTCGGCCCAGTGGCGACGCTCGCCCGACACGGGAGGCCACCAGGTCACCGGGCCGACGCCCACCCGCAGCGCCAGCGAGTCGTGGTGGCCGGGGCGCCGCTCCCACAGCCGGGTCGATGGCAGCGTGGCCCGGCGGACGACCTCGGCGGGGTCGGGCAGGACGTCCTCCAGGCGGGCCCGCTCGGCCACGGCGAGCTCGGCCAGCCGCTCCCGGAGCTCGCTCAGGTCGCGCTCGAAGCGGGCGCGGTCCCGGCGGCGGCCCTTGCGGTTGCGGCGCCTGGTCTCGAGCCAGGTGCCGATGGCCATCACCGGGCTGAGCAGCGCGAAGAGGGCGAACATGGCGTTGCGGTACACGACCAGCATGACCACGCCGAACGCGGCCGGCGCCAGGATCGAAGCGATGCCGAGGGCTGACGGCGTGGCGGTGGACTCCGGTGCCCGGGGCGGGTCGACCGGCTCCGGGAGCGCAGGTGGCGCGGGGCGGGGGGGCCGGTTGAACGGTATGGCCGCCGATCCGAACGGGCGAGCGGCCGCCAGGCCGGCGGGACGGTCGTCGTCGCCGCCGACGCGGACCGCAATCTGGCTCGCCCCCATCCGCACGAGCCGGCCCGGAGGCACGGTGAACGGCTCGCGCTGGGGCGCGCCCTCGAGCCACGTGCCGTTGAACGATCCCCGGTCCGACACGACCATGGTGCCGTCGGCGGCGACCGCCAGATCGGCGTGGTGGCTCGACACCGTGGGATCGGTCAGCGGAACCCCGCGCACGTCGCGGCCCACCGCCCAGGTGCCGGGGCCCACCGAGGCGCGTGTGCCCGCGTGCAGACCTCCGACGACGTCCACGCTGAGCGTCGCCGGCGCCGCCCCGATCGGCCCTGCGCCCGGTCCACCGGGTGCCTCGTAGAGCGGGACGACGCGCACCGGCGCACCCTCGACGAGTCCCGCCCGCTCGAGGCGGCGCTCCGCCGGCACCGTCGTTCCGCCTGCGACCAGGGCGAAGCCGGTCGGGTCTCCGCCCACCAGCGCGCTGACCAGGTCGGCCACGGTGGCCTCGGGGTCGTGCACGACGATGTCGAGCTCCCTCTCGCCGTGGTGCTCCTCGAGGACTAGCTGCATCCGGTGGTGCCTCGTGGTTCGGTGCGGGGCCAGCCCGCTCGGGCGGCACAGGTCTACCCGGGCCTTCGTCGCCGCCAACCCGTACCGCCGCTTGGTCGAAGGGCCGCGTCGGTCTCCGGGCCGGAGCGCCGGTACCCTGCCGCGGTGCCCGCTGCGCCGACTCCGCTGGAACCCACGACCGGCCAAGGCGTCCTCCACCTGTTCTGCCGGGCCGCGCCGGCGGCCAGCGGCGAAGCGGTGCGAGCCGCCGTCAAGGCGGCAGAGGCGGACGGGGTGCACGTCGTGCCGGTGGCGACGCTCGGCCACAAGGCCGATCTCGCCCTCATGGCGCTGTGCCCGGACCTCTGGCGCCTGCGCGCGCTGCAGACCTCGGTTGCTGCGGCGGGGCTCGAGGTCGTCGACTCCTACGTCTCGTTGACCGAGCTGTCCGAGTACGCCCAAGGCGTCCCCGAGGAGCTGCGCCAGGCACGGCTCTGGCCGGAGCTGCCGCCGGAGGGCAAGCGGGCGTGGTGCTTCTACCCGATGTCGAAGCGCCGCGAGGAGGAGGGCCGCAACTGGTACCGCCTCGCCTACGACGACCGGAAGTCGTTGATGTACGAGCACGGCGCTTCGGGCCGGCGCTTCGCCGGGCGCGTGCTCCAGGTCGTCACCGGCTCCACCGGCCTCGACGACTTCGAGTGGGGCGTCACCCTCTTCGCCGTCCACCCCGACGACCTGAAGGAGGTCGTCTACACGATGCGCTTCGACGAGGCCTCGGCGCGCTACGGCGAGTTCGGTCCGTTCACCACGGGCATGGTCGGCTCGCTCGACGAGGTGCTCGACTCCGTCGGGATCGCCTGAGGAGGGGCTCCGCGCCGGGTCGGCACCGCGCCGGGCGCGGGCCCGCCGCGATGCCCGGCGGCACGGCGGGCAGCCTCCTACGATCCAGGCATCGCCCGAGCGACCCGCATCTGCGCGCTTCGTCACACGCCCGCCTGGGCGGGGCTCGTCGGTGCGCTGGCGCTGCTGGCGCTGGTGCTGCTGGCGCTGGTGCTGATCGCCTTCGCCGCGCCCGCGCGCCCGGCCGGCGCCCAGCTCGCCCCGCCCGGCAAGGGCATCGTCCAGGGCCGGCTCGAGATTACCCGCGACGGGCGGACGGTCCCGGTGGCGGGGGTGCGCATCGAGGTCCGCCGCCGCGGCACGGTGGTGGGCAGCACGCGCACGGGGCGGGACGGGCGGTGGCGCATCGTCGTACCCCGCGGCCGCGGCTACGAGGTCCGCATCGTGACCGCCACCCTGCCCGGAGGGGTCGAGCTGCGCGACGAGGGGCGCACGGTGCTGCGGGGCATCACGCTCGCCACCCCACTGCCCCGCTCGCTCGCCTTCCCGTTGGGCAAGCGCCAGGCCGGCGACCCGCTCTCGAAGCGGCTGCTGGAGACGTTCGCCGCCGGCCTGCGCGTCGGCCTCGTGATCGGCATGGCCGCCATCGGCTTGTCGCTGATCTTCGGGGTGACCGGTCTCGTCAACTTCGCCCACGGCGAGCTGGTCACCTTCGGCGCGCTCATCGCGTACCTCGCGTCGAGCTCGGGCCTGGCCCACCTGCCGCTCGCCATCGCGGCCGTCGTCGCGACCGCCGCCGGCGGGCTCTTCGGCGGGACCCTCGAGCTGGCGCTGTTCCGGCCGCTGCGACGCCGAGGGACCGGCAACATCGCCCTCATCGTGGTCACGATCGGCATGTCGCTGCTCGTCCGTCACGTGTTCCTGCTCGTGTTCGACCGCAACCCCCGGCCCTACCGCCAGTTCGCGGTGCAGCGCGCCGTCTTCGCCGGCCTGGCTCCGAAGGAGCTCGTGATCATGGCCGTCGCCGCGGTGGTGATGGTCCTCGTCGGCGTGCTGCTGCAGCGCAGTCGCCTCGGCACCGCGGTGCGGGCGGTGGCCGACAACCGCGACCTCGCCGAATCGTCCGGCATCGACGTTGCGCGCATCATCCTCACCGTGTGGCTGGCCGGCGGCGCGCTGGCCGCGCTCGGCGGAGTCCTCTACGGCACCGCCGAGAAGGTGCAGTGGGACATGGGCTTCAACCTGCTCCTGCTGATGTTCGCCGCCGTCGTCCTGGGGGGTCTGGGCACCGCCTACGGCGCGATGGTGGGCGGGCTGGTGGTGGGCGTCGTGTCCGAGGTGAGCACCGTGTGGGTGCCCGTCGACTTCAAGGTGGCCGTCGCCCTCGGCGCGCTCATCCTCGTCCTGCTGTTCCGGCCGCAGGGCGTCCTCGGTGTCCGGGAGCGGCTCGGATGATGGCGGCGCTCGTGGTGGCGGCGCAGTCGTTCGACGCCGTCAAGGTCGCCATCGATGCCGCGCGCGCCGCGCTGGGGGTTCCCGCCGCCACCTACGCGCTCGCGTCGGTGGGCCTCAACGTGCAGTTCGGCTACACGGGCCTGCTCAACTTCGGCCACGTCGCCTTCCTGCTCGTCGGGGCCTACGGGACGGCGGTGTCGGTGAGCGAGTGGGGGCTGCCGCTCTGGCTCGGCGTGCTCGTCGGCGTAGCTCTGGCCGTGGTGCTCGCGCTGCTGGTCGGCCTGCCGACGCTGCGCCTGCGGGCCGACTACCTCGCCATCGTCACGATCGCCATCGCCGAGATCCTGCGCTACGCCGTCCGGTCGCGGACGCTGCAGCCCTGGACCGGCGGCACCCAGGGCCTCCAGGGGTGGGCGGGCGACTTCTACTCCGTGAACCCCATCCCGTCCGGGCGGTACGGGATCGGGCGCCTCACGTTCGACTCGCGCCAGCTCTGGGTCATGACCGTCGGCTGGGGACTGGTGGCGCTGACGTCGCTCGTCGTCTGGGCGGCCATGCGCAGCCCCTGGGGGCGGGTGCTGCGGGCCATCCGCGAAGACGAGGACGTGGCCCGCAGCCTCGGCAAGAACGTCGTGTCCTACAAGATGCAGAGCCTCGTGCTGGGCGGCGTGATCGGCGCGCTGGCGGGCATGGTGCTGTCGATCGACAGCCAGTTCGTCGACCCCACGTACTTCGTGGCCGCCGTGACGTTCTACGCCTACGCCATCGTCATCCTCGGCGGGCGCGGCCACGTCGCTGCACCCGTCATCGGATCCGTCGTGTTCTGGTTCCTGTTCCAGCTCATCGACACGGGACTCCGCGAGGCGATCGGCGCCGGCTGGATCTCGCCGGCCCTCGTCGCCCCCAGCGACGTGGGCGCGGTGCAGAACGCCGTCGTCGGCATCGGCCTCATGGCCGTGATGGTCCTCGTGCCCCAGGGGATCGTGGGCACGCGTTCGGAGCTGTTGCTCGATGAGCGGTGAGGTCGAGTACGCAGCGGCCGGTACCGCCTCGCGGGCGCCCGGTCCGACGCCCCGGTCCGGCACCGGCCCGGCCAACCTCGCCGGCGTGGAGGCGCGGGTGGGCGTGGCGAAGCCCGACCCGATCCTCGTGGTGGACGGTGTGCGTCGCCGCTTCGGGGGCTTGCTGGCCGTGGACGTGGAGCACCTCGAGATCCAGCGCGGCGCCATCACGGCGCTGATCGGACCCAACGGCGCGGGCAAGACGACGCTGTTCAACGTCCTCACCGGCTTCGACCGGCCCGACGGGGGTCGGTGGCTGTTCGACGGTCGAGACGTCTCCCGCGCCCGTCCTCACCAGCTGGCACGGGCCGGCATGGTCCGCACCTTCCAGCTCACCAAGGCGCTGTCGAAGCTCACCGTCGTCGAGAACCTCGAGCTCGCCGCCCGCGGGCAGGTCGGCGAGCGGTTCCTGGCCGGAGTGCTGCACCGGTGGACGGGCCAGGAGCGCGACGTCGAGGTCCGCGCCGACGCGCTGCTCGAGCGGTTCCGGCTCGACCGCCTCCGCGACGAGTACGCGGGCACTCTGTCAGGCGGGCAGCGCAAGCTGCTCGACATGGCCCGCGCCCTCATGGTCGAGCCGATGCTCGTGATGCTCGACGAACCGATGGCCGGCGTGAACCCCGCGCTGACCCAGGCACTGCTCGGGCACGTCACCGGCCTGCGCGACGACGGCACGACCGTGGTGTTCGTCGAGCACGACATGGACGTGGTGATGTCCATCAGCGACTGGGTCGTGTGCCTGGCGGAGGGCCGCGTCATCGCGGAGGGTCCGCCGAGCGCGGTGGCGAGCGACCCGGCGGTGATCGACGCCTACCTCGGCCGCCACCACGACGATCCGGGGGCCGAGGCGTGAGGGCGCCGGCCCCGAGCCCGCCGTCCAGCGACACGCTGCTGGAGGCCGCCGGTCTGGTCGCCGGCTACGTGCCCGGCGTCGACATCCTGCGCGGCTGTGACCTGACGTGTGGCGACGGCGAGCTGGTCGGGGTGATCGGGCCCAACGGCGCCGGCAAGTCGACGTTGGTGAAGGCGCTGTTCGGCCTCGTGCCGGTGCGGGCCGGGACGGTGCGCCTGCGGGGAGGCGACATCACCGGGGTGCCCGCCCACGAGCTCGTGTCGTCGGGTGTCGGCTACGTGCCCCAGACCGGCAACGTGTTCACCACGCTGACCGTCGAGGAGAACCTGCGCATGGGGGTGTTCCTGCGCCCCGACGCCTTCGACGAGCGGTTGGCCAAGGTGGCCGAGCTGTTCCCGCTGCTGGCGCAGCGCCGGAGCCAGCGGGCCGGGGCGCTGTCCGGGGGCGAGCGCCAGATGGTGGCGATGGGGCGGGCGCTGATGATGGATCCGTCCGTGATGCTGCTCGACGAGCCGTCTGCGGGCCTCTCACCGTCGAACCAGGACGAGGTCTTCGCCCGCATCAAGGCCATCAACGGCGCCGGCGTGTCGATCGTGATGGTCGAGCAGAACGCCAGGCGCTGCCTGCAGATCTGCGACCGTGGCTACGTGCTGGACCAGGGCGCCAACGCCTACACGGGCACCGGCGCCCAGCTGCTCGACGACCCGAAGGTCGTCGAGCTGTACCTGGGCTCGCTGGCCCGCGCCCGCTGACGCCGCCGCGAGACAGGCGACGTGACGGGCGTTCGTTGGCCGTCGCGCGCGTCGGGCCCGCCCCGGAGGGCGGGCCCGACGGTCGAGCCGTCGATCGCGACGGAGGGCTACAGGTCCTTCTCGTCGATCTGGATCTGCGTGTCCGGCGGCTCGGTCTGCACCTTGCCCGCGGCGTCGAACGACCAGATGTCGTACGAACCGACGGTCGGCTCACCGATGGCGCTCAGGTTGACGCGTCCCGAGGCACCCTCGAAGTCGATGTCGGTGCCCTTGTCGAGCAGGTCCTTGCAGGCCTTGAACGAGTTGCACTTCGTGCCGCCCGCCGCCACCTTCGGGATCTCGTCCTTGATCTTGGCCGGATCGTCCGACTTGGCCGACTGCGCGGCCAGCGCGATCAGCATCGTGCAGTCGTAGTAGTACGAGGAGAAGATCGGGTCCACACCCGTCGCCTTGAACTTGGCGATGAACGGGCTCGTCACGCCGCTCGGGGCCGACGAGGGCGCGGTGCCCTTCATGCCCTTCACGACCGTGGGGTCGGTGGCCGACACCTTCTGGTAGAAGCTCGACGACTGCAGACCGTCGGCGGTGTACACCGACACGTCGGCGGGGCCGATCTTGTTCTTGATCATGCTGTTGAGCACCTTGCCGCCGTCGTCGGGGAAGGCGATGAGGACCACGGCGTCGGGCTTGGCGGTCGCCACCTTCTGGACGTCGGTGTCGTAGGTGCCGGTGCCCGCGGGGTCGTAGGCGACGTTGGCCACCACGTCGATCCCGTTGGCCTTGAACCGGTTCTTGAGGGCGGTGGCGAAGCCGGTGCCGTAGGAGTCGTTGCGCACCAGCAGGGCCACGGCGGTCTTGTTGTCGGCGCTGACGAGGTCAGCGAGCGCCGGGCCCTGCAGCTTGTCGGGCGGCGCGGTCCGGAAGAAGTAGCCCCCGTCGGCGCCCTTGTTCTGCAGGTCGGTCAGCTCGGCCGAGGTGGCCGAACCGGAGCAGTCCACGACGCCGTTGGACTTCACCTTGTCGAGCACGCCCTTGACCACGCTCGAGGCGGCCGGGCCGAGGATGGCGTCCACCTTGTCGGAACTGACCAGCCGGTCGAAGCCGGTGGCGGCCTTCGCGGGATCGGTGCCGTCGTCGGCGCTGGCCACCTGCACCTGCTTGCCGTTGACCCCGCCCGCGTCGTTGATCTCCTTGACCGCCATGTCGACCGGCGTGCGCAGCGACTTGACGATGGCCGAGAGGTCACCCGACTCGGGGAGCAGCGTGCCCAGCGTGAGGACGCCGTCGATGTTGCCCCGGTCGTTGTTCGAGGCCGACGTGGTGGAGGACCCGCCAGCGCCGGCCTTGGTCGTCGTCGTGCCCTTCGACGCGTTGTCGTTCTTGCCGCAGGCGGCGGCGAGGACCGTCACCACCACTGCCACGGCGAAGCCGCGGGCGATCGTTCTCCGTCTGGTCATGTGCTGCCTTTCTCGTCGGCCCACCTTGGGGTTGCGCGGATCGTACGCGACGGCTCCGGTGGACGAACGCCATGCGGCGCCGGCGTTGCGACGGCGTGACGCCCGCGATCCCGCCGTGTCCCTTCGCCCGCCTCCCGGGCCGTGCGCGGGCGGCAGACTTGACCGATGCCGACGGACCAGCTGTACCTGCGCGACGCCGAGCTCCGCGCCTTCGCGGCGACCGTGGTGGAGGTGGACGGCCGGCAGGTCGCCCTCGACCGCAGCGCGTTCTACCCGACCGGCGGCGGCCAGCCGCACGACACGGGCACGCTCACGTGGGACGGCCACACCGCGGCGGTCGTCGAGGTCCGCAAGCGCGACGACACGGTGTGGCACGCCCTGGCCGGCGACGCGCCGGTTCCCGGACCGGGCGCGTCCGTGCACGGCGAGATCGACTGGGATCGCCGCCACGCGCTCATGCGCACCCACACGGCGCTGCACGTGCTCTGCGGCGTGATCTGGAACGAGTGGGGCACCGCGGTGACCGGCGGCAACATGGAGCCGCTGTCGGCGCGCATGGACTTCGAGTTCGACCCGCTGCCCGAAGGGTTCGGCGCCCGCGTCGAGCAGCTCGTCAACGCCGAGCTGGCCGCCGACCGTCGCATCGACGTGTCGTTCCTGCCGCGTGACACGGCGGTCGAGGACGAGGACCTGATCCGCACCAAGGTCAACCTCATCCCGGAGTCGGTACGGGAGATCCGGGTCGTCGACATCGTCGGGCTCGACCGCCAGGCCGACGGCGGCACGCATGTGCGCACCACGGCCGAGGTCGGCCGCGTGCGCGTGGTCAAGACCGAGTCCAAGGGCAAGGGCAACAAGCGCATCCGCATCGAAGTGCTCGACGCCTGACGCGACCGGTCGGATCGGCACCCGCCGCGGCGGGCTCGCTCAGAAGCGGGCGGCGTAGCTGTAGGACGCGAGCAGGAAGCTGACGAGGTCGGCGAGCGGCGATGGCGTCCACTGGGCCAGCTCGGTCCCGGTGGGCACGCGGCGCACGAGGCCGAAGAAGGAGATGGTCACGTCGATGCGGGCCTGCGTGGCCTCGATGAACTCGGGCGACGCCGAGATGCCGAGCACGACGCCTCCGCGGGTCCGCCGCTGCGTGACGATCTCGTTGGTCCAGTAGTCGATGCCCTCCGGATCCGCCTCGCGCTGGAGGACGTTGGCGTAGAGGCGGGCGACGAAGGCGCGATCGTCGAGGCCGCCGTAGAGGGCCCGGAACTCCGGCGAGTCGGCGAAGCTGCTGGCGATCCTGGCCAGGGAGGTGCCGGAGCGGCTCCGGTCGATCCAGTAGGCGAGGCCGCCGGTGTCGGCGTCCCGCAGGAGCATGGCGCGGTAGAGCCGGGCGATGCCGCCGGCTCGGCCCTGCCACGCGCGCTCGGAGAGCAGGCCGGTCACGTAGGCGGCGGGCTGGTCGCCCGCGGTGCCGGCCACCGCCTGCCACAGCTCGACGTCGGACGGGGCCCGGCCGAACAGGTCGGCGTACTGCTGACGGACGAAGGCGGGAGCTGACGAGAAGGGTCCGAACCGCACCTGGGCGCGCACCCAATCGGCCAGCGCGGGGAGCCGCGCGTAGACGCCGGGGAAGCCGGGCTGCGCGCACGACGAGCCCCAGCTCGTCACGCCGACCTGGACCCACTGCCCCGGCGCGGCACCGGGCACGAACAACGGTCCACCGCTGTCGCCCGAGCACGTGTCCTTCCCTCCGAGGGCGAGGTCACCCGCGCACAGCATCGAGGCCGCGTCGAACCGGTTCGGGGCGCTCGGGTAGCTGGCCGCGCAGTCGGCGTCGGACACGATCGGCACCGACACCTGGCGCAGCTTGACCGGGTAGCTGCCCTGGCCGACCGTGGTGTCGCCCCAGCCGACCGCCACGGCGGCGGTACCCGGCGCCGGGACGCCGTCCGATGCGGGAAGCACGGTGGTGGCGCCGATCGGCGTGGGATCGTCGAGGCGCACGACGGCGACGTCGTCCGACGCCGAGGCGACGCCCCCGCCGAACGACGGCATGACGCGCAGCTCGGCGGCCCGCAGGCGCTGCCCACCGGAGCCGAGGTCCTGCGTGCCGGTGAGGACGTCGAAGGCCGCCGCGGTCACCGGGCCTTCGTCGCCCGGCCGCCGCTGCAGGCAGTGCGCCGCGGTGAGGACCCACGAGCGGTTGAGGATCGTTGCCCCGCAGAGCTGGGCGCCCCACGGGTTGGCCACGCTCGAGTCGAGCAGCGCTGCCACCTGCGGCCACGCCCCGGGCGGAGCCTCGTCGCCCCCGACGATGCGGGGCCGCGGCCGGTCGCTGGCGGCTCCCGGAGCGGTCCGGGCTGCGGTTCCGGCGGCCACGGTGACCAGCGCGGCGACGACGGCCAGGGCCGTGCGCACCGGCGGCCGCCCGGTGCGGGCGCGCGACCGAGTGCGGGCCGGCGGCCGCCGACGACGGTCATGCTCGGAGTCGGCCGCGAGCGGCGAGGTGAGGGTCACGGAGCCTCGGTTCCGGGGCGTTCGGGCGGATCGGCTGGGTCGGGTGCATCGGCGGCGGGCCTCACGACGTCGGCCGCACCCGGGACGCCGATCTCGATCGGCGTCCAGAAGGGGAAGGTGAGGTGGTCGACGCCGAGGTGGCGCACGATCCTGCCTCGCCGTGCGAGCTGCTCGAGGCACGCCCGGGCGAGGGTGGGGTCCCCGATCATGGACACGTAGTCGGCGACGGTCACGAGCAGGGGAGCCTCGTCGGCGTCGCCCTCGCGCAGGACCGCCTCGACCTCCAGGGTCGGCCGGCAGGGGTTGGAGCGGTCGACCGGCCAGCAGTGGTAGACGACCCCTTCGAACACCGAGTAGGCCCGGATGCGCATCCTCCGCCCGCTACCGGTGATCCGCAGCGAGGGTCGTCGGCCGCACGACGCCATCATGGGTTGGATGCGACGGCGTGCCAAGCCCTTGCGGCACCGAGCCGCCGTGCCCGACCCCGTGCCCGACCCCGTGCCCGACCCCGTGCCCGGCCCCGTGCCCGACGCGCACGCGGCACTGGTGGACGCGGCCCGGGTCCTCGCGGACGGGGTGGTGGCGGCCCTGCCGGGTTGGGTGGAGCGTTGCGTGGTGGGCGTGCTGGCGGATGCCGGACGGCCGGTGGATGCGGCCACCTTGGACGCGGCCCGGTCCGCCGGCCGGGTGGCGGCGGACGAGGTGGGCGCCCGCGTCCGGGCGCTGCTGTCGCTCGACGTCGACGCGCAACCGACCGGGCCACTCGCGCTGGTGCGCAGTGCGGTGCGGTACCCGACGGACGTGCTGCGCGCAGCGGGCGTGCCGCCGAGGGCGCGGGACCGAGTCGCCGCCGACCTGCACCCCGAGGACATCTACGACCTGGTGCCGTCGTCGTTCGCCGACCTCGACCCCGCCCTCCGAGAACCCGGGATCGTCTGGGGAGCGACGAAGGCCCACGTGGTCCTCCGCCGGCGCCGCGCCGAGGGTCGGCGCTGAGGTCGTCGCCGCTCAGTGCTCGGCCCAGGCCTCCGGGTCGTCGGCCATGCGGTCGACGAGCCGCGGGAGCTGCCCGTCGCGCAGGTCGGCGAGCGTGACGCGCTCGAGCACCGAGCGCAGGCTCGCCCGCACGGCCACCCACATGCGCTGGACGACCTCCAGGTCGCCGCCCCAGTCGAGCGCGTCGGGGCGGATCCCGCGCACGTCGGCCAGCGGACCCTCCACCGCCCGGATGATGTCGGCGATGGCGATCTCCTTTGCGGCTCGAGCCAGCCGGTAGCCGCCCTCGGCGCCGCGCTGGCTGCGGACGATCCCGGAGCGGCGCAGGTCGGCGAGGATGCCTTCGAGGAACTTGGCGGGGATGGCCTGCGCCTCGGCCACCGAGTGGCCGGTCAACGGGCGGCACGTCCTGCCCGCGAGAGCCGGATCGGCGTGGCGGGCCAGCTCGAGGCAGGCGCGCACGGCGTAGTCGGCCTTGGCGGTCACCCGCACGTCGTCGTCCCCCCGGCCGCTCGCGGCATCGGGCCATCTTGGCAGGCGGTTCCGCGCGGCCGGGCCGATCCCGCCGACGCACCGGTAGCCTCCCGCCCCGATGGCTGAGCGGCTGGTCGTGATCGGCGGTGACGCCGCGGGCATGTCGGCGGCGAGCCAGGCGAGGCGGCGCCGGCCCGACCTCGACATCGTCGCCCTGGAGAAGGGTCGCTTCACGTCCTACTCGGCCTGCGGCATCCCGTACCTGGTGGGTGGCGAGGTGGGGCGGGCCGAGGACCTGGTGGCCCGGACGCCCGAGGAGTTCCGGTCCAAGCAGCGCATCGACGTGCGCATCCGGCACGAGGCCATGGCCGTCGATCTCGACGCCCGCACGATCGACGTGCGCGACGTCGAGCACGAGCGCTCCTACTCGCTCGGTTTCGACTTCGTCGTGTTCGGCACGGGTGCGGTGCCGATTCGTCCGGACCTCCCGGGCATCGACGCCCCGTGGGTGCGAGGCGTCCAGACCCTGGAGGACGCCGCGTCGTTGCTCGCCGAGGCCGAGCGGTCCCGGTGCCGGGACGTCGTGGTGGTCGGCGCCGGCTACATCGGCCTGGAGATGGCCGAGGCCTTCCACCGCCGCGGGGCGCAGGTCGCGCTGGTGGAGGGTGCGCCGACGGTGATGGGCCGCACCCTCGACGCCGACATGGCGGTGCGCATCCACGGCGGTCTGCGCGACCTCGGCGTGGACGTCCGCCTGGGCGAGCAGGTCGAGCGGTTCGAGGACGGCGCCGTGGTCACCGGCTCGGGTCGCATCCCCGCCGATCTCGTGGTGCTCGGCCTGGGCGTGGCGCCGGCCAGCGCGCTGGCGGCGGATGCCGGCGTCGAGCTCGGGCCCCGCCGCTCCGTCGCCGTCGACCGGCGCCAGCGGACCTCTGTGGACGGCGTGTGGGCCGCCGGGGACTGCGCCAGCACGTGGCACCGGGTCAGCGAGCGCCCCGTCCACATCGCGCTCGGCACGGTCGCCAACAAGACGGGCCGCGTGGCCGGCATCGACATCGGCGGCGGGTACGCCACCTTCCCTGGGGTGCTGGGCACGGCCATCACCAAGGTCTGCCAGACCGAGGTGGCGCGCACGGGCTTGACCGAGCGGGAGGCGGCGGACGCCGGCTTCGCCGTCGACGTGGCCACGATCGAGACGACCACCACCGCGTCCTACATCCCCGGCACGCAGCGCGTGCACGTCAAGCTGGTCTCGGAGCAGGGCACGGGCCGGGTGCTCGGCGCGCAGATCGTCGGGGGAACGGGCTCGGCCAAGCGCATCGACACGGTGGCGGCGGCCCTCGCCGGCCGGCTGACCGTCACCGACCTCGTCGACCTCGACCTCGCCTACGCGCCGCCGTTCTCGTCGGTCTGGGACCCGATCCAGCAGGCCGCCCGGCAGATCCGCACCACCCCCCGCTGAGCCACTGCGCCCGGCCAGCGCCGGCTTCGGCCAGCAAGCGGTCAGAACTGGTTCACGCGCCTGAAACGATCAGGCCCACCTCCCGAAACAACCTGTCGTCAACCTGTCGGCACCGCGACGACAGGAGGTGCGATGAACTCGGGCGACACGGCGTGGGTGCTGATTTCCACCGCGCTGGTGCTGTTCATGACGCCAGGGCTGGCCTTCTTCTACGGGGGCATGGTCCGGGCCAGGAACCTGCTGGCCATGCTCATGCAGAACTTCTTCGCCATGGGCCTGATCGGCGTGATCTGGGTGCTGGTGGGCTTCAGCCTCGCCTTCGGCAACCTCGGCGACGGCGGATGGCTCGGCGACCTGTCGCACGTCGGCCTGTCCGGCGTCGGCGCGAAGACCGGGGCCGGCCTGACCATCCCGTTCGTGCTCTTCGCCGCGTACCAGATGACGTTCGCCATCATCACCCCCGCGCTCATCACCGGGGCCACCGCGGACCGGCTCAAGTTCGGCGCCTACGCCGTGTTCATCGCGCTGTGGTCGCTGCTGGTGTACGCGCCGGTCGCCCACTGGGTGTTCGGCGGTGGCTGGTTGGCGGCCCGCGGCGCGCTGGACTTCGCGGGCGGCGCGGTGGTGCACGTCAACGCCGGCGCCGCGGCGCTGGCCGTGGTCCTCGTGATCGGCCGGCGCAAGGGCTGGCCGCACGAACCCATGCCGCCCCACTCATTGCCGTGGACGCTCATCGGCACCGGCATCCTGTGGTTCGGCTGGGCCGGCTTCAACGCGGGTTCCGCCCTCGCCGCCAACGGCGTGGCCGCCCAGGCGCTGCTCAACACGTTCGTGGCCGCGTCGGCGGGCATGTTGGGCTGGCTCGTGGCCGAGCGGCTGAAGGACGGCCACGCCACCACGCTGGGGGCGGCCTCGGGCGCGGTGGCCGGCCTGGTGGCCATCACGCCGGCGGCCGGGTTCGTCGGATCGGGACCGGCCATCGCCATCGGGGCCCTCGCGGGGGCCGTGTGCTTCCTCGCGCTCGGGCTGAAGCGGCGCTTCGGTTTCGACGACGCACTCGACGTCATCGCCGTCCACCTCGTCGGAGGGATGCTCGGGTCGATCCTCGTCGGCCTGTGGGCCGATGCCTCGGTCAACCCGGCGGTGAAGACGCTCTCGTCGGAAGGCCTCCTTGCCGGCGGGGGTGCGAGGCTGCTGGGTGAGCAGGTGCTCGCATCGTCCGTCGTGCTGGCCTTTTCGTTCACGGTGTCGTTCGTGATCGCCAAGGTGCTCGACGCCACCATCGGCCTGCGCATCAGCGAGGAGACCGAGGACCGTGGGATGGATCTCGCGCTGCACGCCGAGTCGGCCTACTCGATGAGCGACCTCGGATGACCGGCCCGAGCGTTCACGCGATCGGAACGCGGGGGCGGTGCCGCCCGGGGCGCGCCTGCGCGACCATCCACCCCGTGCGAGAGGAGCCCGTGCGATGAAGCAGGTGACCGCGATCGTCAAGCCGCACAAGGTGGACGACGTCAAGGCGGCGCTCAAGGCGGCCGGCGTGAGCGGCGTGACCGTCGGCGAGGTGCAGGGGTTCGGCCGCCAGGGCGGCCACACCGAGGTCTACCGGGGCGCCGAGTACACGATCGACTTCCTGCCGAAGGTGCGCTTCGACGTGCTCGTCGACGACGACGTCGCCGAGGCCGTGGCCGAGGCCATCGTGGCCTCGGCGCGCACCGGCAAGATCGGCGACGGCAAGGTGTGGATCAGCGACGTGCAGAGGATCTGGCGGATCCGAACCGGTGAGCGTGACGCCGACGCGCTCTGACGTGTCGCCGCCGCCCGGGCCGCGGGCGGGTGCGCGGGCCGGCGCGCGGGCCGCCGGGGTCGACGAGGCGCGCCCCGGCCCCGCGCCGCTGGCGCTGGCGGACCTGGCCGACGTGCGCGGCACCGAGCTCGTGGTGGCCTGGACGCAGGCCGTCGACTCGTGGCTGAGCGAGCTCTTCGCCGAGGCTGTCGCGGCCTCGGCCGCTGGCGCGACGGGCCTGGCCCTCGTGGCCACCGGTGGGTACGGCCGGGCCGAGCTGTGCCCCGGGTCCGACCTCGACGTGATGCTCGTCCATGCCGGTCGGGGCGATGTGGGGGAGGTGGCGGGGCGGCTCTGGTACCCGGTCTGGGACGCCGGCCTGAAGCTGGGCCACGCCGTGCGCACCGTGAAGGAAGCCGTCGCCCTCGCGTCCGACGACCTCGACACGGCCACCGCACTGCTCGACGTCCGCCTGCTCGCGGGCGACGCCCGGCTCTCGTCGGACCTCACGGTCCGCGCCGCTGAGCGCTGGCAGAAGCGGGGCCGGCGCTGGTTGGCCCGGCTGGCCGACTCCGTGGAGTCGCGCCACGACCGTGCCGGCGAGGTGGCCTTCCTGCTCGAGCCCGACCTGAAGGAAGGCCGCGGCGGCCTGCGCGACGTCCATGCGCTGCGCTGGGCGGAACGGGCCCATCAGGTGCTGCTCGATGCCGACCTTCGCTCGCTGGACGCGGCGCACGACGCGCTGCTCGGCGTACGAGCCGAGCTCCACCGTCGCACCGGTCGCCGTGGCGACGTCCTCGTGCTCGAGGAGCAGGACGGAGTGGCGCGCGCCCTCGGCCTGAGCGATGCCGACGAGCTCATGTCGCGTGTGGCCACCGCGGCTCGGGCCATCGCGTGGCGAAGCGACGAGTCGTGGCACCGGGTGCGGTCGCTGCTCGCAGGCCCCGCCGGTTCGCGGGGCCGGCCGAGGGAGGCGGCGCCGGGCGTGTGGCTGCGTGACGGCGAGGTCCACCTCGATGCCGGCGCCGACCCGTCGACCGATCCGGGCGTCGCGCTGCGGGCCGCGGCCGTCGCGGCGGCGGGCTCGACGAGGATCGACCGGGCCTCGCTCGACCGCCTGGCCGAGGAGACGGCCCCCTTCCCGGACCCCTGGCCGGCCGGTGCCCGGGAGGCGCTGGTGCGCCTGCTCCTCGCCGGCCAGCCCGCCGTCGCCGTCATCGAAGCGCTCGACCAGCTCGGCGTCTGGGCGAGGGTGCTGCCCGAGTGGGATGGCGTGCGCTGCCGGCCCCAGCGCAACGCCTACCACCGCTTCACCGTCGACCGGCACCTGTGCGAGGCGGCCGCCAACGCGGCGCACCTGGCGGATCGGGTCGACCGTCCGGACCTGCTCGTGGTCGGCGCGCTGCTGCACGACATCGGCAAGGGCGTGCCCGGGCGCGACCACACCGAGGTCGGCATCGAGCTCGTCGAGCGCATCGGCGTCCGGATGGGATTCGGCGCCGGCGACGTCGCCGTGCTGGGCGACTTCGTCCGCCACCACCTGCTCCTGCCCGACGTCGCCACCCGCCGCGACCTCGGCGACCCGGCCACCATCGAGGCGGTGGCCGCCGCAGTCGGCACCGTCGAGACGCTCCGGCTGCTGGCCGCGCTGACCGAGGCGGACTCGCTCGCGACGGGACCCGCGGCCTGGGGCTCGTGGAAGGCGGGGCTCGTGGCGGCCCTCGTCGAGCGGGTGGCCGCTGCCCTGGGCGAGGACACGGCGGGTTCGCCCGAAGCACTGCTGTTCCCCACGCCCGCCCAGCGCGAGCTGCTGGCCGCCCGGCGCCGCGTGCTGCACGGCGACGGCGGCCGGCTCACCGTCGTCGCCCCCGATCGCCCCGGCCTGCTGAGCCGTGTGGCCGGGGTGCTCGCCCTCCACGGCCTCGACGTCATGGGCCTCGACGCGCTCGGCGCCGACGGCTTCGCCCTCGAGGTGATCGACGTGCAGCCGTCGCCCCGGCCGGGTGTCGTCCCGCCCGAGGCGCCCCGGTGGGAACGGGTGGTGGCCGACCTGGAGCGCGCGCTCGAGGGGCGCCTCGCGCTGAGCGCCCGCTTGGCCGCTCGATCGCAGGCGTACGGGCGCCGCCGGCGCACGATCCACGAGCCCCCGGAGGTCGTGGTCGACAACGCCGCCTCCGCCTCGGCCACGGTGGTCGAGGTGCACGCGCCCGACGCCGTCGGCCTGCTGCACCGGATCACCCGCGCGCTGGCGGATCTCGACCTCGACGTGCGGTCGGCGAAGGTCCAGACCCTCGGAGAGCGGGTCGTCGACGCCTTCTACGTCGTGCGGGCGAACGGCGGCTCGAAGCTCACCGACGGCGACGATCTCAAGGAGCTGGAGCGGGCGCTGCTCCACGCCGCCGCCTCCCAGTGAGGCTCGCGAACGGTCGGCGGGCCACGGCGAGCGCCGGCGCGTGGCGGCGGCCGTGACGGTACGAGCCGATGGGACCGCCGCGCCGGGCCGGCTCGGCCGCCCAGGGCCCGGCGGGCCGTCGGTAGGGTGCGGGTCCGTGGACGGCCCGATCCTCTCCGAAGCCGACCTCCTCCGCTGGGCCGAGGCGCTGTCGGGCATCGCCCGCACCGGCCTCGGCTTCACCCAGAGCATCTACGAGCGGGAGCGCTTCGAGGAGGTGCTGGCCGTCGCCGCCGACATCCGGGCCGCGGCCGGCCATCCCCTCGACCGTGAGGCGCAGGTTGCGGAGTGGATGAAGCAGGTCGGTGAGGGCGTGCCCGGCTACGTCACGCCGAAGATCGCCATCGGCGCCGTCGTGGGCGACGAGACCGGCCGCATCCTGCTCGTGCAACGGGCGGACTCGGGCGTGTGGCTGTACCCGACGGGCTGGGCCGACGTCGGCTACTCGGCGGCCGAGGTGGCCGTGAAGGAGGTCCGCGAGGAGACCGGCGTCCTGTGCGAACCCCTCAGGCTCATCGCGGTGCTCGACGGGCTGCGGCTCGGCTTCACCCGGATGCCGCTGTACTCGCTCGTCTTCCACTGCCGGAAGCTCGGCGGCGAGCTGGCCGCCCACCCCCTCGAGTGCGCGGACGTCGGCTGGTTCGCCCAGGACGAGCTGCCGTCGCCGCTGGCCGGCCACGATCGCTGGGGCGAGCTCGCGTTCCGCGCCATCCGCGGCGAGCCGATCGAGGTGCACTTCGACGCCCCGCGTGAGCCGCCCTGGCGTCCCGACCCGGCTTAGCTGCGCCGAGCTGGTGCCGAGCTCGGGCGCCAAGCTGGGCCGGCTTCCTGGCTAGGCCGGTTGCCCGCCGCCCGGTCGCAGCTGCGACAGGAGCGACTCGACGATGGAGAGCTGGCCCCTGGCCCGCTCCCACTGGTCGGCGATGCCGTCGTGGTCGACCAGCCCGCAGGCGAGCGGGGGGATTCCGAGCGCCCGCACGGCGGATGCCGCGAGCGTCGCCGGCTCGAGGTCCTCGCCGTAGGCCGGGAACGCCTCGAGCCCGTCCCACAGGCGCGCCGGCGGTTGAGGGGCTGGCTGACCGGTGGCCAGCGCGAGGGCGACCACGCCGAACAGCTCGTGGTGGCTCACGCCCTCCGGCCGCCGGAAGCCGGGGACCGGGTGCAGGCGCCACTCGAACACCTCGCCGCCGGGACCGTCCTCGCGCAGCCACACCTGGCTGCCGTTCACGTAGGCGTCGACCGGCTCTCCGAACAGGTTGTCGAGGGCGACGACGAGGTCGTCGGACGTCCGCCAGACGCAGGCGGGCACGAGTACGGGCACGGCGTCGAACCGTAGACGCCGCCGGACGGACGCCGGATCTCTCGGACGGTCTCCCCCAGCTCGCAGACGGCGTACGCCAGTTCGACGGATGGGCCGCGACCCCGGGCGCCGTGATGCCCGAGCCTCCGATAGCGCCCGCCACTAGGTTCGTGCCGACCGCCGCCGACGTCCACCGCGGTCGCGGCCGCACCGGCCCCGTCCGGATCACCAAGGAGGTGCGAGGTGCCTGAATGGCCGACCCTGGCTGAGCTGGCGACGTCGGTGCGAGCCGGTGAGCGCACGGCGACGGAGGTGGTCGGCGAGGCTCTCGCCGCGATCGAGGCCGGCAACGCCGCGCTGGGTGCCTTCGTCGCCGTCGACCCGGAGCTGGCGTTGGAGGCGGCGCGCGCCGTCGACCAGCGCGTCGCCCGAGGCGAGGATCCCGGTCCCCTCGCCGGCGTGCCCTTCGGCGTCAAGGACCTCGAGGACTGCGCGGGTCTCCCCACCTCGCACGGCTCGCTGCTGCACCGCGACGCCGGCCCGGTGCCCGCCGACTCGGTCCACGTCGGCCGCCTGCGTGCAGCGGGCGCCGTTCCCGTCGGCAAGACCGCCGCACCGGAGTTCGGGACGCTCAACTTCACCAAGACCAAGGCCTTCGGCGTGGCCCGCAACCCGTGGGACACCGCGTGCACGCCCGGCGGATCGAGCGGTGGCTCGGCGGCCGCCGTGTCGGCGGGGCTGGTGCCGATGTCCACGGCAAGCGACGGCGGCGGCTCCACCCGGATCCCCGCGGGCTTCTGCGGGTTGGTCGGTCACAAGGCGTCGTTCGGCCGCATCCCGCAACCGGGGCCGGACGGGTCGCTCACCGCCGTCGTCGGCGCGCTGACCACGACCGTGGCGGACGCCGCCCGCCACCTCGACGTGACCGCCGGCCCCGACGACCGCGACCGCCGCTCGCTCCCCCCACCCGGAGCGTCCTACGAGCGGGCGGCCGAGACCCTCGAGGTGGCGGGCTTACGAGCGCGGTGGTCCACCGATCTGGGCTTCGCGGCGGTCGACCCCGAGGTGGCCGAGATCGCGCGCGCCGCAGCAGAGGTGCTGGTGACCACGGCCGGACTGTCCGCCGACGACGAGCCGGTGCGCTTGACCGACCCGGTACGCACCTGGCTCTCGAACGGCGCCCTCGACCTGTGGTTCGAAGTGGGCGACGACCAGTGGCCGGGCTGCGCGCCCGATCTGACGCTCTACTCGCGGCGGGTGCTGGAGCAGACCGAGTCGCTGCCCGCGCCGAAGCTGGCGCGCGCCCAGCAACGCCGTGCCCGGCTCGACGCCGACGCCGCCGCGCTGTTCGCCGAGGTCGACGTGCTGCTGACGCCGACCACCGCGGTGCCCGCCTTCGCGGCCGAGGGGCCGCCGACCGCGCAGATCGCCGGCCGGCGCGTCGACGGCGCCATGGCCACGCCGTTCACGATGCTCGCCAACATGTGCTGGAACCCCTCGATCTCCGTGCCCGCGGGCCTGACCGCCGGCGGTCTGCCCGTCGGCTTGATGATCACGGCCCGGCGCCATCGCGACGACGTGTGCCTGCGCCTGGCCCGCATCTTCGAGCAGGCCCGGCCCTGGCTGCGCTGGGCGCCGTGAGCGGGGTCTCCCGCCGGACGCCGGGGCGCGCCTACTCGTCGGGCCGCTGCTCGCGCAGGAAGCGCTCGACGTCGGCCACGAAGTCGCGGGCGTCGTCGGGGTCGATGGGACCGCGGACCGACGGCGGGTCGGCCTCGGCCTGCTCCTCGATGCGCCGGACGTACTCGGCCATGTCTTCGTCCGCCTCGACCAGCTCGGCCATCTGGCGCTCGTAGGCCGCACTGGCGATCTCGAGGTCGGTGGTGATCGCCGGCACGTCGAGCAGCGAGCACGTCCGCTCCACCAGCGCGAGCGTCGCCTTCGGCGACGGGATGGTGGGCGCGTAGCCGGGCACCGCGGCCCACAGCGACGCCGACGGGATCCCGGCGTCGCGCAGGGCGGCGTGGAGCACGCCCGTGATCCCGGTCGGGCCCTCATAGGTGGACGGCACGAGCGCCAGGCGCTCCACGACGCCGGCGTCGTCGGACGTGCCGATGACGTCGACCCGGCGCGTGTGGGAGACCTCGGCCAGCAGCGCGCCGACGGTCACCGCCAGGCGGGCGCCGAGAGCCGACGCCACGCCGACGACCTGATCGCAGAACGTGCGCCAGCGCAGCGCCGGCTCGTAGCCGAGCAGCAGGATGGCGTCGACGCCGGTTCCGGGCACCCGGCCCGCGGTGATCTCCCACTCCGGCCAGACGACCTCCCGGTGGCGCCCCTCGCTCAGGCGCACGCGGGGCCGTTGGGTCGTGAAGTCGAAGAACTCCTCCGGGTCGATCGTGGCGATGGGCTCGGTCGACCAGTGCCGGCGCAGCCACCGCACCGTCCCACTTGCCGCGTCGCCGGCGTCGTTCCAGCCCTCGAAGGCGGCGACGAGCACGGGCGACCGGAGGTCGGGACGGCGGGCCCACCGGACGTGCTCCACCCGGCGCACGCTACCGGGGGTCGGCAGGAGGCCGTCGGAGACCCGTGCCGGGCCGTTTCGGGACGGTCTGGGCGTTTCACGCGCGCGCCCACGCGGCCGTCCGTGTGTGGCCCGCCGGTTCCCGGCAGGAATGCCGCAACAGGCGGCGAACCCTCCGCGACCCCGGCCGCGCGCGCGTCCCGACCGCACGACAAGGACGTCTCCGATGACTCGACCTCTGCGCCGCTTGCTCTCCTCCCGGATCGCCCGCGCCGTCGTGGTGGCGTCGCTGCTGCCGCTCGGTGCCAGCCTCCTGTCCGGGCCGGCATCCGCCGCGGAGACCCTCACGCCGACCGCTCCGTCGTTCTCGTACACGGCGGGGCCGTTCGCGACGCCGAACGTGTCCGCCAACGCCACCGGCGAACCGGTGTGCAACGCCGCCCTGCCGTGCAACGACCATCCCTTCTCGGTGTCCACGCCGGCCGGATACGGGATGGACAACCAGCTCAAGGTCGTCGTGCAGTGGCCGACCGCCGCCGCGGACTTCGACGTGTACCTGCTCGACGCGGCTGGCACGACGATCTCCAGCGCGGCTTCCAGCAGCGACCCCGAGGTCATCCTGAGCGCACCCGACACGGGCAGCTACGTCCTGCGGGTCGTGCCCTACGCGCCCCTCGGGCAGTCGTTCACCGCGACGGTGTCGCTGGTCGCCAAGCCGGTCAACCCCCCACCGGGGACCGACCCGAAGCCGACGTTCAAGAACTACGCGGCGTCCGAGTCGTTCCCCGAAGCGCACAGCGCCGGCGAGCCGTCGATCGGTGTGGACCGCAGGACCGGCAAGGTGATGTACCAGGCGTACACCGGCACCGCCCGGGTGACCTTCGACGACACCAAGAAGCCGGCCACCGCGACCTGGCAGGACGCCAGCGCGATCCCGCCCAAGTGCACGGCTGCGACGAGCCTCGACCCGATCCTGTTCACCGACCGCCAGACCGGCCGGACGTTCGAATCGCAGCTCGCCGGCAAGGCCGCGCTCACTTGCTACACGGACGACGACGGCGCCACCTGGACGCCGACGGCCGGCAGCGGGATCAACTCCGGGGTGGATCACCAGACGCTCGGAGGCGGACCGTTCTCGAGCGGGTCACCGGGGGCGCTCACCGGCTACCCGAACGCCGTCTACTACTGCTCCCAGGACATCGCCGACGCGTCGTGTGCCGTCAGCCGCGACGGGGGCCTGACCTACGGACCGGCCGTGCCCATGTACAGCCTGCTCGACTGCGGCGGTCTGCACGGGCACGTGAAGGTTGCCCCCGACGGCACCGTCTACGTCCCGAACAAGGGGTGCGGCTCCAACCAGGCGGTGGCCGTGTCCGAGGACAACGGTCTGAGCTGGCAGGTGCGCAAGGACCCCTTCAGCACCCCGGGCGACAGCGACCCGTCGGTCGGCATCGGCAGCAACGGCACGATCTACATGGGTTACCAGAACAGCGACGGGCGCCCCCGCATCGCCGTGTCGCGCGACAAGGGCAGGACGTGGACCGACGACCAGGACGTCGGCCTGCCCTTCGGCATCCGCAACAGCGTCTTCCCGACCGTCGTGGCCGGCGACGACGACCGGGCCGCGTTCGCGTTCCTCGGCACGCCGACCGGCGGCAACTACCAGGACACCGCCAACTTCAAGGGCATCTGGCACCTGTACGTGGCCACGACCTACGACGGCGGCAAGACCTGGGTCACCGTCGACGCCACCCCCTACGCGCCGGTCCAGCGCGGCTCCATCTGCACCGGCGGGACGACCTGCGGGTCCGACCGCAACCTGCTCGACTTCATCGACGTCACCATCGACGCCCGGGGGCGGGTCCTCGTGGCCTTCGCCGATGGCTGCACGGGTGCGTGCGAGAAGTCCGGTCCCAACAACTTCGACGCCCTGGCCACGATCTCCCGGCAGAACTCCGGCAAGACGCTGTTCGCGGCCTACGACCCCAAGCCGGACCTCATCGTGCGCAACCTCACCGCCTCCCGCGGCCCGAGCGGCGCCTTCAACGGATCGGCGGCGGTGCGCAACCAGGGCGGTCTGCCCGCCAAGCCCGTCGTGGTGCGCTTCCTCGACGAGACCCGCACCATCGGCGAGACGGCACCGATCGAGCTCGGCGCCTTCTCGGCGCGCACCGTCTCGTTCTCGGGAGGCACCGTCACGACCGGCTCGCACACGCTCACCGCCGTCGTGGATCCCCGCAACGCCGTGGTCGAGTCGAACGAGTCCAACAACCGCACGCGGCGCGTGCCGTTCACGTTCTGAGCGGGACCCGGCCGGTGACACCAGCGCGGCGGCATGGCACGCTCACCGGCCTGCGGCTCGCGGCGGTCCCGAGCGTGGCCATCATGGCGGTCGCCGTAGTTGGCCTCGCCGGGAGCGGTTGCGGTGGCGACAGCAAGGAGGGCCTGAGCCCCGTGTCGGCCCCGGCGACCCTGTGCCGGGCGAAGGCACCCGGCAAGGCGTTGCCGTCCGGATTCCCGCGGGACCTCCCGCTGCCGCCCGGTCTCATCGTGGTCCAGACCGACGCCCGCTCGGGGCAGCGCATCGTGATCGAGGGTGTGACCGAGCGGCCCTTCCGGGAGACGTTGCGGTCCCTGCAGCGCCAGCTTCCGGCCGCCGGCTACCGCCTCGAGAAGGGCGAGGTCGAGCCGCGCGACGCGGAGTCGAACTTCACCGGCCGCCGCTTCACGGGTCGGTGGGGCATTCGCGTCGTGCCCGGCTGCACGGGCCGGACGAGCGTGTCGTTCGTGGTGCAACCGGCGTCGGGCTGACCCCGCCGGACGGGTCAGGCGGCGGCGCGGGCGCTGGACGGCGCGGGCCGTGCGGAGGCGCCGGAGCGAGCGTCGACGCGGCGGGCCAGGAGGGCGACCGCTTCGGTCCGCTCGCGGTCGGTCTCCAGGTCACGACGCACGTTGGCCGCCGCCCCGGCGGTGCCCAGACGAGCCAGCCAGTCGAAGATGGGTTCCATGCCTGCGACCGTACGGAACCGCCGTGTCGTCGTGGTGGCGGAGGCGTTGCGTGAGGGTGAGGAGCCGCTGAACCTCCTGTGACGGGGGCGGGGGAGTGTCCGACGGCGCGTGCCAGGATCGTCCGTCATGGACCTCATCGTGCGTGAAGCCACCGAGGTGACCGCGGCGCTCGCCGACGCCTTCGCCCGCCTCGTCCCCCAGCTCTCCCGGTCGTCGCCGCCGCCGAGCGCCGCCGAGTTGGCCGAGATCGTCGCATCTCCGACGACCGTGCTCCTGGTGGCCGAGGAGCCCCACGGAGGCGACGTGCTCGGATCGTTGACCCTCGTGCTGTTCCGCATCCCTACGGGTGTGCGGGCCTGGATCGAAGACGTCGTGGTCGACGAGCGCGCCCGCGGCCGCGGGGTGGGAGAGGCACTGAACCGCCATGCCCTGGGCCTGGCGGCGGTCCGCGGCGCCCGCACGGTCGACCTCACGTCGCGGCCCGACCGTGAGGCCGCCAACCGTCTCTACCAGCGGCTCGGATTCGCGCGTCGGGACACGAACGTGTACCGCGTAACGCTCGGAACGTAGTGCCCTCCGCTTCGTGCCCTTCCGCCCGTGGACCGCGAGCCGGCACCGAGTGTGTAATGTGTGTGTATGGCTCGACGGAACATCAGCCTTCCCGACGACCTCGACGAGCAGGCCCGAAGCGAGCGGCTGAACGTCTCATCCCTGGCCCAGCGAGCCGTGGTTGACGAGCTCGATCGGCGGCGGCGCATGGCGGCGCTCGACGCGTGGCTCGACGAGCTCGACGCGGCTGACGGCGTGCCCAGTGCAACGGCGAGGGCGAGGGCCGAGACCTGGCTCGCGTCGGCGACGGCCGGGAAGCCTCGGCGGACAACGAAGCGGCGGACCGCTCCGCCCCGAGCCAAGCGAGCGGCGGGTTGATCGTCGTTCTCGACACCGGAGGCGTCGAAGGTTTGGCACCGCTCGACGAGGAGCGCCGAGCCCGGTTGCGCCTCCTTCGAGAGCGGACTGATGATCTCGTCCTTCCCGCAGCGGTGCTCGCGGAGAGCGTTCTGAGCGGCCACGCGGGTCACGACTACCACGTACAACGCTTGCTCGGCGTGGTGAACGTCGCCGACGTCGACGCCCCGACAGGTCACGCCGCCGGGGCGCTTCGGCGGAAGGCCATGGGAGCCGGGATGCAGCGGCCGCCCTCGGGAGTCGACACCATCGTCGCGGCGGCTGCAGACGCACGTGCGGCACACGACGACGTCGTCATCGTCACGAGCGACCGGGGCGACTTCCAGATGCTCGGCTCGCTGGCGACGAACGCGGCGCGGCTCTCCGTCCTCGTCGTGTAGCTGCCTTGTGGTAGAGGTCGTGGGCGGTTGACCAGCGGAGGCTGTGGCGCAGGATGGTATTGATGCGGTGCTCGATGGCGTGCAGGTCGGCTGGGCGGTAGAGGCTGAGGTTCGTGCTCTCGCCGACGTTCAGGAAACTCTGGAGACAATGAGCACTGATCGTCTCAGCGGGTCGCTCGGTTCGATCGAGCGGCGCTTCGGACCATCGTCCAGGACCGTCCGTGCTTCTCGACGGGGACGAAACCCGTCGACTCGTAGAGGCCACGCGCTGGATTGTTCTCGGCGACACTGAGACTCATGGCCCGGTATCCCTGAGCAACGCTGGCCTCGATGAGCTCGATGAGGAGTCGCCGTCCGATCCCCCCGTGCCGGCGGGAGGCGACGACGGCAATCGACAGTTCGGGCACATCGTCAGCCACGAAGCCATAGCCATGGTTTGCCTCTGTGTACGTCCGATACCAAGCCGCCCCCACCGGTCCGTCCTGTTCGGCAACCCGTCCATAGTCGCCTTGCCTTGGCCATCCAGCGAGGTACCGCGCGTACCGCGGATCGGCCATCACCTGGTCGGCGGTCGGTGTCGGCTTGTCGGGCCGCCAGACGGCGGCCTCACCAAGCATCGTCGCGAGAAAGGGGAAGTCCTCAGCTCCGGCCGGTCGACACCGAAGCTCGCTCACCTCGGTCAGTTCAGCAGCTTCGTGGAGCGTGTGAGCGACGGAGCGGAGGCACAAGGTCTCGAGCGGTCGCGGGCGAGTGGGCGAGTGGGCCGTGCCTTCGCAGTCGACTGCCCCAGAACGGCGGCGGCATCTCGCCGCGCGGTCGTTACAGCTGACATCACGGCGTTCGCCGACCTGCCCGACGTCGAGGTCCGCCATCATCGCTGATGCAAGGCGCGCCCCGGCCTCTTCCGACACCTCAGCGCCAGACGAACGTGTGGCGGTGGAGCGGTAGCGGCATGGCGGTCGCTGTCGTCGCGGCGAACCGCTGGGTCGCCGAGCGCGTCCTCGATGTCCCGGCCCGCCACCGCAGCTCCTAGCCCAGCGAAGGCCTGTCGGGGCCTGGGTCCGCGGCGGCTGTCACACCCCCTGCCTACGTTCGTAGACGTGCGGATCCTTCACACGTCCGACTGGCACCTGGGCCGGCTGTTCCATGGCGCGTCGCTGCGCGCCGAGCACGAGCAGGTGCTGGCCCGCGTGGTCGAGCTGGCGAAGGCCGCCGAGGTCGACGTCGTGGTCGTCGCGGGGGATCTGTACGACCGCGCCATCCCCCCGGCCGATGCCGTCCACCTGTTCGGCGACGTGCTGGGCGAGCTGCGCGCCGTGGCGGCCCACGTCGTGGCCGTCACGGGCAACCACGACTCACCGGCACGGGTCGGCTCGCTCGACCCGGTGCTGCGCGCCGCGGGGGTGACGTTGCGGGGCCGGTTCGCGCCCGAGTCGCCCGTGGTGGTGCGGGATCCCGCTGGCGGGGCGGACGTCGTGATCCACCCCGTGCCCTACGTGGAACCGCTGGCCCTGCGCGGGCTGGACGAGCCCGCCGCCGGCGCCGAACCGGCCGCGAGCGGTGGCCGCGGCGGAGACGAAGTCGCGGCGCCTCGCCGGCGGCGCCTCACGCAACACGCGGCGATGGTGTGGGCGATGGACCAGGTCCGAGCCGATCTGGCCGGCCGGGCGGGCGTGCGTTCCGTGGTGGTGGCCCACACGTTCGTGGCGGGCGGGCAGGGGTCCACGTCCGAGCGCGAGCTGTCCGTCGGCGACGTCGACCGCGTCGGCCTCGACGCGTTCGCCGGTGTGGACTGCGTCCTGCTCGGTCACCTCCACCGCGCCCAGGAGTGGGACGCAGGAACCATCGGGTACTCGGGGAGCCTCCTCCCCTGCTCGTTCGCCGAGACGGGGCCCAAGGTGGTCCGCATCGTCGAGGTGGACCACCGTGGCGTGCGGGCGGAGTCGGTGCCCCTCGGTGTGGGCCGGGCGGTCCGCACGATCACCGGCGCGCTGGACGATCTCGTTGGAGATCCGGTGCTGGTCGATGCCGAGGCCTGCTGGGTCCGGGCGGTCGTCACCGACGCTGACCTGCCGCCCCGCGCCATGGCCGCACTCCAGGCCCGCTTCCCCCACGCCGTCGCGCTCCAGCACCGTCCCGTTCCGGGAACCGTCGTGCGCGCGGTGGGGGCGGCCGCTCGCCGCGGCGCCGGGGCCGTGAGCGACCTCGACCTCGTGCTCGCCTTCCTCGCCGAGCAGACCGGCCGCGCCGTCACCGACCACGAGCGCGAGCTCGTCGTGCAGGCGCTCGAAGCACAGCGAACCCCGGTCGACGGCGACGACCACGGCTCGCGTGACGTCGACGGTGCCACCACGGAGACGGCCGCATGAGGCCCCTGCTGCTCGAGCTCGAGGCCTTCGGTCCGTACGCAACGCGCCAGGCGGTGGACTTCGGCGCCCTGGCCGAGGACGGGTTGTTCCTCATCGCCGGACCGACGGGCGCGGGCAAGACGTTCCTGCTCGACGCGCTCTGCTACGCGCTGTACGGCAAGGTCGCCGGCGCCCGCCCACTGGAGCGCCTGCACTCCGACCACGCTCGCGACACCCCTCCGTCGGTCACCCTGCGCTTCGCTGCCGGCGGAGAGGAGTGGCGGGTCCGCCGTTCCGCCCGCCGGTGGCGCACCCGGCGCGACGGCGGCGTCGCGCTGGCCTCCCCCACGGCGGTCCTCGAGCGGGCGGTGCCCGGTGGGTGGCTCGTGGTCGCCACCAAGGCCCGGGAGGTCGACCTCCTCGTCACCGGCGCCGTCGGGCTCGAGGCCGACCAGTTCCAGCGCGTCGTGCTCCTGCCCCAGGGCGAGTGCGAGCGCGTGCTGCGGGC
This sequence comes from Actinomycetota bacterium, assembly GCA_016185275.1. GTDB lineage: Bacteria > Actinomycetota > Acidimicrobiia > Acidimicrobiales > Iamiaceae > JACPNX01. The sequence continues at coordinate 133,524 of JACPNX010000013.1, read as the reverse complement.
CGGCTCCGACGAGCGGGAGCGGCTGCTCGAGTCGCTCTTCGCCACCACCCGTTTCGGCGACATCGCCCGTTCGCTCGACGACCGCGCTGCCGTCGCGGCGCGAGCCGTCGAGGAGCTGCGGCGGGCGCAGGCGGTGCGCGTCGAGCGGCTCGAGCGCGACTGGGCCGAGTTGTTGGCCGACGCGCCGACCGATCTGCTCGGTCCCGAGGTGGAGCCGGTCGACGAGACGACGCCCGAGACGGCGCGCCTGGCCGAGCTGGCCCGAAGGGCCCAGGCCTTGAGCGGAAGGTGCGAGGGGGCGGTGCGAGCGGCCGCAGACCAGGCCTTCAGCACCGAGCGAGCGCGCTCGGCGGCCGCCGACCTGGCGAGCCGGGTCGCTCAGCGCGACAAGCTGCGCTCGGCCCGGGTCGAGCTCGAGGCCGAGGCCGACGACATCGACGCGCTCGAGCAGCAGGTCGACCGGGGCACCCGGGCAGAGGCGTTGCGTCGCGGCCTCGCCGCGGCTGAGGCCGCGGCCGCCAAGGCCGCGGCCGCGGCTGGCGCCGTCGAGGTGGCGCTGGACCGAGTGACGGCTCGGCGTCAAGGGCACGTCGTTCCGCTGCCGCCGGAGGTCGAGGCTCTGCCGCGCACGACGGCGGCGCTGGGCGACGACGGTTGCGCAGGCGCCGTCCTCGCGCTGCGCGAGCACCAGCTGCGCCTCCGGGCCCTGGCCGACAAGGCAGACGAGGTGGCGGACCTGCGCGTCGAGGCCGCGGGCGCGGCGGAGACGGCCCAGGCCCGTGCCGGCGACGCGCGCGCGTTGGAGCGGACGCTGATGCTCGCCCGCGAGGCGCAGCAGGCACGTGACGCCGAGCGGGCCGAGGCGGAGCGGGCGGCGGCCAGCGTCGAAGCGCTGCGGGGCGACGTGGCCAGGCGGCGCGACGCCCTCGCCGCGGGCGAGCGCCTGGTCGGGGCGCGGGCCGAGCTTTTCGCGGCCGAGGTCGCCGCCCACGAGGCGACCGATCGCCACCAGTCGGCGCAAGCCCGGCGCCTCGACCTGCTGGAGCGCTACCTGGCCGGGATCGCGGCCGAGCTGGCGGGCCGCCTCGTTGGCGGTGAGCCGTGCCCGGTGTGCGGCGCGGCCGACCACCCGGCGCCCGCGGAGGTGGGGCCGAGCACGGTCGTGCGCGCCGACGTCGATGCCGCCGCCGCCCAGGTCGAGCAGGAGCAGCAGGCCCGCGACGCGGCCGGCGCGCAGGCGAGCAAGGCCCGCTCGGCCGTCGCCGCGCTGGAGGCGCGTGCCGGTCCCGCAGCCGCCGACGCCGACGAGGCGCGCTGCACCTTGGCCGCGGCTGAGGCCGACCTCCGCACCCGCGAGCTGCAGGCGGCCCGGTGCCCCGAGCTCACGTCGCAGTTCGAAGCGGCCTCGGCGGCCGTCGCCGCGGCCGAGCGTGACCTGGCGGCGGCGGTCACGCTCGCCGAGCAGGCCCGCGGTCGCGCCGAGGCCCTGCGCGCCAACGCGGCGGCCGCCGAGGCGGCGCTGCGCGCCGAGGTGCCCGACGACGTCGACCTGGCCGGCGCCATACGCGGAGTCGAGCAGCTCGCCCAGGCGTTGCGTTCCCTCGAGCAGGCGCTTCCGGAGCGGACCGCGACGGCCGCCCGGCACGCCGAGGCCGATCAGCGGTTGCGCGAAGACCTGGCCGCGTCGGACTTCGCCGATGCGGCGGCGGTGCGCGCCGCCTTGCTCGAGCCGGGGGCCCTCGACGCCGGCCGCCAGCGGGTGCGCCGCTGGGAGGAGGAGCGCCTGCGCGTCGAGCACGCCCTCGAGCGGCCGGACCTCGCCGATCTGCCCGACGCCGCACCGGCCCTCGGACCGCTCGAGGACGCCGCGGGGCAAGCCAAGCACCGGCACGAGGAGCTCCTCGGCGTGCGCGCCAGGGTGGCCAACGTGGCCGGGACACTGGCCCGGCTGGCGGACGAGCACCGGTCGACCGCCGAGGCCCTCGCCGCCGCCGAGGCCGAACATCACGTGCGTCTCGGCCTGGCGCAGCGGTGCCTCGGGCGGGTCGGCGACCGGGTGTCGTTGCAACGGTGGGTCCTGGCCGCGCATCTCGAGGTCATCTGCGAGCGGGCCAACGCGCGGCTGTCCACCATGACCGACGGGCGCTACCGGCTCGTCGTGCACGCACAGGCCAAGGGCGGCGCCAAGGCGGGCCTGGACCTCCGCGTGGTCGACGCGTTCACGGGAGAGCAGCGGGAGGTGACCTCGCTATCGGGGGGCGAGACCTTCCAGGCCTCGCTCGCGTTGGCCCTCGGCGTCGCGGACGTCGTGTCCGAGCGGTCGGGCGGCGTGCACCTCGACGCCCTCTTCGTCGACGAAGGCTTCGCCAGCCTCGACGCCGACGCGCTGCAGCTCGCCATGGACGAGCTGGACCGGTTGCGCGCCGGTGGCCGCATGGTGGGCGTGATCAGCCATGTCGGGGGGCTGCGCGAGCGCATCCCGTCGGGCATCGAGGTCCACAAGGGTGAGGCCGGTTCGATCCTGCGCCAAGGTGCGCTGACGGCGACGTGAGCGGCGACGTGGGCGGCGACGCTCGTTCCCGCTCGGGCTCGGGCTCCTCAGGCCGGCTGGGGCGGGTCGGGCAGGCTGGGGCTCGCCGGGTCGGCTCGGGTTCGTCGGGCTCGGGCTCGCCGGGTCGGCTCCGGCTCGTCGGGCTCGGGTTCGTGGGGCTGCGCCGCCGCCGCCGCCGTCGACGGTCGACGACGCCGGCGGCCGGCGTGGACGGCGCGCGCGGCCGATCGGGGCTTCAACCCGATCGGGGCAGCAGCGACCGCACGGTGTCGATGAGATCGGCTTCGGCAGCGGTCTTGTCGGAGCGGTAGCGGCGGACGCGGGCGAAGCGCAGCGCCACACCGCCGGGGTAGCGGGTCGATCGCTGGACACCGTCGAGCGCGATCTCCACCACCAGCTCGGGGCGGACATGGACGACGTGCCGCTCGCGTCCCGTCTCCCGAGCCAGCAGCTCAGCGGACTGCCAGGCGAGCAGCTCGTCGGTCAGGCCCTTGAAGGTCTTGCCCACCATCACGAAGCCGCCGTCGCTGTCGCGGGCCCCCAGGTGCAGGTTCGACAGCCATCCCCGCCGCCGGCCACTGCCCTCCTCGACCGCCAGCACCACGAGGTCCAGCAGGTGCACCGGCTTCACCTTGCGCCAGGCCGCACCCCGGCGGCCAGCGGCGTACGGGCTGGCGAGATCCTTGACGACCACCCCCTCGTGGCCGGCCTGGAGCGCTCCGCGCAGGAAGGCGTCGGCCTCGGCCGCGTCGGCGGTCACGATGCCGGGCACACGGTGAGCCGGGGCCAGCTCGGCCAGGGCGGCGCGGCGTTCGGCGAGAGGCCGGTCCAGCAGATCGTCACCGGCGATGTGCAAGACGTCGAAGAGCCAGGGCCGCAGCCCGACCGCTCCGGCCGCTGGACCGCCCGGCGCGGGACCAGCGTCGCCGACGCGACTCGCCGCCGAGTGGCCGGCCCGACTCGCCGCCGAGTCGCCGGCCCGACTCGCGTCGCGAGCCGGCGCCGAGCCGGCAGCCGAGTCGCCGACCGGGCTCGCCCCGGCTCCGGCACCGGACCGGCGCCCGAGCCGGCGCATCGTGTCCTGGAAGAGCTCGGGTCGCGCGTCCGGATCGACGCCGAGCACCTCGCCGTCGACCACGAAGCGCCCGACCGGCAGCTCCAGCGCCGTGGCCACGACCCCGGGGAGGCGGCCCGTCACGTCGTTGAGGTTGCGCGTGAACACGCCCACCTCGTCGCCGTCCCGGTGGATCTGCACGCGGGCACCGTCGAGCTTCCACTCGACCGCCACGGGAGCGCGCCCGTCGCCCGGCCCGGCCACGGCAGCCACCGCGGCTCCGATGTCCTCGCCCGGCGACGCCAGCATCGGCTGCAAGGGTCGCCCCACCGTGAGCGACACGCCCGCCAGTCCGGCCCGTCCGCGCGTTCGGGCCACCTCGGCGGTGCGCCCGAGATCGCCCGAGAGCATCAGGGCGCGGCGCACGTCGGCCTGTGGCACGTCGAAGGCCGCGGCCACGGCGTCGGCCACCGCCGCTTCGAGCGCACCCTGGCGCAGCTCGCCGATGAGGAGTCGGCGGATGAAGAACTGCTCGGCCGCGGTCGCGCCCGCCATCAGCCGGCCGAGCCGCTCCCTGCGCGCTGTGGCCGACCCGGCGCCCACGAGTGCCGCCACCTCGTCGAGGGCGCTGTCGAGGTCGGCGACGGCGAGGGAGGAGGCGGGCGCGGGTGCGACCTCCACACGTGCCAGCGTGGCCCAGCCGATGCCGATCCGACCCTGCTCCGGGTCACCGGCGAGCAGCCTCGCCACGGTGCCGACCTCGTGCGGCTCGGCCGCCCGCAGCAGGGCCGCGATCAGGTCGCGCTTGGCCGTGCGGGAGGTCGTGGCGGCGACCGCATCGGCCGCGGCGACGACCTCGGCGAGCAGCACGAGCGCAGTCTGCCCCGCTCGTGCGACGGGCGGCCGGGTCGGGCTGAGCCCGGGTCGAGGCGCGACGCGAGGGGCTGCTGCGGCTGAGCCCGGGTCGAGGCGCGACGCGGCGGGCTGCTGCGGCTGAGCCCGGGTCGAGGCGCGACGCGCCGACTTCCCCCGATCAGCCCGGGTCGAGGCGCGACGCGCCGACTTCCCCCGATCAGCCCGGGTCGAGGCGCGACACCGTGCCTTCGAGCGAGACCACGTAGACCTCGCCCTGCCTGTCCTGGTCGACGGCGACGACCGAAGGTGGGCCGGTCGCGATCACGGCGGTCTCCGCCACCCGTCCGCCGGCGTCCATCCGGAGCGCGTTGATGCCGGTCTTGCACAGGTCTCCGAACAGGTAGGCGCCGGCGAGTGCCGGCAGGCGCGACCCGCGGTAGACGACGCCCCCGGCCAGCGCGCACCAGCCCTGGGCCAGGCGGGTCTCGTACACCGGTCCCACCAGCCGACCCCCCCGCAACCGGCGGCCCGGGACGCCGGCCGGCAGGGACGCCTCGTACACGCTCCAACCGAGGTTCGCGCCCGCCCACTGGTCCAGCGGAGCGGGCAGGCGGTCGATCTCGTCGGCCGTGCTGGCGCCCACGTCGCCGATCCACAGGTCGCCGGTCGCCCGGTCGAAGCTGAAGCGCCATGGGTTGCGCACGCCGGTGAGGAAGATCTCCGGTCGCCCGCCGCCGCTCGCGAACGGGTTGCCGGCGGGGATCGTGTAGGGCCGCCCGGCCGACCCGCGGCGCGGGTCGATGCGCAGCACCTTGCCCAACAGATCCTGCGGGTCCTGCGCGCGGTCGTCGGGGTCGCCCTGCCCGCCTCCGTCCCCCAAGCCGAACCACAGCATGCCGTCGGGCCCGAGGCGGACCTCGCCGCCGTTGTGGTTCGAGTACGGCTGGTCGACGGCGAGCAGCACCCGTCGCGACGACGGGTCGGCCCGCCCGCCCACCATCCGGTACGCCGCCAGCCTGGTGTCGCCCTGCGCGTTCGTGTGGCTGGCGTACAGCGTGCGGCCGTCGGCCGAGAACGCCAGCCCGAGCAGGCCGCGCTCCCCGTCGGTAGTGGTGTCGGAGGAGACGTCGAGCACCGGCTGCGCGACCACCGTGAAGCCGGCACCGCGCGGTCGCAGCTCGCGGATGCGACCGGCCCGCTCGGTGACGTACAGCGACGACGAGCCCGGCCGGCTGGCCAGGGCGGTGGGCGCCTCGAGCCTCGCGACCACGGTGAGCCGAGCGCGGACGTCGCGCAGGGCGCGCTGGACCGCGGTGCTCGTGGTGCTCGTGGTCGCACCGGCGGTCGACGTGGACGCGACGGCGGTGGTCGTCGTCGAGACCACCCGCCCCGGCACGGTGGGGTCCGCCCCACCCGACCGGTCGCCGTCGGATCCGCAGGCGGCCGACAGCAGCGTCACCGCGACGAACGTCGCGCCCGCCCGGCGTGCGGCGCCGAAGCTTCGGTCGGAGCCGCGCCTCACGCCGGTTGCACCGGTCGCAGCAGGCCCTCCTGCACCACCGACGCGACGAGCGTGCCCGCCCGGTCGAAGAACAGGCCGCGCGCCAGGCCCAGCGCGCTCGACGCGCTCGGCGTATCGAGGTCGTACAGCAGCCACTCGTCGGCCCGGAAGGGACGGTGGAACCACATGGCGTGATCCAGGCTCGCCATCTGCAGCTCGGTCCGGAGCCCGGCACCGCCGTGGGGCAGCTTGACCGTGTCGAGCAGCGTCATGTCCGACGCGTACGTGACCACGCAGATGTGGAGCAGCGGGTCGTCCGGCAGGACGCCGTCGGCCCGGATCCACTGGAGCTGGCGCGGCGCCTGGGGTTCGGAGTGGCCGGGGTCGCGCCAGTCCACGACACGGGTGTCGATGGGCCGGGGCCGGTGGTACCACTCGCCGAGCGAACCGGCCCACGGCTCCCAGCGCTGGCGGAAGTCGGGGAGGGTCTCGGGCTCGGGCACGCCGCTGGGCGCCGGAAGCTGGTGGTCGAGGCCCGGTTCGGCGACGTGGAACGAGGCGGCCAGGTTGAAGATCGCCCGCCCGTGCTGGATGGCCACGACCCGGCGGGTGGCGAACGAACGCCCGTCGCGGATGCGGTCCACCTCGTAGAGGATCGGCACGGAGGGATCGCCCGGGCGCAGGAAGTAGGCGTGGAGCGAGTGCACGTGCATGTCCGGGCGGTCCACCGTGCGGGCCGCGGCGACCAGCCCCTGCCCGGCCACCTGGCCGCCGAAGACCCGCTGCAGCTTCTCGTCGGGGCTGACGCCTCGGAAGATGTTCACCTCGATGGGCTCGAGGTCGAGCAGCGCGATGAGAGCGTCGACGTCGGCCTGCACGCCGACATGATCGCACCCCCGCACGGCGACCTCCGGCGACGGCATGCCCGGGGCCGACCGAGGCGACCCGACGTGCACGACCGGGCCCGGGCGCCCGAGGGTGCACGACCCCCGTAGGCTCGCCGACCATGACCGAGCCCGTGACCACCCGCGCCTCGTTCCCCGACGGGTTCTCCTGGGGCACGGCCACGGCCGCCCACCAGATCGAGGGCGGCAACTGGAACAACGACTGGTGGCGCCACGAGCACCAGCCGGGCACGCTGTGCGCCGAGCCCAGCGGCGACGCCTGCGACTCCTACCACCGGTGGGCCGAGGACGCCGACCTCGTCGCCTCGCTCGGCTTCACCGACTACCGGTTCTCGGTCGAATGGAGCCGGGTCGAACCCGCGCCCGGCGAGTGGTCCGTCGCCGCGCTCGACCACTACCGCCGCATCTGCGACGGCCTCACCGCGCGCGGCGTCAACCCCGTCGTCACCTTGCACCACTTCACGACGCCTCGCTGGCTGGCCGACCTCGGCGGCTGGGAGTCGGCCGACACGGTCGAGCGCTTCGCCACGTTCTGCGAGAAGGTGGCCGTCGCCCTCGGCGACGTGATGACCCGTGCGTGCACGATCAACGAGCCCAACGTGGTGGCCTTCTACGGCTGGTCGTTCGGCGTCTTCCCCCCGGGCAAGCGCGACCCTGACCTGGCCGACCGCGTCACCCGCACCTTCATCGACGCGCACCGCGCGGCCGTGGAGGCGATCCGGACCGCGGCGCCGGGCGTGCCCGTGGGCCTCACGCTCTCCATGAGCGACTGGGCGGCGGTCGGCGACGGCGACGACCGCACCCGGGCCGAGGCCAAGCTCGCGCGCTACCGCGAGTTCATGGAGGACCGGTTCCTCGCCGCCACCGAAGGAGACGACTTCATCGGCGTGCAGGCCTACTCACGCGCCCGCGTCGGACCCGACGGGGTGCTGCGCACGGGCGAGGAAGGCGTGCCGATGCTGCCCATGGGCTACGAGCTGTGGCCCCAGGCGCTCGAGGCCACGCTGCGCCGGGCCTGGGAGGTGACCGGTGGCCGTGTGCCGCTGCTGGTCACCGAGAACGGGATCGGGACCGACGACGACGACCAGAGGATCTCCTACGTCGAGCGGGCCCTCGAGGGCGTGCTTCGCGCCATCGCCGACGGCGTCGACGTGCGCGGGTACACCTACTGGAGCCTGCTCGACAACTTCGAGTGGGTCTTCGGCTACCGGCCCAAGTTCGGGCTCGTGTCGGTCGACCGCACCACCTTCGAGCGCACGCCCAAGCCCTCCGCCGCCTGGCTGGGCGAGATCGCCCGGGCGGGCACGCTGCCCGGGGACGCCTGACGCCTGACGCCTGACGCCTGACGCGTGCGCGCGTGCGCGCCTGAGCGCCCGAGCGGCTCGTCGGTGGCCGTCTCCGTGCTTCGTCCGCGACCGGCGCCGCCGGTAGCCTCGCCGGTGCCGTGAACCTGACCCCCACCGCACTGCTCGAGCACGCCAAGTCGGAGGCCGGTCGCCGGGCCATCCGCTACTCGATGACCTCGGCGATCGGCGTGGCCGGCACGCAGGTCTTCCTCGCGGTGTTCCAGTTCCTCGGTTGGCAGCCGGTGGTGGCCAACCTCGTCGCCGTGACGCTCATGTCGGTGCCCGCCTTCGTGCTCAACAAGCGCTGGGTGTGGGGCAAGCGGGGCAAGGCCCACATGCGGCGCGAGGTGGTGCCGTTCTGGCTGTTCACCGTGGCCGGGTGGATCCTGTCCACGATCGCCGTCGCGAAGGTTCCGAGTGGCAACAAGCTCGCCGTGCAGGCCGCCAACATCGCGGGCTTCGCCGTGCTGTGGGTGCTCAAGTACCTGTTCCTCGACAAGATCATGTTCGGGCCGCACCACCACACGCCCTATGACGAGGACATCGAGCGCGAGGAGCAGGGCCATCCGGCCGCCCTCGAGCCGGCCGAGGTCGACCGGCGGCCGTGACGGTTCCCGTGGGCGGCCCGGCGGGCGGTTCGCCGTCCGAGGCGCCCGCTGAACCGGCCGCCGATGCGCCGGGCGAAGCCGGCCCGGCCGGTCTCGATCCCGGCGTGCGGGCGGCGGCGCTCGCCGCTCGGGGCTTCATGCCGCCCGAGGAAGGCGATGCGCTGTGGGAGGCGGCCGGGCAGGCGGCCGACGCCGTGCCCGAAATGCCGTTCCTCGAGGTCGGCTCCTACTGCGGCCGCTCCACGATCTGGCTGGGTGACGCCGCTCGCAGGGCCGGCACCGTGCTGTTCGCCGTCGACCACCACCGGGGCAGCGAGGAGAACCAGCCCGGTTGGGAGTGGCACGAACCCGGCCTCGTGGACCCCGCAGTCGGCAAGATGGACACGCTGCCGCACTTCCGCCGCGCCGTGCACGACGCGGGCCTGGAGGCCGCGGTGGTCGCGGTCGTGGGGCCGTCCCCGATCGTGGCCCGGCACTGGGCCACGCCGCTCGCGTTCGTGTTCATCGACGGCGGCCACGGCGACGAGCCCGCCCGCCTCGACTACGAGGGCTGGACCCCGCACGTGGCCATGGGCGGGTTCCTCGCCGTCCACGATGTGTTCCCCGACCCGGCCGACGGCGGTCGCCCGCCCTACGAGCGCATCTACCTCCCGGCGCTCGAATCCGGTCGGTTCAGCGAGATCCGCGCCGTCGGCTCCCTGCGGGTCCTGGTCCGCGTCGCCTGAGCACCGGCTCGCCCGGCCCATCTCCGTCGACCGACCTCCGGCCGGCCCTTCTCGAAGCGTTGTCAGGCCGTGGCCGGTCGTTGCTTCGAGACATCGAGGGAGAGGGGGCGCCCGGGCTCAGATGGAGCGCCCCGCAGCGGCCCAGTACTCGTCCTTCAGCAGACGCTTGTAGAGCTTGCCGGTGGGATGCCTTGGCAGCTCGTCGCGGAAGTCGACCGTGCGCGGGCACTTCACATCGGCCAGATGGGCGCGGCAGTAGGCGATCAGCTCGGCGGCCAGCTCCGGGCCGGCCGCGGCCGCGTCGGCGGGTTGCACGATGGCCTTGACCGCCTCGCCGAAGTCGTCGTCGGGCACGCCGATCACGGCCACGTCGGCCACGGCGGGGTGCATGGCCAGGACGTTCTCGGCCTCCTGGGGGTACACGTTCACGCCGCCCGTGATGATCATGTAGGCCTTGCGGTCGGTGAGGTAGAGGTAACCGTCGCCGTCGAGGTAGCCGACGTCGCCGAGCGTCGACCAGCCCCGCTCGTCGTACGAGGCCTTCGTCTTCTCCGGGTCGTTGTGGTACTCGAAGCGGGCGGCGCTCTCGAACCACACGGTGCCCGCCTCGCCGGGCGGCAGCTCGTGCCCGTCGTCGTCGGTGATGTGGAGCGTGCCGAGGATCGCCTTGCCGACCGTCCCCGGGTGGGCGAGCCACTCCTCGGAGTTGCAGTACACGAAGCCGTTGCCCTCCGTGCCCGCGTAGTACTCGTGGACGACCGGTCCCCACCACTCGATCATCCGGCGCTTGACCTCCACCGGGCAGGGGGCCGCGGCGTGCACGACGGTGCGCAGCGAGGACACGTCGTAGCGGGCCCGCACCGCGTCGGGCAGCTTCAGCATCCGGATGAACATGGTGGGCACGACCTGGGTGAAGGTGACCCGGTGCGCCTCCACCAGTTGCAGGAACCGTTCGGGATCGAAGCGTTCCATGACGATGACCGTGCCCCCCAGCCGGTGCACGGCACGGCAGAAGCGAAGCGGCGCAGCGTGGTACAGCGGTGCGGGGGACAGGTAGACGCTGCTGGCGTCGACCGAGAACAGCAGCTGGCACAGGACCGTGACGCCGTCGGCCGTGCCGAGCGGATCGCCGGTGAGCGGAACCTCCACGCCCTTGGGCCGCCCGGTCGTGCCCGAGCTGTAGAGCATGTCCTGGGCTTCCAGCCGTTCCTCGATGTGCGGCGTGGCCGGCTGGTCGGCGACGGCGGCCTCGAAGCGCTCGTAGCCGTCGACGTCACCGTCGAGCACGAGGCGGATCTCCACGCCGGGCATCTGGTCCGCCAGCTCGGCTGCCTGCTCGGCCTTGTAGGCCGACGTGATGAACGCCCGGGCGCCCGAGTCGGCGAGGATGTAGGCCATCTCCTCGGTCGTGAGGCGGCTGCTCATCGCCGTGTAGATGAGGCCGGCGTAGTGGGCGCCCCAGAGGATCGAGAAGTACTCGGGATGGTTCTCGAGGCAGAAGGCGATGTGGTCTCCCGGCCGCAGTCCCCGCGACCACAAGAGGTTGGCCAGCCGGTTGGCGGCGGCGTCGAGCTCGGCGTAGGTCTGCACGGTGCCCGAACCGGCCATGACGACCGCGGGCTTGTCCGGTGTGGTGGCGGCGATGGCTCCCGGGAACATGGTCGCTGACCGTACCGCCCGCCCAACCCGATGCATCTTTGGGTCTTCGGCGTGCTGAGACCTCGCCAAAGAGCCAAAGAAGCGCATCAGATCGGGTGGGGCGGTCGTGACGACGGAGCGGGCGCGGCCTCGGGCAGGTGGCGTTCGAGCCAGGCCGCGACCCCGTCGTGGTCGCAGGTGTCGGTCACGTCGTCCGCCACCGCCAGCGCGGCCGGGTGGGCGTCGGCCGTCGCCACCCCCCAACCCGCCCAGTCGAGCATGGCCACGTCGTTGCGGGCGTCACCGAAGGCGACGACGTCGGCCCGGTCGATGCCCCGGTCCTGGCACAAGCGCGCCAGCGTCGTGGCCTTGGTGACACCTGGCGCCGAGACCTCCACCAGCTCCTGGTAGCTCGAGGCGGTCACGACGGCCGCGTCACCCACGGCCTCGGTGGCCCGCTCGATCAGCCGGTCGCCGCGCTCGCCCTTCACCCACGCCAGCACCTTGGCCACGGGCTCAGCCGTCAGCGCCTCCCGTGAGTCGAGCAGCGACCGCACGATCTCTGCGCCGGCCCGCTCCGGCGGCAACCGCTCCACCCACGCGGCCTCGAAGGCGAAGTCCCGGCCCCGCTCGACCGCGAAGGCCGCCCCGGGCAGGGCCGACTCCAGGCGGCGGACGACCTCTCGCGCCACGACGGGCTCGAGGCTGTGCTCCTCCACGACGGCGCCGCTCGGCAGGTCGACCACGATTGCTCCGTTGGCACAGATGGCCAGACCGGGGCCGAGCGCAGGGGCTAGGTGGTCGACCCAGCGCGGCGGGCGTCCCGTCACCGCCACGACCACCACGCCGGCGGACCGGGCGCGCGCCAGTGCCTCGTGGGTGCGCGGCGACACCTCGCCCGAGCGCGTGAGGAGCGTGCCGTCGAGGTCCGAGGCGACGAGGCGGACCCGGAACGACACGTCGGGCCGGTCGCTCATGGCGTTCACTCGCGGTCGAACGCCTCGATGGGGTCGGCCAGCGCGGGCAGCAGCACGTCGGGGTCGACGAACAGCGACGAGGCGGCGCTGCACCCGCCGATCCCGTCGGCGGCCAGCACGACCGACGCCGCGGTGTACGTCGAGCGCTCGCCGCCGGGGAAGTGGACGCCCTCGGGGTACACGGTGCCGGTCCAGTAGCGACCGTCGGCCTCACGATGCTGCTGCGCCCAGGCGAACAGCTCCTCGGCCCGCGCCCGATCACCGACGGCCAGGTGGGCGAGGGCGCACTCGCAGGTCTCGGCCACCGTGACCCACGGCCGGTCCGCCACGCAGCGCACGCCCCTGCCCTCCATGACGAACGCGGTACGGCGGGCTGCGAGGCGCTCGCGCCCCGCGTCGCCGAGGACCACCCCGGTGAGCACCGGGTAGTACCAGTCCATCGCCCACCGGTGCTTGGGAGCGAACGCGTCGGGCTCGGTGCGGATCGTGGCGGCCAGGCGCTGCACGGCGTCGTCCCAGTGCGGGCGCTCGTGGCCGAGCTCGTGGGCCAGGGCCAGGGCGCAGCGGAGGCTGTGGCAGATCGACGACGACCCGGTGAGGAGCGCGAAGGACCACGGCGTCCCGTCCGCGTGGCGGGCCCAGAGCACCTCGCCCCGTTCGGTCTGGAGCGAGAGCACGAAGCCGACGGCCCGGTCGACCACCGGCCACAGGTCCTCGGCGAAGCCGTCGTCCTTGGTGAGCAGCCAGTGGTGCCACACGCCGGCGGCGACGTAGGCGATGACGTTCGCGTCGAGCTTGTCCTGCTCGACGCGGTCGGCCAGGTAGTACTGGTGCCAGGCGCCGTCCGGGCGTTGGTTGGCGACCAGCCAGTCGAAGGCCCGGTGCGCCTCGGCGACGTGGTCGCCGAGGGCGAGGGCCATCGCCGCCTCGACGTGGTTCCAGGGGTCGGCGTGCCCGCCGGGGAACCACGGGATCATCCCCGTGGGGTGCTGCCACTCGGCGATGGCGTCGACCGTGGCCTGCACCTCGGCCGCGGTGACGATGCCGGCGATCTCAGGTGCGGGCACCGGCGACCTCCCGCTCCGGCGCGCGCATCGGCGGCGGCGACGACGCCTCGGCGGGCTTCGACGCGTACACGACGACGCTCTTGCCGAGCACCGGGTTGAGCGCCCGCTCGGTCCAGCGCGTGGTCCGAGGCGCCTTGGTGATGTCCCAGACGAGCACGCGGTGGTAGGCGCGCACGACCCGGTGCCGATCGTTGGTCGGCCCGACCGCGCACTTGAGCCACCAGTACGGCGAGTGCAGCGCATGGGCCCGGTGCGACCGCTCGAAGCTGAAGCCGGCGGTCCGCAGCTTGGCGCGCAGCTCGGCCAGCGTGAAGATGCGCACGTGCCCGGCCTCCACGAACGGCGCGTGGTACTCGTCGGACAGCGCCCAGCAGATCCGCTCCGGCAGCCAGGCCGGCACGGTCGCGGCCAGCACGCCTCCTGGTCGCAGCACGCGGTACAGCTCGCGCAGCGCGGCGCCGTCGTCGGGGATGTGCTCGAGCACCTCCGAGCAGATGATCCGGTCGAACGTGGCCGACGGGAAGGGCAGGCGGGTGCCGTCGCCCTGCACGCACGCGGCGGCGCCGCTCGCGGCGGCTGAACCGTCGGTCCGCGGGGAGCCGTTCGCGGTCGACGAGCCGGAGACGCGGCGCCGCGCCGGACCGGCCTCGCCGGCCTCGGCCATGGCCCCGAACAGCGCGGCCACGTGCGGCAGCTCGTCGAACCCGTAGTCGAGCGCAACGACGCGGGCACCTCGGCGGTAGCACTCGAAGGCGTGACGGCCCGCGCCGGCGCCCATGTCCAGCACGCGGTGGCCCGGGCGCAGACCGAGGAGGTCGTAGTCGACGGTCAGCACGGGGCCGGCCCTCGCTTCGCCGCGGTCACCGGTTCGACGGGCGTGGGCCGGTTCCCGCCAGCAGCGCGCGGTACTGCTCGACGGTGCGTTCCGCGGTGTGACGCCAGGACCACAGGTCGATCACCCGCTGGCGGCCGGCGCGGCCGATGCGGTCCCGCAGCGGCGCGTCGTCCAGCGCGCCGGCGATGCGCGCCGCGAGCGCTTCCGTGTCGCCGGGCGGGACGAGCAACGCTGTGTCGCCGTCGGCGCCGACGACCTCGGGCAGGGCTCCTCCGGTCGTGGCCACGACCGGCACCCCGCACGACATGGCCTCGATGGCCGGCAGCGAGAACCCCTCGTACAGCGACGGGACGACGGCCAGCTCGGCCTCGGAGTAGAGCTCGACGATGCGCTCATCGGGCACGCCGGTCACGAACTCGACGGCTCCGGTGAGCCCGAGGCGCTCGATGGTGGCCGCCGACTTGCCGCCCTCCTTCTTGCGCCCGATCACCGTCAGGTGCACCTCGGGCCGCTCGGTGCGCAGCTTGGCCACCGCCTCCAGCAGGTACGACAGGCCCTTCATGGCGACGTCGGCGCTGGCCGTCGTGATGAGGTGACCGGGGCGGCGCGCGACGCCCGGGACGGGGCGGAACAGCTCGGGGTCGACGCCGACCGGCACGATGGCCATCCGTTCGCGGGGGACCCCGTGATCCCGGGCGATGTCCTCGAAGGAGTTCTCCGACACCGTGATGACGCGCGGCAGGCGGCGGGCCACCTCGGTCTGCATGCGGGTGAAGCCGTACCAGCGGCGCAGCGTGAGGCGGTGGTACGCGGTGCCGGCGTGCTCGAGCTCGAGGCGGCGGTCGACGGTGATCGGGTGGTGGATGGTGGCGATCAGCGGGAACCCGGCGCGCCGCTGCAGGGCCAGCAGGCCGTAGCCGAGGCTCTGGTTGTCGTGGACGAGGTCGAAGTCGGCCCGGCGATCCTTGAGCGCCCGGTAGGCGCGCACCGAGAACGCCAGCGGTTCCGGGAACGTGCCGAAGCTGAACGCCGTGACCTCGACGAAGTCGGCGAGGGTCTTGAGCTCCCAGATCCCCGGCATCCGCATGGGGAAGTGGTCGTTGTAGATGTCGAGGCTCTGCAGGCGTTGGAGCGGGACCCGCGGGTCGACCTCGGGGTACGGCTGGCCCGAGAACACCTCCACGTGGTGCCCCAGGTCGGCGAGGGCCTTGGTGAGGTGGCGCGTGTAGATGCCCTGGCCGCCGACGTGCGGCTTGCCCCGGTAGGTCAGGAAGGCGATCCGCAGCGGGCGGTCGGGCTGGGTCATGAGCGCACCAGACTTCCCGGCCGTTGACTGCGCGGTCAAGCGAGGTGCACGTGCACGCCGTCGCCGACGCCGACCGCACCGGCCTCGACGACGTCGCAGTAGAGGCCCAGGTTGTTGTCGTGGTGGTCCCGCAACGTGGCGGCCACGCGGGTGTCGCGAGCCAGGCCCGGCTGCGCCCGCGACGGCATGGGGCAGCGGATGGTCGCCATCGAGCCCCGCAGCGCGGCGCCGCCGACGTCGACGGTGCGCTCCACCCAGGCGTCCTCGACGAAGCCCTCACCGGCGCCTTCGACGACGACGTTGGGGCGGAACCGGCGCACGTCCCAGTCGCCTGCGGGATACCTCGCCTTCGCCGCGGCCAGGCTGGCGGTGGTCATGAGGTGCACGGCCGCGAGGTCCACGAAGGTGCCGGCCGGGCAGGCCCACTCGAAGATCTCACGGTCGGGGTGTTCGGCATCGAACGACATCTCGAACGCGGTCGATCCCGGGTCGCCGGCGCGGCCCAGGACGACGTCGGTTCCGAGCCAGGCCGACAGCAGGTCGTCGACGGCAGGATCGCCGGCGGCGACCTCCTCGCCATGCGGCAGGCACACGACGACGGTGCCGTCCGCTTCGGTGCGGGCCGCGCCGTCGAGCAGGGCGCCGTAGCGCTTGGCGGTCATGACCTTGCCGGAGGCCCGGTCGCGCACGGCGTGGACGCGGTCACCGGCGACCCCGGCGGCCGTGATCGTCGCCCGCTCGAGCCGCTCGCCCTGCAGCGACTTCACGGGGAAGCGCCACAGCTCGGTCACGACGCCGGCGGGCCCGGGGGTCGCCGGCCCTCCCTCGCTGCCCACGGTCCACGACCCTAGCCAGCCGCCCCGGTGGGCACCCTCGCCTTGGCGAGGGTCGGCCGTGTCACCTCCGCCTGCCAAGCTCGGGGTGTCGTAGGCGCTCGACGAGCGCCCGAGCGGGTGGACTCTGATCTACGAGTTTCTCGATAATTTTGCCCTGCCCTTCACTCGGTCGTCAGCGCAAAACTCCGGTAATCTGGCCGCATGCCAGCAACGCAACCCCGTCCAGACGTCGAGGCGGCCTTGGACGAGATTGCCGGCGGTTCCCGTGGAGCGGACCTCGAGTCCGCTCACCTCGAGTTCAAGCGAGCCAAGGAGTCCTTCGATGACACGGCGCGCGACCTCGCCGAAGCCGTCGCCTGCTTCGGGAACTCACCTGGGGGCGGCACCGTGGTCGTGGGCATCGACGAGAAGGCCCGGGGGCAGCAAGCCTTCCTCGGCTGCCCTCACGACGGCCAGGCGCTCCGCCGCCGCATCTGGGAGCTCACGAACCCGAGCCTGACAGTCATCACCGATACGACGAATCGGGGCGGCGCCGACCTGCTGGTCCTAGTCGTGCCCGAGGGACTCGAGGTCCACGCCGTGAGCGGCAGGGCTCACCACCGCGTCGGCACGTCGTGTGAACCGATGAGTGCGTCGGAGCAGGCGCGGCTTGTAGACGACCGCCGGGGGGCCGACTGGTCAGCCGACGCCACGGCCCGGCTGGCCTCGGAGGTCTCACCGCTCGCTCTGGCGGCAGCACGCCAGCTTCTCCGGGCGAACCCCGATCAGCAGCGTCGAACCTACGGTGAACTCTCCGATGCGGACCTCCTTCGGGCGCTTGGTGTGGTTTCGTCCACCGGCGAGCTGCTCCGAGCAGGAGAGCTCCTCTTCTGTCACGGGGATCACCGAGATCTGATCGTGTACCAGTTCCGGCGCACCGCGGGCGGCGAGCCGGCGGACGTCCAACGCCTGGGGACCCCGCTCCTGTTAGCGCTCCAGCGAAGCATCGAGCTCGTTGCGGCCCGGATCGAGCGGACCCTCATCCTGCTTCCGTCGGGGCAGCAGGTCGAGCTGCCGGACCTTCCCGAAGGGCCCACCCGAGAGGCGATCGCCAACGCCGTGGCTCACCGCGATTGGCGGCTGCCCGACCCCATCTCGATCGAACACTCTCCGACGAGGCTGGTCGTCGACTCGCCCGGTCCACTCGTCGCTGGCGTCACGGTCGACAACATCCTCGCCCACCCGTCGAAGCCGAGGAACCGAACGCTGATCGAGGCGATTCGTAAGCTTGGCCTCGCTGAGCAAGCCGGCGTCGGGATCGACCGGATGTACCGCGACATGATCCGCACTGGCCATCAGCCACCGCAGATCACGGAATCCGACTATGTCCGCGTGACGCTCACCGGTGGCGCCCCGAACCGCAACGTCGCCCGCTACGTCGCCCGCTTGCCCCCGGCGATTGCCGAGGACGTCGACGCCATGCTCGTCCTCTTCACCTTGCTCACACAGCGGACCGTCACGGCAGTGCAGCTGAAGACAGTCCTCCAGAAGGGCGCCGAGGAGGTCGAGGCCGTGCTGAGCGGGCTGGCCACCGACGAGGTTGCGATGCTCGAACCCACCCGCCAATCAGTGCGTCGACATATGGCCACCTATCGCCTTCGGGAACAGGCCCTCCGCGAATTGGGCACCGCGGTCCCGTACCGACGGCGAACCTCCGACGAGATCGACCGCAAGATCGTCGCGACGGTGTCGGAGCTCGGCCAGATCACGAATGGTGTCGTGCAGGCGCTGCTCGACGTCAAGGTCGAACGCGCTTCTCGGATCCTCGCCGACCTCGTCGACAGGGCCATACTCGTCAAGACCTCATCCCACGAGCGGGGCCCGCGAGTCACGTACGGACCGGGCCCTCGTTTTCCTGCCCGTCGAGCGGCCAAGGCGCCGCGGGGTCGGAGTCGGGAGGACGGCGCAAGCCGGTTGCCGCTCGGGGAGGATGGCACCTGATGCGCCGGCCCTCCCTCGCTGCCCACGGTCCACGACCCTAGCCAGCCGCCCCGGTGGGCACCCTCGCCTCGGCCGCGGCCGACCGCCGCACCGCCGCCCGCCCGGGTACCGCTCGGCGCCGCCGCGCCGCCGGGTCGAGGCGCCGCAGGCCCCACGAGAACGACGTGAGCCATGCCACCGCGATGGCGCCCAGCAGGACGTAGGCCGCCCGCTCCAGGTTCACGTTGTCGGTCTTGGCCTCGCGCTGGAGGACCGACTTATCGCGCACGAAGGCGTAGGTGCCGGAGGTCTGGGTCACGGCCGGCGCCGGGATGGCTGCGTCCTCGGGCAGGCGGATGGCCACGACTTGCAGCGAGCTGCCGGTGGCCAGGCGCAGGAGCGTCTTCCAGGTGCCGTCGATCGGGACCGGCTGCGCGGTCCTCCACGAACCGTCGCCTTGGCGGCGGAGGTTCGAGATGACGAGCCCACCGTCCCCCTGCTTGCGGCCCTGCCAGGCGATCACGTTGAACCAGGAGGCGTCGCGCGCGGCGTCAGCCGGTCGCGTGCGGACCGTGAGGTCGACCCAGCGCTCGCCCCCGCGCGCCGGCGCCGGCGCCGAGCTGATCGTCGCCGTCCACGAGGTCTGCTCGGTCATCGGGAGGGGCAGGGCGAGGACCGCGGCGAAACCGCCCCAAGCCAGGAGCGCGGCCAGCCGCGGCGTGGGCTGGCGTTGCTCGCCCACCGGGAGCAGGGCTCGGCCGACGAAGCCGCCGAGCAGGCCGGCGGCGATGCCGGCCAGCACGACGAGCGGCACCGCCCCGGGGAGCAGGTCACGGGTCCACGGGTTCGGCATCCAGAGCCGGCTCCACACCCACTCGCCGGCGAAGCCGACGGTGCCGATGCCGAAGCCGGCCACCGCTCCGAGGGTGAGCTGGCGCCCCCGCGGCACGGCCAGGGCGACCACCTCCACGACGGCTGCCTCGACCAGGTAGAGCGGGAAGTGCAGCACCGACCGGCCGAACGCACCGGCGATGGCGAGGCTGAGGCCTCCGCGGACCGCGACGAAGAAGGCGGCCGCGGCGATCGCGCCGCCCCGGCCACACCGCACCCGGGCGGCGACGAGGCCGATGCCGGCCGCGAGCGCGATGAGCACCGGGTGGAAGAGCGCCCGGAACTGGGGCACACCGAAGTCGAACTCGACCTGCAACGTCGACAGGCCGAGCAGGAAGCCCCCGGCCGCGCCGGCGTCACGCAACCGGTCGAGGAGCCCCGCACCGGTCACCGCTCCGCGAGGCATGGCTTCGCGGCGCGCTGCTTCGCGGCGCACCGCGTCGCCGCCGACCGCGTCGGCGTAGGCCGCGTCGCCGCCCACCGCCCGGGCGCCTTCGATCTGCAGCGCCCACACGGCCAGCGTCGACAGCGAGGCGCCGCCGATCATCATGATGTGGGTCGGCCCCCAGGCCGTCACGTCCTGGCCGAACAGCCGGTGCCAGATGTCGTCGAGCGGGAAGCCGGCGAGGGCCACGACCCCGCACAGCGTGAGCATCAGGCCCGCGACGGGGACGTGCCAGCCCCCGCGGAGCCGCACCGAGGTGCGGGTCTGCCGGTCGCCCAGGATCAGGGCGAGGACGCCTGCGAGGGCGATGCCGTCGAGTCCGACGATGATGAACCAGTGGGCCGGGTTGGCGAAGGCCCCCGGGTCGCGACCGCGGTCGATGTGCCAGGAGACGTCCCAGTAGTAGCCGAACACCGCCACGGCCAGGCTGACGCCGACCACGGCGCCCGGCACGACCGCCCACGCGGGCTGGCCCGAGCGTCGCTCGATCCGATCGGCGAACGGGCCGAGCACACCGCGCGTGCGATGGGCCCAGCCGACGGCGGCCACGGCCACGATCGCGAGTGAAGCCACGACGGAGGCGGCGGCGATCTCCCCGAGGGCGGAGCCGCCGGCCGGGGGCACGGCGGCGGCGGCGAGCACGGGTCCGAGCGGCAGCATCTAGAGGCCCTTCCTGGCGAGGCGGACGGTGGCGGCGACCGGCAACGAGCGGTGCATGGCCCAACCGAGGCGCGCCTCCCAGCCGACTGGTACGACGGCCCGGTCGTGGGCGAGCGTGCCCAGGATGGCCTCGGCGACGGTCTCGGGCTTGTGACCTCGGCGGAAGAGCCGCTCGATGCGGGCCCGGTTGCGCGCGTTGCCCGCCTCGCCGCGGTAGCGCGTGTTGCGCACGATCGGCGTGTTGATCACGCCCGGGCAGATGGCCGACACGGCGACGCCGTGCGGCGCGAGGTCGGCCCGCAGGCACTCCGACAGCATCAGCACGGCGGCCTTCGTGGTGACGTAGGCGAACTCGCTGGCGCTCGGCGTGTACCCGAGCCCGGAGGAGACGTTGAAGATGTGGCCGCGGCCGCGCCGGGCCATGGCCGGCCCGAACGCCTTGCAACCGTGGACGACACCGTCGAGGTTGACGGAGCGGATCCAGGCCCAGTCCTGCACCGAGACGTCGACGAGGTGGCCGGTCATACCGACCCCGGCGTTGTTGACCAAGACGTCGAGCGGGCCGTGGTCGGCGTGGACGGTGGCGGCGAGGGCCTCCACCGACGCCGGGTCGGCGACGTCGCATCCGAACGCGTCCGCCCCGGCGGCGCCCGCTTCGTTGCAGGCGGCTGCCGTCTTCTCGGCCGACGGGCGGTCGAGGTCGGCAGCCAGGACGGTCGCGCCGCGGCGGGCGAAGGCCAGCGCGGTGGCGCGGCCGATCCCGCTGCCCGCGCCCGTGACGAGGACGGTGGCGCGGGCCGGATCGACAGGTGCCCGCCGCGACCGGCGCCGCCCCGCGCCACCCGGGAACGAGGCGGTGGACGCGCCGGCGGGCGCAAGGTCATCGACAGGGGAGGAGCCCGGCGGCCGGTCGTCGTTGAGCATGGTTCAACAAGGTATGGCGATGTTGAGCATCGGTCAATAGGCTGTGACCCATGGCCGCCGCCGTTCCTACCCAACGGTCACCTGGCGCCACCCGCGGGCGTGCCGGTGCGAGGGGTGCGCGCAGCCGTCTGGATCCGGGCGCGCGGCGCGAGCAGCTGATCGAGGTGGGGCTGTCGATGCTCGGCGAGCGAGCGCTCGACCAGGTTCCCGTCGACGACATCGCCCGTGCCGCGGGCATCTCCCGCGGGCTGCTCTTCCACTACTTTCCGACCAAGCGCGACTTCCACGTCGCCGTGGCGCAGCGGGCGGCCGACCGGCTCCTCGAGGTCACGACGCCCGATCCGTCGGTCGACGAGCTCACCCGCCTGCGCGTCGCGCTCGATGCCTTCGTCCGCTACATCGAGCAGAACCGGGCCAGCTACCTGGCCCTCGTGCGGGGTGCGGCCGGCGCCGATCCGCTCCTCGCCGAGGTGCACGAGTCGACGCGCCTGCGGATCGTCGAGCGGGTGCTCGGTCAGCTCGACGTGGCCGAACCGCCGGCGCTGCTGCGCCTCGCGGTGCGGGGGTGGGTGGCCATGGTCGAAGAGGTCACGGTCGCCTGGCTCGACGGCTGGGAGCCCGGGCGCGACGCGCTCATCGCCATGTTCGAGCGGGCCCTGCGCGAGCTGGTCGCGCTGGCGAGCGCACGGCCCGGCGAGGCGCACCCGCAGGCCCAGGCGCACGCGCCGGACCAGCCGCCCCAGCCCCAGTCCAAGGCCCAGGCCCAGCCGCCGCGCCAGGCGCGCCCGCGGCGCCCGGCTCGAAGGTCGCCGGCTGCGCCCGCGTAGCCCCGAGCGTCCGGCGGTCAGCTGCCGCCGAGCAGGCGGCCGACGGTGAAGATCACGAGGCCGGCGAGCCCCCCGACCACGGTGCCGTTGATGCGGATGAACTGGAGGTCGCGCCCCACCTGCAGCTCGATGCGCCGGCTCGACTCCTGCGGGTCCCAGCGGGCGACGGTCGCGGCGATCACCTCGCCCACCTCGCCTCGGGACTGCTCGACCAGGTCGCCGGCCATGCCGACCACCCAGTCGTCGACCTTGGCCTGGAGGAGCGGGTCGTCGCGCAGGCGCGCGCCGAAGCCGGCCACGCTGTCCGACACCCGGCGGCGCAGGGCCGACTGGGGGTCGGCGGCGCGCTCGAGCACCGAGCGCTTCAGGTCGGCCCACACCGAGGCGGACCACTCGCGCAGCTCCGGGCGGGCCACGAGCTCCTCGGTGAGCTCCTCGAGGCGGTCGTGCACGGTCATCGACTGCACCAGTCCCGTGGCCAGCTCGTGCAGGCGTTCGTCGATCTGGCGCCGGACCGGGTGCTCGGGGTCCGCTCCGACCTCGTCGAGGAAGCGGTGGATGGACGCGTAGGCCCGGTTGAAGATGCGGTCGTCCACGGTGTCGGGAACCCACCACGGAGTCTCCGACCGCAACCGCGCCCGGAGCTCCTCGCGGTTGGCGTCGACGATGTCGCCCAGCTTCGTGACGAGCAGCGACACGACCTGGTGGTGGCGGCCGTCGGCCATACCGACCTCGATGGCCCGCGACAGGACCGGCCCAGGGTCGAGCCGGCGCAGCCGCTGAGCGACCGCGGCTTCGATCGCGCCCTGGACCTCGTCGTCGCGCAGTGCCTCCACGACGGAGCGCAGCACGGTGACGGCCTGCTCTCCCGCACGCTCGGCGTGCGCGGGGTCGGCCAACCAGGCGCCCAGGCGGGCTGCCACCGAAGTGGCCCGCAGCCGCTCCTCGACCACCTCGCGGGTGAGGAAGTGGCGTTCCACGAAGGTGCCGAGGCCCCGGCCGATGTCGTCCTTGCGGTTGGGCACGATCGCCGTGTGCGGGATGGGGATCCCGAGCGGATGGCGGAACAGCGCGGTGACCGCGAACCAGTCGGCCAGCGCGCCGACCATCGCGGCCTCCGCGGTGGCCCGCACGTAGGCGATCCACGGCATGCGGTCCTCGAGCAGCCGCGTCGCCACGAACACCGCCGTGGCCGCCAGCAACAGCCCGGTGGCCTGGCGCTTGGTCCGCCGCAGCGCGGCGAGGCGGGCGGCCTCGTCGTCCACCGGCGCAGGCATGCCGGCTGTGGATGTGGCGCTCACCGGGTGGCGACGTCCCAGCGGATCGACAGCGAGGCGGTCAGCGGAGCACCCGGTTCGACCACGAGAGGGTTCGTGTTGAGCCCGTTCGGCGGACCGGTCTGGGGTTCCACGCACACGGCGTCGAGGGGCTCGTCGAAGACCACCCAGTGGTCGCAGGAGGCGTCGAGCGTGAGCCGCAGCGCGCCGGGCCAGTCCACCGTCGGGGGGCCCGCCAGGTCGCGGAAGCAGTCGTCCCACGGGCCCGGCGGCGGTGCGACGAGCTCACCGGTGGGCAGACCGTCGGCGCCCCGCCGGTACATCGCGCCCGGCGAGAAGCGGAGGTCGAGGGGCTCGCCGGCGTGGATGTCGCGGCGGAACCACGGGTGCCAGCCGCAGCCGGCCGGCATGGGCACGTCCGCCGCGTGCACCTCGAGCGTCAGCCGCAGCCCGGCCGGGGTGAGCAGGAGCCGGTGCAGGGCGGTGCCACCGAACGGCCAGTGCGGGCCGAGCTCGACGCCGAGGGCCGCCGAGGTGGAGTCGTGCCCGTGGTCCTCCCAAGGCAGTCCGGGCGTCGTGCCGTGGATGGCGTGGGGCGGATGGTTCAGCGGGAACCGGTGCTCCGTGCCGGCGAAGCGCAGCCGTCCGTCGCCGAGCCGGCCCGACCACGGCACCATCGGGAAGCACCCCCACTCGTGCACGCCGCGCTCGCGACCGGTCTCGTCGTACCGGCGGCGCAGCACGTCGACGTCTCCGACGGCAAGCCGAGCCAGGCGGCCGCCGTGCTCGGCGTCGACCTCGGCCACTGCGTCACCGGCCTCCAGACGGATCATCACGGCAGTCTGCCGGACGGGCCACGCCGGCCCGGACCTACCCTGGGCGCCGTGCGCCGCCGTCGGATCGCCGTGGCCGTGCTGGCGGGGCTCGTCGTGCTGGCGGCCGTGGGCGGAGCGATGGTCGTGGGGCGACGCGACGCCGCGCTGCCTCGCAGCCGGCCCGACGTCGTGGTGATCATGACGGACGACCAGACGCTGGCCTCGATGCGCTTCCTGCCCCGCACCAACCGGCTGCTCGGGGCGCGGGGCACGACGTTCACCGACGCCGTCGTGAGCTTCCCGAACTGCTGCCCGTCGCGAGCGACCTTCCTCACGGGCCAGTACGCCCACAACACCGGCGTGCTCGACAACGTCGCCCCCGCCGGCGGGTTCGCCAAGCTGGACTCGTCGGAGACCCTGCCGGTCTGGCTGCAGCGCAGCGGCTACTGGACCGCGTCGATCGGCAAGTACCTGAACGGCTGGGGCCAGGACGGCGCCATCCAACCACCCCCGGGGTGGAACCGGTGGTTCGGCCTCATCGACCCGACGACGTACTCCTACTTCGGCTTCCAGGCGTCGGATCAGGGCCGCCGCGTCCGGTTCGCGAACCGCCCCCAGGACTACTCGACCGACGTGGTGGCCCGCACCGCCGTCTCCGCGATCGAGCGGGCGCCGTCCGGCAAGCCGCTGTTCATGCAGGTGACGCCGCTGGCGCCGCACGTGCAGACCCCGGAGCGGGCCACCAACGGGAAGGCCATCCTCTCCACCCCGGTACCCGCGCCCCGCGACAAGGGGACCATGGCCGGTGTGCCGCTGCCCCGGCCACCGTCGTTCGACGAGGCCGACACGTCCGACAAGAGCCCCCAGATCGCCCGGCCCCGCATCGGTGCACGCGACCTCGCCTATCTGCGCCGCTACTGGGAGGCCGAGATCGAGTCGCTCCAGGCCGTGGACCGGCTCGTCGAGAGCGTGGTGGGGGCCCTGGAGCGGTCGGGCCGGCTCGACCGCTCGGTGGTCATGTTCACGAGCGACAACGGGCTCTTCCACGGCGAGCACCGCATCCGCACGGCCAAGTTCTACCTGTACGAGCCAGCCGTCCGGGTGCCGCTCGTGATCCGGGGCGGGCCCTTCGCCGCCGGGCGTCGCATCGGCGCGCCGGTGGCCAACGTCGATCTCGCGCCGACCATCCTCGACCTCACCGGCGCCCGGCCGCCGGCGTCGTTCACCCAGGATGGCCGCAGCCTCGTCGGCCTCGTCCGAGACCCTGGCGCCCTCGCCCGGCGGGGCGTGCTGCTCGAGAACCAGTACCTGCTTCCCGACGGGTCCGCCCGCCGGACCGTCGCCATCCGCACGGCCCGCTGGAAGCTCATCGTCTGGGACGACGGCTGGGAGGAGCTCTACGACCTGCGGGCCGACCCCGACGAGGTCACGAGCCTGGCCCGCGACCCGGCCCTGGCCCGCACGAAGGCCGACCTGCGCGCCCGCCTCGAGACGCTGCGACGGTGCCGGGGTCGGTCGTGCGAAGGGTGGCAGGCGCTGCCCTCGTCGGGCGGGCGCGGCGGCTGATGCGGGCCGTCGTGCAACGGGTGACGCGGGCACGGGTCACGGTCGGCGGCGAGGAGGTGGGCGCCATCGGGCCGGGGCCCGGGCTGGCGGTCCTCGTCGGCGTCACGCACGACGACACCCCGGCGGCCGCGCAGCGCATGGCGGCCAAGCTGTGGGGGCTGCGCATCCTCGCGGACGACGACGGCGCCATGAACCTGTCCTGCGCCGACCGGGCAGCGCCGCTGCTCGTGGTCAGCCAGTTCACGCTCCTCGGCGACGCCAGCCGGGGCCGCCGCCCGTCATGGATCGCCGCGGCTCGTCCCGAGGTCGCCGAGCCGCTGGTGGGCGCGGTCGTCGAGCGGCTGAGGGACCTCGGCGCCACCGTGGCCACCGGCCGCTTCCGCGCCCACATGCAGGTCGAGTTGGTCAACGACGGGCCCGTGACCCTCGTCGTCGACACCTGAGCGGGAGCGGGCCCCGATGCGTCCACCGTCGTGGGCGCGCCGCACGCCGAGCAGCCAGCCGGCCGCGACGACGATCAGCCCGAGCACGACCCAGGGAGCGTCGCCGAAGCGGGTCGCAAGGGTGAGGCCCCGGCGCAGCGTGACCCGCCGTTCGGCCACGACCCGCTCCGACGTGCCGGTGCGGTCGAAGACCCGTCCGCCCGGTGAGACGAAGGCGCTGAACCCGGTGGGCGCGGCCTGCACGGTCCAGCGCCCGGTCTCGATGGCGCGCAGCCGTGACGACGCGATCTGCTGGCTCTGTACGAGGGTGCCGGTGTAGGTCGATCCGTTCGTCGGGTTCACGAGGACCTCGCCTCCGTTGCGCACGCCGTCCCGGGCCCGGCGGCCGAAGAAGATCTCCCAGGAGATGGCGACGGCCACCGTCGCCTTCGGTGTGCGCAGCACGGCCGGTCCGCGGCCGGCGATGGCGTCGCGCGACGTCAGCGTCTCGGGAGCGAAGTTCTCGATGAGCGACCTGAACGGCACCCACTCGCCGAACGGGACCCGCTGGACCTTGTCGTAGCGGGCGATCACCCGCCCGCTCGGGTCGTAGGCGAGGGAGGCGTTGCGGAACCGCGTCGGACCCGCGCCCTCCACGACCCCGGCCAGGAGCTCCGTGCGCTTCCGGCGGGCCAGCGCGGCGAGCTGCGCGCCCTGCTCGTAGTCGCCGACCGGTCCCGGTGTGTCGACCACGTCCTCGGGCCACAGGGTGATGTCCGTGCCGGGACGTACCGCGCCGCTCGCCCGAAGGTGGCGGAGGAACACCTGGTACGGATCGGTCTCGATGGCGTACGTGCCCTGCGGACCCCCGCCCTGCACGAACGCGATGGTCACCGACCGCCCGGTGTCGCGGCCGCGCGGCGCCACCCCGGCCGCCACCAGGGCGAGGGCCACGGCGGCCGCAGCCACGGCGGCCGGGCGCCATCGGCGGG
This sequence comes from Actinomycetota bacterium, assembly GCA_016185275.1. Classification (GTDB taxonomy): domain Bacteria; phylum Actinomycetota; class Acidimicrobiia; order Acidimicrobiales; family Iamiaceae; genus JACPNX01. The sequence goes on along the minus strand of JACPNX010000013.1, from coordinate 106,542 downwards.
CCGCCGCGGCGGACAGCGCCACGCCCGCGGCCACGGTGACCAGACCGAGGAGGTACACGCCGCCGACGCGGGCCACCGCGGCGAGCGGCCCGCCCGCCTGGCCCATGGCCAGCAGCGACAGCGGCACCCCGCCGAACGGCCATGAGCTGCGCACCGCTTCGATGAGCAGCCACACGCCCGGCAGCGCGAGACGCCGGCCCCGCCCCGGTGGGCACAGGGCCGTCCCCGCGGCGAGGAGGGCGGCGTAGAAGAGGACGGCGATCGCGTAGCCCGGAACGGTGAGGTCCTTGATCCACCACATCGTCGGGCCCAGCAGGCCGAGGCCGACGAGCGCGCCGGCGAGCGCGCGGCGGCCCCACGGTTGGTCGGCGACGACGCGGTCCAGCAGCGCCGCGCCCACGATGCCGAGCGGCCACCAGCCCCATGGGGGCAGGGAGGCGGCGAGGCACAGCCCCGTCACGAGGGCGAGCAGCGCACGCCGGCCGCGGGTCAGCTTCACGGCTGGGCCACCAGTCGCTCGACGGCACGGTGGGCGCTGGCGATGCACGCCGGGACGCCTACGCCGCGCAACGCGGCTCCGGCCACGGCCACCCAGGGGGCGCGGTCGGCGAGGTCGGCCTCGACGTCGTCGACCCGGGACAGGTGGCCGGGCGCGTATTGGGGGAACGACGCCGGCCAGCGGCTCACGCGCACGCCGGCGGGTGGCCCGGCCAGGGCCATGGTGCGCTCGAGGTCGGCCAGCACCGCGGCGACCAGATCGGCGTCGTCGAGCTCGAACGCCCGGTCGTCGCCGGCCCGCCCTACGGACGCCCGCAGCACGACCGTCCCGTCGCCGTGCTCGGGGGACAGGTGCGCCCACTTGGCCGAGGCCCAGGAGCAGGCGGTCATGAGGAGGCCCTCGACGCGTGGCACGAGCAGGCCGCTGGCGTCGAGCGGCCGGCCGAGGTCGCCGGGGTGCACCGAGACGGTGACGATGGCGACCGACGCGTGCTCGACCGCGGCGAGGTGCGCCGCCGCCACCGGCGCCACGCCTTCCACGAGGCCGGCGGCGGCCCACGCGGGAACGGCCACCACGACGGCATCGGTGGCGACGACGCGCCCGCTCGCCAGCGCCACCGCGCGGTCCTCCACGGCGACCGCCCGCTCGGTCGCGATCTCGACGCCCCGGGCCGCGAGGTCGCGCTGCAGCGCGTCGACCAGCCGTCCCATGCCCGAGCGGGGCGCGGCGAAGACCGGTGGCTCGTCGGCACCCGCACCGGCAGCCGCACCGGCAGCGGCGCGGGCCCGGCCGACCTGCGCCCCGGCGGCGGCGACGAGGCTGGCGTGCCCGCGGTCGCGCGCCGCCGCGTCGAGCTGGGGGACGACCGCGGCGAGGCTGAGCCGGCGCGTGTCGCCCGCGTTGATGCCGCCGACGAGCGGGTCGACGAGGCGGTCGAGCGCCTCGTCGCCGAGACGGCCCGCGACCACGGAGCCGATGGTGGTGTCGGCGGTCGGATGGCTGGCGGGCAGCTCGAGATCCTGGAGGAGCCGGGTGAGACCTTCGTCGGACAGGACCCCGCTGGCCGCGGTGGCCTCGACGTCGAGGGGCACGCCCATGAGCTGGGGCGGCATGGGCCGCAGCCGGCCCCGGGACCACAGGTAGGCCGTGCGGGCGGCCGGGTGGACCAGCTCGCCGTCGAGGCCGACCTCCGCGCACAGGTCGCGCGCCCAGGGGACCCGGAGGAGGAAGGCGTCGGCGCCCTCGTCGACGAGCCGTCCCGCGAACGGGCTCGTGCGCAGCTTCCCCCCGGGGGGCTCGGGGTCGACGACGGTGACCGACCGGCCGGCGAGCGCCAGGTCCCGGGCGGCGACGAGCCCCGTGATGCCGGCGCCGATCACGACGGCCGGCGACCCGCTCACGTGCCGGCCCGACCGAGGACGCCCGCGGCTTCGACGACCCGGGCCGCCAGCGCACCCAGCACGGTGGGGTCGTCGTTCATCACGCGCGTGCGGGCGAAGGCGAGACCGGCTTCGGCGGCCACCCGGGCCGCCTCGACGTCGAGGTCGTAGAGGACCTCGAGGTGGTCCGAAACGAACCCCTGCGGGCACACCACGACGCCGTCGGCCCGGCCGGTGGCGCCGAGGTCCCTGATCACCCTCAGCACGTCGGGCCCCCGCCACGGTTCCGGGGTGGCGCCCGCGCTCTGCCATGCGATCGACCACTCCGACCATCGGCCGAGCCCGGCTCGATCGGCGATGGCGGCCGCGCTGGCGCGCAGCTCGTCGGGATACGGATCGCCGTCGAGGACGCGCTCCGGCAGCGAGTGGGCGGTGAAGAGCACCTTGTGCCGCGGCGGCATCGACGCGCGCGCCTCGCGCACCGCACCCGCGAGCAGGTCCACGTAGGCCGGCTCGAGATGCCACCGATCGATCGTGGCGACCGCCGCGCCTCCGGGCTCCGCCGCCGCGCGCAGTCGGGCGTGGTACTCGCCGACGCTGGTGCGCGCGAAGTGCGGGGCGAGCACGAGGCCCACGATGTGGCGCACACCAGCGTCGGCCACCAGGGCGGCGGTGGCGTCCTCGATGAACGGCGGCGCGTGCTTCTGGCCGAGGACGACGGTGAAGCCCCCGGGCCGGAGGTCCTCGAGCGCGGCGGACAGGGCGGCTCGTTGTGCCTCACTGCGCTCCCGGAGCGGGGAGATGCCGCCGATGGCGTCGTAGCGGGCCTGGAGGTTGGCCAGCAGCTCGGCGCCCGGTGGGCGGCCGCGCCGGATGTGCGTGTAGTAGGCCTCGACGTCGCTGCGACCGGCCGGCGTGCCGTAGGCCATCACGACGACGCCGACCGGACGGTCAGTCACCGGCGCCACCCGTGGCCGCCACCGCGCTCCCCGCCGTGCCCGCCGCCACCGCGCTCCCCGCCGTGCCCGCCGTGCCCGCCACCGCGGTCCCCGCCGCCGCCGCGGTCCCCGCCGCGCCCGACGCGCCCGCAGCCGCACTCGCCACCGAGTCGTCGAGCGTGCCGTCCGCACGGCCCTCGGCGTGCACCAGCTCGACGATGCGCGCCAGCACACCGGGGTCCGTTCCGGGCAGCACGCCGTGGCCGAGGTTGAACACGTGGCCGGGATGGCCGCCGTTGCCGGCGAGGACCTCCCGGGTGCGCTGCTCCACGACGGCGATCGGCGCGCCGAGGACCGCGGGGTCGAGGTTGCCCTGCAACGCGGCCGGTCCGCCGATGCGGTCGCGCGCGGCGCCGAGCGGCACCCGCCAGTCCACTCCGACCACGTCGGCACCCGCAGCCTGCATGAGGCCCAGCAGCTCGCCGGTCCCGACACCGAAGTGGATGCGCGGGACACCGAGGTCGGCGATCCCGTCGAGCACCTTGCGGCTGGCCGGAAGCACGAACCGCTCGTAGTCCGCCGGCGGCAGCGCGCCGGCCCACGAGTCGAACAGCTGGACGGCCGAGGCGCCCGCCTCGATCTGCGATCGGAGCGAGGCGACGGCCAGGTCGGCGAGCCGGTCGAGCAGGCGGGCCCACAGGTCGGGGTCGCCGAGCATCAGCGCCTTGGTGCGGGCGTAGTCACGGCTGGGCCGGCCCTCCACGAGGTACGAGGCGACCGTGAACGGAGCGCCGGCGAAGCCGATGAGCGGCACGTCGCCGAGCTCGGCGGCCAGGATGCGCACCGCCTCGACGACGTACGGCGTGTCCGCTTCCGGTTCGAGCGGGCGCAGGCGTTCCAGGTCGGCGGCCGACCGGAACGGTTCGGCCACCACCGGTCCGGTCCCTGGCGCCACGTCCACGCCGAAGCCGACCGCCTCCACCGGCACGACGATGTCGCTGTAGAGGATGGCGGCGTCGACGCCGTAGCGGTGGACCGGCTGCAGGGTGAGCTCCGCGGCCAGCTCGGCGTCCTTGATGGCGCGCAGGATGCTGCCCTCGCCGCGCCGGGCGCGGTACTCCGGCAGCGACCGGCCCGCCTGGCGCATGAACCACACCGGCACCCCGCGGTCGCCGCCCTGGCCGCGGCAGGCCGCGAGGAGCGGAGCGTCCGGTGGAGGCGGCATCGACGGTCAACGTAACGGAGGGTCGTGCCGCGTCCCCAGGCGCCGTGGCGGCGCGGCAGCGTGCCGTAGACTCGCAAGACCCTCTTTCGCGGGAAGGGCCGCATGACCGTCGACAGCGAGCTGGAGGCCGAGCAGGCCTACATCGACCACGCGTACCGCTGCCTCGACGAGGCGCGAGCCCGGGCGAACCAGCTGCAGAACCTCGTGGAGGTGGGCCGGGGCGGCACGGAGCAGGCGCGCTTCGAGCGCGAGGTCATCTTCGACACGATCGCCAACCGCCTCGCACACCTGCACCTCGGTGACCAGTCGCTGTGCTTCGGGCGCATCGACACCGAGCCGAGCAACGGCGACGGCAGCGGCGACCGGTTCTACATCGGCCGCATCGCGGTGTCCGACGCCAACCAGGAACCGGTCATCGTCGACTGGCGGGCGCCCGTCGCCGAGGCGTTCTACCGAGCCACGGGCCGGGTGCCCATGGGCCTCGCCCGCCGGAGGCACTTCATCACCCGCGGCCGCGAGCTGCTCGACATCGATGACGAGCTGTTCGGCGAGCACGCCACCGCCACCGGTGCCGAAGGTCGCCTGCGCGGCCAAGGAGCGCTCATCGCCGCCCTGGAGACGGCGCGCTCGGGGCGGCTGGGCGACATCGTCGGCACGATCCAGGCCGAGCAGGACGAGATCATCCGCTCGCCCCTGCCCGGCGTGCTCGTGGTGCAGGGCGGCCCGGGCACCGGCAAGACGGTCGTGGCCCTGCACCGCGCCGCCTACCTCCTCTACAGCCACCGCTTCCCGCTCGAAGACCAGGGCGTCCTCGTCGTCGGTCCCAACCGCCTCTTCCTCGCCTACATCGAACAGGTGCTGCCGTCGCTGGGCGAGGCCGGTGTCGAGCTCGTCGTGCTGGCCGATCTCGTCGACTCCGTGCGCGTCCGCGGCAACGACGAGCCGGTCACCGCCAGGATCAAGGGTGACGCACGCATGGGCAAGGTCGTCGCCAAGGCCGTGCGCGACCGGGAGCGACCCCTGCGAGAGGACCTCCGGGTCGGCCACGGCCTGCAGATCCTGCGCGTCGAGGCCGAGCGCACGCAGCGCATCGTCAGCGAGGCCCGCCGCCGCTACCGCTTCCACAACTCGGGCCGGCGCTACGTCGAGCACCAGCTCTTCGAGGCGTTGGCCGAGTCGAGCCGGAGCCCGCTCGACCCCGGGCAGCTGCGGGTCGCCCTGCGCCATGCGCCTGAGGTGCGCGAGGCCCTGGAGCGGATGTGGCCGGTGCTCACGCCGGCCGAGCTGCTCAACGACCTGTTCGGCTCCATCGGGCTCCTGCGCCTGGCGGCCGGATCGGTGCTCAGCGATGGCGAGATCGACGCGCTGCGCCGCCCCCGCCGCCAAGACGTTGACGACGTGGTGTTCACGCAGGACGACGTGCCGCTGCTCGACGAGGCCCGCGCCCGCCTGGGTGCCACACCGAGGTCCAAGCGCCACGGCGAGGACGACGAGCCCCGCACCTACGGCCACATCGTCGTTGACGAGGCGCAGGACCTGTCGCCGATGCAGTTGCGCATGCTGACCCGGCGGTCGCTGAACGGTTCGATGACCGTCGTGGGCGACATCGCCCAGTCGACCGGCGCGTGGGCGCACGCCGGCTGGGAGGAGGTGCTGGCCCTCCTGCCGCAGCGACGCCCCGCCCGCCGCGCCGAGCTGACCATCGGCTACCGCATCCCGGCGCCGAACATGGCGCTGGCCGCCCGGGTGCTGCGCGACGCCGCCCCCGACCTGCGCCCGCCGACGTCGGTGCGGCGCGACGGCCGCCCGCCGCGCTTCGTCGGGGTCGACGGTCCCGACCTCGGCGCCGCCGTCGCCGCGGCCGTGCGTGACGAGATCGCCGAGGTCGGCCAGGGCAACGTCGGCGTCATCTGCCCGGGTCGGCTGGTCCCCGCCCTCACCGCCGCGTTGGCGGAGGGCGGCATCGACCACGGCGTGGCCGTCTCGCAGGGCCTCGACCACCAGGTCACGATCGTGCCGGTGCTCATGGCCAAGGGTCTCGAGCTGGACGCCACCGTGGTGGTGGAACCGGCCACCATCGTCGCCGACGAAGCCCAGGGGCTGCGGGCGCTCTACGTCGCCCTCACCCGCGCCACGAAGGCGCTCACCGTGGTGCACGCCGAGCCGCTGCCCGCGGTGCTGGCCGAGTAGCGCCCGTCCCCAGTGCCGCAACGCATCCTGGTGGTCGGCGCGGGCCCGGCAGGTCTCGCCGCCGCCTGGCGGGCGGCGGCGGGCGGCCACGAGGTCGCGGTGGTGGAGCGCGCCGAGGTGGTGGGTGGCATGGCGGGGAGCTTCGAGGTGGCCGGTGTCCGGGTCGACCACGGCAGCCACCGCCTCCACCCGTCGACTCCGCCGGAGGTCCTCGGCGCGCTGCGCGGCCTGCTCGGCGACGACCTCCAGGACCGTCCGCGCCACGGGCGCATCCGCCTCACGGGGCGCTGGGTCGGTTTCCCGCTGCGGACCGCCGACCTGCTGTCGCGCCTGCCGCCCGGCTTCGCGGTCCGCGCGGCCGCGGATGCGCTGACGGGACCGTTGCGGCGCCCGAGGCAGGCGCCGGGTTCGCACGGCGCCCGGCCGCGGGACACGTTCGCCGAGGTCGTCCGGTGCGGCCTCGGTCCGGCGGTCGCCGAGGAGTTCTACGGGCCCTACGTCCGCAAGCTCTGGGGGATGGATCCCGAGGCGCTGGCCGGAGATCTTGCCCGGCGACGGGTGAGCGCCGCTTCGGCCGGGGCGGTGGCCCGCCGGCTCGTCCGCGCGCGCCAGCCCGCAGGCCGGACCTTCCTGTATCCCCGCGGCGGGTTCGGCCGGATCAGTGAGGCGCTGGCCGAGGCCGCCGAGGGAGCAGGCGTGTCGATCCGGCTCGGGTGCGGGCTCACGTCGGTCATCAGCGCGAGCGGCCCGGACGGTCCGGTGCTCTCGGTCCGCCTCGACGACGGCACCTCGATCGAGGCCGACCTGCTGTGGTCCACCATCCCGCTGCCCGAGCTGGCCCGGCGGGTCGACCCGGCGCCCCCGGCCACCCTGCTCGCCGCCGCCGGCCGGCTCGAACACCGGGCGCTCGCGCTCGTCTACCTCGTGCTGGACCAGCCCTGGTGGACCGAGTTCGATGCGCACTACTTCCCCGCCCTCGACAACCCGGTGGCCCGCCTGTCCGAACCGAAGCGCTACCGCGACGATCCCGCCGACCCCACGGATCGGACGGTGCTCTGTGCGGAGGTGCCCTGCGACGTGGGCGACGCCGTGTGGAGCGCCCCGGCGGCGGACCTCGGTGCGCTCGTGGCCGACGCGCTGGCGCGCGATGACCTGCCGCCGGTGCGCGCCGCGCAGGTCGAGGTCCGGCGCCTGCCCCGCGTGTACCCGCGCTACCGGCCGGGGTTCGCCTGGGATCTCGCCCGGCTCGAGCTGTGGCTGGCCGACCAGCGCGGCATCGTGAGCTTCGGCCGCCAGGGCCTGTTCGTGCCCGACAACACCCACCACGCGCTGGCCATGGGTTGGGCCGCGGCGGCGTGCCTCGCCGACGACCACTGGGACGCCCTCGCCTGGCGTACCGCCCGTGACGGCTTCCGCACGCATGTCGTGGAGGATTGAGCGCCAAGGGGCGCGCTCACCCGCTTGTGAGGCTTCAGCGTGGAGAAGTGGCGCGCGCCGCGCTCGACAGCGGCAACGTGGAGCTCGCCGGCGCGGCGCGCCCGGCACCGCCGCCGATCTCCGCCAGGTGCGGGGAGCGCCACGTGCGCCAGACCGCGGGCACGACCTCGCGCAGGTAGGGCACCAGGCGCACGAACGAGCGCCCCTCGGTGCGCCGCCGGTACGAGATCGGCACCTCTGCGTACCGGAAGCCTTTGGCCACCAGGTCGATGGTGAGGACCTGCGCGTAGTTGAAGTCGTGGGCCACCTCGGCGGCCGCCGCGGCCCGGCCCGACAGCGCCCGGTACCCCGACTGACCGTCGGTGACCGCCTGGCGCACGAGCGCCCGTACCGCGAGGGTGAGCAACCGGTTGCCGGCCCATCGGTGGGGCAGCATCCGGCGGGACCCGCCGGCGAAGCGCGACCCGACCACGTAGTCGGCCGTCCCGGCCAGGATGGGCGCGACGAGGCGGTCGAGCTCGCGGGGGTCGTACTCGCCGTCGGCATCGCAGAACACGACGGCGACCGCACCCACCTCCGCACCCCGCCGCAGGCCGTGTCGCACCGCGGCGCCAAGTCCCCGGTTGGTGCCGAAGCGGTCGACCTGCGCACCGGCCGACGCCGCCGCTCGGGCCGTACCATCGGACGACCCGTCGTCCACCACCAGCGGCACCACCGGGTGACCGGCCACCGAGCACGGGATGCGGCCGACCACGGCGGCGACCGTGCGCTCCTCGTCGTGCGCGGGGAGGAAGAAGAAGATGGGCGCGGCTTCGAGCTCGGGATGCTGCGGCACGAAGCCAGTGTTAGGCGCACTTTCCACTGCTTGGCAAGTCCTCTAGAGTGCCGCGCCGTGGCCGCCACCCTCACCTCGCCGCCGCGGCCGGCCCGGTCCGGCCCGGGCGCCGGGGGACCGAGGGCGGCGAGCTCGGCTTCCGGCGATCACCATGATCGTCTCCGGCTGAGGATCGCCATGGCCGTGGTCGGTCTGGCCGCCGTCGCCGCGTCGCTCGCGGCGTTGCCGGTCACCACGGCCCCCGGCGCCCGCCTCAGCGCCGACGAGCCGTACTACGTGCTCACGGCCACCAGTCTCTGGGAGGACCGCAACCTCGACATCAGCGACGAGCTGCGGGCCGGTCGGGAGCAGCCCTACGCCGGTGCCGGCATGCCCCGGCAGGCGGCGCCCCGCCCCGACGGGTCGGTGCTCGCTCCGCACGACCCTCTGCTTCCTCTGCTCCTGGCGCCGGGGGTAGGGCTCGCGGGTTGGCGCGGCGCCAGAGCCACCCTCGCCGTGTTGGGCGGCGTGCTCGCCGCCCTCCTGGTCTGGCTGGCGAGGCGCCGGCTCGGCGTGCCCCTCGGTGTGGCGGCGGGCGTGACGGCCGCCTTCGCGCTCACGCCGCCCCTCACCGCCTACGGCGCCCAGGTGTACCCCGAGCTTCCCGCCGCGCTGGCGGTCACCGCCGGCATCGCGATGCTGACGGGGCCATCACCTCGCGCCCGTCGCGCCGCGGTGGCGGTGGTGCCGGTGGTGGTGGCGCTGCCCTGGCTGTCGGTCAAGTACGTGCCCGTCGCCGCCACCCTGGCCGTCATAGGGGTGGCGCGGTCGTGGCGTGCCGGCGGCCGGCGCCCGGTCGGCCTGGCTGGCGCGGTGTTCGCCGTCGCGGCCGGCGCCTACGCCGTCTTCCATCGCCGGGTGTACGGCGGCTGGACCGTCTACGCGGCCGGGGATGCGTTCACCGCGGGCGAGCTCACCGTCGTGGGCAACCGCCCGGACTATGCCGGCCGCACCATCCGCCTGGTCGGGCTGGTGCTCGACCGGCACTTCGGCCTGGCCGCGTGGGCACCGCTGTTCCTCCTCGCCGTTCCGGCTGTGGCCGCACTGGTCACGGCCGGGCGGCCGTTCCGGGCGGTCCTGTTGCCGCCGCTCGCCGCCGGCTGGGCCAACGCCACCTGGGTGGCGCTGACCATGCAGGGCTGGTGGTGGCCGGGCCGCCAGGTGGTGGTCATCGTTCCCTGCCTCGTGCTCGCCGTCGCCTGGTGGGTGACCCGGCTGCCTCGCCGTGCCGCCCTGGCGGTGCTCGCCGCGGGCGGCGCGGTGGGTTCGGCGCTGTGGTGGGGTTTCGTGGCCGCCGTCCTCGCCGGCCGGGCCACGCTCGTCGTCGACGTCGACCGGCCCCTCGGCCGGCTGGCTCGGGCCTGGCGCGGCCTGCTGCCCGACGATCGTGTGCTGGCCGCCTCCGACCGCGGCCGCCTGGTCGCCTGGTCGGCCGCGCTCGTCCTCTCAGCCCTTGCCGCGGCCGCAGCCGCAGCCCCTCGCCGGCGCGGCCGCCGATCGGCCCCTTCGGTACCGGCCCTGCGATCTCCGACCAACCAACCCGAACCGGGAGGTTCCCCGCCATGACCCGCCACACCCTCAGAATCGTCGCGTTCGCCGCCGTCGCCGCGCTCTGGGCCGCCGGCTGCGGCGGCAAGGACGACGGAGCCGCAACCCGCTCCTGCGGGGCGGCCAGCCAGGCGGCGTCGGGCGCGAAGTCGGGCTCGGGAGCAAGTTCCGGCTCGAGCGGCGGTTCGAGCGCCTGCCCGCAGACCACAGGCTCGAGCGCTGCGCAGCCCGCCTGCCAGCCGGTCGGCGGGCCGGTCAAGGCGGCTGAGCGCACGGTCGACGTCGCCCTGACGGAGTGGGCGATCTCGCCGTCTCCTGCCACCGTCGCGACTGGCAAGGTGGGCTTCCGGCTCACCAACGTCGGCAAGATGGCGCACGAACTGGTGGTCGTGAAGGGCGCACCGGCCAGCCAACCTCGCACCGCGGACGGCGCGCTCGACGAAGCGAAGCTGGCCAAGGGAGCGATCGCCGGAGAGGTCGAAGGGTTCCCCGCAGGCAAGACGTGCAGCGGGGTGTTCACGCTCGCGCCTGGCACCTACACGTTGCTGTGCAACCTCACCGACACCATGAACGGCACCCGGATGGTCCACCTGGCCAAGGGCATGGTCGCCGGCTTCGAGGTCAGGGCGACCTGACGAGCCAGCCCCCCGGCGGGTCAGCTCGTGGTGACCAGGATCCGGGAGCTGGCGAAGGCGCCGATCCCCACCCGGTTTCCCTTGATCTCGACCGTCGTCGTGCCGTCGGGCGAGGTGGCCGTGACCCGGCCGTCGCGCCCCGGCACGACGTCGGCGTCCTCCAGGAACTCGAGCATCCCCGGAGCGAACTCGAGCTCCTCGGGGATGCGCGACACCGTGAAGCCGTCGCCCACGGCCACGCCGGCCAACGGGACGGCGGCCACGGCCCGGTAGCGCGCTCCCGGGATCGGGTTGCCGTGCGGGCAGGTCGTGGGATCGCCGAGCACCCGCACCAGCGCGGCCTCCACGCTCTCGGAGATCACGTGCTCCCACTTGCCCGCCTCCCGGTGCGCCTCGGCCCACGACAGGCCGAGCACGTCGGTGAGCAGGCGCTCGGCCAACCGGTGCCGGCGCACGACCCGCTCGGCCAGCCGGCCGCCGGCCCGGGTGAGCGTGATGCTGCGCCCGATCTCGACGAGGCCCTCCTGCTGCATGCGGCGGATCATCTCCGACACCGCGGGCCGCGAGACCCCGAGTCGCTCGGCGACGCGGGCCTGGATGACGTCGACGTCGTCCTCCCGGAGCTCGAAGATGGCCTCGCAGTACTCCTCGAAGGCCGGGTGGAACTCCGGCGTGCGGTACTCGGCCATGCCCGCGAGTGTACGAGCGTGCGGCCGCGGTGGGCGGGGCCGGCTCGCTTCGCGCTGTGCGCGGCCGGCTTGCCTGTGGCTACGTCTGTTAGGTATCCTTGACAAATGGGTGAGAGCCTCCTGATCACGCTGCGAGAGGGCTTCGAGGCGGGCCTGACCGTGGCCATCGTGTTCGCCTTCCTGCGCAAGGCCGGCCGCATGGACCTGGCCCGACCGGTGTGGCTGGGCATCGCCGCGTCGCTCGCCCTGTCCGTCCTGTCCGGGGTGGTGTTCAACGCCACCCTCGGCGGGTTCAACGGGCTGGCCCGGCTGCGCACCTTCGCCGTGGTGCTGGTGCTGGCCGGTGCGTTGCTCGTCTGGATGGTCTTTTGGATGCGCGAGCAGGCGCGACGGGTCAAGACCGACGTGGAGGAGCGGGTGGCCGAGGCGGTGGCCACCGGGTCGACCTTCGCGCTGGCGTTCGTGGCCTTCATCGCCGTGCTGCGCGACGGCGTGGAGACCGCGCTGTTCATCATCGCGTCGACGTCCTCGGTCGGCGAGGTGGGCGTCGGCACGCTGATCGGTGCGGTGGCCGGGCTCGCCCTGTCGGTCATGTTCACCTACCTCGTGTACCGCGGGTCCCGGCTGGTGCCCATCAAGCGCTTCTTCCAGGTGAGCGGCGTGCTGATGATCGTGTTCGCCGCGGGGCTGGTCTCCCGCGGCGTGATGAACCTCCAGCAGTCCGGCGATCTGGCGTCGTTCAACCTCAACGGGGTCTACGACCTCACCGGTGTGTCGTGGCTGACCACGGGGACCGAGACCGGTCGCTTCCTGGGCGCCCTGTTCGGCTGGGACCCGAGGCCGTCGATCGAGCAGGTGGTCGCCTACCTCGCGGTCGCCGTGCCGCTGCTCGTCCTGTACTTCCGCACCCGTCCGAGCCAGCCCGCGGCTCCGGTCCCCGTGGAGGACGCCGTCGCGCCCGACGCCCGCCCGGCGCCCACCGCAACCGCCCGGGGCGGTCGCCAGCCGGCCGCCATGAACTAGCGCTCCGTTCCGCGGCCGGCGGCACGGTCACACCACGGCCGTACGATTCGCTCATCGCCCTCGACCCCTTCTCGCCTCCGGTCCGCGCCTGGTTCGAGACCACGTTCGGCACGCCGACCGCCGCGCAGGCGCAGGGCTGGCCGGCCATCGCGGCCGGCGACCACACGCTGATCCTGGCGCCCACCGGCTCCGGCAAGACCCTGGCCGCCTTCCTGTGGGGCATCGACAAGCTGGCCACCGCGCCGGTGCCCGACAAGGCACGGCGCACGCGGATCCTCTACGTGTCCCCGCTGCGGGCGCTCGCGGTCGACGTCGAGAAGAACCTCCGGGCGCCGCTCGCCGGTATCCGGCTCGCCGCCGAGCGGCTGAACGTCGCGGTCCACGAGCCGACCGTGGGCATGCGCACCGGGGACACTCCGGCCGACGAGCGGCGGCGGCTCCAGCGCGACCCCCCGGACGTCCTCATCACCACGCCGGAGTCGCTCTACCTGATGCTCACCTCGCGTGCCCGCGAGGGGCTGGCCGGCGTCCAAGCGGTGATCGTCGACGAGATCCACGCGCTCGCGGCCACCAAGCGCGGCTCGCACCTCGCCCTCACCCTGGAACGGCTCGAGCGCGTGTGCGAGCGGCCGCCGCAGCGCATCGGGCTGTCCGCCACGCAGCGCCCGCTCGAGGAGATCGCCCGCTTCCTCGGCGGGTTCGACGTACCCGGCCCGCCCGGGGGGAACGGCGCCGCCGACCCGGTCGGCTGTGGCGCCGCCGGCCCGATCGGGAGTGGTGCCGCCGAGGGCCGGGGTGCGGGCGCGCGACCGCGGCCCCGGCCGGTCACGATCGTCGACGCCGGCGTCCGTAAGCCGCTCGACCTCGAGGTCGTGGTCCCCGTCGAGGACATGGCCGAGCTGGGTCAGGTGGTCGACGAGCCGGTGAGCGGCTCGGCGGCGGCCGCCCCCCAGCGCCGCAGCATCTGGCCGTCGATGCACCCGAGGCTGCTCGAGCTGGTCCAGCAGCACCGGTCGACCATCGTGTTCGTGAACGCCAGGCGCCTGGCGGAGCGACTCGCGACGCGGCTCAACGAGCTGGCCGCAGGGGGCGAGCCGGAGCACGTCGGTGCGGAGGCCATCGGCCGGTCCCCGGGTGACGGCGTGCCCGAGGTGGTGAAGGCCCACCACGGGTCGCTGTCGAAGGAGCGGCGCCTCGTCATCGAGGACGACCTCAAGAGCGGCCGGTTGAAGGGCCTCGTCGCCACCTCTTCCCTCGAGCTCGGCATCGACATGGGCGCGGTGGACCTCGTCGTGCAGGTCGAGTCGCCGGGTGCGGTGAGCCGCGGGCTCCAGCGCATCGGTCGCGCCGGCCACCAAGTCGGCGAACCGAGCCGCGGGCGCATCTTCCCCAAGCACCGGGCCGACCTGGTCGAGGCCGCGGTCGTCGTGGCCCGCATGGAGGCCGGCCTGATCGAGTCGACGCGCTACCCGCGCAACCCGCTCGACGTTCTCGCCCAGCAGATCGTGGCCATGTGCTCGCTCGACGACTGGCCGGTCGACGAGCTGGCCGCCACGGTGCGCCGGGCCGCCCCGTTCGCCGAGCTGACCGACGACGTGCTCGAGGCCGTGCTCGACCTGCTGGCCGGCCGGTACCCGTCCGAGGAGTTCGCCGAGCTGCGGCCCCGCATCGTGTGGGACCGGGTCAACGGGGTGCTGCGGGGGCGGGCCGGCGCGCAACGCTTGGCCGTCACGAGCGGCGGCACCATCCCCGACCGCGGGCTGTTCGGCGTCTTCCTCCCGGACGGCACCCGCGTGGGCGAGCTCGACGAGGAGATGGTCTACGAGAGCCGCGTCGGCGAGACCTTCCTCCTGGGCGCGTCGACGTGGCGGATCGAGGACATCACCCCCGAGCGCGTCGTGGTCGTGCCCGCACCGGGGCAGCCGGGCAAGATGCCGTTCTGGCACGGCGACGGCCCCGGCCGACCGCTCGAGCTCGGCCGTGCCGTGGGAGAGTTCCTGCGCACCGTGCGGGCGCTGCCCAGGACCGAGGCGCTCGCCCGCCTGCACGACGTCCACCGCCTCGACCCGCTGGCCGCCGAGAACCTGATGCGCTTCGTGGAGGAGCAGGCCGAGGCGGCGGCCGTGCCCGACGACCGCACCATCGTCGTCGAGCGCTTCCGCGACGAGATCGGCGACTGGCGGGTGTGCATCCTGTCGCCCTTCGGCGCGCAGGTGCACGCACCCTGGGGGATGGCGCTGCAGGCGCGGCTGGCCGAGCGCTGGGGGATGGACGTCGAGCTCATGTGGAGCGACGACGGCATCGTCCTGCGGCTGCCCGAGGCGGCGGACGACCTGCCCCTCGACGAGCTGGCCATCGACCCCGACGAGATCGACGACATCGTGGTCGGGCGCCTCCCGACCACCGCGATGTTCGCCTCCCGGTTCCGCGAGTGTGCGGCCCGGGCGCTGCTGCTCCCGAGGCGCCGGCCCGACCGGCGCACCCCGCTGTGGCAGCAACGCCAGCGGGCCGCGGACCTGCTGTCGGTGGCGGCGAGGTACCCGAGCTTCCCGATCCTGCTCGAGACCACCCGTGAGTGCGTGAACGACGTGTTCGACCTGCCCGCGCTGCGTGACGTGTTGCGCGACGTGCGCAGCCGGCGCATCCGGCTGGTCGCCGTGGACACGCCGAAGGCCTCGCCCTTCGCCCAGTCGCTGCTGTTCGGTTGGATCGCCGTCTACATGTACGAGGGCGACGCACCGCTGGCCGAGCGACGAGCCGCGGCCCTCGCGCTCGACCGGGACCTGCTGCGCGAGCTGCTCGGTGCCGAGGAGCTGCGCGACCTCATCGACCCGCTGGTCCTCGCGGATCTCGAAGACGAGCTCCAGCGCCTCGCCGACGGCCGGCGGGCGCGCCATCCCGACGAGATCCACGACCTCCTGCGAGGGCTCGGGCCCTTGGCGCTCGGCGAGGTGGCGGCCCGCAGCGAGCCGCACGCCGGAGACGTCGGTCCGCTGCTGGTGCGCCTGGGCGAGGAGCGTCGGGTGATCCGCGTGGCGGTGGCCGGCGAGGAGCGGTTCGCGGCTGCGGAGGACGCCGCCCGCCTGCGCGACGCGCTGGGCTACAACCTGCCACCCGGTCTGCCCACCGCGTTCACCGATCCGGTCGACCAACCCTTGCGTGACCTGGTCCGGCGCTACGGGCGGACGCACGGCCCGTTCCTCGCTCGCCAGGCGGCCGCGCGCCTCGGCATCGACGAGCGCCGGGTCCGCGAGGCCCTCGACGCCCTGGCAGGCCAGGGCCACGTGGTGCTCGGAGAGTTCCGGCCTGACGGCGTCGAGCGGGAGTGGTGCGACGCCGACGTGCTGCGCCAGCTCCGCCGGCGTTCTCTCGCCGCGCTGCGGCGCGAGGTGGAGCCGGTGGAGGCCGAGGCGCTGGCCCGCTTCCTGCCCGCCTGGCAGGGGGTCGGCCTTCCCCGGCGCTCCCTCGACGGGCTCGTCGAGGCGCTCGGCGCCGTGCAGGCCGCGGCCATCCCGGCGTCGGTCCTCGAGGCGGACGTCCTCCCCGCCCGGATGGCCGACTACGGCCCGGCCGACCTCGATGCCCTGTGCACCGCCGGTGAGCTGGTCTGGGCCGGCGCCGGCACGCTCGGACCCGGCGACGGCCGGGTGCGTCTCGTCTTTCGCGACCAGGCCGCGGCGCTCCTGCCCGCCGCTCCCGGCCTCGACGACCTCGCTGCGCGCCACGAGGCGCTGCTCGATCAGCTGGCGCGGCAAGGCGCGTCGTTCTGGCCCGAGCTGGTGCGCGCCGCCGCGGCGGCAGGCGAGGACTACGCCGACGATGCCGTCCTCGAAGCGCTGTGGGACCTCGTGTGGGCCGGCCTGGTCACCAACGACTCGCTGGCGCCGCTGCGAGCCCGGGTCGGCGGCAGAGCGCGGCGCACCGGCGGATCGCCCCGGCGGGCCCGGTCCGGCGGCCGCCTGGCGCGCTTGTCGCGGCTCGGGCCGGCGGCGGGCACCGGCCGCTGGTCGCTCGTCGAACCGCTGCGCCAACCTTCCCCTGCGCCCACGGAGGTGGCGCACGCCACCGCACTGCAGCTGCTCGAGCGTCACGGCGTGCTCACCCGGGAGGCCGCGCTGGCCGAAGGCGTCGAAGGGGGCTTCGCCGCGGTCTACCCGGTCCTCAAGGCACTCGAGGACCAGGGCCGCGTCCGGCGCGGGTACTTCGTCAGCGGGCTCGGGGCGGCCCAGTTCGCGCTCCCTGGCGCCGTGGATCGGTTGCGGGCGGCCCGTGCGCCGACCGGCCCCATCGACGCCGGCGGCCATGGCGACGATCGGGCGCGCGCCGAGTCTGCGGGTTGGGCGGTCGACCCCGATGGACCGGGCGCGCCGGGATCACCGTTGCTGGTCCTGGCCGCCACCGACCCCGCGCAGCCCTACGGAGCGGCCCTGCCGTGGCCCGATGCCGCCTCGGGCAGCGGTCGACCGGGCCGGGTCGCGGGGGCTCACGTGGTGCTGGCCGACGGCGCGCTCGTCGCCTTCCTCGAGCGCGGCGGGCGCAGCGTCGTGACGTTCCCGGCCACCGCGCAGCACGACGGTTGGGCCCGCGCGCTCGCGACCCTCGTGGATCGGGGCCGCTACCGGTCGCTCGAGATCACCAGAGTCGACGGGTTGCCGGTGCGAGAGACGGCGGTGGCCGAGGCGCTGCGCGGCGCCGGGTTCACCGACGGGTACAAGGGCCTCGTCCGCCGCGCTCGCGCCGACCGGGCCCGTGCGCCCGGCGGTGCCGCCGTGTCCCACGGCCCCGGTCGCTGAACCGCTTCGCTGGCCCGCTTCGGCTCGCCGGATTTCGAGCACAACACGAAGGAGGACACGACGTGAGCGAAGCTGGGCCCGAGCAGTGGTTCTGGGATCTGAAGCGGGGCCGGGCGGTGCGCGCCTGCGAGCGCGGCCCCGACCGCGACACGCTTGGTCCGTACGCCACCCGCGAGGCGGCCGAGGCATGGCGCGAGACGCGCGACGCCCGGGAGGCGGTGTGGACCGACCAGGACGAGGCGTGGGAGGGCGAGACCGAGGGGGGACCCGGCGAGGGGGAGGCGGGACCTGGCGAGGGCCAGGGACCCGGCGACGGCGACGGGCCGCTGGGCCGGTGCGGGCGGCGCCGCCGCGCCGGAACCCGCGAGCGCGTGCGGCGGTGCGAGCGGTCCGGGCGCCGCCGCCCGCGGAGGTGAGCGGCCGTGCCCGAGGGTGACACGCTCCACCGCATCGCGGCTCGGCTCGAGCCCGTCCTGGCGGGCGCCGCGCTGACCCGGTTCGAGGCTCCGCGCCTGCTCGGCGCCCGGCCGTCGCCCGGCACGACCATCGAGCACGTCGAGGCGGTCGGCAAGCACCTGCTGATCCACTTCGCCGGCGGCCTGACGCTGCGGACCCACCTGCGCATGACCGGTTCCTGGCACCTGTACCGGGAAGGCGAGCGGTGGCGCAAGCCGGGTCACCTCGTGCGGGCGCGGCTCGACGTGCCCGGATGGACGGCGGTCTGCTTCTCGGCTCCCGTCGTGGAGACCTACCGCCGGGACCACGTGGGCGGGCCGCTCGGCACGGGCCGGGATCCCGTCGGCCACCTCGGGCCGGACCTGTGCCGCGTCGGGCTCACCGACGCAGACCTGGACGAGTGCGTCCGGCGCCTGGCGGCCACCGGACCGGCGGGTACCGAGATCGCCGACGCGCTGCTCGACCAGCGGGTCGCCTGCGGTGTGGGCAACGTCTACAAGTCCGAGGTCTGCTGGGCGTGCCGTCTGGACCCCTTCACGCCCGTGGCCGGCGTGCCGGACGACCTGCAGGCAGACCTCATCCGCACCGCGCACCGCCTGCTCGTGGCCAACCTGCGGACGGCTCGGCGCACGACCGTGGGCCCGGCGGGGCGCGGAGGCGTGGCCGTCTACGGGCGCGCCGGTCAGCCGTGCTCGCGTTGCGGTGCCCCGGTGCGGATGCGACGCCAAGGCCAGCACGCCCGCACCACCTACTGGTGTCCGGGGTGCCAGGTCCGCCCGCGCGGATCCGCGGGCGCGGCAACCCGACAGGGATGAGCACGGCCATCCCCGGTCGGTAGGGTCGCCCGCAGTGGGACGGACCGACGCGCCGGGCACACCGGGTGGAGCCGGCGCCGCGGGCCCGCGGCCCCGTGTCGTGGTGCTGGGCGCCGGTTTCGGCGGGCTCGACGCCGTGGCCGGGCTGGCCGGTGCGGACGTCGACGTCACGGTCGTCGACCGCAACAACTTCCACACCTTCCAGCCGCTCCTCTACCAGGTGGCCACGGCCGGCCTGAACGCGGCCGACGTCGCCTATCCCGTCCGGGCCATCTTCTCGGGCCAGGGCAACGTGCGCTTCCGGCGAGCCGAGATCACCGGCATCGACTTCGACCGGCGTCGCCTGCGGCTGGTGGCCGGCGAGCTGGCCTATGACCACCTCGTCATCGCCGTCGGCGCGTCCACCAACTTCTTCGGTGTGCCGGGTGCGGCCGAGCACGGGTTCCCGCTGTACGTGCTGCCCGACGCCGTCCGGCTCCGCAACCACATCCTGTCCCGCTTCGAGGCCGCCTCCGCGGACCCCGGCCTCGTGGACGACGGTGCCCTCGCCGTCACGGTGGTCGGCGGCGGGGCGACCGGTGTGGAGGTGGCCGGCGCGCTCGTCGAGCTGTTCGACCGCGTCCTGCGCAAGGACTTCGCCGAGCTGGACCTCAGCCGGGCCACGGTCACGGTCCTCGAAGCGCGCGACGAGCTGCTCGGCCCGTTCCGGCCGGGCTCGCGCCGCCACGCGCTCGAGGAGCTGCGCCGCCGCGGGGTCCGCGTGCGGCTGGGATGCACGGTCCAGTCGGTGGACGGCACCCGCGTGTGCCTCGCCGGTGGTGAGGTCATCCGCAGCCACACGCTCGTGTGGGCCGCCGGGGTGCGGGCCAACCCCGTCGTCGCCGGCCTCGGCCTGGAGACGGGGCCGGGTGGGCGGGTGGTCGTGAACCCCGACCTGCGGGTGCCCGGCCATCCCGAGGTCTTCGCCGTCGGTGACGTCGCGCTCGTGCGCGATGCGCCCACGGGGCGGGTGCTGGCCCAGGTGGCGCCGGTCGCCATGCAGTCGGGCCGTCACGCCGCCCGCCAGATCCGTCGGCTCCGAGCCGGCCTGCCCACCGAGGGGTTCCGCTACCTGGACAAGGGCACGATGGCGACGATCGGCCGCCGAGCCGCGGTCGCCGACCTCCCGATGCGCATCAACCTCCAGGGCACACCCGGTTGGTTGGCGTGGTTGGGGCTGCACCTGGTCTTCCTGGTCGGCTTCCGCAACCGGCTGTCGGTGCTGCTCAACTGGTTCTGGAACTACCTCACCTGGGATCGAGGTCCCCGCCTGATCCTCCACACCGAGGGGCCCGACGCTCTCGGCCCGCCCGACGCGCCGGACGCGCCGGACGCGCCCGACGCTCTCGGCCCGTCGGACGCGCCGGACGCGCCCGACTCCGGCGTCGACCGGTCGGCCGCGTCGTGAGCGCGGCGGCGTGCTACTCGACCGTGATGGCCCGCAGCACGTCGAGGCGGGCGGCGCGCCACGCGGGATAGAGCCCGGCGGCGGTACCGATCACCACGGCCACCACGGCGTACACCACGAGGACGGGGATCGGGATGCTGATCCTCGCCGTCTCGATCGACCCCCGCAGCGACAGCATCAACGCGCTGCCGATCGACGTGCCCAGCACGAACCCCACGATGGTGCCGAAGATCGCCACCAGCACCGACTCGAACAGAACCGTGGTGGCCACCTTGCCCCGCTCGGCGCCGACCGCCCGCAGGAGCCCGATCTCGCGCGTCCGCTCCAGCACGCTGAGCACGAGGGTGTTCACGATGCCGATGGCGCCGATGATCACGCTCAGACCGAGCAGCACGACGAAGAAGGCGAGCTGCTGGTTGATCTGGCGGCTCTGGTCGGCCTGGATCTGCGCCAGGTCCTGGACCTTGGGCGCGCCGAAGGGACGGCCCGTCCGCTCGATGGCCTGGCGCAGCCGTTCCCGGGGAACGCCCGGGGCGGCTTCGATGAGCACGCGGTTGTCGAGGCGCAGGGCCGCCGGTTGGGCGCGGTCGAACACGGACTGGTCCACCAGCAGGTGGCCGTCGGGGCCCTGCGCCACGAGGTCGCCGTTGCCGTAGATGGCGACGACGCGGAGCGGGTGGATCGAGCCGTCCACCCACCGGGTCCTCACCTCGGAGCCCAGCTTCCAGCGGTACCGGTCGGCGTACGTGCGGTCGACGGCGATCGTGCCCGGCCCGAGAGCCTCGAGCCGGCCCGCTTCGACCTGCAGGTCGACGAGTCGCCCGATGTCGCGACCGGACACGCCGAACCAGGCCCGCGCGCCGCCGGCCACCCCGACGGTCCCCCGCCTGATGCCGGAGACCGCGGCCACGCCGTCGAGGCTGCGCACCTGCTCGGCGAAGGCGGGGGGCAGGCCACCGGTCTGGAACGCGCCGCTGGTCACCTGGAAGGTCGCGCGGAAGCCGCGGGCGGTCGCCGCGTTGATCGACGCGCCGAACGACGTCGAGAAGATGGTGAACAAGGTGATGACCGTCAGCGCCAGGATCAGCGAGGCGGCCGTGCTGGCCGAGCGCCTCGGGTTCCGGATGACGTTCTCGCGGGCGAGCCGCCCGGTGATCCCGGGCGCCAGCCGGCCGAGCGTGCGGCCCGAGAGCGTGGCGAGGACCGGCCCGAGCACGATGGCGCCGAAGAACAGGAGCACGCCGCCGAACGCCACTCTGGCCAGCGAGCGGCTCACGGCGGCCGAGATCATCAGGGCGGCGCCCAGCCCGAGCAGTGCGCCAGCGACCCAGGTCCGGCGCCGGGAGGCGCCGCCGTGCTCGATCGCGCTCTCCCGCATGGCGGCCATGGGCGCCACCCGGCTGGCCCGCCGGGCAGGGACGACGGCCGACAGCGTCGTCGTGGCCAGACCGGCGACGAGCGCGACCGCGACCGTCCGTCCCGTGACGACCAGGCCGACGCTCGGCAGGTCGACGCCGAGCGCGCCGAAGGCCAGCTTGAGGAGCCACGCCACGCCCAGCCCGAACACCAGGCCGCCGAGCGAGGCCAGGAGACCCGTGACCGCCGCCTCCACCACCACCGACGTGAAGACCTGCCGGCCAGCGGCCCCGAGCGCCCGCAGCAGCGCGAGCTCCCGCGTCCGCTGGGCGACGATGATGCCGAAGGTGTTGTAGATGATGAACGTCCCGGCGAGCAGCGACACCCCGGCGAACCCGCCGAGCACCGTGTTGAAGATCCGCAGCTGGCTCCGGAACGAGCTCTTGGTCTCCTGCACGTTCGCCTGCCCGCTCACCACGTCGACCGAGCGGCCCACGGCGCGCTTCACGCGGGCGACGAGCTCGGTCTGTGACACGCCGCCGGCGGCGATGGCGTCGATCTCCTGCACCTTGCCGTCGGGGCTGAGCCGGCGAATGGCCGTGGCCCGGTCGAAGGCCACCGCGGAGGCCCCCACCGCGTTGTCCTGGCCGCCGAAGGTCAGCACGCCGACCACCCGGGCCGGCACCGGGCCGGTGGGTGTCCGCACCAGCACCCGGCTGCCGAGGCGCAGCTTGCCTTTGCGGAAGGTGGCCCGGTCGATCGCGATCTCGCCCGCCCGTCGTGGCGGGCGGCCCGCGGCGACCGTCCACGGGTTCAGCTGGGCGACGTCGCTCCAGTTGAACCCGAGTGTGGGAGGGCCGTTGCCGGTCGCCGCTATGGGTTTGCCGTCCGGGCGCAGGACCTGGGTCGTGGCCGAGACGATGGCGAGGTCGGCCGCCTTCACCCCGTCGACGCCGCGGACCCGATCCAGCAGCGCAGGATCCAGATCGGCGCGCAACGCCTTCGATTCGCCGGGATCGCCGCCGGCCGAGTCGAACACCGCCTTGCCGCGGACCACGACGTCGGTGGTGGCCGAGGACCGGTCGATGAGATCGTCGAAGACCTTGCCGAGGGTGTCCGTGAGCACGAACGTGCCTGCCACGAAGCCGACGCCGAGCACGATGGCCCCGGCCGTGATCACGAGGCGCAGCTTGTGGCTGCGCAGGTTCCGAAGGGCGAGCTTCAGCATGGCGGCGTGCCGTGCCAGGGTTCAGTCACCGAAGCGCTTCATGCGGTCGAGCACGGCTTGGGCGGTGGGCGAGGCCATCTCGTCGACGATGCGGCCGTCGGCCAGGAAGAGCACGCGGTCGGCGTAGGAGGCGGCGATCGGATCGTGGGTGACCATGACGATCGTCTGGCCGAACTCGTCGACCGCGCTGCGCATGAACCCCAGGATCTCGCCGCTGGCGCGCGAGTCCAGGTTGCCGGTGGGCTCGTCGGCGAACACGATCTGGGGGCGCTGGGCGAGGGCCCGGGCCACCGCGACGCGCTGCTGCTGACCGCCCGACAGCTCGCTCGGCCGATGGTCGAGGCGGTCGGCCAGCCCCACGGTGCCGACCACTCGCTCCAGCCACGGCCGGTCGACCTCCCGCCCCGCCAGCGTGGACGGCAGGGTGATGTTCTCCAGTGCGCTCAGCGTCGGCACGAGGTTGTACGACTGGAACACGAAGCCGACACGGTCGCGGCGCAGCCGGGTGAGCGCCTTGTCGTCGAGCGTCGACAGGTCGACGTCGCCCAGGAAGACCCGGCCGTAGGTCAGCGTGTCGAGCCCGGCGAGGCAGTGCATCAGCGTGGACTTGCCCGACCCGGACGGTCCCATGATGGCGGTGAAGCGCCCTCCTTCGATGGCCACGTCGACCTGCGCGAGGGCGAGGACGGCCGTGTCGCCGGTGCCGTAGTACTTGACGGCTTCCACGGCGCGTGCGACGACGGATGTGGCCGGGGGGGCGGTGGTCACGAGCGGCGACGGTACCCCCTGGCGCGAGGCGCCCGCCCGCCGTTGCGGCGCCGGTACCCGCTGGCGCGACGCGCCCGCCCGCCGTTCCGCCGTTGCTCCAGCCTCCCGGTCAGGTGCGCTCGAGTTGGTCGCGGGTGTCCGGTGCGTCCCGCTCCGGTCGCCCGTGCACCTTGTCGGCGCGTGACACCGGACCGTGCGGCACGCGAGGTCGCCACGCGCTCGATCCGTATGCTGCGCCCATGGCGTGCCCAGGGTGCGGGGCCCCGATCAGCGAAGGTGCGCGGTTCTGCGCGTCGTGCGGCCAGCCGCTGCTGTCGATGGGCGACGAGCGTCGCGTCGTCACGGTCCTGTTCGCGGACATCGTCGGGTTCACGATGCTGTCCGAGCGGCTCGACCCCGAGAAGGTGAAGAACCTCGTCGACCGCTGGTTCGAGCGTCTCGCCGCGGACATCACCGCGTTCGGCGGGCGGGTCGACAAGATCGTCGGTGACGCCATCGTCGCTCTGTTCGGCGCGCCGGTCGCGCACGAGGACGACGCCGAGCGGGCCGTGCGGGCCGGCCTGCGCATGCAGCAGACGCTCGCCGAGGTGACCGGCGAGGCGGCCGCTCGCATCGAGATGCGCATCGGCGTCAACACCGGTGAGGTCCTCGTCGGCGCCATGCGGGCCGGCGGCGCGACCACGGCGATGGGTGACGTCGTCAACCTCGCCAGCCGCTTGCAGACCACGGCCCGGCCCGGGGAGGTGCTCGTGGGGCCCGCCACCTACAAGGCCACCCGGCACGTGATCGCGTTCGAGCCCCGCGGCCTGCTGGCGGCGCGGGGGCGCGAGCAGAGCGTCGAGGGTTGGGTGGCGACCGAGGCGCTGCTGCCGCCCGGGCACCGGCCGCCGCGCGTCCAGGCTCCGCTGGTCGGCCGTGACGAGGAGGTCGAGCTGCTCGAGCGGGCGCTGCGCTCGAGCGTCGGCCATCACCGGGCGCTGCTCGCCCTCGTCGTCGGCGACGCCGGTGTCGGCAAGACGCGCTTGGCCACCGAGCTGGCCGAGGCGGCTCGCGACCGCCACGGTGCGGTCGTCTTCGAGGGCCGCTGTGTGCCCTACGGCGAGGCGAACGTGTGGTGGCCGATCGCCGAGGCGCTGCGGCGCGCCTGCGGGTTGAAGCCCGGGGCGCCCGCCGACGAGGCGCTGGCCCGCGCCCGCGAGCGTGTCGCCCGGGTGTTCCCGCCGTCGGTCCCCGAGCTCGAGGCCGAGCGCGTCGCGCAGGGACTGGCCGCCCTCATGGGCTACGACGGCTCGCAGCGCGACATGGACGCCGCGGGCAGCCGTGACTCGTCCGTGAGCTCGCTGGCCGCGTTCTTGGAGCAGTCCGCCGCACACCAGCCCGTCGTCCTCCAGCTCTCCGACCTCCACTGGGCCGACGACGTCGTGCTGGACGTGCTCGACACGTTGCTCGACCGGCTCGGCCGCCACCCGGTGGTGCTGCTCGCCACCGCCCGCCAGTCGATCCGCGAGCGCTGGACACCCACCCCGGGCCGCCACAACCAGCTCGTCGTCAACCTTGACCCCCTCGACCGGCCGGCCGGTGAGGAGCTGCTGCGCTCCTTGCTCGGCGCCGAGCCGCCGGCCGAGGTCCGCGACCTCCTGCTCGAGCGCAGCGGCGGCAACCCCTTCTTCCTCGAGGAGCTCGTCGCTCTGCTCGGCACGCGCACGCCCGCCGAGGTCGCCGCCATCGAGCCGGTGGCCGGTGGGGGGGACGCACTGCACGGGCTGCCCGACGCCCTGCGCGGCCTCGTCGCCGCTCGCCTCGACGGGCTCGATGCCGACGAGCGGGCCGTGCTCACCGACGCCGCGGTCGTCGGCCGGCACGGGCCGGTCTATGCCCTGCGGAAGATGGCCGAGTCCATGGGGCGGCCGGCCGCGGGCGCTGTGGACGGCCTCGTCGCCTCGCTCGTCGCCAAGGAGCTGCTCGAGGTGACCGGGCCCGAGTGGTCCTTCCGCTCCGACCTCGTGCGCGAGGTCGCCTACCGCAACCTGACCAAGCATGACCGCGCCAGGCGCCACTACGGCATCGCCCGCTGGATCGAGTCCCATCACGGCGACGGCGACTGGACCGGGGCGGACGTCGATCGCCTGGCGTACCACTTCGGTGCCTCCGCCGAGCACGTGGCCGAGCTGGACGCGCCGGGTCTGGTGCCGAGCGGCGTCACCGAGCGGGCCGTGCACTGGCTCGGCGAGGCGGCCCGCCGGGCGGACCGCGACGGGGTGACGGCCGTGGCCGAGCAGCTCTACACGCGGGCGCTGGGCCTGGTCGGCCACGACGCGCCGGACGTGCGCCTGCGGCTGCTCGTCGGCCGCAGCCGGGCCCGCGCCGAAGGGTGGGATCTGGAGGGCGGCCGGGCCGACGCCGACGCCGCCCTCGCGCTGGCGGGGACGGTGGGCCAGCCGGACCAGGCGGCCGAGGCCACCTTGCGGCTGGGCGACATCGCCCACCGCGCCGGCGACTCCGAGCTCAGCATCGCCCTGTTCGCATCGGCCGCCGCCTCCTTCGAGGCGGTCGGCGATCTCGGCGGGCGCAGCGAGGCTCTGCGCCTGCTGGGCATGGAGCAGCTCTTCTGCGGTGACTTCGAGGCTGCCGAGCTGTCGGTGAGCCAGGCGCGCGGGCTGTTCGAGCAGGCCGGTTCCCGGCGCGGTCTGGCCTGGGCCTGGCAGAATCTGGCGTGGATCTCCTTCGTCACCGGCGACACCGATGTCGCCGAGGCGCGCCTCGAGCGCTCGGTCGCCGAGTTCCGAGCGATCGGCGACTCGGTCGGCGCCGGGTGGGCCCGCGGGCTGCTCGGCTTCGTCAAGCTGCAGCAAGGCGACCCGGCCGAGGCCGAATCACTCGCGGTGGACGTGCTGCGCGAGGCCGACGGGCGCCGCGACCGGTGGGCGGGCGCCATGATGCGCGTCCTGCTCGCCACCGTGCGCCTGTGGTCGGGCGCGACGGACGACGCCGTGCGCCTCGGCGCCGAGGCCGTCGAGTGCTTCGAGCGCCTGCCCGACCCGTACGGGCTCAGCTTGGCCGTGGCGCCGTATGCCCGGGGACTGGTGATGTCCGGTCGGGTGGGCGAGGGGTTGCGGGTCTTCGAGGCGGCCGAGCCGTCCACCCCGCAGCGGCGCACCGATCCGGGTGTGCAGGCCGCCCACCTCGCCGCGCTGGTCCACCTCGGCGACGCGGATGGTGCGCTCGCGCTGCCGGCGGCGCGCCAGTGCGACGCCGCCGACTCGAGCTTGTCCGGCGATCTCCTCGCCACGGTGGCGCTGGCGCGGCTGCAGACCGGTGACGTCGACGGCGCCCGCGCCGCGCTGGCGACGATCGGAGCGCCGCACGACGGCCGGCCGTACCACCTGTGCGCCCGGGCGCTCGTGGCCGCCGCGGTGGGCGACGGCGACGGCGTGCGCCGCATCGCCGAGCGGCTGCCCGGACTCGCGGCCACCACGTACCTCGACCTGGCCTTCGCTCGCATCGCGGTCGCGCTGGTGGCGGCGCGCGACGGTGACGCGGCGTCGGCCACGACCGCGCTGGCGGCCTGCCGTGCGCCGGTCGACTCGACCGGTGACCGCGTCACGCAGGCGCTCGTGCGCCTCGCCGAGGTCATCGTGCGCCGGCGGCTGGGCGACCCCGGTGCCGACGCGGCCGGCGCCGCGCTGGAAGACCGGCTCGATGTGCTCGGCGCCGACCTCGCGGGTTGGTCGACGGCCTTCGGTCTCGCCACGGGGGCCACGCCGAGCCTGGCGTAGCCGATCGTCGGCCTGCCGGCAGCGCGCGCCCGCTTCGACACAGGCCCGCGGAGGTCGGCCCTGTCACGCGTCCGGCGTCGGGCGTCACGAGTCGGGCGACGGGCGTTCGGCTGGTCGGCGCCGAAGCGCTCAGCGGTGCGCGGGTGCGCGGCGGGCCGCCACCAGCGCGCTGGCTCCCGTGCGCTTGGCCTCGTACATGGCGAGGTCGGCGGCTCGCTGCAGGGAGCGGGCGTCGTCCCCGTGGTCGGGGTGGAACGCGATGCCGATGCTGGCGGAGACGGTCACCTCCTTGGCTCCGATCGCCACCGGCTTGGCCGCCAGGTACCCGAGGTCCCGCGCGAGCAGGTGCATGCCTCGAGGCGTCACGTTCGTCGTGCACAGGACCACGAACTCGTCGCCTCCGGTGCGCGCGAGCAGGTCCGAGCGCCTGACCCGCTCGAGCAGGCGGCTGGCGAGGGCTCGCGGGAGCGAGTCGCCGGCGTCGTGGCCGTGGGTGTCGTTGACCGCCTTGAACCCGTCGAGGTCGATCACGAGCAGGGCCACCGGCGCGTGCCGGCGCTCCGCCTCGGCCAGGGCACGGTGCAAGGCGTCCTCGTATGCCCTTCGGTTGGCCAGGCCGGTGAGCGGGTCGTGGTTGGCCAGGTGCACGAGCTCGTCGCGCGCCCGGCGCTCGGCCCCGGCCAGCAGGCCGGTGGCACTGAGGATCCAGAACATGCTGACCCCCACGCCCAGCAGGACCACGCCGGCGTGAGGTGGCTTCACGACGACGGCGACGACGGTGAGGGACACGAACGCGCTGGCACCCGCCGCGACGGCGGTCCGGCGGCCGGCGTAGAGCAGCGCGAGGGCCAGCGGCGCCAGGCACAGCAGGGCCCCGACCACGAAGAACGGCGGGGCGAGCAGTCCGCCCAGCACGGGGACGACGGGATCGAGCCACGGCATCCACCGGGCGGGCCGGCCGTCCCGGGCGTAGGCGCGGCTCGAGGCGACCGAGTACGGGAAGGCCACGCCGAGCAGGACGAGCGCGAGGATCGGCTTGGCCCTCAGCTCGGGCAGCGCGATGGCCGCGATCAGGAGCACAGCCACCCCGACGTAGCGGCACACGAACACCCAGCGCCAGAGCGCGCGGTTGTCGGGTCCGACGAGGCGCGCCGCCGCCGGCGCACCGATCTCCATGAGTCCATCATGGCGCGCGGCATCACCCGATAGACGGGATGCTCGCCTGGCGGGGGCCGGACATCGGCTCGCCTACGGGCGACCGAGCGGCCCTCCGAGGACCGATCCGCGCCGCCGGCGACCGAGCGGCCGGCCGGCGAGCGCAGGTCTGGTCAGAGGTTCGGCTGGGGCGTGACCCGCAGGTAGGGCTTCTTGGCCTCGAACCCCTTCGGGAACTTCTCCTTCGCATCCTCGTCGGACACGGCGGGCGCGATGATCACGTCCTCGCCCTGCTTCCAGTCAGCCGGTGTGGCGACCGAGTAGCCGGCGGTGAGCTGCAGCGAGTCGATCACGCGGAGCAGCTCGTCGAAGTTGCGCCCGGTCGAAGCCGGATAGGTCAGCGTGAGCTTGACCTTGTTGTCGGGGCCGACCACGAACACCGATCGCACCGTGAGGGTGTCGTTGGCGTTCGGGTGGATCATGTCGTACAGGTCCGCGACCTTGCGGTCCGAGTCCGCGACCAGCGGGAAGTTCAGCTCGGCGCCCGTCACGTCGGCGATGTCCTGCTTCCAGCCTTCGTGGCTGTCCAGCGGGTCGACCGACAGGCCGATCACCTTCGTGTTGCGCTTGTCGAACTCGGGCTTGAGCGCGGCCACGCGGCCGAGCTCGGTCGTGCACACGGGTGTGAAGTCCTTGGGGTGCGAGAACAGCACGGCCCAGCTGTCGGCCTTCCAGTCGTGGAAGCTGATCGTCCCCTCGGTGGTCTCGGCGGTGAAGTCGGGCGCGTCGTCACCCAGGCGGATCGGCATGTCAATTCCTCCGTGATCGTGGCAGTGCAGGCAGATGGGAAACCCGACCTACATTGTCGGATATTCCCCTGCCGAGGCAAGCGCGGAGGCGCAGCGGTCTACTGGGTGCCGTACCAGACGTAGGACATCATGATGCCCATCACCGCCGGCCGGGCAGTGCTGTTGTCGTAGCGAGCGGTGACTTGGTACGTGCCGTTCTTGATGATGGCTTGGCGCGTGTCGAAGCAGCCGCTCATGCTGCGCAGCATGCCCATGCCGTCGTAGGTCGGCTCGGACTTGCACCCGACCGCGCCGAACGGAGTCACCTGTGAGGCCGTGATGTCGATACCGCCGTCGTGCAGGTGGCCACCGGTCGCGACCGCGATGCCGTCGGCCGGAGCCGTCCACGTCTGGGTCTTCGTGTAGACGCTGCCCGGGCCACCGTTGCCCGGCACGTTGAAGTCGGAGCTGCGGCAACCGTTGACGTCGAGGAAGTACGGCGTCACGTTGCGGCTGTTCGTGGCCGTGGCCCCGGGCTGGTAGCCGATCGTGTACTTGATGTAGACCTGCTTGGACGATGACGACATGTTCATCACGTCCCACGCCGCCGCCCAGGTGTCCGTGGAGTTGACCAGGTAGGTGTACGGGTCGGGCAGCATGATCGGGGTGCGCTCGGCGCCCGACGCCGCGAAGGGCGACAGTGGCACACCGACGCCGAAGCGGGTGTTGCCGCAGAGGGGGTCAGCTGCTCCGATGCGCATCATCACGACGTGGTGCAGGTGCACGTCCATGCGGTCGATGGGCACGCCGTTCGCGTCCACCAGGTCGAAGGTCATGGTCTTGATGCCGAACGAACCGCTGGGGCGCGGCACCGTCGTGGTGGAGCCCTGGTTCTGCCAGGTGGAGGAGCCGTTCGGGCCGAGGTTGAACGGACCCAGTCGGAACGTCTGGGTGACGACCGCGCCGCCGCCCGGCGGAGCGTTCTTCAATGGCACGGTGCACGAGGACATCCCCGCGGCCAGAGCGGCCAGCACGGCGAAGACCTTGGCGAAGCGGACACTGCGCGCGATTGACATGGTTCCCCTCCTGGATCGGCGCCGACAGGGTAGCGAGCTCCGCGCCGGCGGTCGACTTGCCGCGCCGGGCGGTCCCGGCCCGGTCCCGGCTCGGTCCCGGCTCGGCCGGGCGCCCCCGCTCTTGGCACATACCCCTCCCCGGTATAGGGTCGTGGGCACCGCACCGAGGAGGAAGCCCATGCCAGGGATCACGCCCGCTGCAGGAGCCGTCTCTCCGACCCGCGACGCCGGCGCGGTCGCTGGGCCGGCACGCATCGCGGCATCGCCTGCTCCCCTCGCCGCCGGACCCGCGCACGGCTCCGCGCCGGCCGGAGGTGAGCGCGAAGGGCCCACGCTGGGACCGCTCGCGGCGGCCGCCACGATGGGCTTCGGCATCTGGATGCTCATCGGACTCTTCCTCGACGGTTGGGCCCACCAGACGCAACGGCCCGACTCGTTCTTCACTCCCTGGCACGCGGTGATCTACTCCGGCTTCGCCGGAGCCTCGGCCGTCGGCATCGGGCTGGTCTGGCGGCAGCACCAGCCGGGGCGCACGTGGCGCGCGGCGGTGCCCCAGGGGCACGGGCTGAGCCTCGTCGGCTTGGCCATCTTCGCCGTGGGCGGCGCGGGCGACCTGGTCTGGCACCAGCTGTTCGGCGTCGAGGTCAGCGTCGAGGCGCTGCTGAGCCCGACGCACCTCCTGCTCATGGTCGGGGGAACGCTCGCGCTCACCGGTCCGCTGCGTGTCGCCTGGCAGGCCGACGACGACGCGCGTGCGCTGCGGGACGTGGCCGGGCCGGTGGTGGGCATCGCGCTCGTGACCGGGCTGGCCATGTTCTTCACGATGTACGCCTCGCCCTTCGGCACGGACGCGGTCCGCTTCGGCTCCGCCCGCACGGACGTGCACGACTTCGCGACCGTCTCCCGTCCCGCCTTCGAGCAGCTGCGGGAGATGTGGGTCCTCGGTGGGATCCTGCTGACCACGGTGCTCGTCGTGGTGCCCGTCGTCCTGCTCCGCCGGCGCTGGCGCCTGCCGGTGGGGTCGTATCTCGTGCTGCTCAGCGCCCTCGGGATCATGGAGGCCGCCCTCGGCGATCTGCGACGCCCGCTCCTCGCCGTCGGCTTCCCGCTCGCAGGCGTCGTCGCAGAGGCGATGGCCCGGCGCCGAGCGCCCGTGCCGGCGACGGCCGCGGCGATCCCCGCCGTCATCTGGCTGGGCTACTTCGCCGGCGTGGCGGTCCAGTACGGCATCGGTTGGTCGGCCGAGCTCTGGTCCGGCGCGGTGGTGCTCAGCGCCCTCGCCGGACTCGTCGTGTCGCTGCTCGTCGACCCGCGGCTCGCTGACCGGTCGGGGCGGGCGTTGGCCTAACGCCGGCCGAGCCCGGCGCGGGCGCAGCCTGACGCCGGCCGAGCCCGGCGCGGCCGCAGCCCGGCGACCGGAGCCCGGGGCGCAGCCCGGCGACCGGAGCCCGGAGCGCGGAGCCGACGGCCCTACCATCGCGGCGGTGCTCGCCGCCCTCCGGTATCACCCGCTGGTGCGGATCCGCCTCGGCGGCGCGCTGGCCGTCTCCCCGCACGGCATCTTCACGGTTCTGGGCTTCCTCGTCGGCGCCAACCTGTTCCTGCGCGACACCCGCCGCCTGGGCGTGCCCGACGACGAAGTCCTGAGCACTCTCACCCGTGCGGGCGTCGCCGCCATCGTCGGCGCCCGGGTCGCCTACGTGGCCAACAACTTCGGGACGTACGACTCGCCGCTCGAGTGGCTCGAGATCTGGAAAGGCGGGATCAGCCTCCTCGGCGGGCTCGTCGCGGCGCTGCTCGTCGCCTGGTGGTCGGTCCATCGAACGGGCCGCGACTTCCTCACGCTGCTCGACCGCGCCGCGCCCTGGCTGCCGCTCGGTGTCGCCATAGGTCGCATCGGCGACGTGGTGATCGCCGACCACCTCGGCCGCATCACGACGGTGCCGTTCGGCTTCCAATGCCCGGCGGCGCCGGACGTCGGCCGCAACGTCGGCTCGCCGTGCCCGCCGGGCCAGGTCGTCCACCTGACCGCCGCCTACGACCTGCTGGCGGTGCTCGCCATCTTCGCGATCGTGTGGTGGCTGCGCGAGCGCGCGTGGCCCCGCCGGGGCCTGCTGAGCCTCGTGCTCGGCACGCTCTACGGGCTGAACCGCTTCGCGCTCGACTTCTTCCGCGAGGACACCCGCCACCGGGGGCTCACGGGGAGCCAGTGGGTGGGCCTCGGCGCGGCGGTCGCCGGCACGGTGGTCCTCGTCCTCCGGGCCCGCCGCCCACCCGACGAACCGCCCCCTGACTTAGGTTCCGCCGGCGTGGGCCACCCGGACGGCGTGCACGGCACGGACAGCAGCCGCGCTTCGCCCGGCGACGCCGGTGACGCCGGCAGCCCGGCCGGTCCCGTGGGCCCCGGCGGACCATCGGGTCCCGAAGACGAAGCGGCGGAGGCGTGAACCGTCCGGCGTCGCGCGTTACCTTGCAGAGTCGCTGCAAGAAGTCGTACGCTCGGCGGGTCAACGCACGGGGGGACGACGCTCGATGACCACACACGACGCACCACTGTCGACCACACCGGCTCCACCGCCGGATCCGGGCCTGGCGGCCGTATCCCGCCGCGTCCCGGCCGCGCTCGTCGTCGGCGCGGCGGCCTCGCTGAGCGCCGCCGCGGTGCACGCTTCGGCGGTCGGCGCGCATGCGCAGCAGCCCGAGGCGGCCCGCGCCTTCACGGTGGCGGCGTTCGTCCAGCTGGTCTGGGCCGTAGCCGTCTTCGTGCGGCCCCGCCGGTGGCTGGCTGCGGTAGGGGCGCTCGTGAGCGCCTCTCTCGTGGTCGCCTGGATCGTCGCGAAGACCAAGGGCTTGTCGATGATCGACGGCCTCAACGACCCGGGCACCCTTCAAGCGGCCGACGTGCTCGCCGCCAGCCTTGCCGCCGTGGCTGCGGTCGCCGCGGCGTGGGCGGCGGTCAGCCGCTCGACCTTCTCTGCGCGGCCAGCCGCCCCGGCCTCCAGTCGCCCGCGGCGGCTGGCCGCTCCCCGCTTCGCGGGCGTGCTCGCCGGCGCCATCGTCGTGCTCGCTCTGCCCGGGATGGTCGAGGCCGGGCGGGTCGCCCACGGGTCCAGCACCGAAAAGACGGTTGTGGTCGGCGGTGACGGCAAGGCCCGCGTCGTCACGGGCAAGGCAGCCAAGGCGGTCACGCCGCCGAAGCCGTTCGATCCGGACAAGCCGATCGATCTCGGCGGCATTCCCGGCGTGACGCTGAAGCAGCAGGCGCGCGCCGAGAACCTCCTCGCCACCACGCTCGTGAAGCTGCCGCAGTGGTCGGACCCCGCCGTGGCCGAGGCCGCCGGGTTCAAGTCGATCGGCGACGGTGCCACCGGCACCGAGCACTTCATCAACTGGTCGTACATCGCCGACAACACGATCCTCGACCCCGACAAGCCCGAGTCGCTCGTCTACACGGTCAAGGACGGCAAGCGGACGCTGGCGGCGGCCATGTTCATGCTCAAGCCGGGCGCGACGCTCGACAGCGTTCCGGACCTGGGCGGGGCGCTCACGCAGTGGCACATCCACGACAACCTCTGCTTCACCAACGACGGTGGACCGCCGCGCGTCGGCGGGCTCACCAACGCCGACGGCACCTGCAGCAAGCCGCTCGTGAAGCTGCAGCCGGTCCCGATGATCCACGTCTGGATCACGCCTCAGCCGTGCGGCCCGTTCTCGGCGCTCGAGGGCATCGGTGGCGGGCAGATCAAGCCCGGTCAGGTGCGGGCCTGCGACACGGTCCACGGCAGCGACAACGGCGGCCTCTAGCGCTCTCGGCCGTCGTCGGCTTCATCTGCCATCCGTCCCCGAACGTCGTCGGCCAACTCGACACCAAGTTCGAGCTCGGGATCATCGACGGGTGCCTCTCGCTGTGCGACGAGGTGATGACGCCGGACTCGTCGCGGTTCTGGCCGGCCGACGAGTGGACGCCCGGCAGCACGCCGCCGTCGTTCGACAAGCAGCCGCTGCGCGACCACCTCGAGACCCTCGACTGGGACAAGACGCCGCCGCCCCCGGTGTTGCCGGCCGAGGTCATCGACGCATCCCGCGAGCGCTACGTGACCGCGTACGAACGCATCACCAGCCTGCGCTTCGCCGACTGGCCGGGCGTGTCGGGGGCGTGAGCGTGGCGTCGTTCGCCGCTCTCGTCGAGGTGGTCCTGCGGCCGGGCACGGCACCCAACGCGTCCTCAGGGCCGCGGGCGGACCGGCGTACGTTGGCCTGACCCGGCACCGGGCAGAGCTGCCGTCGTGCCCGCGCTCGCGCCGCGAGGAGGGCCCGGCCGGCCGCTGATTCGCCGCGAGCGGAGGGCGCTGGAGACGAGGTCGGGTCGATCCGGTCAGGTGAAGAGGGCGAGCCCCACTGCGGCCAGCGCGATGGCGCCGGCGATCACCATCGTGAGGGTCCGGCCGTTGTGGGTGTGGCGGGGAAGGTCGCGCAGCGGGAACAGCAGCTGGCGGCCGAGGGTGTAGGCGGCGATCGAGGCCACGAAGATGGTCCCAGCCGGGCCCTCGGAGCGGGCCAGCACGGCGACGAGCGCGACGAGCCCGATCGAGAAGGCCAGCGTCGACTCGAGCAGCTGGGTCGGGATGCGGCGCAGCCCGAGCCGGCGGTCCGACGACCACAGGCCCCAGCGCGAACCGGTGGGTCGGCCGACGCAGCAGCCCCCGAAGAAGCAGCCAAAGCGCCCGATGCACATGGCGAACAGCAGCCCCGGCGTGCTGACGTCGACCACCTGGCCGACGGAGACGCCGAACAGCAGCGACTCCACAACGAGCGCCCCGACGGCGCCGAGCACGAACCCCTGGATGCACATCCCGGCCGTGACCAGCGAGAGGTCCCGGCCGCGGTGCTCCACGTAGTAGTACACCTTCGCCCCGACCAGGCCGATCAGCGACGCCACCAGCGAGATCAGCAGGATCCGCGTCGCGGGCAGGTCGTTGCGCCGGGCGAGGACCGACTGCATGATCAGCGCCACGACGACGCCCAGGCTCACGAGCCCGGGCCACGCGCCGAGGCGAGCCCCGGGGGCACGGACGCGGATGACCGGGGCGTAACCCGTACGGCCGGTCGAGGACGCGCTCGGCAACCGCTTGCCGGCTGCCGAACCTGCGCCCGAGCGTCGGCTGCGGGGCTCGCGGCCAGCGGCTCCGCCGGCGCCCGGACGCTCGATGGTGCCTGCCGCCGTCACCTGCCACTCGCCCGGGGTCACGTCCGACAGCCAGGTGGTGACGGCGACGGGCCCGCTGCCCGGCAGCACGTCTTCGAGCGTCTCCACGACGTCGAAGGCGTCCCCCTTGCCGGCCTTGCCCTTCACGCCGGACCGTCGGCCGGTGTAGCGGACCTTGACCGTGAACGGCTCTCCGTCGGTCGGCGTGTCGAACCAGTAGGTGACCCCGAGCGCCTGCGGCTCGAGGTCGTCGATCGGCTCGCAACTGAAGGCCATGACCTGCACGGAGCCGGCCTTGCCGTCACGGGGCGCGCTGGTCACTGACACGCCCGTGGGCGCATCCGTGGAAGGTGGGGGCTCGACGACCGGCTTGGTGGGCACGGCGGCTACCGGGGCTGGGCGGCGCGAGGCGCCGTGCGAACGGGCGACATCGGCCCAATGCTACGGCTCACGCCGGCACGCGGGCACCGCAAGGGCGGTGGCCCTGCCGGCTTCGTCGACCGGGCCGGCCTCGCCCGCGATCCGCGCCGGTCGCCGCCGAGCCGTCAGCTGCCGTAGACGAGCGCGCCGGCCACCGCCAGACCGACCATCGGGCCACCCAGCGCGAGCGTGGCCACGGAGGCCGACATGAAGGCGACCACGTTCGTGTACACCAAGAAGTCGAGCACGCCGAGCACGCCAGCCACCGCCCACATCGCGTAGGCGGTGGCGTGGCGGCGCCGGGGGTCGGGTGCGCGACGCCGCCTCGCGGCAGCCGCCTGCGCCTGGCGCCGTTGGGTGTCGCGGGCGCGCACGTCGTGGGCGGACCGAGCCCGCGCCACCCGCTTGCGCTCACGTTGGCGCTGCGCGGCCGCCTTCGACGCCATGGTCGAACCCTACCGGCGAGGCCGTGCGGCGCTGGCGCGCGAAGGCGCA
Source organism: Actinomycetota bacterium (assembly GCA_016185275.1). Lineage (GTDB taxonomy): Bacteria > Actinomycetota > Acidimicrobiia > Acidimicrobiales > Iamiaceae > JACPNX01. The sequence continues at coordinate 70,326 of JACPNX010000013.1, read as the reverse complement.
CGGCGTGGGGCGCGGCGCGGCACGGTCCACGGGCGGAGCGGTGTTGGCGCGCGAGCCGCGCGTTCTGCGCGTGCCGCGCGTTTCGCGGGCCGAGCCTGATGCGAGCCGGCGTCCGGCTGCGTCAGCCGGCGGCGTCGTCCTCGTCGACCGGAGGCCAGCGCCGCCGGCGATCGGACCGGTGGCGCTGGCCTGGCGGCGGATCGTCGGCGGGGATCGTCCGGGCCCGGGCGCGGGCGGCCGCCGCGTCCGCCGCCATGCGCTCACGCACCTCGTCGGGCACGTCGGTGCCCGGCACGTGCTCCACCACGAGCGGGGCATCGCGGTGATCCTTGGACACGTCCGGCTCGACGTACATGACCCGCGCCTCGGGCACGTTGGCGCGGACGTTGGACTCGACGCGGTCGACCGCCGCGGCCACCTCCGGCAGCGTCAGGTCGTGGATGAACTCGACCTTCGCCCCGATGAGCAGCTCCTCGGGCCCGAGGTGCTCGGTGCGCATGTGGATGAGGCGCAGCACGGAGGGTTCGGACATCACCGCCGCCTCGATCGCCTCGCGCTGCTTGCGCGACGCACTCTCGCCGATCAGGAGGCTCTTCATCTCGGTGGCCAGCACGACGGCGATGACGCCCAGCAGGAGACCGATGCCGAGGCTGCCGTAGGCATCCCAGATGGGATCGCCGGTCAGCTCGGTGAGGCCGACGGCCGTCAAGGCCAGGAGCAGCCCGCAGAGCGCGCCGAGGTCCTCGAGCAGGATCACCGGAAGCTCGGGGACCTTGGCGCGGCGGACGAACTGGCGGAAGGTGGCGTCGCCCTTCACCCGGCGGATCTCAACGACGGCCGTCCGCAGGCTGAGCGACTCGGCCACGACGGCGAACCCGAGGACCCCGAAGTCCCACACCGGGCTGACGATCGGCTCGGGATCGCGCAGCTTCAGCACACCCTGGTAGAGCGCGAACAGCGAGCCGAGGCTGAACAGGACCAGCGCCACGACGAAGGCCCAGAAGAACCGCTCGCGGCCGTACCCGAACGGGTGGTCCTCGTCGGCGCCGCGGCGGGCGCGGCGCACGCCGACCAGCAGCAGGACCTGGTTGGTGGAGTCCGCGAGGGAGTGCACGCCCTCGGCCAGCATCGACGCCGCGCCCGTGACGGAGAAGGCCACGAACTTGGAGATGGCGATGGCGACGTTGGCGCCGAGGGCGGCGAGAACGGCCTTGAGCCCACCGTGCTGGCCGTGACCGTGACTGTCGTCGGCGTCGTTCTCGGCGTGGTCGTTCTTGGCGTCGTCGGCGTCGCCGTGGTCCGGGTCCGCGCCGGCGTGGCCCTGGCCGGCATCGCCGTGGCCGGCGTCGCCGTGACCGTGGTCGGCGTGGTCGCCGTGGTCGCCGTGGCCGGGGTGGGCGTCGGGCGCGGTCCGGGCTTCCTCGCCGGGCTCGGCGGGGCGGGCTGTCCGGTCGTTGGTGGTCACGTCGTCGTCCGCCACTGCGCCAATGGTACGGACCCGCCCCTACTGCCCGGCGCCGCCCCGCCGACTCGGCCCGGGTGCGGACGCGTGGGCGTCGAGTACGTGGGCGACGGCGGCCGTGACCCGCTTCGCGGTCGGGACGTCGAGGAACTCGTTGGGTCCGTGCGCGTTGGCGCCCGGTCCCAGCACGCCGGTGATGAGGAACTGGGCCTCGGGGAAGCGCTCGCCCAACATCGCCATGAACGGGATCGTGCCGCCCATGCCGTAGCTGGCCGAGGGCCGCCCGAAGGTCGCCATCGAAGCGCGCTCCACCGCCTCCGCCAACCACGGTGCGGTGATCGGCGCATCCCAGCCTCGCTCGGCGGCGAGGATCTCGAGCGTGACCCGTGCCCGCTCCGGCGGTGCTCGCGTCAGCGCCTCTTCGAGCGCCGCGGCTGCCCCTTTCGGGTCGCAGGTGGGAGGCAGCCGCAACGAGAGTGCGGCCGAGGTGGCGGCACGCAGCACGTTGCCCGCCGTCTCGGGCGGCGGCGCGCCACCCAGGCCGGTGACGGCCAGCGACGGCTCCCACGTGTTGGCCCGCAGGAGCGCCAGGCGGTCCGGATCCGACGGTTCGCAGCCTTCCAGCCACGGGAAGTCCGACACCAGCCCGGGTACCGCCTCGGCGGTCTCGGTGAGCTGGCGACCGCGCTCCTCGGGAACGTTGACGTGGAAGGCGTCGAGCAGGATGCGGCCCGTGGCGGAGTCCTCGATGCGGTCGAGCAGCTGGCGCAGCACCCGGAACGTCGACGGCACGATCCCGCCGGCCAGGCCCGAGTGCACGCCCTCGCGCAGGAGCGCCACCTCGAGGCGCGCCTGCACCAGGCCGCGCAGGGACGTCGTGGTCCACAGCCGGTCCCACGTCGCCATGCCCGAGTCGAGGCACACCACCAGGCTCGGGGAGCCGAGGCGGTCGGCCAGCGCGTCGACGTGCGCCGGCAGGTCGGGACTGCCGCTCTCTTCGCTCGCCTCGATCAGCACGACGGCGCGTCGATGCCGTCCACCCGCGGCCCGGACCGCCTCGATGGCGGTGAGGGCCGAGAAGGCGGCGTAGCCGTCGTCCGCCGACCCCCGGCCGTAGAGGCGGCCGTCGCGCTGCACGGGCTCCCACGGGTCCAGGCCGTCGAGCCAGCCGTCCATGGGCGGTTGCTTGTCGAGGTGGCCGTACAGCAGCACGGTGCCGGTGCCGGTGCCGTCGCCGTCATCGTCATCGCTCTCGCCGCTGCCGCCGCGGCCGCGGCTTCCCGCTGCGCCCGTGCCCGTGCCCGTGCCCGCGGCCGCGCCCGCGCCCGCAGCCGGCACGTCGACGAGCACCAGGGGTGTCCGGCCGGCGAGCTCGTGCACCTCGACGGTCGCGCCGTCGAGGTGGCGCGCCGCGCACCAGTCGCGCACCAGCTCGACCGCCCGGCCCATGTGGCCGGCGTCGGCCCAGTCGGGGGCGTACTCCGGCGACACGTTGGGGATGCGGATGTAGTCGTGCAGGGCCGGCAGCACGTCGCGCTCCCACATCGCGTCGACGATGGTGCCGACCGCGGTCGTGTCGAGCGGCATGCGCCGATGCTCGCGCGCCGCGACGGCGCCGCGTGCCGCCGGAGCACGAGCCGAGTCCTACGATGCCCGCGCTGATGTCACCACCCGCCGGCGGCTCCGAGGTGCCCGACCCTCCGAGCGGTGGCCGGTCGCCCGGTCCGCCGGAAGGGCCGCCGCCGGGCGTCGCACAGGTCGTCGTGGCGGCGACGGATGCCGACCTCGCCTCGGGGCTGTTGTGGTCGGCCGGCGTCCAGGCGGTGGTCGAAGAGGCGGGGCCGGAGCCGGGCACCGTCCGGCTCGTGTGCGGCGTGCCCGGAGGCGGCATGGCGGCGGTGCGGGCTGCGCTGGGCCGTCGCTGGGTCGCCGAGCCGGTCGCCGTTGCGGACGCCGGGTTCGACGGCTGGCGGCCCTTCGCCAGCGCTGCGCGCGCCGGGCGCCGGCTGGTGATCCAGCCGCCGTGGGCGCCGTCTCCGGTCGGCCCGGGTGAGCTCGCGGTCGAGATCGATCCCGGACGCTCCTTCGGTCACGGCTCCCACCCGACCACCCGCCTGTGCCTGGCCGCGCTCGAAGCGGAGACCGACCGGGCGGTCCCCCGCGCGGTGCTCGACGCTGGCTGCGGGAGCGGCGTCCTGGCCGTCGTGGCGGCCCGGCTCGGGGTGCGCCGCGTCGTCGCTGTCGACGTGGACCCGGCGGCGGTGGTGGCTGCTCGGGCCAACGCGGTCCGCAACGGTGTGCGAGCCCGCGTCGACGTCTCCGGCACCCCGCTGGCCGAGCTCGCCGGCCGGTTCCCGGTCGTGCTGGCCAACCTCGGTGAACGGGCGCTGCTCGACCACGCGGCGGACCTCGCCCGCCTGAGCGCGCCCCGGGGGCTGCTCGTGGTGAGCGGCCTCCTGACCGGCCGGTGGCGACAGGTGGCGGGGGCGCTCGCCGACGCGGGCCCGCTCACCATGGAGGACCGCACCGAGCTCGAGGGATGGGCGGCCCTGGCGCTGCGCCGGCGCCGGTTCGGCGGACGCCTGAGCGTCAGACCTCGCCCGCGGCCTCCCGCACCTGCCGCGACCGACTGGCGCTGAACCACCGCCGCGGTGCGCGGGTCGGCCGGGGCGGGGCCAACCGGCCGGCGGCGCGCTCGCGTTCCACGCCGATCGCGTCGAGCACTGCGAGCGTGAAGACGGCGCCGACCGCGCCGACCACGGCGCCGGCCAACCCGTACACGTCCATCCCGAGGATGAAGCCGATGATCACGACCGAGGGACCGACGTGCACCTCGCGGATGACCCAGCGCCGGAACGCCATCGTCTGGAGCATCTGCACGGCGACGGCGAGCACGAACAGCAGCAGCCCAGCCGGTGCCGTGTCGAGCGTGGCCTCGAGCAGCGCCGCGGGGAGCACGCCGAGGATCACGCCGACGCCCGGCACCAGGCTCGTGACCGCCACGAGCAGGGCCAGGACCGTGGGCGCGGGGACGCCGGCGAGGTTGAACGCGACCCAGGCCAGGAAGCCCACGACGCCCGCCTGCAGCACCGCGACGTCGACGTAGAACTGGGTGCGCGCGAGGGCGCGGCCGGCCAGCCGCGCCACCGTGTCCCGCCGTTCGCCGGCCGGGAGTTGGCCCAGTGCGGCGTCCGCGAACCGGGGCGCCCAGCCGAGCGCGAAGACGGTCAGGATGGCGACGACGAACCACCCGCCGGCGCGGCCCGCCGCCTTCTTGCCGACCCGGGACGACGGCGTACGCAGGTCGTCGGCCAGCTTGTCGGCCCGGGCGGAGAGGTCGAGCCGGCGGGCCGTCGAGCCGAACCGGGGGGAGCGCTCGAGTTGGCGGGCCGCATCCGGGATGTCGCGCCGCAGCCTGCTCACCTGGCGGTCGAGGTCGCGGATCACGCCGTTGGTGACCAGGCCGATGAAGGCGAGGACGGGCAGCGCGACGAGCAGCAGCGCGACGGGCCGCCGCATCCGGCGGGACAGCGTCTCGACGGGGTTCTCGATGACCGCCGCCAGCACCAATGCGAACAGCGCCCAGCCGAGCGGTCGCCGCGCCTGTACGGCGACGTTGCGGACCACGAAGGCGGCGAGCACACCGAGCCCGACGACCCACCACGACAGGGGGGTGAGCACCAGTCGCGCGGTGCCGGGCGTCCGCCCCGGGTGCTCCACGGCGATCTACCGTACCGGTCGTGCCCGAGCCGGCGGTCGACCCACCCGGCCCGGATCGTCGCCTGAGGCTGGCGCTCGACTGGCGCACCGGCGTGGGCATCGCCGTGCTGATGGTCGGCCTCAGGGTCGTGGTGGACGTGGCCAGCACCGCCAGCACCGCGCTGACGCGCATCGGCGTCGGCGTGCTCCTGGCGTTCGCCCTCGAGCCGCTCGTGCGCAAGCTGGAGGTGCGCGGATGGACGCGAGCCGCGGCGGTGGCGACCGTCGGAGGCGCGTTCGTCCTCGCCTTTGCGGTGCTCGCGGCCGTCGCGCTGCCGCCCGGGCTGCGCCAGGCCGAGCGGCTGCGGGGTGACCTGCCCGACACCGTTCGCGGGCTCTACGACCTGCCTCTCGTCGGCCGCCGCCTCCAGCAGGCCGACGCCGTCAAGGCGGTCCAAGGCTGGGTCGACGACCTGCCGTCGCGCTTCGACTTCCAGCGGGTGCGCGACCTGGCCCGCTCGCTGGCCAGCGGCGCCGCCAGCCTGGGCGTGGTGCTACTCGTGGCCTTCGCGGTGCTGCTCGACGGGCCGGGCCTCGTGCGGCGCGTGCGGTTGGCCATCCCCGAGGAGCGCCGCGAGCGGGCCGACGAGATCGGCCGTCTGCTGTACCAGGTGGTCGGCACGTACTTCGCGGGCTCGGTGTTCGTGGCCTGCATCGGCGGGACCTACGTGCTCGTGGTAGGGCTGCTGCTCGGCGTACCGCTCGCGCCGATCGCGGCGGTCTGGTATGCGATGGTCAGCCTGATCCCGCAGGTCGGGGGCTTTCTCGGCACGTCGTTCGTGTTCGTCCTGGCCGTATCGCAGGGGCTCGGCGTGGGCCTGCTGGTCCTGCTCCTCGTCGTCGCCTACATGAACACGGAGAACTACGTGATCAGCCCGGCCATCGTCGGCCGCGCCGTCGACCTGTCGCCGCCGACGACCATGCTGGCCGCGCTGGTCGGCGGGGCCGCGCTCGGTGTGCCCGGCGCGCTGGCGGCCACCCCGTTGTGCGGCACCGTGAAGGCGCTGTACCTGCGGCGCCGGTTCGGCGAGCTACCCGACATCGGCGGCCCCGGTCGCTTCGTCGAGCGGCTGCCGGCACCGCTGCGCCGCCTCGTCGAGCGGCTGCGGGCAGGTTCGCACCGCGGAGCGGGCGACGCTCAGGCCGGCGCGCACGGCCGCGACCGCCATCCGGGCGGGTGATCCGCCGGTCGAAGTGGTAGGAACCCTGCCCGTGCCGAGGGAGGGTGTCGAGGTCGACGTGGCGGTGGTCGGCGCGGGCCTGGCGGGGCTCACCGCGGCGTGGCAGCTCATGAGCGCCGGGCAGTCGGTGATCGTGCTCGAGGCCAGGGACCGGGTCGGCGGGCGGGTGGTGAACCACACGTTCGCCGACGGGACCGTCGCCGACCTCGGGGGCCAGTGGGTCGGGCCGGGCCAGGACCGGATCCTGGCCCTGGCCGAAGCCCACGGCGTGGCGACGTTTCCCACCCACGACGACGGCGAGCACCTCACCGCGGTGGGCGGCAAGGTGGTCCGCTACACGGACCGCACCCTCGGCCTGCCCAAGGCGGCGCTGGCCGAGATCGGCCTCGCCTCAGCGATGCTCGATCGCATGGCCCGCGCCGTGCCCCTCGAGGCGCCGTGGAAGGCCGACAAGGCGGAGCGTTGGGACGGTGAGACCTTCGGGTCCTGGATCCGCCGGGCCGTGCACTCCGCGGCGGGCCGGGGCTTCTACCAGACGGCCACCGAAGCGGTCTTCGCAGCCGAGCCCGACGAGATCTCGCTGCTGCACTTCCTCTTCTACACGGCTGCCGGCGGAGGCTTCGAACGCCTCCTCGCCACGGCCGACGGCGCCCAGCAGGATCGCTTCGTCGGCGGCGCCGCCACGGTCGCCGAACGGGTCGCAGAGGTCCTCGGCCCGACCGTCCTGCGCCTCGGCTGCGCGGTGCGCCGGATCGAGCAGGACGAGGGCGGCGTGGTGGTCGTCCACGACGGCGGGGTCGTCGTCGCCCGCCGAGCGGTCGTCGCCGTGCCACCGGCTCTGGCCGGCCGCATCGACTACCGGCCGCCGCTCCCCGGGGATCGCGACCAGCTCACCCAACAGGTCCCCATGGGTGCGGTCATCAAGTGCCTGGCGCGCTACGACGAGCCCTTCTGGAGGGCCGACGGCCTGTCGGGTCAGGCGGCCTCGATGGACCACGCGGTCAGCGTCGTGTTCGACTCGAGCCCACCCGAGGGGACGCCAGGCGTCCTGGTCGCCTTCCTGGAGGGCGACCATGCCCGGCGAGCGGCCCGCATCGCTCCGAGCGCCCGGCGCGCCCTCGTGCTGGAGTGCCTGGTCGACCTGTTCGGCGACCGGGCCCGCGCCCCCGCCGAGTGGGTCGAGCTCGACTGGTGCCAGGAGCCGTGGACCCGCGGCTGCTACGGCGGCCACCTCGCTCCCGGAGTGTGGACGAGGTACGGCCCCTCGCTGCGGGAACCGTGCGGGCGCATCCACTGGGCAGGCACGGAGACCGCCGGCGTGGGCAACGGCTACATGGACGGGGCGGTGCGCAGCGGCGAGCGGGTGGCCGCCGAGGTGACCGCGGCGCTGGCGGACGAGCAGGCGGCCGCCGAGGCGGCGCTGCCGACGGAGCCGGGGCCGCCGACCGAGCCGGCTCCGTCGACCCTGCCGGCCGAGCCGGCCGAGCCGGGGCCGCTCGGTTCGGGCGACGGTCCGGGTCGCGGCGACGGTGTGCGGGATCCGTGAGCGAGCCCGTCGAGCACATCGAGTTCTCCGTCGACGACACCGCAGCGCTCGTCGCTCGCATGGAGGTCATGAGCCGGGGCGGGCGGGGCTGGCTCAACGTGCAGCCCGAGGTCGAGGGCGACGAGGAGCCGGAACCGGTCGACGGGGGAACCGGTGGCGACGCGGGCGTCGCGGGCGTGGCGCCCGACCGTCACCGGTACGGCCTGTCGGACGCGGCCACCAACGTGTACCGGACGCTGTTCACGTCGCGCGGCCCCGGCATCCCCATGGCCACGTGGACGCCGCCGGCCCGGTCCCAGCGCCCCGCCCGCATCGGCATCGAGCACGGCACCGGTCCCAAGGCGCTGCGCCGGCTGGCCGACGCCGGCACCGTCGTGCCGGAGGGGTGGCGGGTGGTGCAGGACCACCCGCGCACCGGCGTGGTGATCGACGCGCCGGCCGCCGCCGCCCCGGTCGACGTCCTCGACTGGTTGCTCGAAGCGGTCGCTGCCCTGTGCCCGCTCTCCCTCACCGGACGTTGGCACGCGGACGTCCATCCCGGCTGAGCGGTCCTCGGTTCCTTCCGCACGCCGCGCCCCGGTCCGGAGGCCAGCCCTGCCGACCTCGTCGAACCGGGCGGCGCATCCAGAGCTCACACGACGGCGTGCGGGTCCTCGCCCTCGTCCGCCTCGACGACGAGCGGCTCGGGATCGGCACCCGGAGCCACGTCGGTGGGTCCGACGTCGCCGACGATGTTCGGGTCTTCCAGGCCCACGCCGGTGCCCCGCATCCGGTCGATCGGGCCGTCGCCCTGCGTCCCTCCGCCGTCGGGGTCGGCCTCCTCCTCGCCGGTGAGGACGGTGTGGTCCGGGGGTGCGTCGTCGCGCTCGTGGTCGGCCATGGCGCTGCCCTACCCCCCCGCCTCCTCCAGCAGGTCGCCGTCCTCCAGCAGTTCGACGGCGAGGGACCGGTAGCCGGCCTCCTCGAAGGCCACCATGATCACGTCGTCGTGGTGCTCGATGACGGTGCCCGCGCCGAACTCCCTGTGCTTCAGCCGGGCGCCCGGTGCGTACGCCGGAGCACGCGACGAAGCGACCGCGCCCTCGGCCGGCGAGCCCCCAGCGTCCGGCTCCCGCGCCGTCTCGTCGCAGCGATCACAGTGGCCGCACCGCTCGGACCGGGGGTCACCGAGGTAGCCGCAGATCGCCTGCCACAGGCACGCCGCGCCCTCGAGCACCTGCTCGAGCACCCGGGCTTCGGTGCGCCGCCGGTCGCGCCGCTGCGCGGCCCGCCCCTCGAGCGCCGCCAGCAGGTCCGCACCTCGCGGACCGTGCGGCTCGACCAACAGACCCGCTGCAGTCACCCGCACGGCACCGACCGCGTCGAGGTCCTGCACGGCCTGCATCGCTCGGGCGAGGCTGGCCCTGGTGCCCCGGGTGGCCACGGCGAGCGGCAGCGGGGCGGGCGCGGTCTCCAGCGCGGCGTGGACGCGCGCGGCCAGCGCCGGCGAGCTGCTCCGCGCGCCGGCTGCGAACGCCCGCCGGCTCCGGGCGCCGGCGATGCTGAGCAGGCGCGCCGTGGCGGGCGCCCCGTCGCGGCCGGCTCGACCGACCTCCTGGTACCAGGCGTCCACCGTCTCGGGTGGCTCGGCGTGCAGGACGAAGCGCACGTCCGGCTTGTCGATCCCGAGGCCGAACGCGCTGGTGGCGACGACGACGCACGGCTCGTCGCTTCCGAACCGCTCGTGCACGGCGATGCGCGCCGAGCGGCCCAGCCCGCCGTGGTAGGCGAGCGCGGGGCGCGTCGGCCGGCCGAGCACCCGCGCGAGATGCTCGGCATCCTTGCGCCGCGCCACGTACACGAGTCCGGTGCCGTCGAGATCGGCGGCCAGTCCGGCGAGGGCGCCGGGCACGTCCGCCTCGTCGTCGACGCGGCTCGCGCCCAGGTGGATGTTGGGTCGTTCGACGCCGGCCACGACGACCTCCGGGTCGGCCAGCCCGAGGCGCTGGTCCAGCTCGGTGCGCACGGGGGGCGAGGCGCTCGCCGTGAGGGCCAGCACGGGAGGCCTCCCGAGGCGGGTGGTCAGGAGGCCGATGGCGAGAAACGCCGGGCGGAAGCCGTCACCCCACGCCGTCACCAGGTGGGCCTCGTCGACGACGACGAGTCCGGGCCGCGCCGCCGCCAACCGCCCGAGCACGTCCTCGTCGAGCAGCTGCTCGGGGGCGAGGAACAGGTAGCGGATCGTCCCGCCCGCCACGCCGTCGAGCACGGCCGCCTGGTCGGCCTCGGTCAGCAACGAGTGCAGCGCCTCCGCCTCGCCGAGGCGGGCGTCGGCGAGGGCCGCCCGCTGGTCCTCCTGGAGGGAGATCAACGGCGACACGACGACCGTCGGGCCGTCGAGCAGCGCGCCCGCAACCTGGTAGATCGCCGACTTGCCGGCGCCGGTGGGCAGCACGACGAGAGCGTCCCGCCCGTCGAGCAGGGCGCCGATGGCCTGGCGCTGTGCCGGGCGCAGCTGCTCGATCCCGAGGCGGTCCGCCGCCTCGTCGACGTCGGTGGGCGGCGGGGCCGGGCTCGTCGGCACGGCGCCCTCCTTCCCCGTCGGAGGCCGACCCGCTCCTTCCGGTTGCCGCCTACGCCGCCGTCCCGGTGCCTGGGCGCGGCCCCGGCCGGGAACGGTGCCGTGCAGCGTCGTCGAGCGGGTCGCCATCGGCCATGGCGCCAGCCTGCCGCACGGCCGGCGGGCATGATGCGCTCGGCCGAGGGGAACGGAGAACCGCATGGCACGGGCGATCTGGACCGGGTCGATCAGCTTCGGGCTCGTCAACGTCCCGGTGAAGCTCTACAGCGCCACCGAGGACAAGGAGGTCCACTTCCATGAGATGGAGGAGGGCACGGGAGCCCGCATCCGCCACCAGCGCGTCTCGGCCGACTCGGGCGAGGAGGTGCCCTACGACAAGATCGTGAAGGGCTACGAGCTGTCGAAGGGCAAGTACGTGATCGTCAGTCCCGACGAGTTGGACTCCGTCGCCCCCGGTCGCAGCCGCACCATCGACATCGAGGACTTCGTCGACCTCGAGGACATCGACCCGATCTACTTCCGCACCACCTACTACCTCGCCCCCGCTGACGAGCCGGCCACCAAGACCTTCGCGCTGCTGCGGTCGGCGCTGGAGGACGCAGGGCGGGTGGGCATCGCCCGCTTCGTGATGCGCTCGAAGCAGTACCTCGCGGCCCTGCGGCCGACGTCGGACACGCTCGTGCTCGAGACGATGTACTTCGCCGACGAGATCCGCGACGCCAAGGCCATCGAGGGCGTCGAAGCCGCTTCGCGCACGGCGGGCGTCACCGAACGCGAGCGCGCGGCGGCCCGCCAGCTCGTGGACTCCCTCACCTCCGAGTGGGACCCCGAGCGGTACAGGGACACGTACCGCGAGCGGGTGCTGGACCTCATCGAGGCCAAGGCCAAGGGCAAGGACGTCGTGGTCGAAGAGGAGGAGCCGCAGGCCGAGGTCGTCGACCTCATGGCCGCGCTGCAAGCCAGCGTGGAAGCGGCACGCCAGGGCCGCAGACCGAATGCTTCGAGATCGAAGGATTCCACGTCGAAGGCTTCCACGTCGAAGGGTTCCACGTCGAAGGGGTCGACGCCCGCACGCTCCGGCAGACACGGCAAGGACTACGCGGCCATGTCGAAGGACGAGCTGCTCGAGCAGGCCAAGGAGGGCGACGTCGCCGGCCGTTCCAAGATGACCAGGGACGAGCTCGTCGACGCGCTCGAGCGGGCCTCGTGAGCCAGGCCGGAGCCGGCCGGGCGTGGCGGTGGCGGGTTCGTTCCTGGCGCTCCCGGGTCCTCCGTCACGCCCCGCTGGGTAAGGGAGGCGCCGAGGATCCCGAGCGCAGGAGAAGAGTGGCGATGGCCGACGAGATCACCGAGCCCGAGAACTCCACCGTCGACGACTAGTTCGGGCAGAACGCCGAGCGGGACGCCGAGGTGGCCGACCAGGCCGTGGCCGAGTCCGGCGGTGACATGGCCGAGGCCGAGCGCACCTTCGACGAGCGCGCCGACGGTGAAGACCGCTACCAGGCCGGTCACCCCGACGATCAGCGGGGCTGATCAGCGGGGGCTGCTCAGCGGGAAGGGGCGCCTCCCGCCGTCTCCTGCGCCGGCTGGCCCGGTTGGTCACGGAGCCGGGCCCGTGCTGCGTCGAGCACCTGCTCGACGGTGATCTCGCACAGACCCGGGTCGGGTTCGGCGCCGTGCGGGTCGCCCACCCGGCCGGCCCACAGCACGGTGTGCGGCCCGCCCGCCCGGGGGCCCCAGCGCGCGGGTGCGGTCGGTCCGAACAGCACGACCGAGGGCGTGCCCGCCGCGGTCGCGAGGTGAGCGACGCCGGTGTCCCCGCACAGCACGAGACGGGCCCCGGCCACCAACGCCAGCAGCTCGAGCAACCCGGTGCAGCCGGCCACCGACCGCGCCAGCGGTGGACGACCCGCCCGCTCGAGGACCGCTTCCACCAGTGGCGCCTCGGCGTCGGATCCCGTCAGGACGACGGCCTCGGGGTCGAGGGCGCCGTCGCCCCGGGTGAGCGCACGCACCACGGCCGCCCACCGCTCCGCCGGCCAGCGCCGCGCCCCGCTGGCGGCGCCGACGTGCACGACGACCGCGCCGTTCGCGGCCGAGCGCTCCCGCGGCAGCGTCAGGCGCAGATCGGTCGGGTCGGCCGGTGCGCCGACCGACGCCACGAGCCGGCACCACCGGTCGACCTCGTGTTCGCCGGCGACCCACGCGGGTCCGCCTCGTGTCGCCGGCACCTGCACGTGGGCGAAGGCCACCAGCCGCCGGGGCCGTGCGGCGACGAGCAGCCGGCTCGAGTCGGGACCCTGACCGTGCAGGTTCACCGCGACGTCCGCGCCCTCCTCCTCGGCCGGCAGCGGATCGAGCGGTCCGACCGCCAGAAGGTCGTCCACGGCACCGGTCGACAGGGCGAGCTCGCGCAGCGCCGCCGGCCCGGCGAGCACCACCTCGTGCTCGGGAAAGGCCCGGCGCAGCCCCCGCAACGCCGGCACGCCGGTGAGGAGATCACCGAGTCCGAGCGCCCGCAGCACGAGCAGCCGCGGCCGCCCCCCGGCCGCGGTCACGGCCAGGACGTCTCCCAGGGGCTGGTGACGACAAGCTCCTTCACCTCGCACCCTTCTGGACGGGTGAGGGCGAACACGACGGTGGCGGCGACGTCGGCGGGGTCGCTCAGGCGGGCGTCGGGACCCGGCTTGTACTGCTCGTCGCGCTCGTCGAAGAAGGCTGTGTGCATGCCGCCGGGCGTGAGCAGCGTGACGCCGACGCGCCCCTTCACCTCCGCCTGCAGCGCCCGGGTGAAGCCGACGACGCCGAACTTGCTGGCGCAGTAGGCGGTGGCGTCCCCGGCAACGCGGTGCCCGAGCGTCGAAGCGACGGTGACCACCTTGCCGCGGCGCTCGGCCAGCGCCGGCAGCGCGGCCCGGACCACCGCTGCGGTGCCGAACAGGTTCACCTTGACGATGCGCTCACAGTCCTCACGGTCGAGGGCCTCGAGCGGGGCGGGCACGTCGATGCCCGCGCAGGTCACCACGGCGTCGATCCCACCCCGTTCGGCGATCACGGCGCGCACCACCTCCTCGGCCGCCGCGCCGTCGGCGAGGTCGACCTTTTCGAACGGGTGGTCGGCAGCGGGCGGACGCACGTCGAGCACCACGGGGGTTGCTCCCGCGGCGGCCACCGCGGCCGCGACGGCGGCGCCGAGACCCGACGATCCGCCGGTGACGATCGCGGTCGTGCCGGCCAGTGGTTGCGGCGTGGCGTCAGCGGGCACGGAGGTCCTCCGAGATGATGCGGGTGGTGGAACGGCCTTCGAGGTACGGAACGATCACGACCTGGCCGCCCCACGAGGCGACGAGGTCGGCTTCTGGCAGGCCGTCGAGCGTGTAGTCGCCGCCCTTTACCCACACGTCGGGGCGGAGGCGGTCCAGGGCGGTCAGCGGCAGGTCCTCGTCGAACACGACGACGTCGTCGACGCAGGCGAGCGCATGCAGCACCGTGGCCCGGTCGCGCTCGCTCTGCCGGGGTCGGCCGGGGCCCTTGCGACGGTGGACGGAACGGTCGGAGTTGATGAGGACGACGAGGCGGTCGCCGAGCGCTCGGGCCGCCGTGAGCGTGGCGACGTGTCCGGCGTGCAGGACGTCGAAGCAGCCACCGGTGGCAACGGTCGTCGGCCGCACGGGTGCGGTCATGCGGCTCGTGCGGCTCGTGCGGCTCGTGGGGGGAGTGGCGGCGGTGCCCGGAGCGGCGTCGGGGCCGAGCGCCAGGTGCACTACGGGCTCGCCGGGAGCGCCGAGCGCGCCCGCGCCTCCGGAAGCGACGAAGTGCCCCGCGAACCTGACGGCCTCGGCCACCGCCTCGCTCGGCAGCGCGCCACCGGCCAGCGCGAGCGCGGCCGCGGCGCTGAACGAGTCGCCGGCACCGCACGGGTCGCCGTCGACGGCGGTGGCCGGCACGACGAGGGGAGTGCCCGAGCCGTCGAAGAGCAGCGCGCCTGATGCGCCGAGGGTGACGGCCACGGCGTGGGCCGACCACCGCTGCCGCAGCGCGGCGGCCCGAGCCGTCGTCGCCGCCAATCCGTCTCCGGTCACCGGCCCGGCGAAGTGCTCGGCCTCGACCCGGTTGGGCGTGACCAGCCGGCAGCCCGGGACCGGCTCGCCGCCGCGCACGTGCGGATCCCATACGAGCGTCGCGCCACCAGCCGCTGCCGCCTCCAGCGCGGGCCGGACCCGTGCCGAGCTCGCCAGCCCGCGGCCGTAGTCGGCCACCAGCACGGCCCCCGCGCCGGCCAGCACGGTCTCCTCGAGGCGGTCGCCCTCCGAGCACGGCGCAGGCGGGTCGCCCACGTCGAGGCGCACCAGCGACTGCCCCGCGCTGCGCACCCGGACCTTCTGCGGTGTGGGCCCCGCGAGGCCGAGGTCGACCACGTCGACGCCCGCGTCGCGCAGGAGCGCGACGACGGCGTGGCCGGCGTCGTCGCCGCCCAGCGCGGTCACCAGGCGCACCGGCCGGTCACCGGTGCGCGCCGCCACCAGCGCGGCCAGGGCGGCGCCGCCGGGGCGCAGCCGCCCGTCGCGCACGGACACCACGGGCACGGGGGCGTCCGGGCAGATCCGCTCGACCACGCCGTCGACGTCGCGGTCGGCCAACGCGTCGCCGACGACCACCAGCGGCCGGCGAGCGCGGGAGGCGTCGGTGGCCCTGTGCCCGGGGCCCGATCGCCCGAAGGACGTCGCTCTCCGGCCGGCCGAGCCGCTCGCTCCGCCCGGCGCCGTCACGAGCGCCCCTCCGGGCTGCCCGCGCCGGCCGCGCTGGCGGCGCCGGCCGGGCGGCCCGCGCTCCCCAACGCCAGAGCGGCCACGACCTCGCGATCCACCGCGTCGCACAGCACGTGGACCAACACCTGGTGGACCTCCTGGATCACCGCCGTGTCGGTGGACGCGACGCTGACGGCCAGGTCGCTGGTGCTCGCCAGCGGGTTCGGGCTGCGCCCGGTCAGCGACCACACGGACATGCCGCGGGTATGGCCGGCCTCGGCGGCTCGCACGAGGTTCGGGCTGCGACCCGACGTGCTCAGCACCACGAGCACGTCACCCGGCCGGCCGTGGGCCTCGACCTGGCGGGCGAAGATCTCCTCGACGCCGTAGTCGTTGGCGAGCGCGGTGACGGTGGACGTCTCGGCGTGGAGGGCGATGGCCGACAGCGCCGGCCGCTCCTGCTTGAACCGCCCCACCAGCTCGGCCGTGAGGTGCTGGGCCTGCGCCGCGCTCCCTCCGTTGCCCGCGGCGAGCAGGCGGTGACCGGCGAGGAGGCGGCGGCCCAGGTCGCGACCGAGGCGGGCCACGCCGGCGACGTCGACGGCGCGCAGCGCGTCGCACAGTTCGGCGACGTGGCGCCGCGGCCAGTCGGGCTCCGGTCGTTCCGGGAGCCTGAGGTCGATGACGCCGCTCACGGCCGTACCACCCGTGCCGCGAGGCGGCCGACGGCTGCCTCGCCGTGCGGCCCGGACGCTCGGAGCCGCACCGAGGCGTAGGCGGCCATGGTGTCGGAGGCGATGCGCTCCCAGCCGTAACGCCCGGCCCGCTGCGCACCCGACTCGGCCATCCGGCGGGCGAGGGCCGGTCGGGCCCGCAGCCGGCGCAGCGCGGCCGCGATGGCGTCGGGATCTCGGGGAGGCACGAGCAGCCCCGTCACCCCGGGGACGACGGTCTCGGCCAGCCCGCCGGTCGCCGACGCGACGACCGGGCGCCCGCACGCCATCGCCTCGACGGCCACGAGACCGAACGGCTCGTACCACGGGCAGCACGCGACCACGTCGGCCGAGCGGATCAACGCGGCCACTGCGTCGTGGTCCACCCCGCCGAGGAGGCGCACGCGATCGGCCACGCCGAGGCGCTCGGCCGCGGCCAGGAAGCGGCGGGCCTCGGAGTCCTCGTCGAGCAACGCCTCCGGGGGTCCGCCGGCCACCACCAGCTCGGCGCCGGGCACGTCCGCCACGGCGCGGATCACGTTCCCCACTCCCTTGCGCTCCACGAGTCGCGAGACCACGACCACCCGGAACCGACCGGTGCGCCGGGCCACCGGCCCCACCGGGTTGAACCGGTGGAGGTCGACGCCGCAGGGGATCACGGTCGTCCTCGACGGGCAACCACCCATCCACTCCAGCTCGCACGCCTCGTCGCCCGTCGTCGCGATCACGAGGTCCACCTCACGGGCGAGGCGTGCCTCGATCGCCAACCGGTCGGGCGGGCTGGTGTCGGCCGCCCCATGGTGACGGCGCTTCACCGACCCCAGGGCGTGGTACGTGTGCACGACCGGGATTCCCATCCTCCGGCCGGCGTCGAGCGCGGCGAGGCCCGACATCCAGAAGTGCGAGTGGACGACGTCGGGCCGGTCGGCCTCCCAGGCCTCGGCGAGGCGTTCGGCGAACTCGCCCATGTGGGGCAGGAGGTCGTCTTTGGGGAGGGGGCCGGGCGGGCCGGCGTCGATGTGGTGCACGACGACGCCGGGGCCGAAGCGCACGTCGTCGGGCAGCGAGGGGTCGTCGCGGCGGGTGTGGACCACGACGCGGGCGCCCAGGGTCGCGAGCCCGCGGGCGAGCGCGGCGACGTGCACGTTCTGCCCGCCGGCGTCGACGCCGCCGAGGGTGGCCAGCGGGCTGGCGTGCTCGGACACCAGGTCGATGCGGGGGCCGTGCAGCTGCAGTCGGTTCATGTGAGCCTCCGGTCGGTCAGCTCGCCCAGGAGGCGATCCCAGTCGTCGAGGAACCGGCCGAGGCCGTACCGGCCGAGAGCGGCGCGCCGGGCCTGCTTGCCGGCGAGAGCCGCCGCTTCGGGGTCGTCGACGAAGGTCCTCACCGCGGCCGCGGCTTCGGCCAGGTCGTTCGTGACCACGCCCGCACCCGGCGGCACCGCCATGGGCACTTCGGTGGTGGCCAGGGCCACGATCGGCATGCCGAGGTGCATGGCCTCCAGCAGCGACAGCCCGAGTGAGGTCCACCGGAAGGGGTGGAGGTAGACGCGCCGGCGGGCCAGCTCGGTGTGCATCTGCGCCTGCGGGACGTCGGCCGCCCGCGCCCCCGGCAGCCGCTCGGCGAGCGCCGCCGTGCCCATGCCGAACAGGTCGATCCCGACCTCCGCCGCGAACCGCGGCAGCAGGTCGGCGCCCACGACGCGGTTGCGTCGAACCGGTTCGTTGACGACCACGCCGGCCCGCTCGACCTCGCCCGACCAGCGCTCACCGGGATCGACGATGCCGTGCTCGATCACCCGCACCGGGGTCGCCCCGCAGTCCCACAGCAACGCGTTGGTGTGGGTCACGTGGACGACGACGCAGTCGGTGCGGTCGGCGGCGGGGTGGCGCATCTCGTCGATGCGGCCCTGGGGGGCGTTGTGCTCCAGCCACACCATGGGGATGTCGCGCCCGGGGACGCGCCCGCCCAGCCAGGCCCGGGCGAGCATCTCGTCCTCCGGTCGCTGGACGACGACCACGTCGATGTCCGTGGTGGCCAGCTGTTCCGGCGTGCGCTCGACCGCGCCGGACGGCCAGTCCCACGTGCGCGCTCGGCCGCGACCGTCGGGACCGCGGCCGTCCACGACCGGCAGCACGTAGGTGTGGCGACCCTGGACGAAGGCCGTCGTCCACGACCCGTGGACGTGCCAGATGAGGACGTTCACCGGGCACCCTCAACGGCGGCGGCGGGGGCCGCAACAGCGAGGGCAGCCGCGGCCGCGACCGGCGAGGCGAGGACCGGCGAGGGGTTCCTCGGGACGTCGGTGGGCGCCGCGTGCTGCCGGCCGGGACCGGCGGTCGCGGCGACGAGGTCCTCGACCGCGGCGACGATGGCCTCGGGTGTGGCGGGCGCCAGGCACGGCTGGCCGGCAACGGGGCAGGTGCGCGCCCGGCAGCCCGCGCAGGGCACCGACTCGTCCCCGAGCAACCGCAGCGGCACGCCCCACGGCCGCCACCGCCTCGCCGGGACGGTGGCGGCGAAGACCGACACCACCGGCGTGCCCACCGCCGCGGCGAGATGGCCCGGACCGGTGTTGCCGGACACGACCACGGAGGCGGAGGCGACCAGCGCGGCCAGCTCGGCCAGGGACGCCCGCCCGGCCACCGCAATGGCCCGCGATCCACCTGCGGCGGCCACCCGGCGGGCCAGACCCACCTCGTCGGGTCCGCCGGTCACCACGACGTCGTGGCCGGCGGCGGCGAGCAGGCGGACGGCGGCCGCGGCGGTCCCGGCATCGATGCCGCGCGCTGGCACCGAAGCACCGGGGTGCACGACGACCGGCCCTTCCGGCGCACCGCCGTGGCCGTCGTGGCCGTGGCCGGCGCCGTGGCCTCGGATGGCGAGGCGGCCGTCGTCGCCGTCCGGCAGGGGGAACCCGGCCATCTCCACGAGGCGCAGCGAGCGCTCGACCTCGTGGTCGTCGCCGTCCCACTCGGGCCGCCGGCGCACGTCGACCAGGGAACCGGGGTGGTCCTCGGGCGCCGCGATCACGGTGCCGACCCCGGCCAGCTTGCACAGCAGCGCCAGTGGCAGCGGGCTCTGGTGGAACGACGTGAGCACCACGGCGACGTCAGGTGGGTCGGCACGCAGCCAGGCGAGCAGGTCGTCGACCGGCCCTGCGCTGAACGGCCCGGGCTCGAGCGCCACCCATGGCGCGTCGAACACGCGGACCTGGTCGACACCGGGCAGCAGGTGGGCTGCCTCGACGCCGGAGGGCCCGCACAGGAAGGTGAGCGAGCGGCTCCCGGCGGCGACGGCCCGCACGGCCGGGCCGGCGAGCAGCACGTCGCCTGCGCCGTCGAGGCGCGCCACCAGAGCGCGTGGTCGATCCGATCTCACGCGCTGCCTCCGAGGATCATCGCCACGGCCTCGGGCAGGTCGCGGGCGACGGCGGGCGCCGCGTCCACCTCCTCGCGTCGGGTCACGGCCGTGGGGACGAGCACGGCGCGGGCGCCTGCCGCGAGCGCGGCCTCGACGTCCGTGCCGATGTCGCCGACCACCGCGCAGCGTTCGGGCTGGATGCCCAGGCGGCTGGCGGCGCGGATCACCATGCCGGGGGCCGGCTTGCGGCATCCGCACTCGTCCTCGCTGGTGTGCGGGCACAGCTCGACGACGTCGAAGCGGCCGAGCAGGTCCTGCACGCGCTCGTTCACCGCGGCCACCTGGTGCATGTCGAGGAGGCCGCGGCCCACGCCGCTCTGGTTCGACACGACACCGAGGCGCAGGCCCGCGGAGCGCGCCGACCCCACCGCCGCCGCGGCACCGGCGCGCAGCACCACCTTGTCGGGGTCGCCGTTGTAGGGGATGTCTTCCACGAGCGTTCCGTCGCGGTCGAACAGGACGGCGTCGACGTGGGGGGCGGCGCCCTCGCCCGTGCGGCGAGCCGTGGCCCGGCGCCCGGCCGCTCGCAGCCACCCGGCGATCGTCCATGCCGTGGCCGCGGGCGGGATGGCGACGCTCGTGGCCACCATGGCACCGACCTCGCCGGGCGTACGCGGGCCGGGTGCGATGCGGGTCCAGGCCAGCTCCGCGGTGCCGGCCAGCCAGCCGGTAGCGGCGGCGACCGCGCCCCGCCGGCGGCCCGTGGCCACGGCGACGAGCGCGGCCGCACCGGCGGCGGTGATGGCCACGTGGCGGAGCCGTCGTCCACGACCGACCCCCGCGCGGGCCCGCCACTGGCGACCGTGGCGCAACCGCATCTCCGCGTCGTCGGCGTTGCCGGCCTGAGCGCGCACGCTGGCCCACCACGGTGCCGCCCGCACCGGGTGGGTCACGGCAGCAGCAGCGCGAGCAGCGAGAGGCACCCGTAGGCGATCGCGGCCGGCGTGATGATCATGCCGCCCCCCGGTCGCTGGTGCCGATCCGCCGGCCCTCGGCGAGCTCGGTGATCCAGCGCGCGGCGGCCAGCCCGGCGGTGCCGCGCTCGGCGTCCGTGGGTCGCCGGTCCGCCGGCAGAGGCACCCGTACGGCGCCCGTGATCCCGAGCACCTGGGACCCGGCGTGCGCCAGGTCCTCCGCCAGTGCGGCCCGCCAGCCCGGTCCCGTCACGACGTCGTCGTCGAGGAACACGACCCACGGCGACAGCGTGCGCCGCCAGCCCTCGTTGCGGGCCGCCGCGGGCCCGCGCCCGCCGCTGCTCACGACCCTCGGTCGCAGGGTGCGCAGCACCGGCAGCTCGAGCGGCGCCCGCTCGCCCGGCGGGCGGTCGTCCACCACCACCACGGTGTCGGGGGCCGGGCCGGGGTCGTCGTCCAGTGCCCGCAGCAGGGTTGCGAGCGACGGTCGCCCGATCGTCGGGATGACGATCGAGGCGGGAAGGCGCTCGTTCTGCGGCGCCGGGGAATGGAGGTGGGTCGTCGTGGGCGTCTCCGCGACCTCCCCCTCGAACCGGTTCTCAAACAGCCGCGGCACACACCGGGGACGAGCCGCTACACGGCGCAGGCGACCGGCCATGCGCCGCCGCCCCGCAGGCGGGTTGCCTCGGACGAGCGCGGGTAGCGGGCCGGGATGACGACATTCGGCATCAGCCTTTCTTCGGAGGAGCACGGTCCCCGCGCCCTCACCCGCTTCGCCGACCTCGCCGCCGAAGCGGGGCTTACCGGCGCCTGGGTCTCGGACCACTTCCACCCGTGGATCGACGAGCAGGGCGAGAGCCCGATGGTGTGGCCGGTGCTCGGCGCCATCGCCGCGAGCCAGCCGCAGCTCCGGCTGGGCACGGGCGTGACCTGCCCGACGATGCGCATCCACCCGGCGATCTGCGCCCAAGGGGCGGCCACCGTCGCCGCGATGTCCGAGGGCGGCTTCTTCTTCGGCGTCGGTTCCGGCGAGAACCTGAACGAGCACATCCTCGGCGACCGCTGGCCGCCCATCGACGTCCGCCTGGAGATGCTCGAGGAGGCCGTGGACGTGATGCGCCAGATGTGGACCGGCGAGATCGTGAACCACCACGGGCGCCACTACACGGTCGAGCACGCCCGGCTGTACACGCTGCCGGACGAACCACCGCCCGTGTACGTCTCGGCCTTCGGACCCAAGGCCATCGCGCTGGCAGCCCGCATCGGCGACGGCCTCGTGAGCACGTCACCCGAACCGGACGCCGTGTCGCAGTACCGGGAGCAGGGCGGCAAGGGACCCGCCGTCGCCGGGGCCAAGGTCTGCTGGGCGGACAGCGAGGAGGAGGCCCGCAAGCTGGCCCACCGGCTCTGGCCGAACATGGGCCTGCCGGGCCAGCTCTCGCAGGACCTGGCCACACCCGAGCACTTCATGCAGGCCAGTGAGCTCGTGCCCGAGGACGCGGTCACGTCGATCCCGCTCGGGCCCGATCCCGACCGGCATGCCGAGTCACTCAAGGGCTACGTGGACGCCGGCTTCGACGAGGTCTACGTGCAGCAGATCGGCGGGGACCAGGAGGGCTGGCTCCGGTTCTTCACCACCGAGGTGCTGCCCCGGCTGTGACCGCGGGGGCGGCGCCGGTGCCAGCCGTCGTCGGCTTCCCGGCCGCCTCTGCGTCGAGCACCCCTGCCGCGCCGGGACCCGCGGTGGCGCTGGAACCCCCGGACGCCGGTGCCAGCCGCCGGCGGACCAGCACGACGGTGGCACCCGCGGTCGCGCCGAGCGCGGCGCCGGCCACGACGTCGGTGGGGAAGTGGTGCCCCGTCGACACCCGCGACCACGCCACGACCGCGGCGGCGGCGAGCACCGCAGGCGCCAGCGGCGGCAGGGCCCAGCCGGCGGCGACCGCGTAGGCCACCGCCCCGGCCGTGTGCGACGACGGCATGGAGGAGCTGCGGGTGCGGTGGCCGGCGACCGCGCGAGCGTGCGGCCGCCGCCGGTGGACGAGGCGCTTGGTTGCGAACGCGCCCGCGTCGGCCAGAGCCCACGCGCTCAGGCCGTCGACGGCGGCCCTGCGGGCGCGGCGTCCTCCGGTGACGGCGAGCACGGCCGAGCAGGCGGCCCAGCCGGTCCCGCCGCGGACCGAGCGCGAGGCCACACCGGCGACAGCGCGCCACGGCCCCGAAGGCGAGCGGCCCACCTGCAGGCCCAGCTCGTCGAGGAGGTGGATCGTGCGTCGCAGCGTGGGCACGGCGGCGCCCTACCCCCCGACCGGCCCGCCACGCGGGTTTGCGGTACCGCAGTGAGGGGGAGGGTCGGCCGGTGCTGCCCGACATCGCCAACCTCGTCGCGGGGCGGTGGGTGCCCCCGTCCGGCGGCGGACGGCTCGTCACCGTGGATCCCGCCGACGACACGCCGCTGCTGGACACCGCCACGAGCGACGCGGCCGAGGTCGACCGAGCCATCGCCGCGGCGGCCGCGGCGGCCGCCCCTTGGGCCGCGACGCCCGCCGCCGCCCGGGCAGCCGTGCTCCGCCGCTGGGCCGCGGCCGTCGATGCCGACCGGGATCGCCTGGCCGAGCTGCAGCGCGCCGAGACGGGACGCCCCACCGCCTCTGGCCTCGGCGCAGTCGATGCCGCGGTCTCGACCATCGAGGAGCTGGCCCGCCTGGCCGTGGTGCACCGCGGTCGCAGCCTGAACGGAGACGCGTCGACGATCGACGAGATCCGCCACGTGCCGCGGGGCGTCGCCGCGGTGATCCTGCCGTGGAACGATCCGGTGCCGATCCTGGCGCAGGGCGTCGCCGCCAACCTCGGGGTGGGCAACGCGGTGGTGGCCAAGCCCTCCGAGCGGGCCACCGCCTGCGGTGTCGCCATGGTGCAGCTGCTCGTGGGGTGCGGGCTGCCCGTCGGCGCGGTCAACCTCGTCGTCGGGGGCAGCGCCACGGGGGCGGCGGTGGCCGGCCACGGCGGGGTCGACGTGGTGCTGGCCACGGGCTCGGTCCGCATGGGTCGCGCCGTCGCCGCGGCGTGTGCGGCCAGGGGGGCGAAGGCGGTCCTCGAGCTCGGGGGCAAGGACGCGCTGGTGGTCGGCGGCGACGTGGACGTCGCCTGGGCGGCCGGCCAGGCGGCCCTCGGGTCGTTCGCCAACATGGGCCAGATCTGCACGTCGGTGGAGCGCATCTACGTGGCCGAGTCGCTCCACGACGACTTCGTCGCCGCGCTGGCCAAGGAAGCCGATGCGTGGGAACGGGCCCCGCTCGTCGACCGGGCTCACCGCGCCGCGGTGCACGCCCACGTCGTCGACGCCGTCGAGCGGGGCGCCACCGTGGTCACCGGCGGAGCGGTCCCGGACGGGCCTGGCGCCTGGTACCCGCCGACGGTCCTCACCGAGGTGGCCGAGGACGCCCTGGTGCTGGGGGACGAGACGTTCGGACCGGTGGCGCCCGTGGGCCGGGTCGCCGACGCCGGCGAAGGTCTGCGCCGCGCCGCCGCCAGCCCGTTCGGCCTTGCCGCCACCGTGCTGACGGCGGACATGGCGGTGGCGTTGGCTGCGGCGCAGCTGCCCGTCGGCACGGTAAAGGTGAACGCCGTCTTCGGTGGAGCGCCGGGCGGGTCCGCGGATCCGCACGGCATCAGCGGCCAGGGCGTCGGTTACGGGCCCGAGCTGCTCGACGAGCTCACCCGCCGCCGGGTCCTGCACTGGCAGCCGCCCGGCTGAGCGCGACCGGGTCCGGCTCTCGCGTTGCTCGCACCCGGCTGAGCGCGACCGGGCCCCGCTCTCCCCGTGCTCGCACCGGCGCTGACGTCAGCGGGCGGCGGCGGTGGCTGCCCGGTCGCGGTCGTGGTCCAGCTCGGCGCGGCGACCGGCGAAGCGCCGGCCGGCCCGGCCGATGCGCTCGATGCGGGTGAGCGCGCGGGCCCGTGCCTCCTCCGCTTCGGCGCTGAGGCCCTCGAGCTGTTCGAGGCCCCAGTGCCGCAGCACGACGGGCACCAGGACCTGCTCGTGATGGACCTGGAAGTCGTAGATGCCGGTGCGCGCGATGGCGCGGGCGTGCACCTCGAAGTCGACGATGCCGGTGCCGGGCATCTCGAACGTGCGCACCTGGCGCTCGATGGCGAGCACCATCGCCGACGGGTCGAGCTCGATGGCGGCGCTGGCGAGGTCACGGTAGAAGAGGTGGTGGCGGTTCTCGTCGGCGGCCACCCGCTTCATCACCTCGTAGCCGGCCCGGTCGACGAGCAGCTTGCCGGTCGCGTGGTGGGCGATGCGGGTGGCCAGCTCCTGGAGGGCGACGTAGACGATCCCGTCGGCCACCTGGCCCGGGTCGGGCACCTGGCCGCACTGGACCTGGGCCATGCGGGCCCGCTCGAGCTCCACCGGGTCGAGGGCGCGCGTGACGGTGAGGTAGTCGCGCAGCACGATCGAGTGGCGGCCCTCTTCCGCCGTCCAGCGGCGCACCCAGGTGCCCCACGCGCTGTCGGGCCCGAAGAGCGTCTCGATGATCCGGAAGTAGTACGGGAGGTTGTCCTCGGTCAGGAGGTTCACGAACAGGCTGCTGCGCACCTCGGGCGCCAGGTCGGTGCCCGCCGGGTCCCACTCGTCGGTGGCGATGGCGGCGGTGCCGCGCTCCCACGGGACCAGCTCGTGCGGGAACCACTCCTTGGACGAAGCGAGGTGGCGGTCGAGCAGCCGGCCGGCCACGGGCTGGAGTTCGTGGAGCAGGCGTTCGCACGTGGTGGGGGGAGGCACCGACGTAGCCTACCGACCAGTCGGTAGGCAGCGGTGTCGGGGGGAGCCGATTCTCGACCGATCGTGCCGAGGCCCCGGCCTAGCCTCGTGGCGCCGACTCGAGGTGGGAGGCTCGCGTGGAGGTCGACGGCGACCTGGTGACACCGGGAGGGCTGCGCGTGCCGACGGGTGCGCTGGCGTGGCGCTTCTCGCGCGCGAGCGGCCCCGGTGGGCAGTCCGTGAACACGGCCGACAGCCGGGCGGAGCTGCGGGCCGACCTGGGCGCGCTCGAGGCCCGGCATCCCGCCGTGGCGGCCCGGGTCCGGGAGCGGCTGGGGGACGAGGTGCGGGTCGTGGCCAGCACGGAGCGATCGCAGCTGCTCAATCGAGCGGAGGCCCGGCGCCGCCTCGCCGAGCGACTGGACGCCGCCGCGCGCCCCGAGCCGCGGCGCCGGCGCACCCGCGTGCCGCGCCGGGCCAAGGAGGCGCGCCTCGAGGACAAGCGGCGCCGGGCCGAGCGCAAGGCGGGCCGCCGCTGGCGCGGCGACTGACGCTCGGTCCGGGCGCTCGGACGTACAGTCTGGGCGCTCGGACGGGGCGCGGCGACGGGCGCAGCGGCGGGCGCCGCTGGCTAGCTGCCCCCGGCCCGCCGCAGCAGCGACAGCGAGCGCGCCGGCACGGCGAGCACTTCGCCGCCCTTGCGCTGCTCGCCCTCGGTGAGGCCGTCGTCGGTGTCGAGCACCTTGACCCAGCGCTCGCCGAGGCGCGCCGGCAGCGTGAAGTCGATCTCGTCGTCCGACGCGTTGAACAGCACGAGGAAGCTGTCGTCGACAATGCGCTCGCCGCGGGGGTCGGGGTCGGGGATGGCGTCGCCGTTGAGGAACACGCCGACCGACCGGGCGTAGCCCTGCTCCCAGTCGTCGTCGGCCATCTCCTCGCCGTCGGGTCGCAGCCACGCGATGTCGGCGACGCCCGAGCCGCGCAGCGGTCGCCCGAGGAACCAGCGGCGGCGGTGGAACACGGGGTGGCGCTTGCGCAGCTCGATGAGCCGGAGCGTGAACGCGGTCAGCGCCCCGTCCGCGCGTTCCCAGTCGAACCAGGAGACCTCGTTGTCCTGGCAGTAGGCGTTGTTGTTGCCGGCTTGCGTGCGCGCCTGCTCGTCGCCGCCGAGGATCATGGGGATGCCCTGCGAGAGCAGCAGGGTGGCCAGCAGGTTGCGGCGCTGGCGGCCGCGCAGCTCGAGGACGTCGGCGTCGTCGGTGGGGCCCTCGACGCCGCAGTTCCACGAGCGGTTGTGGCTCTCGCCGTCGGCTCCCCCCTCGCCGTTCGCGTCGTTGTGCTTGTCGTTGTAGGAGGTGAGGTCGGCGAGGGTGAAGCCGTCGTGCGCGGTCACGAAGTTGACCGAGGCCAGCGGCCGGCGCCCGTTGGACTCGTACAGGTCGCTGGAGCCGGTGAAGCGATAGGCGAGCTCCGCGAGCGTGGCCGGCTCGCCCCGCCAGTAGTCGCGGACCGTGTCGCGGTACTTGCCGTTCCACTCCGACCACAGCGGCGGGAATCCGCCCACCTGGTAGCCGCCGTCGCCGACGTCCCAAGGCTCGGCGATCAGCTTGACCCGGCCGACCACGGGGTCCTGCTGCACGAGGTCGAAGAACGCGCTGAGCCGGTCGACCTCGTGGAACTGCCGGGCGAGGGTGGCGGCCAGGTCGAAGCGGAACCCGTCGACGTGCATCTCGCTCACCCAGTAGCGCAGCGAGTCCATGATGAGCTGCAGCACGTGCGGATGCCGCATGTTCAGGCTGTTGCCGGTGCCGGTGGTGTCGTAATAGAAGCGCTTGTCGTCGTCGACGAGGCGGTAGTAGGCGGCGTTGTCGAGCCCCTTGAACGACAGCACCGGGCCCATGTGGTTTCCCTCGGCGGTGTGGTTGTAGACGACGTCGAGGATCACCTCGATGCCCGCCTCGTGGAGGGCCTTCACCATCGCCTTGAACTCCTGCACCTGCTCGCCCCGCTGGCCGGTCGAGGAGTAGTCGTTGTGCGGAGCCAGGTAGGCGATCGAGTTGTATCCCCAGTAGTTGCGCAGACCCCGCTCGACGAGGTGGGCGTCGTGCACGAACTGGTGGACGGGCAGCAGCTCGACGGCCGTGACGCCGAGCGTCGTGAGGTACTCGATCGCCGCGGGGTGGGTGAGCCCCGCGTAGGTGCCGCGCAGCTCCTCGGGGATGCGCGGGTGGCGGGCGGTGAAGCCCTTGACGTGGACCTCGTAGACGACCGTCTCGTGGTACGGCGTGCCGGGGTGGCGGTCGCTGCCCCAGTCGAAGAACGGGTTGGTGACGACGGAGCGGGGCATGTGCGGCGCGCTGTCGGCGTCGTTGCGGGCGCCGTCGGGGCCGTCGCTGAAGCGCCGGTTGAACACGGCTTCGTCCCAGTGGACCTCGCCCTCGACGGCGGTCGCGTAGGGGTCGAGCAGCAGCTTGTGCGGGTTGCAGCGAAGGCCCTGTGCCGGATCCCAGGGGCCGTCGACGCGGTAGCCGTAGCGCTGCCCGGGACCGATCCCGGGCAGGTAGGCGTGCCAGCAGTACGCGTCGACCTCGGTGAGCGGCACCCGCGTCTCGGTGCCCGTCCCGTCGAACAGGCACAGCTCGACGCGCTCGGCCACCTCGGAGAAGACCGAGAAGTTGGTGCCGGCGCCGTCGTAGCTGGCGCCGAGGGGGAACAGCTGTCCCGGCCAGATCTGCATCGGTCTTGGATACCCGATCCGCCGCTCGCCCGCCTCAGCGCCCGGGCCGGCGGCTGCTCCGGTTGGGTGGCCGGGCGGTCGCCGGGTCGTCCGGCCAGGCGTGGCGCGGGTAGCGGCCGGCGAGCTCCTTGCAGACGTCGCGGTAGGTGCCGGACCAGAAGCCGGGCAGGTCGGAGGTGATCTGGACCGGCCGGCCGGCGGGCGACAGCAGGGTGACGACGACCGGCACGGTGCCGCGGGCCACGCTCGGGTGGGTGGTGGTGCCGAACAGGTCCTGGACGCGGGCGGACGCGGCGGGGGTGCCGCCGCCGTAGGCGAGCGTGAGGGTGCGGCCGTTGCCCAGCCGGACGGTGCTCGGGGCGAGCTCGTCGAGGTCTCGCTGGAGCCGGCCCGGGACGCGTGCCCGCAGCGCGCCGGCGAGATCGACGCGCTGCAGGTCCCGGCGGGACGTCGTACCGGCGAGCCGCGGGGCGAGCCAGGCGTCGAGGTCGGCGAGCAGCGCATTGTCGCTCACGTCGGGCCACGGTTCGCCGAAGTTGGCGCGCAGGAACGCGAGCCGGGCGCGCAGGGAGGTGGCGGCGTCGCTCCAGCGGAGGACGGCCAGCCGGGTGTCGCGGACCCGCTCGAGGAGGGCTTCGGTGGTGGCCGGGCCCGCGGGCGCCGGCCCTTCGGTGGTGGACAGGAGCAGGTCGCCGAGGCGTCGGGTGGTGAGGGCGCGCAGGTCGTCGCGCTCGCCGTCCCACAGCAGCATCGCGGTCTCGTCGACGTCCATGCCGGCGGCGTCGACCGCGTCGGCCTCGTGGAGCGCGGCGGCGAGGCGCACGCGGCTTTCCTTGCGGGCGGCGTCGAGGTCGGCGACGACAAGGAACGGCTCAGCGGCGAGGGGATCGCCGGCGGGCACCCACGCGCCGCCGCCGCTGCGCAGCCGGAAGCGAGCGCCGCTCCGGGCCTGCGCGACCCGGTCGGGATAGCCGAGGGCGAGCAGGCGCCCGCACGCCTCCTCGTCGACGTCGGTGGTGGAGATCGCCGCGCGGCGGGCGATGTCGCCGGCGCGACGGCGGGCGGCCGCGAGCGCCGCCCGGTCCGCCTGGGGGTGCGACGCGGTGCGGTCGGCGACGAGGCGCACCCGAAGGGCCAGGTCGACGGGGAGCTCATCGGGCCGGCCGCGCAGGACGTCGCGCTCTTCGAGCGCGGCGGCGATCGCGCAGGCCGTCCAGCCGTCGGCGGGGCGCGCGCTCGCCGCGCCACCGGCGACGATGCGGGCGAGCCGGGGGTGCAGCGGTAGCTCGGCCATCGATCGGCCCAGCGCCGTGGGCCGGCCCTCCTCGTCCAGGGCGCCGAGGGCGCGCAGGACCTCGCGGGCGTCGGTCAGCGCGGCCTCGGGCGGTGGGTCGAGGAACGGCAGCTCGGCCGGATCGGCGCCCCAGACCGCCAGCTCGAGGGCGAGCCCGGCGAGGTCGACGGTGCGGATCTCCGGCTCCGCGAACGACCGCCGGGCGGCGTGCTCGAGCTTGCTCCACATCCGGTAGGCGGTGCCCGGTTCGGTGCGACCGGCCCGGCCGGCGCGCTGGTCGGTCGACGCCTTGGACGCCGGTCCGGTGACGAGCCGCGTGAGCCCGGTCCGGGCGTCGTGGCGGGGCGTGCGGGCCAGTCCCGCGTCGACGACCACGGTGGTGCCGGGGACGGTGAGGCTGGTCTCGGCGATGTCGGTGGCGAGCACGACGCGGCGCCGGCCGGGGGGCGACGGCGCCAGCGCGGCGTCCTGCTCGTCGCGGGACAGGGCGCCGAAGAGCGGGCGGATGTCGACGTGGGCCGGCAGGGCGCCGCCCCGCAGGGCGGCCTCGGTGCGGCGGATCTCGCCCGCGCCGGGGAGGAACACCAGCACGTCGCCGTCCTGCTCGCGCAGGGCCCGCAGGATCGTGGCGGCGGCCGCCTCGGCCGGCCGGGTCCGGGGCGGGGGCGGCGCCCAGCGGATCGTGACCGGGTGCTGGCGCCCGTCGCTGCGCACGACCGGCGCCGGTCGGTCGCCGCGCTCGCCGCGCTCGCCGGGCTCGCCGGGCTCGCCGCCGCCGTCCGCGCCGTCGCGCTCGCCGCCGCCGAGGAGGGCGGCGAGGCGGTCGGTGTCGAGGGTGGCCGACATGGCGAGGAGCCGGAGGTCGGGCCGCAGCCCCCGGCGGGCGTCGAGGGCGAGGGCCAGCGCGAGGTCCGTCTGGAGATTGCGCTCGTGCACCTCGTCGAGCACGACGAGCGCAGTACCTTCGAGCGCGGGGTCGCGCTGCAGCCGGCGGGTGAGGATCCCCTCCGTCAGCACCTCGATGCGGGTCGCCGGGCCGACGCGGCGCTCGTCCCGGGTCCGGTAGCCGACCGTGCCGCCGACGTCCTCGCCGAGCAGCACGGACATGCGGCTGGCCGCGGCGCGCGCCGCCAGCCGGCGCGGTTCGAGCACGACGATGCGCTCGCCCCGGCCGAGCCACGGTTCGTCGAGCAGGCGCAGCGGGACGACGGTCGTCTTGCCGGCGCCGGGCGGCGCCTGGAGCACAGCCACCCCGGGGCCGCGCAGCGCCCGCCGCACGTCGTCGACCACGTCCTCGACCGGCAGCCCGGTGGGTGCCAGCCGCGACGACCCGGGCGGTGGTGGCGACGGCCGCGGCGGCGACGGCGACCCGGGGGGTGGTGGCGACGGCGAAGGAGGCGTCGGGTCGGCGGGCACCCCCCGATCCTCCCAAGCCGTCCGCGCCCCTGCCGAAATGCGACGGATCCGGCCAAGGGTTGGCCGGATCCGTCGGGAAATCGCCGTGCCGTGGCGCCGTGCCTTGCCGCCGCGTCCGTCCACACGCCGCGTCCGGCCGCGCCCTGCGACGGCTGGCGGCGGTTCGACCGGCGGGCGGGTCCCTGGCGAGCAGCGCCGGGGCGCGTCGGCCAGGATGGCGGCCGTCCGACGGCACCAACTGGGGGAACCATGCCGATCACGTCGATCGCCGGGATCATCCGCACGCACGGCGCGGACCGGCCGGGCGCCACCGCGCTCGAGGTGGAGGGGCGCAGCGTCTCCTTCGCCGAGCTCGACGAGCGCTCGAACCGCCTGGCGCAGGCGTTCGCCGCCGCGGGCGTCGGCGCCGAGGACCGGGTGGCCTTCCTCGACAAGAACGGTGCGGAGTACTTCGAGGTCACCTTCGCGCTGGCCAAGCTCAACGCCGTCACCGTGGCCGTGAACTGGCGGCTGGCCGCGCCCGAGATCGCCCAGATCGTGGAGGACGCCACGGCCAAGGTGCTCGTCGTCGGGCCCGAGTTCGTCCCGCACGTCGAGGCCGTCGAGGACCGGCTCGGCCTCGTGTCGACCATCGTCGCCGTCGGCGGCCACGACCGCTGGGTCGACTACGAGACCTTCCTCGCGGCGCACGACCCGCTGGACCCGGGGGCGGAGGCCGGCCCTGAAGACGTCGCCTTCCAGCTCTACACGTCGGGCACGACGGGGCTGCCGAAGGGCGTGATGCTGACGAACCACAACTTCTTCGGCGGCGCCATCGAGGTCTCGGAGTCGTGGGGCATCAGCGCAGACTCGGTGAACCTGGCGGCCATGCCCATGTTCCACATCGCCGGGTCGGGCTGGTCGATGGTGGGGCTGTACCACGGCTGCCGGCTCGTGGTACTGCGCGACATCGACCCGGCGGCGATCCTGCGCCTGATCCCCGAGCACGGCATCACGAACGCGTTCCTCGTGCCGGCGGTGATCCAGTTCCTGCTGCTGACGCCGGGCGTCGACCGCACCGACTTCTCGAGCCTGCACACGATCGCCTACGGCGCCTCACCGATCACGGAGTCCACGCTGGCCCGGGCCGTCGAGGTCTTCGGGTGCCGGTTCATCCAGCTGTACGGGCTGACCGAAACCACCGGTGCGATCACGCAGCTCGACGCCGAGGACCACGACCCGGCCGGGCGCCCGCACCTGCTCCGGTCGTGCGGCAAGCCGTACCCGTGGGTGGAGATGCGCGTCGTCGACCCCGACTCCGGCACCGACGTGGACGAGGGCGGCGTGGGGGAGCTGTGGACCCGGTCGCCGCAGAACATGAAGGGCTACTGGGCCAACGAGGAGGCGACGCGGGCGGCGATCACGCCCGACGGCTGGTTCCGCACCGGCGACTCCGGCTACCGCGACGCCGACGGCTACTACTACCTGCACGACCGGATCAAGGACATGATCGTGTCGGGCGGCGAGACCATCTATCCGATCGAGGTCGAGAACGTCCTCGCCCGCCACCCGGCCGTGGCCGACGTCGCCGTGGTCGGCGTGCCGGACGAGCGTTGGGGCGAGGCGGTGAAGGCGGTCGTGGTCCTGCGTGACGGCGCCGTGGCCACCGAGGCGGACCTCGTCGGGTTCGCGCGAGGGCAGCTGGCCGGGTTCAAGCTGCCCAAGTCGGTGGACTTCACCGACGTGCTGCCCCGCAACCCGTCGGGGAAGCTGCTGAAGCGCGAGATCCGCGCGCCGTACTGGGAGGGTGTCGACCGCCAGGTCCATTGACGAGGGCGCCGGCTGCGCCCGAGGGCGAGGGCGACGGCGGGCGGGGTCAGGCGGGGACGCGGATGGCGAGCAGGGCGATGTCGTCGCTGCGGCGCTCGATCGGCATCACGTCGGTGAGCGCACGGAGCATGGCGTCGAGCAGCTCGTCGGCGGAGCGGGCGCCGGCTGCCGCCCGGCCGATCAGGTGCTGCACGCCGGTGGCGTCGAGGTTGGCGGGAGGCCGGACGTCGCTGATGCCGTCGGTGTAGAGCACCAGCGCGTCGCCGGGACCGAGGTGGACCTCGTCGGTGTGGACGTCGATGTCGTCGTAGACGCCGAGCAGGGTTCCCGTGCGGCCCACCGCGGCGACCGTTCCGTCGGCGCGGGCCACGATCGGCAGCGGGTGGCCGGCGCACGTGAGCCCGGCGGCGATGCCACCGACCTCCGGACGGATGGTGGCGTAGACGGCGGTGCAGAACGAGTCGCTGCGCCGGTAGCGCATGGTCCGGTTGAGGTGGGCGAGGACCTCGACGGGGTCGTCGCCGTGCCAGGCGGAGGTGGCGATGGTGTGGCGGGCCATGCCGGTGACCGTGGCCGCGGCCGGGCCCTTGCCGCAGACGTCGCCGATCACCGCCGCCCACTGGTCCTCGAGGACGGGGAACACGTCGTAGAAGTCGCCGCCGACCTCCATGCCCTCGCCCGCGGCCCAGTACCGCACGGCGATGTCGGCCCCGGGCACCTCGGGGATCGCCTCGGCCAGCAGCCCGGCCTGCAGCTCGGCGGCGATCGTGCGGTGCCGCTCGGACAGCCGGCGGTTCTCGAGGCTGGCGGCGATGCGGGCTGCCACCGCCTCGGCGAGGGCGAGGTCGTCCTCGGTGTAGTGGCGGCCGGAGTCGGTCATGGCGAAGCGGATGGCACCGAGGATGCGGCCACGCTTCACGAGGGGTACGACGATGACGCTGTGCAGCCCGAGGCGGGCGGTCGCCTCAGCCTCCTCGGGGCTCCGGAAGGGCAGGCGGCGGATCTGGTCGGCCCCGAGCTCGGGGGTGAACGACGCCCGCCCGGATCGGATCACCTGCGCCACGCCGATCGGCGAGTCGGGGTCGTACGGGAACCGGCGCAGGAGATCCCGGGCATGCTCGACCATCGCCGGATCTCGGTGGGCGATGGCGACGTCGGGGACCCGCGAGCCGTCGTCGGGCAGCACGTGGATCGTGCACCAGTCGCCGAGCCGCGGGACGGCGACGTGGACCACCTCGCGCATGATGTCGTCGCGTGTGTTCGAGGCGGCCAGCACGTCGTTGACGCGGCCGACGAACTCGAGACGCTCCCGGGCGGCGCGCTCGGCGTCGGCCGCGGCGAGCGCCTCGTGTGTGAGCCGCTCGCGCTCCTGCTGCGCGTTGACCTGGTCCGTGATGTCGCCGGTGCAGCCGATCGTGCCGGTGACGTTGCCTGCGGCGTCGACGGTCACCTCACCGGACCCGGACAGCCAGCGGACGGTGCCGTCCGGCCAGACGACCCGGTGGTGGACGCGGTAGCGCCGCTTCTCGGCCACGGCGCGGTCGAGCTCGGCGAGCACCTCGTCGCGGTCGTCGGGGTGCAGCAGACCGACCCACGCGTCGTAGGTGCCGTCGAAGCCGCCGGGGGGCAGGCCGAACAGCGCCTCCAAGCGCTCGTCCCAGTCGGTGATGCCGCTGGCCAGGTCCCACCGCCAGGTGCCGAGCCCGCCCGCCTCGAGAGCGAGCTGGAGGTGCTCGGTGAGGTCCTGGGTGCGCTGCTCCAGGAGCCGCTGCTCGCCCACGTCTTCGGACGCACCCACGAGGGCGACCACCTCGCCCGACGGGGCGTGGATGGGCAGGGTCGCGGTGTTCACGCGGATGGGCTGGCCGTCGCGGCGCAGCAGGGTGGCGTCGCCCGAGCGCGACGCCCCGGCGGCGATCTCGGCCAACGCCACCGCACCGAGCGGGCGGTCGGCCGGCGGGACCAGCACGTCGAGGGCTGACCGCCCGATCACCTCGCCGGCCGCCCATCCGAAGAGGTCCTCGGCGCCGCGGCTCCAGTGGCGGATCGTGCCGTCGGGGTCGGCGACCACGATGGCCCGCGGCAGTACGTCGAGCACGGCCCATTCGTCCAGCGCCCAGCTGGTCTGCTCGCCGCCTGTCGCTTCCAACCCCCGGCCTTCCTTCGGCGGCCCGCTGGGCGGCCAGCATAGGGCGCGACGCCGCCCGCCCGACCTGCCGTGCCACCTACGGCTTGGTGGCCTCGAGGAGCGCCAGGTCGGTCGCGGTCGTGCGCACGGCGGCCGGGGTGAGGCCGGCGCCGTGCACCAGGGCCCGTAGCTCGTCGACCGAGCGCTCCCGTCCCTCCTCGCAGATCACCATCATCTGGATGTCGGCGACCGCCGCGAAGGGGTGCGGTTCGTTGCGCTCGAGGCTCGCTTCCATCACGACCAGCCGGCTGCCCCGCGGCATGGTGGCGGCGACGCCGCCGAGGATGCGTGCGCAGGCGGCGTCGTCCCAGTCGTGCAGAACGTTCTTCATCACGTAGACGTCGGCCGTGGCGTCGAGCGCGCCGAAGATGTCGCCCGGGACCAGGTCGACGCGCTCGCGCACACCGACCCGCCTCAGGTGCGAGTCGGCCTCGGCGAGGACGCGGGTGGCGTCGACGACGATCCCCCGCAGCCGTGGCCGGGCCTGCAGGATGTGGCCGACCAACGTGCCGGCGCCACCCGCGATGTCGCAGAGGGTGCCGGTGTGCGGCCACGGGTAGGCGGCCACGATGCCGGGCGCTTCCTGCTCGGTGAGACCCCGCATGGCGGCGGCGAAGGTGCGCTCCTCGTCGGGGTGCGTCGCGAACCACTCCCAAGTCGACATGCCGTGGATCCGGCGGAAGGCGTTGCGGCCGTCGTCGAGCGTGCGGCGCAGGTCCTGCCAGGCGTCGACCGTCGAGGGCGCGCTGATGTAGCGGCACCAGGCGTTGAGCTCGTGCGGGTTGCCCTTCGCGCGCAGGACCTTCGTGAAGCGGTTGGCGCGGAAGCGGCCCCGCTTGTCGAGGCCGACGAAGCCCTGCGAGGCGGCGGCCCGCAGGAGGCGGTGCAGGGCGTCGGGGTCGGTGCCGGTGCGGGTGGCCAGCTCTCGCGCCGGCGCCGGGCCGGCGGCGAGGAGCTCGGCGATGCCGAGGTCGGCGAGCGTGCCGAGGACCATGGTGGCGGCCAGCCCGACGGAGCGCTCGAAGACGGCGATGTCGGCGGGGACGAGGCGGTCGGCGAGGCGCTGCAGGAAGCGGCGGGTGCGGACGACGCCATGGACGACCGGGCGGGGCGGCGCCTTGGCGGTGAGCCTCGCGGTGACGGTCATGTGCTTCGACATGTCGGCTCCTGGGACGGCTGGCGGGCGGCGTGTGGCCGGGCGCGCGGTGGCGGGCGTGGCCGTGCGGCCGAGGTTGCCAGGGTGGCCCCGTCTTCGCTGGCGCCCGGGGGCGGGCCGGTCCGGTGGCTCGTGCGGAGAGAAGCGGCCCGCCTCGCGCCGAATCTCCACTGCGGTCGGGCGGCCGAAACGCTGGCGCCGGGGCAGGACACGACGGAGCGCTTCGGCGTCGGCGTCGTCGACTTGCGTCGGCTCGCGCATGGGCGGCGGGTCGGCTCGAGGTCGAGGCAACGGGATGGCGGCGTTGGCCTGCTCCGTGGGCGGTGGTCGTTGCTGTCGTTGCCGTCGTCGCCGTCGCCGTCGTGGGGTGCGGCCGCCAGCGGGCCACCGCCCGAGATGTGCTTGCGCCTGCACCTTCGTGTGTTCTCGGTGCTGGCCGTGGTTTCGAGTCCTCGGTGGCGGGGCACACCGGGGCGGTGCTCGCCGGTCGGTATACCGCGACGACGACTCCGGCGGACCGCTGCGGCTCGGTAGCGTCGGGCCGGCCCGGGCGCTGCTGGCGCGCAGTGGCCGCTGTGCTGGCGGCGGTCCTGGTGCTCGCGGTCGGCGCGTGTGGTTCCAACGATCCCCAGCCCCGATCGAACCCGACGACGACCACGTCGCCTTCGACCACGTCGACTTCGACGGCGACCAGCACGTCGACGACGACGACTGCGCCCGCGGACCCCTGGGCCATCCCCGACGAGATCGATGTCGCCTACGTCCAGCGCATCGTCACCAAGCTGCAAGACATCGGCTTGGCCGCTTACGACGACGTCCGCAAGGACCCTTCGACCGCCACCGATGCGACACGACGACTCGCTGCGACTGCTTCCCTGCGCTACTTCGCCATCGTTTCGAACGAGCTCGCCAAGCTGATGCGGGAAGGATTTCCGCCCCAAGGGCCCATCCGGTACGTCGTTCTTCGAATCGATCGTGCGGCTGCCGAATGCACGGTGGCGACCGCCCGAGCAGGAACTCGCATGTTCGCCATGGCTCTCGTTCCGGCGAGCCAAGCAGTCACTCGAGACCGTGGTGTAAATCCGACGCCTTGGGTCCTCAACTATGTCTATCGGGCGGATCTGGCATCACCGGAGATGGTATGCGCACCCGGCTGATCGTGGCACTGGCCGTGCTCTCGACCGCCCTTGCCGTCGCGGGTCCCGCTCTCGGAGCCAGCCACGACTCGCCCGGATGCGGCGGCTACTTCCTCGACATCGACTGCGGCGGCCAGACGGCTGGCGGGTCTTCGGGAGGCTCGTCGGGCGGCGGCGGAGGGCCGGGGAAGCCGCCGTCGCGGGAGGTGATCGACCCGGTCATGTCGTCGGGCCCCGACGGCAGGCCTTGCTACACCTGGCGGCCCGATCCGAACCCGCCCACGGAGGTGTTCCAGCGCGCCCAGGACGCCGCGGCCGATGCCGCCTGACTCGCGCGGATCTCCTTCGAGCCGGCGCTGAGCGCGAGGGCCAAGACGAGGACGGCTGCAGCTACCACCTAGCTCTAAATAGTTTAGAGTAGGTACATGTCGACTGTTGCCGCCGAGCACGCCCTCGCCCTGGGCCTGTCCGAACGCGGCCGGGCCTTGCTCGCCCTGGTCGAGGACCAGTGGTTCGACCGGAAGAGCTGCCGCACGTCGGCGCACGACGTGGCCAACCTGCTCGTCGGCTTCGCGAACGCCGAGGGCGGGCTCGTCGTGGTGGGCCTCTGGGGCGGCCAGGTCGAAGGCGTCGACGCCTCAGTGAAACGGATCTCGGAATGGCAGCAGGCCGCCATCGACTTCACGGTTCCGACCGTCCCCTGCCGGCATCGCCTCATCGAGTGCCTCAACGAGCAAGGTCAGCCCGACCACCTGCTCGTGCTCGAGATCGAGACCAGCGAGAAGGTGCATGCCAACCGGCGAGACGAGGTCTTCCTGCGGGTCGGGGACGAGAACCGCCGCCTCACCTTCGCCCAGCGGCAAGAGCTCCTCTACGACAAGGGCCAGGCGTCATACGAGAGCACTGTCGTGCCGGGAGCAACCAAGGATGACCTCGATGGTGAGCTACTCGCCTCGTACGCCAGCGCTGTCAACCACCCCGAGCCGGATCGGCTCCTCGCAGCGCGTGGCCTCGTGACTCGCAGGGCCGAGATGACCGTCGGCGCGGTCCTCCTCTTCGCAGAGCACCCGCAGACCTGGTTGCCGGAGGCATCGGTCCGCGTCCTTCGGTACCGAGGGCGCGAGCGCGGCACAGGCGCCCGGCAGCAGCTCCTCGACGACGTCCGACTCGAGGGGCCGATCCCACGTCAGCTGCGCGAAGCGCGAAAGGCCATCTTCGATCGCCTCCCAACCCGGCGGGCGCTCGGCGCCAGTGGACGATTCGAACGGATCGGTCTCCTGCCTGAAGATGCCTGGCTCGAGGGCTTGGTGAACGCCGTCATCCACCGCTCCTACAGCGTCAGCGGCGATCACATCCGAGTCGAGATCTTCGACGACCGAGTCGAGATCGAGAGTCCGGGTCGCTTCCCGGGCATCGCCGAGTCCGGCGATCCTCTGCACATCACCCGCTTCGCCCGCAACCCTCGCATCGCCCGCGTGTGCGCAGACCTCCACTTCGGCCAGGAGCTCGGCGAGGGGATTCGTCGGATGTTCGAAGAGATGCGACTGGCTGGGCTGGCCGACCCTGCGTACCACCAGACGGCGGGAAGCGTGCGCGTCACCCTGACATCGACGCCCGTGGATCATGCGCTCGAGGCCCGGCTCCCCCGGGGAGCCCGAGACCTCGTCCGGATCGTCCGTGAGGCCGGCCGGATCAGCACCGGGGACATCGTCGAGGCATCTGGGCGCTCCCGGCCCGTGGTTCTTCGCCAGCTACGGGCACTCCAGGATGCCGGGGTGATCACCTGGATAGGGCACGCACCGAAGGACCCCCGTGCCTACTGGACGCTTCGCGTTGAGTGACACTGACGTGATTTGCGAGGGCCGGCCGACCCTCTGACCGGGACCGACGCGCCTACTCGAAACGAGCTCTAAACGACTCGCAATCCCTGGAGGCGACGTGAACTCGTCGACGACGCGCAGGATCTTGACGGTCGGAGCGGTGGCGGTAGGGGCCACCGCCCGAGGTGCTTGCGCCTGCACCTTCGTGTGTTTTCGGTGCTGGTCGTGGTTTCGAGTCCTCGTTGGCGGGGCACACCGGGGCGGTGCGACGCGGTCGGTCTGCAGTGACAACTTCATCGCGCCGCTTCGCCTCCGTGAAGGCGGGCTCGCCCGGGTCGTCGGGCCGTCCTTCGCTGGCGGCGGCCGCCGTCCTCGCAGCCGTCCTGGTGCTCGCCGTCGGCGCTTGCGGCTCGAACGATCCCGAGCCGCGATCCGACCCCACGACCACCACGTCGCCTTCGACGACGACCAGCGAGTCGTCGTCGACGACGACCACGACGACGGCGCCCGCCGACCCCTGGGCAATCCCCGACGAGATCGATGTGGCCTACGTCCAGCGCATCGTCACCAAGCTGCAAGACATCGGCTTGGCCGCTTACGACGACGTCCGCAAGGACCCCTCCACCGCAGCCGATGCAACTCGGCGCCTCGCGACAGTATTTTCATTGCGATACTTTCCAACGATTTCGAACGAATTGGCGGGTCTGATGCGGAGCAATTTCGCGAATTTCAGGCCCAACTCGTACCGCGTTATCCGCATCGATAGAGCCGACCGCAGTTGCACCGTCGCGACCGTCCAGGGCGTAGCAAACCAGTATGCGATCAGTCTCGTGCCGATCTCACGGGCTACTCGTATCGACCCCGAGGTCAACCCGACTCCCTGGGTCATCAATTACATCTATCGCGCGAACCTGGCGACCCCGGAGAAGGTGTGCGCCGGCTCCTGATCTGCCTCACTGTTGCGATCACCATCTCGGGCGCCGGCTGGGCGGCCGCAGGTGCGAGTTCCGACATCTCCACGGGATGTGGCGGTCTTGGAGACGTAGACCTTGGCTGTGAAGGCCAGACGGCTGGCGGCGGGTCTTCAGGAGGCTCGTCGGGCGGCGGCGGAGGGCGGGGGGCGCCGCCGTCGCGGGAGGTGATCGATCCGGTCATGTCGTCGGGTCCCGATGGCAGGCCTTGCTACACCTGGCGGCCCGATCCGAACCCGCCCACGGAGGTGTTCCAGCGCGCCCAGGACGCGGCGGCCGATGCTGCGTTCCTCGCACAAGCCGCCGCTGCCGGTATCGCGGCCTGTCCCGGCGCGCCACCGGTCCCGACGCCCGAGGCGGTCGCTGTGTCGTACTTCGATCGCTCGACCCTGCCGCGGCCGCGTGTCTCCACTCAGCCTCCGGGCCGCGGTCTCGTCGCCATCCCAGTCCTCGTCCAGGCCAACACGCCGATGACGTGGGCCAAGACCATCGCCGACACACCGTTCGGACCGCTCACCCTGGCCGCCACCTCCACCATCACCGTCGACTGGGGTGACGGCACCACCGCCGACAACGGTCCCTACGCCCGCCCCGGAACCACGTACGGACAGCCCGGCACGATCGGCCACCGCTACGCCGACCAGGGCCGCTACGACATCACCGTCACGCAAACGTGGACCGTCACTTGGTCGTTCGGGCCCACCCGCGGCACCATCGGCGACCTCGCCGTCACCGACACCATCGACGCCTTCCCCATCCTCCAAGCCCAGGCCCGCACCAACTGATCGAAGCGTTCCGGCTGAGATCCGGCGTCACGCTCTCGGTCGCCGTCCGGCGCCGGGAGCTCGCTCGTCGTCCGAGCGGGCGCTGCCGTCCGCCCGCACAGTGGCGTGGTGTCGCCGCCGCTCCA
This sequence comes from Actinomycetota bacterium, assembly GCA_016185275.1. Classification (GTDB taxonomy): domain Bacteria; phylum Actinomycetota; class Acidimicrobiia; order Acidimicrobiales; family Iamiaceae; genus JACPNX01. The sequence goes on along the minus strand of JACPNX010000013.1, from coordinate 29,815 downwards.
ATCGGATCCGGTTCGTCGACCCAGCGCGGGAGCGGCGAACCTCGCCATGCGGAGATTGCCGGCGATCCGGCCGGCGGCGGCGCCCGAGCGCGAGCCGCTCGGGGAGGCTGCTGACTTCGCCACGCGAGGATGGTGCGCTCGGCGCGCCGCGGATGGCCTGCCGAGCGCAGGAGAGCGGCCGGTTACCTTTGATCGACCGCCCCGAGTTGGGTGGATCAAGCGAAGCCCCCGTAGCTCAGGGGATAGAGCGTCGGTTTCCTAAACCGTGCGTCGCAGGTTCGAATCCTGCCGGGGGCGCCAAGAAAGATGCTGGTCCGGGCCTTGAGTAGTGAGAAGCACTCTCGTTTTCACCGCTCCAAGGCGCTCCTGTCCATCCGTCCTGGCCATCCCAGCTGATGCGTGGATCGATGCGCGAACCCAGCTCTCCGGAGGGGACAGTTCCGGTGAGCGGCAAGAAGCGGTACCGCACGCGTGCGTTCCAAGGTGGCAAGCGCGCCGCGTCGAAGGAGCTCGCCAAGTTCGTCGCCGAGATCGACGGCGGCGCCGTCGCACCGACGCGGAAGTCCGTCGGCGCGCTGCTCGAGGAGTGGCTTGTCCACATCGAGCACCTAGGTCGCTTCCCGTCGACGCTCTACAACTACCGGCCTCTCGTCGAGCAGCTGCCCGAGGGCTTCAAGTCGCAGCAGCTGGCCAAGGGGCACGCCGAAGCTGATCGACGACCTCTACCGCCACCTCGGCACGGTCGGGAAGCGCAAGCCGGCGACCGTGCTTCGGTTGCACGCGCTGCTGCGCGCAGCGTTCGCTCAAGGCGTTCGGTGGGGTCTCCTCGACCGCAACCCGGCCGACCGGGCGACTCCGCCGCGCGCGAACCGACCGGAGATCAAGCCGCCGGTGGTCGAAGACGTTCTCCGCGTGATCGACCGAGCCGCCGCGTTCCGCAACCCGGAGAACGCGCTCGAGTTCCGTCTGCTCGCCGCCACCGGCTGCCGCCGCGGTGAGGTCTGCGGCCTGCAGTGGCGGGACTTCGACTTCGACAGCGAGCCCGTGCGGGTGCTGATCCGCCGGGCCATGCTCGAGATCGAGAAGAAGCTGATCGTGCAGGACACGAAGACGCACGCCGTCCGCAGCGTCGGCCTCGACGAAGAGACCTCCGAGATGCTTCGCCTGCACCGGGCGCGGGCTGCTGAGCTCGGTCTTGCTTCGGGCATCCCGCCGGCGCCCGAAGACTTCGTCTTCCGGAAGACGCCTGGGACGAGCGAGCCGCTACCACTCGACCGGATCGGCCAAGCGTGGGGCCGCTACTGCAAGGAGCTCGGAGTCAAGGCCCGACTCCACGATCTCCGACACCTTCAGGCATCGATGCTCCTCGACGCCGGTGAGGCGGTCACGGTCGTCGCAGCCCGCCTCGGCCACCGGGGCACCTCGACAACGCTCAAGGTGTACAGCCATCTCATGCCAGGTGCGGACATCGAGCAGCGTCGCTCGTCGGGTCTGCCCTGAGCCGCGAGCGGCAGGCGCGGGAGGATGACGGATGAAGAACCACGCCCCGCAGTACCCTTCGACCGTGCGGGCGGTGATCTCCTTTCGATGAGCGACGCCCCCAAACCTGAGTTCAATCGCCCGCCGGTGAACGAAGTCGCCCTCGCGGCTCAGTTCGATCCGCTCTCCGGTGGTGCGTACGCGCTCGCACAACTCGCCGACGTACTCAAGGCGGTCGGCCCGGGCTACGGCAACGTCGTCGAGCGTCCGCCACAGCCGCCCCTCCCGCCGCGCGACGCCCCTCGGGGGATCTCGTTGCAGTTGCTCGACGCTCCCGAGCCGCCTCTGTTCTGGCTTCTCGATGAGTCCAGTCACCACCTCATCCAGATCCAGCGGGACCGACTTGTCGTGAACTGGCGCAAGCTGACGCCCGGTGAGCCGTATCCCTCGTTCGCGTCGATCCTGCCGCGGTGGAAGCAAGCCTGGACGGCGCTTGAGGGGGCCGTTACCCGCGGCGGTCTGGGACAGCTCACCCCCAACGCGTGCGAGGTGACGTATTTCAACGCCATCGAACCGTCGCCGAGCATTGGCGAGCTCGTAGCTCCTTGGTCCGGCGCGCACAGTGATGGCTTTCTCCCGGATCCGACCGAGGTGCGGCTCGCGGCTCAATACCCGCTTCCGGACGGCGGCGGGTACCTGACGATCGAGCTGACGCCCGCGATCCGCCCGGACACCGGAGCCGCAGCGTCATTGCTGCGGGTCGGCGCGCGCGGATGGCCCGCGTCCCGCGACCATGACTCCGTGCTGCGATTCTTCGAGATTGCGCACGACTGGATCGTCCGCGGCTTCACCTCGTTCACGACTCCGACGATGCATGAACTATGGGAGCGCACCGATGTCGCTGACTGACGCCGGCCACCTCGCGGTCTCCATGGGAGGGACGCACTTATACGAGCGCCCGGAACCCCCAACCGACACCGGTGCGGCCGCTCTCGACGAGCGGCCATGGCCCGCAGAACGCGAGGAGATCACCATCGTCGTGTCGTCGCGAACCGCTCAGCGTGTGTGGTTCAAGCAGTGGATGAAGGATGCGACCGAGCTCTTCAATCTGCCGCCGAACTGGAATGGCTATGGCGAGAGGCCGGTTCATGCGTCGGCGCTCAAGCGTGCCGCTCGGATCCTCGACGTCATGGACTACGACGGCCTGCCTCCTTCGGTCGCACCGAGACACGACGGCAGCGTCCAGATCGAGTGGCATAACGGCCCGCGTTCGGTCGAGTTGGTCGCCAAGCCGAATGAGGCGGCTGAGGCGTGGGTCTTCTCGGATGACGACGAGGAGAGCTGGGCCATCACGTCGACCGTCGATGCACTACGGCTTCGCGGGGCTGTAGCCCACCTACTCGGCGCGAATGTCTGACGACGAGACGGTGGCGGTGCCCGAGCAGATCGCTCCCGACGATCTCTTGTGGCGCCGGCTCCACCCGAAGCACGTGGTTCCCGACACCCTCAGCGGCGGCGACCGCATCTCGAGCGCTGCATTCACTGACCCTGAACTGTCCGTTGACCTTGCCCGGCTCGTCGAGGGCAATGACTTCCACGTCACTATGAAGGACGGTGCCGGCGTCGCGGAGTTCTCTGCCTCAGCGGCGCTCGATAAGAAGCTGCCCGTCGAGCACGCGCCGTTGCCCGATAACTATGCGCATACGCACGTGCTCGGGAAGAAGACGGAGTCGATTCAGCGCCACCTCACTCGAAGCAGCGACCTTCTCCGCTGAGGTAGGCAAGCGGAGGCATCCATGGCGGCCACGGACCGGCTGATCCCCTCGAAGCGGTCTGGCAAGGACTGGGACGTCACTGTCACCGACACCGGGATGACAGCTGTGCAGTCCGGCCGGACGATCACGGTCTCCAGCTCCGAGGCTTCACGGCTCGAGGCGCGGCGTCGGTGGTTCCGTTGGCCCCTGTACGAGGACGGCCGTGCAGCGGCTCGCCCCCGAGGGATCAACTGCGCCGATGCAGCGAGACTGGCGCTCTTGCGTCGCGTCCTCGCCCTCACGCCCGAGTTCGCGGACGCTTCGTACTTCCAGGCCGCGCCAGACCTCTCGCCGGCCGTCGCCGCCGAGTACCGCCGACCGCTCGACCGCCGCATCCTCCCTAGCTGGAGCAACGTGCCTTGCGCCGGCTGCGGACCGCCGACCTCGACCAGTGGTACTCGAAGCTCCGCCGCTCCGGCGCCGCCGGCGGCAAGCCGCTCGCGCCCAACACGGTGATGCGGGCGCACGCCGTCCTGCGGCGCGCGCTGGCCCAGGGGGTGAAGTGCGGCTGGCTGACCGTGAGTGCGGCGGCCAACGCATCGCCGCCGCGCTCGAAGAAGCAGCACCTCGAGCTCCCCGACCCCGCCGACGTCGCCCGGCTCAGCGAGGCGGCGGCGAACGTGAACCCGTCGTTGCCGACCTACTTCCGGCTGGCGGCGGCGACGGGCGCCCGCGGCGGCGACCTGTGCGCGCTGCGCTGGAAGCGCATCGGGTTTCGACAAGCGCCGCGTGACGCTCGCCCGGAGCATGGCCGAGGTGGGCGGCAAGCTCATCGAGAAAGACACGAAGACGCACCAGGTCCGCAAGGTCACGGTCGACGACGAGACGGTAGCCGTGCGCGCCGCGCACCGAGAGGCGTGCCAAGCGCTGGCGGCGAAGTGAGTGAGCGGGCTCGCTCAGAGGTGATGCAGGCCGAGTCCGGCAAGCCCGCTAACTTCACGCCCGACGAGCAGTCGATGACACTCGCTCGGGTTCCGGATCGCTCGTAGCAACCAACTGACAAGGAGCTACTCAGCATGGGACGGTCGCGCAGCTTCACCTTCGATGGAGGCGTCGGGACCTACATCGGGACCGGACTACTCGCCTTCCTCGTGACCGTCCTCACGCTCGGTATCGCGTATCCGTACGCCCTCGTTCTTCGGCAGCGATGGCGCGCAAAGCACACCTACATCAACGGTCACCGCCTGGTGTTCCTCGGGACCGGGATCGGGCTTTTCGGCCTTTGGATCAAGTGGCTACTGCTCACCATTGCGACCCTCGGGATCTATCTGTTGTGGGTGGTGCCGCGGGTACAGAAGTGGATCGTCGAGAACACGGACTTCGACCTGACCTTCACCCCCGGGTCGGCCTATACCGGTGCGGTCCAGCCGACGGGCGGCTGAAGGTGAGCAAGGAGATCACGGCATTCCCGCCCGAGGTCGCGGAGAAGCTCAAGACGTACGTGTACCGACTGATCGACCCTCGCAACGGCGAGACCTTCTACGTAGGCAAGGGCACGGGCAACCGAGTCTTCGCGCACATCCGCGAGCAGGTGGACGCAGGCGATCCCACTACGAAGCTGCGGCGCATCCGCGACATCCACCTCGCCGGGTTCGAGGTCGCGCATGTCATCCACCGCCACGGCCTGGACGACCAAACCGCCTTCGAGGTCGAGGCTGCCCTGATGGATGCCTACCCCGGTCTGACGAACCTGACTGGCGGCCTGGGCAACGCCGAGTTCGGCGCCATGCACGCCCTCGAGATCGTTCGCCGCTACGCGGCCGAGCCGGCGCAGTTCCAGCACCGGGCGCTGCTGATCAGCGTGAACCGATCTGCAGCGGACGCATCGCTCTACGAGGCCACACGATTCGCATGGAAGATCAGCGCCGCGAAGGCGAGGCAGGCCGAGGTGATCCTCGCGACCCTCCAAGGGATGATCGTCGGCGCGTTCGTCGCCGATGCGTGGCTGGAGGCGACGACCGAGAACTTCCCCGGACGAGACACTGTGCCGGGTCGCATCGGCTTCGTCGGTACCGACGCCCCTGACGAGATCAAGCGGATGTACCTCGGCAAGCGCGTCCCGGACGAGTACCGGCGCCCCGGCGCCGCCAACCCGGTCAAGTACACGTGGCGCTGAGCCCGGTTGGGCGCGCACGGCTGACCCCGTGACCGGTGTCGTGAGACGAGCCATCAGTTCGAGGCTCGTGCACGCGTCGACGACACTCGACTTCTACGCCCAGTTCCTCCAGGCCACCGACGAGTGAGCAGCGGATGTGGTCGGAGCACTGCCGCTGCTCTCAACGCGGGCGTGAAACATCTGAGCCTCTGCCCACGTCACAGCAGCGCCTCGATGGCACGGACGATCGACTCAAGAGCGGCAAGGTCGTCCTCAACCTCCTTGACGTCCAGCGAGGCGCGGCCACGACCCACCCGGTCGCCCTGATGGGCGATGCGGTTGCGGCGACCTGTAATGCGCTCAAGGCACTTCACCGTCTCACCCCGTGCAACGCGCCTCTGGCCGTCAACCTTCTTTGCCCAGTCGTCCAGACCAACAAGGGACAGCATGACGCCCACCTTGTTGGGAGCCGTGCTGCAGTTCTCTCGCACGTAGGGCTCGACCACGAACTCGCGGAGTCCCCACCGCTTCCGCTTGTAGTTCTGCTCAATGCGCATCCAGGCCTCGAGTCCAAGCTGAAGGTTCCCAAGCCGAGGCGTCAAGGTGGCTTCACTCCGCAAGAGCGGCCCAACGTTCTGCATCACCTTGTCGCCCAGATAGGTCTCGACGGCCGCGCAGGCAGCGACGAGCGACTGCCGCAGCAGTGGACGCGGATCCTCGAAGTCCGCGCGGGCTAGCCGTGAGCCCGGAAGGAACGTCAGGAAGACATCGCCGCTCTGGAGACAGTCAAGCTCAGATCGCTTCCGATCAGCGATCCGCAGCGCATCGCCGATGCGATTGCGCAGCTCCGCGCGCATCCGATAGGCGCGCTGGTTCTTGAACCCCTCGACCAGCTTCACCAGCTGGTGCGCGTCGGACATGTTGAGCTCGAACGCCTCGATTGGGCTGAGCTTCCGCTTTCCCGGCATCGCCTCTCCTTCCGCGTCGTGGCCGACCGCTGCTTCGGAGCGAATCGCCCGATGATCCGCGACTATGGAAGCCGATGCCAGCTCCTCAGCTCGAAGGCGATGCGCTCGTAGCCGTTCGCCACCGCGGCAGTCACGGCACGGTCGGGAAGCGCAGACCGGCGACGGTCCTGCGGTTCCAAGCGCTGTTGCGCGCGGCGTTCGCGCAGGGCGTGCGGTGGGGTCTCATCGACCGGAACCCGACCGACCGGGCGACGCCGCCGCGCGTGAACCGACCGGAGATCGCGCCGCCGGCTGTCGACGACGTCCTCGCGTGATCGATCGGGCCGCTCCGTCTCGCAACCCGGAGAACGCGCTCGTGTTCCGACTGCTCGCCGCCACCGGTTACCGACGCGGCGAAGTCTGCTGCCTGCAGTGGCAGGACATCGACTCCGACACCGAGCCGATGCGGGGTACTGATCCGCCAGGCGGTGCTCGGTCCGTCACCTCCAAGCTTCGATGCTTCGCGAGGCCGTCACCGTTGTCGCCGCCCGACTTGGGCATCGGGACACGTCGACGACGCTGAAGGTGTACAGCCATCTCATGCCAGGAGCGGACAGCCGCGCGGCAACGGTCGTAGGGGCGGCGTTCGGCGCACGGGACACACGCGGTCCCGATGGCTCTCACTGCTGACCGCGCGGCGGCGCGGCGGTACCGAGCGGATCTCGAGGCCTACCTCCACGCAGTCGTCTCGCCCGATGGGTCGTTCTGCTGTGCTGCCGCGGCGCAATGCCGAGCATCGGTACGGCCGGGGCATGCGCTGGCGGCGAGATCGTCCGGTTCGTATTCGGCCTTCGTCTTCAGGGGCAGCAGACGGCCGAGGTCCTTGTCGAGTTCAGCACCGTCCTTGCCTGAGTCCCAGAGCAGCGAGCGAACCTCTTCGTGATCCTGGCCGGCGGCGCGGCAGCCCGTTCGCGACCCCGTGACGGCATCTGCCGCGTTGATCGCGGCATGGATCGCGAGGCTCGTCGCTGCGATGAATCGCTCGGCCGCGAGTTCGTCGCCGGCAGCGGCGAGGAACTCCCCGGCCTTGTCGAGGTAGCCGCGCACCTGCGACCCGCTGACGGCTCTTGTGCGGCCGGGCTTAGGCACTGCGCCGGTCCTGCAAGGCCTCGATCGTTCGCCCTTGTACGACGATTCCCTCGCGCTGGATGTTGCTCCACAGCTGCCTCTTGCTGCGGAGCTTGGCGCCGGCCTCTTCGGCCGCGAACTCGAGTAGCTCGACGCGATTGCCAGTGAGCCGACGAGCACCTTCCAGCCACTCGTCGATCCCCGCTCGCCACTGCGGGTCGTCCTCGTCGACCCTCGGCGGGCGGATGAGCAAGATGTCGATGTCGCTCGACCGGTCGGCTTCACCGCGTGCGAACGATCCATACACGATGACGCTCACGGGCGGGACGCGGAGCCGACCTGCGGTGAGCTTCAGCTCTTGGAGCACGGTCGTCCGGGCGTCGGCAAGCATGGCTACCGCGCGGGATGCGACGTGGTTCGGGACGAACCTGAAGAGCGCTGAAGGCGGCGCCTCCCGGCGCTCCACGAGGCCGAGCTCGACGAGGCCGGGCATCACCCGCGACGCCTGCGCCACACTCACGCCGGACAGCCGTGCGATCGTCCGGAGGTTCAGCTCGGCGGCCGTCTGAGACAGGACCGCAAGGATCCGACCCTGGGCACCTGGAATGACGACGTGTACCGGCTGCCGGAAGTCCATGGCCCACAGGGTAGTGGGCAGCACTCATAAATGAAACGGTTGGTCCTTTTGTGATCAGCACCACCGCGCCTGGACAAATCGGATTACAGGGGGACGACCTTGCCCTCTATCGCCTCAGCTTCGTCCAACCACGCCAGGAGGACCTCCTCGAGATCCTCAAGCGGCGGGGCGTGCAGCATGACCCAGCACGAGTCGAGGAGCTACGCCAGCGGTTGGCGCCGCCCCGAGCGGATGGACCGTGAGCGTCAAATATGACGCCGGGTCATCCCACTGGCACGCCGCCGGCGGCCAGCATCGGCGGGTTGATCATCTGCTGCCGTAGCTGAGCGTCGACGATCGCCTGGCGGAGCTCGACTGTGACACGTTCAGTCGAAGCGGAAGGTCCTGCTCCGCGAGACCGTGGCTCAACCGTGACGACGCCTCATCCACGCGTCGTGGAGGCCGGTCCAGGTGGGCGAGCGCTGACCGGGGTGCACGAGGGCGTAGCACTGCGCTTCCATGTCGCCGAGGGTCACCGTGCCTGCCTCGCCGTAGGTGGCACCGGCGTCGCCGGTCATGCGCTGCCCTTCGAGTGGCAGCGCTGGCGGTCCGCCCGCGCTGTCGGCGATGCCCTGCAACACACGTCGCGCTTCCTCACCAAGCGTGGCCACGACTGGGGCGCGCGCCTGTGTCAGCTCCTCCCGCAACCGCTCCGAGTGTCCGGCGAGGCCGAGCTCGATCAGCTCCTCCGTGCCAGGGCGGGATGGCAGCCTCGCCTCGGGGAGTCCTGCCTCCACTGCGAACGGCGCGTAGTCGGCGGTGGTCGCGTCCGCCTGCTCCCTACGACGAGTGTTGCCAGACTTCACGAAGAACCGATCGACGACGTCGGAGAACCACGTTGCCTCCGCGCCGGTCCCAAGCGGCTCCAGCACCCGCTCGACCACAGAGCGGCCCGATGTGCCATTCCCGGCCGCCCGCACATGACCCCAATCGCCTTCGGCGTCGCCCTCCCGGAACTGGACGTCCGCGCGCCACTGCTTGATCCGGTCGCGCGCGTCGGCGCCGTCCCAGAACACGGTTGGCTCGTCATCGACCGCAAGCGCGCCGATGGTGCCGATGCCGAGTCGGGACTGTGCCCACGCCGGCGGGGACCAGCGAACGTGAAGCGCGCTCGGGTAGACGCCGAGCACGAACAGCTCGGCCTTCCCGCTCGGGATCCGCGGAGGCCGAGGCGTGCTCGGCTTCCCGAACGGGAACGTCGCTTGGTCAGTCACTTGCCCAACCCTCCTGATAGACGCGGGCGTGAACCACGCTCCCGTAAAGCGACTCGTTCGTTGGGAAGGCGGGCCAGGAATGCGGGCCAGCGGGGTCAGCCAGCCCAGCCCACGCCGACGGGACGAGTGCGCCCCACTCCCACTGGTCGCCATGCTCCCCTTGTGAGGGGCGAGGGCGCTCTCGGGCCTGAATGTGGACGACTGTCACGCGTTCCCGGCCTTGTCCGAGGCGGCCCCGGTCTCGTTCCCGAACAGGGCGGTCACCAGGCCGTTGACGTCGACGGTCGGTGCGAACGCCGCCTTCGGCACCTCGACGTGGTTCGCTCGTTCCGGGTGCTCGAAGTCGCCGGCGGCGGTCCGCGCGTAGCGCGTCCCGCGAGCTCGACGCCACGAGTCATCGACGACGAGCGCCTGGTTCGGGAGTCCGCCGAGGAAGCGGTAGCTCAACACGATGCGAGGAGCATCACCGTCGCCGGCGCGGACCTTCGGGAGGATGAGCACGCAGCAGCCGGACGGCTTGGTTGCGAGTGCTCGGTGGAGGATGATCTTGCCCGCGGTGGCCTTCAGCTGAATGTGCCGGGTGACCGATCCGCAGGAGGCGACGAGGTCGTAGCCGCTGAAGTCGACGAGAGCGTGCGCAAGCTCGAGCGGCGGCAGCGCGCGGAGCCAGCACGCCTGTATCAGCTCGACCGACAGGATCTGTTCAAGCAGATTCTCTCGGTACGACGACAGCTCCGCCGAGCGCACCAGCCGCTCGAGGCGTTCGTGGGCGGCTTCGTCCTCGGCGGTCATGCCACTCACCCTATGCAGCCGGTGTGACGGCCGACCGGGACTGCAGTCCGTCGTCGGGAACCGATGCCGAGCGAGCGCCCGAGGTCGTGGGTCGGCGCGTGCAGGCGGCACCCTGACCGGACCCCGTCGATCGGTCCGCCTGTCATGAGAGCGAGTCGAGCGTCCAGATGTGTTCCGTGAATACGGAACCTCCTTGTTCAAGGTTATAGTACTTCCTTGAACAAGGATGCCGGGTGAGCAAGGTTCTGCGCCGACGCTGGCACTCGAGCTTGGACAGCGGCTTGTCGCGCAAGGACCGGCAGGGCTGCGAGTACGAAGCGTACGTCCCGGATCTGCTGGTCGGCGGGACGTTCCGGCTCGACGGCAACGTGGCGGCAGACGTCGCCGACGCCGAACGGGCCATCGCGACCCTCGATGCGACGGCTGCCGCCCTCGCGAACACCGAGGCGCTCGCGCGCCTCCTGCTCCGGGCGGAGTCCGTCGCCTCGTCGTTCATCGAGGGCCTCGTGGTGGGCGGCCGTCGGCTGCTGCGGGCCGAGGCGGCGCGTGTGGCCGGCGAGACCGACATCGACGTCACCGCCGACGAGGTTCTCGGGAACATCGACGCGATGACCTGGGCGGTCGAGAGCCTCAGCACCGCGGAGGCGGTCACGGTCGACGGGCTGCTCCACGTGCATGAGCGCCTCCTCGCCCGCACTCGCTTGCGTGAGCACGCCGGCCAGATCCGTTCCGTGCAGAACTGGATCGGCGGCAGCAGCTTCAACCCGTGCTCGGCAGCGTTCGTCCCCCCGCCACCTGAGCACGTCGAGGAGCTCCTGGCCGACCTGTGCGCGTTCGTCAACGACGACTCGCTCCCCGCCGTCGCGCAAGCGGCGATCGCCCACGCGCAGTTCGAGACCATCCACCCGTTCGTGGACGGCAACGGCCGCACCGGGCGGGCCCTCATCCACGTCGTTCTCCGCCGGCGAGGCGTCGCCCCCCGGATCCTCCCGCCGATCTCGCTCGTGCTCGCCACCTGGTCGCGGTCCTATATCGACGGGCTCACCGCGACGCGCTACCGGGGCCGTGCCGGCTCGAGCGCCGCCCACGACGGCATCAACAGCTGGATCGGGCGGTTCGCCGCAGCGTGCCGCCGCGCCGTCGACGACGCCGTGGCGTTCGAGGAACGGGTGGCGACGATCCAGCAGGATTGGCGAGCAGAAGCCGGCACCGTCCGCACAGGATCGGCGGCCGATCTACTCATCGGCGCGCTGCCGGGCGCACCGGTCGTCTCGGTGTCGAGCGCCGCCGGCCTCATCGGGCGCAGCTTCCAGGCGACCAACGGGGCGATGACCCGTCTGGAAGCGGCCGGCGTCGTTCGCCAGGTCAACGTGGGACGCCGGAACCGGGCCTTTGAGGCACCCGCAATCATCGATGCCTTCACGGCACTGGAGCGACAGCTCGCCAGCCCGACGGGCGACACGCGATCGGAGCCGCCGGACCGGCCAGCACCGGCTCGCCGCCGCTAACCAGCCCCCTGGGCAAATCGGATTGCACGGGTGCAACAACCCCTCACGAGGAGGTCGGCCATGGCGCATCCGGGCGACCGGTTCGCGAGATCCTTCCCGAGCTCCGAAGGGGCGCCGGCCTCACCGTCCTCAGCGCAGCCGAGGTGACCGAGTACGGCAACTACGAGCGCTGGGAGTCAGGCGTCACCCGGGTCGGCGCACAGCACCTCGTCCCCATCGCCGTAGCGTTCGCCGTCGACGACGTCCCGATGTTCCTCTACGCCTGGCTGGTCGACCGGTTCTCACCGGCAGTCGTCGAGCTGCGGAAGTAGCTTCTCGCCATGAAGGTGGGAGAAGCAAAGCAGCTTGCCGTCGACCTCATCTTCCGCGACATCGGCGGTTCACCGCTGGCGATCACGTTCGACACAGCCTCGCCGGATGGCGACGCCGGGAAGTTCGTGCTCGACGGCCGCCCCGCCAGGGCCATCCACCACTTCGACGGCTGGTACGTGCCGATCAACCTCGACTGGTTCGCGGGAAGCTTCGACCCGCCGGTGATCCACCGTCAGACCTTCTACTGGTACGTGTTCGCGATTCCGCGCCGCGGTGGACTCACGCAGGAGCACTACTTCGTGTGTGACTACCTGAAGATCCGCGAGTGGGTGCTCGACTTCGCAGCTCCGCTGGGCAGGGACCACCGGGACCACCGGCTCTGGCGTGCAGACCTCCGCATCTTCCCGGATGACCCGCTCGAGCGATCGGGCTACTTCCGGTGGGGCGATGAACCAGTCGGCAGCACCGCCAGGCCCGGCCGCGTGTTCGAGCTCGACAATGCAGCGACACTCGCCGAGGCACCGTTCGTCCCCGAGCGTGTCGGCGTCTTCGGGCCGGGTGGCGAGTCATCAGCTCATCGGCGGCTGAAGCTGTATGTCGCGAGTCATGGCAGCGAGTTCGGGATGAGTCCGGCAGCGCAATCCTTCGTTGAGCACTTGTTCCGGACGGGCGATCGTGTGGACGTCATGTTCCAGAACCACTGGCCCGAGAGGACGGTCGTCGAGGTCGAGGTCGCGGGCGAGGACAACATCTGCACGGGGATCCATCAGGCGATCAAGTACCGAAGCCTCGCCGAAGTCGAGGGCGGCTACGATCGGTCGAGTTCGACGGTGCGCTCCCTCGTTGTCGCCTACGAGACCGCGTACGACTCGGCCGCAACGCTGGCTGACCGGTACCAGGTCGAGCTGCAGTCGGTCGACCCGAACCTCGTCCTCGCACCCGCCGTCTGACTCACGGATGATTGCGGGCCGGGTCGGTAACCCTGAGCTCGCACAATGCTGTTGAAGCCCAGGCCCGTCGATCAACCAAGGAGCTCGTCGACGCGGGCCTCGATATCGGCCCAGGAGATGGAGCCGTCGACTCCGTGTTCCATTGCAGCAAGCACACCCGCCGGCTCTTCCCCCTTTTCATGTGGCAGCACGCCGTTGGAGCCGTAGCAGGCGAGCTCGTGCTCGCACTTCCGTCGATAGAACGGTGGCTGCAGCATCCCGAGGTGCTCCCAGTAGATGATCGTGCCGGTGGCGCCGTCGTCGTCGATGGTGAAGTCCGGTGATGGACGAGGTTCAGATCGTCGTCGCTCACCAGGAGCGAGTAGCCCTGCGCGTCGGTGACATGTTCCTGAAGATCGACGCTGATCGGACGCGCACCGACGTCGAGGTCGAACCGATGGCGATGGCGCCGGTCCCGACCCCGGAGATCCTGTGGCGGAAGCCGCCCGTGCTCGCGCTCGCTGCCCTCCCAGGGACGGCACTCGGGCGCCTCGGCGAGCCGTCGACCGCATCGTCGGCGGCGTGGGCCGCGGCGGGTGCCGCCGCCCGGAGGCTGCACAACGCGCCGTTGCCGCCATGGCTCGGTTGGAGCTTCAACGAGTTCGCATCGCACCTCGACGGCGAGTGCGAGTGGCTCGTCGCCAACGACATCGTTCCCACCGACGTGGTCACGCGCAACCGCCGAGTCGCCGAGGCTGCGCTTCGGCCGTGGAAACCGGTGTTCACCCACGGCGACCTGCAGTTCGCCCACGTCTTCGTCGATGGTGACGCGGTCACCGGCGTCGTCGATTGGTCCGACGCGTGCCAGGGCGACGCGCTGTTCGACCTCGCCGTCCTCACGCTCGGACACGAGGAGCACCTTGGCGATGTCGTCGCCGGCTACGGCACCGACGTCGACGTCGACGTGATCCGCGCGTGGTGGTCGTTGCGGAGCCTGCTGGCGGTCCGCTGGCTGGTCGAGCACGGCTTCGATCCGTCGCACGAGGTCGCCATGCTGAGATCCCGGCAGTGAAGTTGCGGGCGCTCTAGGCGGTGGTGATGGAGTCCTACGTGCACGGCGTGTCGACTCGCAAGGTCGATGACCTGGTCAAGGGGCTCGGCGCCGCCTCGGGATCTCCAAGAGCGACGTGTCGAGGATCTGACCCGCCTACATCCTGTCTCCAAGGGGCAGCTCCCCGAGTTGCTCCACGATGGTTTCCGCGGACGACGGCACGATGGCGAGCCAACAGACGAGGTGCACGTCGTCCTCGGTGATCTCCGGCAACGGCTCCGGTGGAGGGCTGGGCTCGAGCCCGAGGTCGCGTGCGTAGGCGGCGATGGCGCGCACTTGCTCTACGGGATCGCTCGTCGAGCCCATGGCGTGTCGAATCGAGCGCACGATCCGCTCGGGGTACGGCGTCTGGAGCGCATCGACCAACCGGTCTGACTCCTCGACGGTCATCTCCGGCGGTCGGTTCGAACGAACGAGCTCGGCGGCACGGTTCATCGCAGCAGGCACCGGCGGCGTCAGGTTCGCCGGGTCGGCGGCCCGGTTCCAGGACACCTCGATGTCGGCCTTGGCGAACGTCCACGCGTCGAAGGCCCGCTCGTACGTCGGCCCGTCGAGGTGGCGTGGCGTGTCAAACCCCTGAGGCGGATGGGCGTAGTCGAGACAGGCCAGCGTGTCACCGACAACCACGTGATCGAGACCGTCGGGGAAGCCGACGTAGCGATACAGCGCCGTCGGGTGATCACCGACCCGAGCGCAGAACACGTAGCCGGGATGGACGTCGTCCCGCTCGACGGCCATGCCCGAGCCCGAAGCCCACGGCAGGGCGGCGATGCGGTCGGCGAAGGATTCGTCCTCGAGCGCTTGGCGCAGCTCCTGGCGGTACTCCTCGCCGGACAGCGCGCCCCGTCCGGTACCACCGCGCTCGAACAGCGAGGCGTCGCCGGCTCGCAGGCGGTCGATCTCCTCGCGTGTCTCGGAGAACACGACGTCCTCCGCGGTACTGCCGGGCAGGACCTCGGGCGTGCCGACCGACTTGGCCGCCTGCTGGATCTTGCGGTGGAGTCGGTCTTCCAGCCCGAGCAGCTCGTCGAGTTGGCGGTCCGGAAAGATGCACCGCAGGAAGACCTCGGTGTGCGAGGAGCCGATGCGGTCGATTCGTCCGTGACGTTGGACCAGACGCATCGGGTTCCACGGCAGGTCGTAGTTGATGATGTGACGGGCCTGCTGGAGGTTGACGCCTTCGGAGAGCACGTCGGTGGTAACGACGATGTCGAACAGATCGTCGTCGGCACCCTCGGGCGCGTCGGTAGTGCGTGGGGCGAAGCCCCACAGCACGTCCTCCTTCGACCCGAACGTGCCCGACAGCGACGCCACTCGGTCCCGGTAGTCGGCGAGTCTCGGATCGGCCCGCACAACTTCCTCGAGGTGCTCGTCGATCCAATTGACCGTGTCGGCGAAGTAGCTGAACACGAGGACCTTGCGGCGGTCGCGGACGTCCCGCTCACCGATCCCTGCCGATGCTGCCTCGGCGGCAATCGCGGCGAGCTCCTCGACCAGCGCGGCGAGCTTCGGGTCTTGCGCGCGCGTGACGGCGTCGGCTTCGTCAGCCCAGGTCAGCAGCAGCTCGCGGTCGCGCTCGACGTCGGCGCGCAGCGCGTCGCAGTCGTAGAGCGACGCGTCCTCGATCTGCTCGCTGTTCAGCTCGACGTAGTCGTCGACGTCCTCCTCGTCGGCATCCGTGGCGGGCCAGTCGCGAAGCACTTGACCAGTGGCCACCTTGCCCTTGTCGAGCACGGACAGGAAGAGGTTGTGACTGGCTGCCATCTTCCGGCACGTCACGGCGAACGCGTGGGCCGACGACTCGAACCGCTTGAGCAGCCCGGAGCGGATCAGGCCCGCCAACTGGACCTCGTAGGCCTCCTCCTCGCCGCTGAGCCGGTAGCGCGACGGCGCATACCTCGCAAGGGTCAACACCGTGGGATTGGTGGATGACCCTGCCGTCACGGGCGTGTCGAGCGCGTGGGCGAAGCGGTCGAAGAAACCCGGGAGAACGGCGTCGAGGTCGTACTCGACCTTCAGCACTCGCGGCTGGGGGAACACGATCGGCACCGCGTTCCCGTCGGGCCCGATCACGCTGTCGTTCGGGTAGTACCGCTTGACGAACTGGCGGGTCCGGCGGACAGCGACGGCGTCGAGGATGTCGAAGAGGTGCTCGGGCGAGAGGTCGTCTGGGTTCATCGCCATCGCTGCGGCGAAGTGATCGCGGAGCGACCGGATGCCGACGTCGGCGAACACGGCGTCGTTCCGCAGGAAGTAACCGAGCAGGTAGTAGAGGTCCCACAGCGAGTTGTTCACCGGCGTCGCGGTCAGGAGCACGACGTCCTTCGGCGGCGACCCCGCGAGGAGACGACGCATGACGTTGGCGCGCAACGTCGACGGGTTGCGGAGATTGTGAGCCTCGTCGATCACGACCATCGCGTACTCGCGCGGATGGAAGGTGAGCGGCGTCGCGTAGCCGGTGTCGGGGTTGAGCCGCTTGTCGGTGACGAGATCCTCGAACGAGAACACCTCGACACCGAGGCCGTAGTTCAGGAGGAAACGCCGCCAAGGGCCGTCCCGCAGGGTCGCCGGTGCAACGACGAGCACCCGCTGCCGGCGCTCCTCAACCGCCTGGCGGATCAGCTCGCCAGCGAGGAATGTCTTTCCGAGGCCGACCTCATCGGCGATGAGCACGCCGTTGCGCTCGACGAGACACTGACGCGCGCGCCAGAGTCCGTCGCGCTGGAACGACGCCAGGTGGATGCGTGGAAGGCCTTCCGCCGCGGCTTCCGCGGCCAGCTCGGCGCCGTACCGCTCGTAGAGCATTCGGAGGTAGATGAGGTACGGCGGGTGAGGCGCGAACCGAGCGCCGTACAGCGATGCCAGGTCGAACGGCTCCGACCGGTCCCACAGGTGGTCGAACCACTCGTGCACCTGGGCAACGACATGCGGCTGGTAGTGGCCGAGGTTCAGTTCGATGTTGGTGGCGAGCCCCGCGAACGTGAAGTTCGACGACCCGGCGATCACACCCTCGTCATGTGAGGTGACGATGAACGCCTTCCCGTGCAGGAACGCCTCCTCGAGGCGGCGCACCTCGACATGGCCCGAGCGCAGCCAGTCGACCAACCGTCGGCCGGTCGCATCGGCGTCGATCGAAAAGCCGAGGAGGTCACGGTCCTGGCGCAGATCCCGGGCGTGGCCCTCCAGCGCCTTGCGCAGCTCGGCTCGCGCAGCGCGCGCAGGGCTCGGCGAGTCACCGAGCGGCCGGACTCGACGCTCCGGTACGTGTGGGCCGGCGCCAAGCAGCAGCCGCACGTGCACCGGGTGGTCGAGCTCGCTGGCGAGCAGCCCATAGCCGCCAGGGTTGAAGTACGCCGTCGCGATGGACAGCTCCGGGGGCTCGGCCCACGTCGTGCGTAGATGCGCTAGATGAGCGTTGATCGCGTCGGCGACCCGCTCGTCCGGCCGGTTGGTGGCGAACTCCGGCTTCGGACTCGCTGTCACGCCATCTCCCGGAAGTGATCGAGCACCGAACTGAGACGCGTTGAGTAGTCCCACCCAACGTGGAACGTCTCGAAGATGACCTTCACGTCGTCCTCGGCCAGCCCATACAGATGGGCTACGGCTGCATCGAGTTCAGCGGTGAGGTCAGCTCGATTGTCACCGACGGACGCAGTGGGCACTCCAACTGCCTCCGCCCAGTACTCGTACCTAGAGTCCACCGCAGCTAGTCGCCCGGCCGCGGTCTCGACGAGCTTGCGGAGGCGATCCTCTCGGTCGGGTCGCGGCAGTGGAAAGCAGCCGAGCAGGTCGAAGCTGACCGAGGTCTCGACGACCCGGCGGGCGTACCAGTCGAAGGGGATCGAGCTCACGACCCCAATGAGGTATGCCTCGTCCCGCTCGTCACCTCCAGGAAGCAACAAGTAGGGCGCCTTGTGCGTGACGACGACCGAACCCGGAATGAGAGCCGGGATGATGGTCCGCCTATCCGTCGCACGGGCTACATCCCGGAACGCGATCCGCGGGTACCAGCACGGAAGTGTGTCTGGGTCCGCTACCCACTCGGTGTCGAAACCCGTGAAGACGGAGCCCGCACGACGCGCGCTCGATACGCGACGCTCCTGCAGAACTCGAATCGCGATTTCCGGGTCAATCCAGGCGTAGTAGGAGTCGGGTCCGTTATCGGGTGACCAAAGATTGAAAGAGCCCCCGGAGTACACGGGCCAGAGATCGTCTCTTGCACTCTGGCCGAAGACCATCTGTGACTTGCCTTGTGTGGCGTTCAGATCGCCTTGCACCGGCTTGGGGCGCCACCCGCCCTCCGCACTATCGAACCGGGGGGTTGCCCGCATCCGTAGGAAGGCTTCGCCTGCTCGTCGGCCGGGGATCAATGGAAATGCAGCGCCCGCTGACCAGTTCAGTAGATCGGTGCCCCAGATCTGCAGTGGTTCGTCGCGGCGGGACCGCTCGTACGACCCGCGGGAGGCGTAGGGTCCTCGAAGTTCGATGGATGCGTCCTGACGACCCTTTCGAAGAGCGACGAACGCGATCGTGTATCTGGGCTCGGCGTCATCAAAAACCCATCCTGCCGTGTTGATCGTTGTCGTGACGCTTGAGAACGTCCCTTCGTTGAGGATCGTGCGGCGCCACTCCGATGAGCCAGTCGCAGAAAGGGCAGAACGTGGTAGGACGACGCCGATTGCCCCGCCTTGGCGGATCAGAGCCCAGAAGCGCCAACTGAAGGCCTTATAGAGGTCCGGGTGGCCCGATCCGAGCTCCGGATAAGGCCCCCGGAGCAACGTCGCCCGCATGAGATCTGCAGCCGCAATTTCGCCTCCCAGCTCCGCGACGAGATCGGGGCGAGCAGAGCGAAGCCTTTTCATCTCACGGTTGAGATCGGTCACCGCCAATCCGCGGAGGCCTGGGAATCGCAGCGCCCAGAAGCCGTGTTCTTCGACGTGCAGCTTCTCCCACGGAGGGTTGCCAAGGATGCAGTCGAAGCCGGGACGATCGCGCTCGAACACCTCGGGGAACGCGACAGGGAAATGCATCGCCTCGAGCTTCTTGGCGAGGTCTCGCGCCTTCGGTAGGCCCTTGTTCTTCTCGATCGCGTCTTCGTCGGCGGTGACAACGAGGTCGGTCTCGCCGAGGCGTCCGGCAATGAGAAGGTCGAAGAGGTCGCGCGCTGGTCTTACCGCTTCGAGCGCCTCGAGATGCGCTTTGCGCGCCGCCTCGACATCGGCGACGGTCGCTTCGGTGACGCGGGCGAGCCGGCGGAGCGCGTCACTCGCGCGGCCGAGGAACTCGTCGATCTGGCTGCGGAACAGCGAGACCGCTCCGGCCTTGGCCGCCTTCGGGTCGAGGATGTTGATGGCCTCGTCGATGGTGCCAATGCCCGTGAGGCTGTTGCCGCGCACAAGGCTGTGGTCGAGGAACGACAGGGGCAGGCCAGGCACGAACGTGTGGATCCAGATGGCGAGGCGCGCCAGCTCGACGGAGATGCGGTTGAGGTCGACGCCGTAGATGCAGCGGCGGGCGACCTGGCGGCGCAGCAGGCTCGTCGTCTCGATCTCCACGCCGTCTGCGAGGTCGCCGAGCGCGTCGACGGCTGCTTGGCGCAGCCGTTCCATCTCGGCGACGACGGGCGCGATCGGGTGCAGAGCGAGAAAGCCCGAGAGGCGCGCCTCGATGCGGTCGACTGCGGCGACGAGGAAGTGCCCCGAACCCATGGCGAGATCGACGCAGCGGAAGTCGAAGAACGCCTCGGCGGCGGCGACCTCGTCGCCCTGGTCGAGCAGGGCTTGGAGTCGTGCGACGTGCTCGGCGAGTGCCGGCTCGAGCGCGTGGTCGAGGAGGTGCTCGACTGCGAAGGGCTTCGTGAAGTACGAGCCGGTGGCTTTCCGCGCTCCTGATCGGTTGTGGAAGTAGATGTCGCCCGCCGCGACCACCACGTCGCCGGCCTTCTTCGTCGGCACGTAGTTGCCTTTGGCGTCGACGGTGAGGTCAGACGGGCTGATCGAGAGCATGGACTCGAGGAGTCCCTCGTAGATCGTGCCGAACTCGCGGACCGAGAGGCTGCGGAAGTCGACTGGCCCCACGACACCGTCGGGCCCGTGGTCGACGAGCAGCGCCATGAGCGCGGGCCCGAACTCGGCGTCGGTGAGGTCGATGCGCGCGAGCGCGGCGCCGGCGGGGTTGACGTCGGCCTTGTCGGAGAAGAGGCCACCGTTGTACCCGGGCACGCCCCAGCCGCTGTTGCCCTTGTCGACCGTCCGCCACAGCTGACGAACGTCCTCCCACAGGTCGATGGCACCAGCGTCGAACGACACCTTGTCGTTCACGCGGTCTTCGGAGAGCCGGCGAGCGATCGTCTTGAGTGCATGGTCGGCATAGCGGCTGTTGGTGCGGTACGGAAGCAGGTCCTTGTCCTCGGCGTAGGCGAGGAACAGCAGACGGAACAGGATGATGAGCGTCTGCTCGTAGGCCGCGGAGAGGTCGTCCTCGGTCAGCGCGCCGTTTCGGTCCACTCGCCCGGCGACAGCCGTCGCGAGGCCCGGAACCGCTTCGAAGTAGACGCGCTCGCGCAGGCGGATGGCAAGTTCGGCCGCGAAGTCGGCCGACTGGCGGAGGATGTCGTCGAGGGTGCCATTCTCCTTGAGGGCCGACGCGGAGAAGAGCAGGTCGACGTAGCCGGCGCGGTCCTCGGGGAGCAGTGCGAGGTCGACCTCGACGAACGTCTCGGCTCGGCCCTTGCGTCCGACGCCGGTGTCGGAGCGCGCCGCGTAGAGGCGGATCTGCCGAGCACGGGTGAGCACCACCCAAGGGACGCCTTCGCGATCGGCGAGCGCGAGCGCGTGCGAGACGGGAGTGGAGGCGAAGCGATCGGCGGGCTCGTCGAACGTCTCGCCCTGGTCGAGGAAGACGGCGACCGCCCGCTTGCCGCCGCCACCCACCGTGAGGATGGATGAGGTCACGGACAGCTGCTCGATGCCGAAGCCAAGCTTCTCGACGAGCTGGCGGCCGCGCAGGGGCAGCGCGTTCCGGCTCCGCGTACAGGCGCGCTGCCAATCATGTCGCGCGGGCACGCCGTTGCGCAGCTCCTGCGTTGCGAGCAAGCCCGAGTTCCGCAACCCGGGCAGGTCGGCGCCGACTTCGGGGAGCATGGCCACGAGGAAGCGGATTGCCGAGTGCCTGCTGGGCTCAGTGAGTGCCGCGGCTGCCACGCGTTCGACCTGGGAGGCCTCCAGGCCGTGGATCACCGGCGGCTGCTCGCCGACGGGGCCGCAGACGCTCACTCGCGTGTCGCCGTGCTCGGGGTAGCCGACGACCAGAAGGACCGGACTCGGGCGCTTGCCCTGGCGGGCGTGCCAGAGCTTGCGCATGTCGTCGGCCTTCGGGCGGGCCGCGGCGCTCGCGACGGCGACTTCGAGGGCGTGGTCGCCGGCGCCGAGGAACACGGTTGATGTTGTGATTGCGCGCGGGGCGCCCTCGGGCGCACGCCAGGTGCGGGAATCCAGATCCTCGAGGAAGTGGTCTGCGAAGGTCACGGAGGTGTCAACCGGTCGGAAATGCCCTCAACACGGTACGGCGATGGCGTGACCGGCCGTGGAGCCGGCTGTGCAGAACGGGCCAAGCAGGTACAGGGTCATACGAGCCGCACCCCCGTCTCGTCGGCGACAGCCTCGACCGCCGACGTCACCTCATGGAGGAAGGTGTTCTGATCCGGCGACGGGGTGACGTTCGGAACAGGCGCGGCACGGTCGTAGATGTCCGATGAGATGATCCGGGCCCGGACAAAGGTCGATCCGATGCCGGCCTGCGCGAACGCCTCCCGCCATGCAGCGCGGCGATCTTCGTTCATCCGCCGGCCGGAGAGCGCTTGCACCTCGCGAGCGATCGCGTTCGCGAAGTCGTCGATGACTTGCTGCTTTTCATCTTCGGTCGGCTCGCCACCCTCCCACCGAAGCGGCTGCTGGAGCATCCTGTAGATCTGCTCGTCGAGCTCACGCTTGAGCTCGGCGACGGGCTTCAGCTTGTCGTACTCGTCGTCCCAGCCCTCGGCGAAGCGCCGCGACAACGCCTTAATGCGCGTCCAGTGCTCCTTCGGTACCTGAGAGTTGAATCCCAGTCCGAGGCGCGCATGCCACAACTCGTGGAAGCTATGGGCCGCCTCGCGCACGGCAAGGACGAGGTTTGCACGGTCGTAGACCGCGCGGATCTCGGTCGGTTCCGGCCGCCCTGTGACCTCGTCGATCGCCCGAAGCAAGGCTGTCAGCTGCTCGACCGAGCGTCGACCGGGCTTCTTGTCGAGGTCGAGGGGCGAGTCGATCCCACCGACGAAGAAGCAGCCCCGCTCGAGCCGCTGTCGCACGATGCGTTCGGCGAAGGGCCCAAGGTCCTCGCCGATCGCTTTCAGGACGTTCTCCCCGGAGGCGCGCACGTGCGCCTCGCGGTCGGAGAACGTCGGCAAGTTGTCGCCCGTCACGAGATCGAAGTGCGTGAAGCAGAAGATCAGCTTCGACGCATTGCCTGATGTGATGAGAGCCTTCATGGCCGCGACCGGGGCCGCCTGCATGGGCTGCGTCGCGTTATCCACGAGCACGACGGCATCGACCTCCTCGATGCGCTTCGACACCGACGTCGAGAGCGCTGCAGCAGATGTCGGCGTGTGTCCGAGCCCTTCACCGTCCACGAGCACAAGGCTCGGCGGAGGACCCTCGATCCACGACGGCGCGAACGGACCCGCCACGCGTAGGCCGTTGACGAGCGGCGTCAGCAATGTTCCGAAGAGCGGCGCGTAGTTGCTCGAGAACCGCGAGGCCGCCTTGAGTAGAGCGGCGCGCTCCTCCGTCTTCCAGTACCAGCTGATCGGCCAACCCTGGCGGTTCCTGCGGACATCGCCGACCGTGAGTAGGTCGAACCGCTTCTCGATTTCGTCGAAAAGGTCATCGACGATCTGGTGGAAGCGCTCGTCACCGCGCAGCTCGCCGTCGAGCGTCTCCTCGATGAGTTCTTCGAGTACGCGCTCGTCGTTCTCGTCCGAGAGCAGCGCGTCGCGGGCGGCAGTCTCGTGGGCCGCAACGAGCTCGCGGAGCGCCTCGATCGCATGAGAGATGACCCTCGCTGTCTCGTCGAGGTCGATCGACGCGGGGATTTCAAGCGCCGCCTCGGCGGTGGCGTCGTCATCGTCGACGTCGTCATTGTCGACGGCAAATAGACCGCGGCCGAGGATGTAGCTGAACCGGAACCGCTGGTTGGGGTGGTCGAGCAAGCGGCGCGCCACCTCGCGAGTGTCAGCCTTCCGGAACGCGGCAAGCGCCGCTTCCGACACGCACTCGGTGAGGTAGTCGATCACCTCATCCCGTCCGACGAACGTCACGACTGCTCGATAGGCCGGAGAGGGATCGAAGATCAGCTCGGTGTCGGCGACCGTTGTCTTGGCCGTCGAGGTCGACGGGAACCGCTCGGTCTCGGGATCCGTCCCCAAGAGCTGACGCACGACAGTGGTCTTGCCCGCACCGGTGGTGCCGAGCAGAAGCACCGTGCGGTAGTCGAGCTCCGCATCCGGGAGTGGCAGCGCCTCGTCGCGGATCTGCTGGAAGTTGAGCCGGCGGCCCTCGATGCCGTCGAAGAAGATGTCGACGACCCGAGCGTCAAAGTGCTCCTCCGCTCGTTGACGCGCAGTGGGATCCCAGAAGTCGGAGTCCGCCAGCAGCTCGCTCAGCTGAGCGACGAGCCGATCCGCTTCGGTCTCGTCCGTTGTGCCGAGGCCCCGGCGCACACGCCTTCCGACCTTGCCGCTCAGGTCCAGACGAGCGGGATGGCGGAAGATCACCGACCAGCTCTCGCGACCTTGGGTTCTGCTCTTCGACGCCGTGTACGTTCCCACCGGGACCCCCGTTGTTCCTCGTTGTTCCAAGCACTATGGAGGCACTCAGGCCGTACGTCAAGGGATAGCCGGTACAACCGGAACACGGCCGGCCGGGGGCTCACCCCAAGCGCCATCCGGCCCGCTCTGGCGCATGGACGCCGTGGATGGCCTCGCGACGCGCTCGTGCTCGAACCGGTCGAGGAAGTGCTCCGGGCCTGGGCCGACCATGTCCCTTACCGTTGCGGCCCGTCCCGGCCACGGCCCGCCGTGCTCGTCGAGGTAGACGGTGAGGCTCTCGACGGCGCGGTCCCAGCGCAGACGTTCGCCCTGCGTCCTCGGGTGGGGGCCCGATCAGATCCAGCGCAGCGCTTGGGGCGGGTCGGCGACCGCGGTGATCCGAACGGTGAGCCGTCGAGCCGAGGTGGCGAGTCCGAGCACGCGGGCCTGCTCGAACTCGGCGGCGTGCGCGGCGGCGAACGCGTCGTGCGCGTCCTGCTGCGCTCGCAGATCGGCGAGGCGACCCTCACGGCGTTCGACGGCGCGCTCGGTTGAGGCGACCTGCTCTGTGAGCTGCCGGCGCGCGCTCGGCTTCCATCCCGGCTTGGCGCGCTGGAGCGCGTCGATGCGCCCCCGCTCTGACGCGAGCCGCTGCTATTCGCGGTCGATCTCGTCGGCGCCGGATGGTGGAACGACGGGGACGCCCGAGGCTGCGAAGGCCTGGACGCATGCGGACGCCGCGCAGGTCTTGCCCGACCCGGGCCGGCCGACGACCGCTTGGATGCGCGCGCTCGGCGAGCAGATGGCGCGGAGCATGGCGGCCTGCTCGTCGCTGAGTCGGACTGCGGCGCGGGCATGGACTCGATCGCTGTCGCGGATGCGGCGGGCGCCGCCCGTTCGTCCGCCCCAGCGCAGCAGCGCGCTCCCGATCTCGATCAGCTCCGGCGTGCTGACCGGCGAGGTGGTCGAAGAGCCGCGGGTGCGGGCCGAGGTGTAGCCGGTTCGGCGAGCATGTCCTCGATCTCGTCGGCCGAGACCGTCAGGCGGTCGGCGACCTCCCGGACCGTGTAGACGACCGGACGGATCGGCCGGCACCCGCCGGCTGGTTCACGAGCCGGCTTCACCGGCTCGCGGCGGCGTCGTTCCACCGGACCTCCTCTTCGAACGCGGGTGGGTGGAACGGATGATCCGAGGTCGATCTTCCGCTTGGCCTCCCGTTCGAGTTCCTCGCTTTCCGCTACGCCGCGACCTCCCGCGCCACCTCCCGGAGAGCGTGGACTGGCTGGCCTTCCGGCCGACTGCTTCCGAACGAGTAGACGGAGCGGGCAAGCAATACAAGGCCGACTTATACAAGGTCGTCCTAGTACTGTTCCGGCATGGAGAAGCCGCCGGAGCTCTTCGATCGAGACGCAGAGTGGCGCGACTTGGTCGCCTTCGCCCAGCAGCGCGGCCCCGGCATCCGGCTGGCGCTGGTGCGAGGGAGGCGGCGGCAGGGGAAGTCCTTCTTGTTGCGCCGTCTGACGGAGGCGACGGGTGGCTTCTACTTCCAGGCCTTGGAGCAGGAGCGCTCCCAGGCGCTCGACGGCTTGGGCCTGGCGTTGGGCGAGTACCTCGGCGTCCCCGGCGGAAGGCTGGCCTTCAACGGTTGGGACGACGCACTGGGCGCGCTCGCGCAGCTCCGCCGAGGGGACGAGCCCGCCGTCGCCGTCATCGACGAGTTCCCGTACCTGCTGGCCCACTCACCCGAGCTGCCCTCGCATCTGCAGCGACACGTCGATGCTTCCCGGGACCGCGGGCCGGCAGTGCGTCTGGTCGTGTGTGGCTCGGCGCTGTCGGTGATGGCGTCGCTCCTCGAGGGTGCCCAAGCGCTCCGGGGTCGCGCTACGCACGACCTGCCGCTCGGCACCTTCGACTTCCGGACCGCGGCGCGCTTCTGGGGTATCAAGGATCCGAAGACAGCGTTCCACGTGCATGCGGTCATCGGCGGCACGCCCGGCTACCGCGATCTGATCACCGCGAAGCCGCCGTCGCGGATGGCGGACTTCGCTCGCTGGCTGGAGCAGGGTGTGCTCAACCCTGCGAGCGCGATGTTCCGCGAGGACGACTACCTCCTGACCGAGGAGCGGTCCCTGACAGATCGAGCGCTGTACCACGCCGTCGTCGGTGCCATCGCCGGAGGCAGCACGTCGCAGGGCGCCGTCGCCGCCGCGCTCGGCCGCGAGGCCCGGGCAGTGCAGCATCCGCTCAAGGCGCTCGAGGACGCCGGGTTCGTCGAACGGCACGACGACATGCTGCGCAGCCGGCGCCCGATCTACCGCCTGGCCGATCCCATCGTGCGGTTCCATCACGTCGTGACGCGCGCCGACCTCGCCCGGTTCGAGGACCGGCGCTTCACCGAGGCGTGGGCAGATGCACAGCCGCGCTTGTCGACTCACGTGCTCGGCCCCCACTTCGAGCAGCTCGCTCGGGACTTCACCTTCAAGTTCTCGTCGCCCGCCACGACCGGCGGCCCGGTCGCCTCGGTCGGGCCCGCCGTGGTCAACGACCAGAAGGCACGGGCGCAGCACGAGCTCGATGTCGTCGCGACCACCCGGGCTCGAAGTGGAGCTACCCGCGTGGCCGCCATCGGCGAGGCCAAGCACACGACCCGCGCCCGCACCATGGCTGACCTCTCTCGGCTCGAACGCATCCGGACGTTGCTGACCGGCCGCGGTCAGGCAACGCCGGCGACGAAGCTGCTGCTGTTCTCGGCCTCGGGCTTCGACAGGAACCTGAAGGGGGCTGCCGAGGAGCGGGGCGACGTCGAGCTGATCGACCTCGAGCGCATGTACAACGGCGAGTAAGAGCGTGCGTGGATA
The DNA here is from genome assembly GCA_016185275.1 of Actinomycetota bacterium. GTDB lineage: Bacteria > Actinomycetota > Acidimicrobiia > Acidimicrobiales > Iamiaceae > JACPNX01. The sequence continues at coordinate 3,105 of JACPNX010000013.1, read as the reverse complement.
GGGCTCACTCTGGGCTCCAGCGGTTGCGCCAGTCGATGAGCTTGGCGGTGATGAGCAGGGCCACGGCCAGGGAGAGTTGGGCGTGGCGGTGATGGGTGCGGCGGTCGGTGTTGCGGCGGAGCTGCCCGAAGTTCGACAGCCACGAGTTGGTGCGTTCGATCGGCCAGCGCATGCCGAGGGGCACGGGCTTCTTCCTCAACTTCGTGACGCCGCGGGGCCGTTTGCGAGCACAGACCAAGTCGTCGAGGCCGAGCCGCTCGCACAGCGCCCGGGTGGCGCCGTTGTCGTAGCCCCGGTCGAGGTGCAGGGTCTCGATGTCAGCGAGCAACCCGCGCTCGGCGGCGGCCGCGAGGGTGGGTTCGAGGAGTCGCATGGCGTGTCGATTGGCGCCGTCGATGGCCCAGCCGAACGGGATCCCATCGGCGCCGGCGACGATCGACCACTTCCAGCCCGACCGGCCCCGATCGGTGGGGTTCGGGCCGGTGCCCTCACCGCCGCAGGGCGCTTTGTGTTGGGAGCCGTCCAGGCTGACTTCGGAGAGGTCGAGCTCGATGATGCGGTCGTAGGCGGCCAGGGCTTCTGCGATGAGCGCGTCGAACACGCCGGCGGCGATCCACTCGTCGCACCTGGCTCGCAGAGTGGTGTCGGAGACCTGCCCGTCGAGGAGGGCCTCGGCGTCGACCCAGGCGCAGCCGGTGACCAGCCGGATCAGGATCCCCTGGAAGCACACTCGGTCTGGGATGCGGGGTCGGTGGCAGCCCAACGGATGAGCATCGACGGGCACGGGCACCAGTGGCTCAAGGGCTTGCCACACGGCATCTCCCACTTCGGGGTCGAACGCGCGCATGATGAGGGTGACCTCCACCTGGTCGTCGGTTGATGGGACGCACCCGGCATCAGAACCGGGCCATCACGACGACCGGTGGATGGTCCTCCTCAGCGCCCTATCCGCGCGGCCTCATAGTCCTGCGCTGAAACTAGTTAGTCAGACGCGCGCTGGACGGTGCGGCCACCGCCTGAACCCGCCGATCGAATCCTGCCGGGGGCCGCTGAAAGGTTGCGGGTCCAAGGCCGTTGCGCGGTTGGCTGGCTGGAAGCCGACGTGCTCGTCTTGGCCCACGCGCGAAGGTCTCCGATGCCGGCTGGACTGCGGAGTTACCGGCGCTTGATGCGGGGGGCGCCGCGGGCCGGAGGGTCGCCGGCGTGACGGGTGAGGGACGCCTGGACCTTGGCGAGAAGGTCGAGGAGCGTCGCCTGTTCGGTTGGCGTCAGCGCGTCGTCGATGATCGTGCGTTCGCGTTGGTGCAGCGACGGCAACAACTCGTCGACGATGGCGCTCGCCTTGTCGGTCACGTCGACCAGCAGCTTCCGCCGGTCGTCGGGGTGCGGCATGCGCCGGACCAAACCGGCCCGTTCGAGGGTGTCGAGTATCGAGGTGGTGCTGCCCGAGGTGATGATCAGCCGCTCGGCGATCACGCCCGGCTCGAGCGGCTCCCGGGCTCCCTCGATGACCGCCAGTGCCTGCTTGCCCGTCGCCGACAGGCCGTAGTCGGCTTTCGCCTGCTCGTTGTGCAGGCCGATCAGGAGGTCGCCGGTGCGGACGATGTTGGCGTAGCACTCGGTCGCCCGGGCGCTCGCACCGGGGAACTCGTCCTCGAATTCGGGGTCGACGCGGATGAGCAAGTCGGGTGCGCGCCGAGAGGGCCGGCCGCCGCCGGCCCTCTCGGAACGTGCTCGGCGCGGCCGATCCGTCGTCAGACGCCCGCCTGTTCGTAGAACTCGATCCGCGGAGCGCCGACGATGCCGCCCCGGTCCATCGCCTCGCGCAGCGACGGATCGTCGGCGAATTCGTGGGCGTTCTTCAGCGACGGCCAGTGGGTGAGGACGAGGACCTCGTTCGGGTCGGACTCGTCCCGCAGGACCTGGTCTCCGGTACACCCGTGCTGCGCGCGGTTGGTGCCGTGCTCGTCGTACACGATCTTCCAGGCGTCGAAGTCGCTCACCCGGTGCCGAACTGCCACTGTGGCCATTGCTCCCCCTAGGGTCGATGTATCTTGAATCCAAAATACATCACTTCGAGCGGGTTTGTCAAGGGACTGATCCGGCGAGCACCGGATCGGGGATCGGGCCCTTGGTCCAGGGCGGCGGGGGCTGCGGTTCGAGACGCCGCCTGCTCGCCCGCTGCCTCGCTCGCCGCTCTGGGCCCCGTGCCTCAGTCGCCGGTTGCTGGTGCTCGCTGCTCGCCGCTCAGATCGCGTGCCTCAGTCGCCGGTTGCCGGTGCTCGCCGCTCGTCGGTCCACGACCACGGACCCGTGGGCGGTGCCGGACAAGATCGACGTCGCCTACGTGCAGCGAGTGGTCGACGAGTTCAGCCGCATCCTCACCCAGGCATGGGTCCGCGCCCGCCAGAAGGGAACCGTCGACGCCGAGGTCGAACGGCTCATCCGCTCCGTGGAGAGCGCGGAACGCGCGGCAATCGATATCAGCGAGATGCGGGGCCTCGCGCGGGCCGGATTCCGGAGGCTCGTCGAGCGCATGCAGGCTGAAAGTGCCACTGTCCGGCGGTTGACGTTGACTTCACCGGATTGTGTTCAGGCCGCTGGCACCGTCGACTATTCACGGTCGCTGGTTGACGGCCAGGTCCAAGAAGTGGTCATCGAGCTCGAGCGAACGGGCCGCCGAACCGGATCGAACCGAACAGGGTGGCGGCAGTACGGGGTTTATGCCTCTCGCGCACCCGAAGGGGGTGCGCCATGCGCAAGGCCGTAGCCGTCAATGCGATCGCAGCGGTTGGACTGTGGACGCTGGCGATGTCGCTCCCAGCCAACGCATCGACTGTCCCGGCGAGAGCCGCCCGGCCGGCGTCCCCAGCCAAGTCCTGTGCCGGCGGCCAGGTCGGCGCAGTAGGAGCCGAACTCAAGTGCCCGGCCGCCGACATTGCCGGCGGCGGGGGAGGTTCTGGGAAGCGGGGGGATGGTGGTGGTCGGGTGGGGGCGGGTTCGTCGCGGCCGCCGAGTTGGGAGGAGGTGTTGGCGGCGAGGCGGCGGGTTCGGGCTCGGGAGCTGTTGGGGCCGGGGGGTGGGTGTGTGGATCTGACGGATCCG
>JACPNX010000002.1:160983-197781 GCA_016185275.1 Actinomycetota bacterium | reverse complement strand
CCCGCCCGCCCCGCAGAATCGTCCGACCGCCCGAAACCGGAGGAGCTCCCGTGCCTCATCTCGTCACCGCCATCATCAAGCCGTTCAAGCTCGAGGACGTGAAGGAGGCGCTCCGCGGACTCGGTGTGCTCGGCCTCACGGCGAGCGAGGTCCAAGGCTTCGGCCGCCAGGGCGGCAAGAGTGAATCGTTCCGCGGCTCGGAGTACACGATCGACTTCGTGCCCAAGGTCAAGGTCGAGGTGCTCGTGTCGAGCGACGACGTCGACAAGGTGATCGGCGCGGTCGAGAGCGCGGCGCGGACAGGCAAGATCGGCGACGGCAAGATCTGGGCCGTGCCCGTCGACGCGGCCGTGCGCGTCCGTACCGGCGAGCGGGGCGACGACGCGCTCTGACCCGGCGGGCCCGGCCGGCTCTGGCTGACCGGCTCTCGCGGGGCTCTGGCACCTGCCGTGCGCCGCCCGGTACCTGGCGGCCGCCCCGGTTCCCGCCGGCTCCGACGAGTCGGCCGTCGACGCGGTGGTGGGCCGGCTGAACGGGCGCCTGCCGCCGGCCGCGTAGGGTTCGCGCCGTGCCCGAGACGGGGGACCCCGCACCACCCCGGGCCGCCGCCACGGCGCGCGACGCGCGCGGAGGGCCGGCGGGCGCCGCCGGGTCGGGCGGTGGCTCCGGGGTCGCATCGGCCGAAGGCGACGTCTCCGGCGAGCAGGCGATCGCGGGGGAGGGCGCCACGACGGCCGGCCCGGCGCATCGCGGCGTGCCGAGCGCCGAGCCGCCCTGGCGCTTCGGGGACCTCGACCGCCGGGGTCGCGTGGTGGCCCTCGTGCTGGCGGCGTTGCTGGTCCTGCCCTTCGGGTGGAGTGCCACCCGGGCTCTGCGCGACGGCTACCGGCCCTCGGGAGACGAAGCCCTCATCGCCCTCAGGACCCACGACGTGCTGAGCCGGCGGCCGCCGCTCGTCGGGCAACCGTCGACGTCCGACCTGTACTCGCCCGTGCGCACGAACCACCCGGGGCCCATCGCGTTCTGGCTCTTCGCGCTGCCGCAGCGGGTGGCCGGGCCAGCCGTGGCGCAGGCGTTCGGAGCCGCCCTCGTGAACGCGCTGGCGGTGTTGACCGCGGCCTGGGCGGCGCTGCGTCGCGCCGGCCCGGGGGTCGCCCTCGGTGCCGCGGCGCTCATCGCCGCCGCCACGTGGGCTCAGGGCACGGCCGTGTTGAGCGACCCGATCTCGTCGAACCTCGGCGGCTTCGCGTTCCTGGCGGTCGCATCGTGCGCCTGGGCGCTGCTGCGCGGCGACGTGCGCCTGGCGCCCCTCGCCGCGTTCTGGGCCAGCTTCACCGCACAACAGCATCTCGGGATCGTGCTCCCGACCGCCGTCGTGACCGTGGTCGGCCTGGCCGGGCTGTCCGCCGTGCTCGTGCGGCGATGGCGGGCCGTGCACCCGGACGCGGGGCGCCGCGTCCCGCCCGACCGGCACGCCCGGGTGGCGGCGGGCGACCGGCGCCGCCACGACCTGCGCTGGCTGGCCTGGACCGGCGTGCTCGTCGCCCTCCTCTGGGCGCCGGTGGCGATCCAGCAGGCGACCGGCGACCCGGGCAACCTCACGCAGATCATCCGCTTCAGCCGTCGCTCGGACCGCCCCATCCTCGGGTGGGGACGGGGCCTCGACCAGGCGCTCAGGGCCGTGGGGAGTCCCAGCCTGTTCTGGCGCGCGGACGTGACCGGGGGCCAGCTCAACGTCGAGGTGCCGGCGGCCGGCGCGGTCGCGGGCGTCGCCGTGCTGGCCCTCCTGGCTGTCGTGGCGGTCGTCGCCCGCCGGCGGCGCCCCGAGCTCGCGTCCCTCGCCGCCATCGGGTTGGCGGTGACGGCCGCCGGTCTCTGGAACGGCGCCAACCTGCTCGAGGGCATCGAGGCCGACCGCGTCAACCTGTTCCGGTGGATGTGGACGGCGGCCATCGTGGCCTGGCTCACGCTGGCGTGGGCCGGGCTGTCGCTGGCCGGACGGCTGGCGCGGCGAGACCTCCCCGTCGTGGTTCGCAGGTCGGCCCCGGCTCTCGTCGCCCTCGCGTTGCTGGCCGGCACCGTGGGGGCGTTCTCCTCGCGCAGCCGCGACGACGAGCGGCGCGACAAGGACCTGTTCGGCATCGAAGGTGACATCGCCACCGAGGTGCGCGCCCGTCTCCCGGGGCGGGGTCGGTACCTCGTCGTGGCCGACGGCCCGCTCGCCACCCTGTCGGTCGCGCCCGCGCTCGCCCTCGATCTCGAACAGCGCGGCTGGTCGGTCGAGGTCCCCGCGGCCGTGGCGCCCTCCTACGGCGAGCGGCGGCGCTACCGGCGGGGGACCGTGCGCGGCGTCGTCGTCGTCCGCTCTGCGCTGGGGACGCTCGGCCCCGCGCCCGGCACGATCGTCGGTCGAGCACAGCTGAACCCCCGCTTCGACGCCCTCGCCACGCTGCTCGAGCCGCTCGTGCGGGGCCAGCGCATCGTGCTGCGGCGTGACGTCGAGGCCCGCCTCCGCCGCATCGGGATGCCGCCGTTCGAGCGCTACGGCACCGAGCTGCGCATCTCGGACCTCGGCCGCCGGCCCGCCCTCGAGCTGCGCCAAACGGTCGTAGCGCGCGGCCTCGCCGCCGGAGCGCTGGAGAGCCCCCGCTTGCCCCCCGACCTCGTCCGCCAGCTCGCCGAGAGCCTTCGCGAGGGCTCGCCCCTGGCCTGGGACCAGAACGTGATCGAGGCGCGCCTGCTCACGCCGGCCGAGTACGAGGCCTGGCGGTCCTGAGTTCCACCGGTCGCCCTGCCGGCGGGCGGGCGCAACGTGTTGCAGGGCTGCCGGCGAGCTGGGTCAGCGCAGAAAACTTGATGGTCGACATATCAACTTTGCGCGGCGTGCCGGTATCCTGGCCCGCATGGCGCTGGACCCCAACCGCTGGACCCTGAAGACGAACGAGGCGTTCTCGGCCGCGGTCGACGCGGCCCGCCGTGCCAACCATCCCGAGGTCACCCCCGACCACCTGCTCGCCGCCCTGCTGTCGCAGTCCGAGGGCGTGGTGCTGCCCATCCTCGAGCAGGTCGGCGCGCCGCCCGCCGCCCTCAAGCGCCGCACCGACGAGGCGCTGGCCAAGCTGCCCAAGGCCTACGGGGGCGACACGCGGATCAGCCGTGCCGTCCAGGACTTGATGGACGTCGCCGGCGACGCGCAGCGAGAGCTGGGCGACGAGTACCTCTCCACCGAGCACCTGCTCCTCGCGCTCGCGGATCGGATCGGCGCGACCCGAGAGGACCTCCTCGCCGCGCTGCGGTCGGTGCGCGGCAGCCACCGGGTGACCAGCCAGAACCCCGAGGAGAGCTACCAGGCCCTCGAGCGCTACGGGCGCGACCTCACCGCCGCGGCCCGGGAGGGCAAGCTCGACCCCGTCATCGGCCGGGACGAGGAGATCCGGCGCTGCATCCAGGTCCTCTCGCGGCGCACGAAGAACAACCCGGTGCTGATCGGCGAGCCCGGCGTCGGCAAGACGGCGATCGTCGAGGGGCTGGCCCAGCGCATCGTGGCGGGCGACGTTCCCGAAGGCCTCAAGGACAAGCGCATCATCGCCTTGGACCTCGGTGGCATGGTCGCCGGGGCCAAGTACCGCGGCGAGTTCGAGGAGCGCCTGAAGGCGGTGCTCAAGGAGATCACCGATGCCGGCGGCGAGGTGGTCACCTTCATCGACGAGCTGCACACGCTCGTCGGCGCCGGCAAGGCCGAAGGTGCCATGGACGCCGGCAACATGATCAAGCCGATGCTCGCCCGGGGCGAGCTGCGCATGATCGGCGCCACCACGCTCGACGAGTACCGCAAGCACGTCGAGAAGGACGCCGCGCTCGAGCGACGGTTCCAGCAGGTGTACGTCGGCCAGCCGTCGGTGGAGGACACGATCGCCATCCTGCGCGGGCTCAAGGAGCGCTACGAGGTGCACCACGGCGTACGCATCCAGGACGCCGCGCTGGTCGCTGCGGCCGTCCTCTCCGACCGCTACCTCACCGGCCGCTTCCTGCCCGACAAGGCCATCGACCTCGTCGACGAGTCGGCCTCGAAGCTGCGCATCGAGATCGACTCCATGCCCACCGAGATCGACGTCGTCGAGCGGCGCATCCGCCAGCTCGAGATCGAGCGGGTCGCCCTCGCCAAGGAGACCGACGCGGTGTCGCTCGAGCGCCTCGAGGCCCTCGACCGCGAGCTCGCCGATCTGCGCGAGCAGTCGACGGCCATGAAGGCGCACTGGCAGGGCGAGAAGGAAGCCATCACCAACATCCAGACCCTCAAGGAGCTGCTCGAGGGCAAGCGCGGCGAGCTCGAGCGGGAGACCGACCTGGAGCGTGCGGCCGAGATCCGCTACGGCCAGATCCCCGAGATCGAACGGGCCATCGACGACGCCACCAAGCGCCTCGCGGAGCTGCAGGCGACCTCGAAGATGCTCAAGGAGGAGGTCGACGAGGAGGACATCGCCGAGGTCGTCTCCAAGTGGACCGGCGTGCCGGTGTCGCGCCTGATGGAAGGCGAGGTCGCCAAGCTCGTGCGCATGGAGGAGGTCCTCCACCGGCGCGTCGTCGGCCAGGACGAGGCGGTCACCGCCGTGGCCAACGCCATCCGGCGCAGTCGCTCCGGGCTGTCGGACCCGAACCGCCCCATCGGCTCCTTCCTCTTCCTCGGCCCGACGGGGGTGGGCAAGACCGAGCTGGCCCGGTCGCTGGCCGACTTCCTGTTCGACGACGAGCGGGCCATGGTCCGCATCGACATGTCGGAGTACATGGAGAAGCCGGGTACGTCGGCTACGAGGACTCGGGCACGCTCACCAAGGCCGTGCGGCGCAAGCCCTATTCGGTGGTGCTGCTCGACGAGATCGAAAAGGCGCACCCGGACGTGTTCAACGTGCTCCTCCAGCTCCTCGACGACGGCCGCCTCACCGACGGTCAGGGCCGCACCGTCGACTTCTCGAACACGGTGCTGATCATGACGTCGAACCTGCCGGGCGACCCGCGGGAGTTCTTCAAGCCCGAGTTCATCAACCGCGTCGACGACATCATCCGCTTCCGGTCGCTCAGCGAGGCCGACCTCACCCGCATCGTCGACATCCAGCTCGGTGCGCTGCGCCGGCGACTGGCCGAGCGTCGCATCACCCTCGACGTCAGCGCGGCCGCTGAGGCCAAGCTCGCCCACGACGGCTTCGACCCCGCCTTCGGCGCCCGGTCCCTCAAGCGGGTGATCCAGCGCGAGCTGGCCGACCGGCTCGCACTGGCGCTGCTCGAGGGACGCATCGGCGACGGCTCGGCGGTCACCGTGGACGTCGGCCCCGAGGGCGACCTGCTCATCGCGTGACGCCGCCCGCCTGAGCGCCCGCGCCTGCTGGCCCGGGCGCCCCGGGCCGTGGGCCGTGGGCCGTGGGCCGGGTTCGCCGGCGCGGTCTCGGTGGGTTCGCCGGCTCGTCGGCCCGCCCTGCGAGTCGTCGTCTGGCCGGGTAGTACGGTCGTCCGGTCCCAGCCGGGTCCGAAGGAGAGTGACGTGCCTGCGACCATCCTGGTCGGCACGCAGTGGGGTGACGAGGGCAAGGGCAAGTTCACCGACCTCGTGGCCAAGGAGACGACGATGGTCGTCCGCTACCAGGGCGGCCACAACGCCGGCCACACCCTCGTGGTGGACGGTGAGACGTTCGCTCTCCGGCTCATCCCCAGTGGCGTGCTCTACGACCACGTCACGGTGGTGATCGGCAACGGCGTGGTCGTCGACCCCGAGGTGCTGTTCGCCGAGCTCGACGCGCTCGGGCGCCGTGGCGTCGACGTCGGTCCCGACCGCCTCAAGGTGGCGGGCAGCGCCCACCTGATCCTGCCCTACCACCAGCTCCTCGACCGGCTGACCGAGCGCCGGCTCGGGCGCAACAAGCTGGGCACCACGAAGAACGGCATCGGTCCCGCCTATGCCGACAAGGCCGCCCGGGTCGGCATCCGGATACAGGACCTGCTCGACCCCAAGATCTTCCGGGCCAAGCTGGACCTCGTTCTGAAGGAGCGCAACCAGGTCCTGACCCGCGTGTTCAACCAGCTTCCCCTCGACGCCGACGAGCTGGCCGACCGGTACCTCGGCGATTTCGCGGCGCGGCTGGAGCCGCACATCGCCGACACGGTCGAGCTCGTGCACGAGGCGCTCGAGCGGGGCGAGCACGTGTTGTTCGAAGGCGCGCAGGCCACGCTGCTCGACCTCGACCACGGCACCTATCCGTACGTCACCTCGTCGAACCCCGTGGCCGGCGGCGCCTGCGTGGGGGCCGGTGTCGGTCCCCGCTACATCGACCGCGTGGTGGGGGTGGCCAAGGCCTACGTCACCCGGGTGGGCGCGGGCCCGTTCCCCACCGAGCTGGCGATCTCCGACGACGCCATCGGAGGCAAGGACCGCGCCGGTGCCTCCGCCGAGGAGGTGGCCGCCGGCGACCACATCGTCGACGTCGGCCGGGAGTACGGCGTCAACACCAAGCGCCGCCGCCGCCCGGGCTGGTTCGACGCGGTGCTGCTGCGCCATGCGGTCCGGCTCAACTCGCTGTCCGAGCTCGCCGTCACCAAGCTCGACGTGCTCGGTGGGCTGCCGACCGTGCGGATCTGCGTCGCCTACCGCGTCGACGGCCGGGAGCGGACGCATCCGCCGTACCACCAGTCCGATCTCCACCGCGCCGAGCCGGTCTACGTGGACCTGCCGGGGTGGGACGCCGACATCAGCTCGTGCACCGAGCCGTCGCAGCTTCCGGCCGAGGCCCGCGCCGTGCTCGACACGGTCGAGGAGGCCTGCGGGGTCGACGTGACCCTCGTGGGTGTCGGCCCGGGCCGCGACCAGTTCCTCCACCGGAAGGCCTGAGGGTGCGGGTCTGCGTGGTCGGTTCGGGCGGCCGCGAGCACGCGCTGGCGTCGGTTCTGGGCAGGACGGCCGAGGTCGTGGTCTCGCCCGGGAACCCCGGCATCCCGGGTTCGGTGGGCACGCCGGCCGAGGAGGTCGAGGCGGACCTGTTCGTCGTCGGACCCGAGGACCGGCTCGTCGACGGCCTGGCCGACCGCCTGCGCGCCGCCGGCCGGCTCGTCCTCGGTCCCGGTGCGGACGGTGCTCGCCTGGAGGGATCGAAGGCGTTCCTGAAGGAGGTGCTGGTCGAGGCCGGAGTCCCCACGGCTCGCTACGGCTCCTTCTCCGAAGTCGAGCCCGCGCTGGCGATGCTGCGTTCGCTGCCCGGCCCGTGGGTGGTGAAGACCGACGGGCTGGCCGCCGGCAAGGGCGTGCTGGTGACCACGTCGCTGATCGACGCCGAGGACGACGTGCGGGCCAAGCTGGCCGGCGAGGCGTTCGGCGACGCGGGGCGCACCGTGGTGGTCGAGGAGTTCCTGGCCGGACCTGAGCTGTCGGTGTTCGCCCTGTGCGACGGTGAGCGGGCCGAGGCCATCGGCTGCGCCCGTGACCACAAGCGGGTCGGCGACGGCGACACGGGTCCCAACACCGGCGGCATGGGAGCCTTCTCGCCGGTCCCAGGCGTCGACGACGCGCTGGTCGAGCGGGTCATGGACGAGTCGGTGCGGCCCACCCTGGCCGCGCTGGGGGCCCGCGGCATCGACTACCGCGGGTTCCTCTACTGCGGCCTCGTCCTGACCGACGGTGGCCCCAAGGTGCTCGAGCACAACGTCCGCTTCGGCGACCCGGAGGCGCAGGTGGTGCTGCCCCGGGTGGAGGGCGACCTCGCCGCCATGCTGGCCGAGGCCGCCGTCGGCGAGCTGGCGAGCCGCCCCGTCTTCTCGCCCGACGCGTGCGTCACCGTGGTCTGCGCATCGGAGGGCTACCCGCTGTCGCCCCGGGTCGGTGACGCCATCGAGGGGCTCGACGAGGCTCGCGGCCTGCCGGGTGTCGACGTGTTCTGTGCCGGTGTGGGCGAGGGCGACGGCGGCCGCCTCGTCACCGCCGGCGGCCGCGTGCTGGCGGTGACCGGCCGCGGACCGACGCTGGCCGACGCCCGGGCGGCGGCCTACGCCGCCGTGGAGCGCGTCCGTTGGCCCGGAATGCACCACCGCACCGACATCGCCGCCGGGATGCTCTGAGGCGGGCCTGCGGTCGCGGTCCGCTCCGTCAGCCCTGTCCTCGGATCATCCGGCGATCAGTCGGTCCGAGGTCACCGCCTTGTTCCGGAATCTCGCCTTCGCCTTCGCCTACGACCACGCCGGACGCCGGACGCCGGACGCCGGACGCCGGCCAGGCGTGCGCGGTCGCGTAGGTTTCGGGCCTCGATCCGAGGAGGTGCAGATGGCGAAGGTCGCCGTGCTGATGGGTTCCCCGAACGACCGCCAGAAGATGCAACCGGCGGTCGACACCCTCGAGCGCTTCGGCGTGGAGGCCGACGTTCGCGTGCTGTCGGCGCACCGCACGCCGGCCGCCGTTGCCGAGCTCGCGTCGTCGGCTCGCGAGCAGGGGTACTCGGCGTTCATCTGCGGCGCGGGCATGGCCGCGCACCTAGCCGGTGCGGTGGCCGCCAACACCACGCTGCCGGTCATCGGGGTGCCGCTCTCAGGCGGCGCACTCAACGGGGTCGACGCGCTCTACGCCACCGTGCAGATGCCACGCGGAATGCCGGTGGCGACCGTGGCCATCGACGGCGCGCTCAACGCGGCGCTGCTCGCCGTGCAGATCCTCGCCCTGCAGGACGACGGGTTGGCCGAGGCACTGAGCGCGGACCGCGCCGAGCGGGCCGCCGCCATCTGAGGGCGTATCGCGCTCTGTATCGGGCTCTCTGTCAGCTCGCCCGGCGGAACGGCCCGAAGCCGCGCTTGCGACCATCCGCATCGGGCGGGCCGGGAAGCCCGGGGGCCGCCCCTCCGCGACTCGGATCGGCGACCGGCGACGTGAAGTCGGTCGGCCCGAACGACGCGCCGAAGGACGTCCCGAGCTGAGCCGCCGTCATCTCGGCGTTGATCCGGTCGATCTCCTTCTTCGTGCGCACGGGGATCACCGGCGCGGCCTTGCGCAGCCCGCCCGCCACGACTGCGCACTGCATGCACAGGGGCGCCTTCCGGGGACCGAACGGGAACACCAGGCAGTCCTCGCAGAAGGCGCGCCCGCAGGTGCCGCACAGTCGGTGGGACCGCTCGAACGAGTGGTTCGCACAGCGGCCGAGATCGTTCTCCACGCCTTACTCCTCACCGGACCCGATACGTCACCCAACGTGATGATCGGCCGGGCCCGCGGGTTGTTGAGTGGTCGGCGCCAGTCACTGCTCCGCCGCTCCCCCGCGCCGTCCGGGTCGGTGGTCGAGGACCGGTCGGCGCGTGCGAGGCGCCTAGCCTGGCGGGGTGCCGCCGTCGTTGCCCAACGTCCTCGCGGCCAGGTACGCGTCGCCCGGCATGGTCGAGCTGTGGTCCGCCGAGCACAAGGTCGTCCTCGAGCGGAGGCTGTGGATCGCGGTGCTGCAGGCGCAGCGCGACCTCGGCCTGCCCGTCCCCGAGGGCGCCGTCGAGGCGTACGAGGCGGTCGCCGATCACGTCGACCTCGAATCCATCGCCGCTCGCGAGCGGGTGACCCGTCACGACGTCAAGGCCCGCATCGAGGAGCTCGACGAGCTGGCGGGCCACGAGCTCGTCCACGCCGGGATGACCTCGAGGGACCTCACCGAGAACGTCGAGCAGCTCCAGATCCGCGACGGCCTCCGCCTCGTGCGGCAGCGGGCCGTCGCAGCCCTGGCTCGGCTCGGGCGCCTCGCCGCCGAGCACGCCACGCTCGTCATGGCGGGACGCACCCACAACGTCGCCGCGCAGGCCACGACGCTCGGCAAGCGGTTCGCCAACGCGGCCGAGGAGCTGCTCGCGGCGCTGGGCCGGCTCGACGACCTCCTCGCCCGGTACCCGCTGCGGGGCATCAAAGGCCCGGTCGGCACGCAACAGGACATGCTCGACCTGCTCGGCTCATCCGGCGCCGTCGATGCGCTCGAGCGGCGCATCGCCGAGCACCTCGGCTTCTCGACCACGCTCACGAGCGTCGGGCAGGTGTACCCGCGCTCGCTCGACCTCGACGTCGTGGCCGCGCTCGTCCAGCTCGGCGCGGCCCCGGCCAGCCTGGCCACGACCATCCGGCTCATGGCCGGGCTCGAGCTGGCCAGCGAGGGGTTCCGGCCCGGACAGGTTGGCTCGTCGGCCATGCCCCACAAGATGAATGCGCGCTCGTGCGAGCGCATCTGCGGTCTGCAGCACGTGCTCGGCGGTCACCTCGCCATGGTGGCGGCCGTGGCCGGCGACCAGTGGAACGAAGGCGACGTGTCGTGTTCCGTCGTACGCCGCGTCGCCCTTCCCGACGCCTTCCTCGCGCTCGATGGCCAGTACGAGACGTTCCTCACGGTCCTCGACGACTTCGGCGCCCACCCGGCGGTCATCGATCGCGAGCTGCACCGCTACCTGCCCTTCCTGGCCACCACCAAGGTGCTCATGGCGGCCGTGCGCGCCGGCATCGGCCGGGAGACGGCCCACGAGGTCATCAAGGAGCACGCCGTCGCGGTGGCCCTCGAGATGCGGGACAAGGGGCTCGACGCCAACGACCTGTTCGCCCGGCTGGGTGCGGACGAGCGGCTCGGTCTGGCCGAAGCCGACCTGGCGGCGGTGGTGGCCGAACCGATCACCTTCGTCGGCAACGCGCCACGCCAGGTCGAGCAGGTCGTGCGCCGGATCGAGGCCGTCGTCGCCGGCGATCCCTCTGGCGCGGCCTACTCGCCGGCCGCCATCCTCTGACCGGCCTCTGATCGGCGGCGAGGTCTCGCCGAGCGGCGCGGCCGGTCGGGCTGCTACTACCGTCGAGCCGTGACCAGCGAGACGCTCCCCCTCGTGTCGTCCGGCAAGGTTCGTGAGATCTACGACGCCGGCGACGACCGCCTTCTCATGGTGACGTCGGACCGCATCAGCGCCTTCGACGTGGTCATGGCCGAGCCTGTGCCCGACAAGGGTCGGGTCCTCACGGCCATGTCCGCGTTCTGGTTCGAGCGGCTGGCCGACGTCGCCCCCAGCCACCTGGTCTCCACCGACCTGGCCGATGCCCCGCCGTGGGCGCAGCGTCCCGAGTGGGAGGGCCGGGTCATGCTCGTCCGGCGCTGCCAGATGCTGCCGATCGAGTGCATCGTGCGCGGCTACCTGTCGGGATCCGCGTGGAAGGAGTACCGGGCCAGCGGCACCATGCACGGCACTGCACTTCCCGAGGGTCTCCAGGAGTCGTCCCGGCTCCCGGAGCCGGTCTTCACCCCTTCCACCAAGGCGGAAGGGGGCGCCCACGACGAGAACATCTCCTTCGCGCGCGCCGTCGCGCTCGTCGGTGACGACGTGGCCGAGCGGGCGAGGGCCATCTCGCTCGAGCTGTACCGGCGGGGCTCGGAATGGGCGGCGGAGCGGGGCATCGTCATCGCGGACACCAAGTTCGAGCTCGGGCTCGTGGACGGCGAGCTGGTCGTGGCGGACGAGGTGCTCACCCCGGACTCGTCGCGGTTCTGGCCCGCCGACCGCTGGCAGCCAGGAGCGACACCGCCGAGCTTCGACAAGCAGCCGTTGCGCGACCACCTCGACGCGCTCGACTGGGGCAAGACGCCGCCGCCGCCGCCGTTGCCCGACGAGGTCGTGAGCGCCACCCGCAGCCGCTACGTCGAGGCCTACGAGCGCATCACCGGACGGCGCTTTGCCGACTGGCCTGGAGTCGGGTCCGAAGGCTGAGGTGCCGGCTCAGCCGCACTGGCGCGTCCGCTTCGAGTGGGGCGTCGACGGAGCGCTCGCGCTGGCGCCCGTGTGCCGGGCCGTGGTGATCGTCGACGTCCTCCGGTTCACGACCTGCGTGGAGGTGGCGCTGAGCGCGGGAGCAGCGGCGGCGCACGACGTGAGCGTCGCGGTGCCCGTCCTCGTCGACGGCGCCTTCCGGGCCCAGGCCGCCGTAGCGGGCGGCTGACCGCAACCCGACCGGCGTCCCGGGGGTGCCTGGGGTGGATCGGCGCTGTGCGAGACTCGGCCGATGCGCTTCGAGGTGCAGGTCGAGGTCCGGCTGCGCGAGGGGATCGCCGATCCCCAGGGCCAGACGATCGAGCGGTCGCTGCCCCACCTCGGGTTCGGCGGAGTGTCCGGCGTGCGGGTCGGCAAGTCGATCCGCTTCACGCTCGATGCCGCCTCCGAGGAGCAGGCCCGGGCCGAGGTGGCCGACATGTGCACCCGCTTCCTGACCAACCCGGTGATCGAGGACAGCGCGGTCTCCATCGAGGCGGTCGACGCCGCCGGCGTGGCCTGAGGCATCGTCGATGGCGGCGCGCGTCGGGGTGGTGCTGTTCCCTGGTTCGAACTGCGAGCACGACGTGGTCGAGGCCATCCGTGCGCTCGGCGGCGAAGCCGACATCGTCTGGCACGGCGACCGGAGCCTCGGCCAGTGCGACGCCGTGGTGGTGCCCGGCGGGTTCGCGCACGGTGACTACCTGCGCCCGGGGGCGATCGCCCGCTTCTCGCCGATCATGGGCGCAGTGGCGCAGCACGCGGCGGCCGGTGGTCCCGTGGTGGGGATCTGCAACGGGTTCCAGGTCCTCACGGAGGCCGGGCTGCTGCCCGGTGCGCTGCAGAAGAACGCCGGCCTCAAGTTCGTGTGCACCACGGCCTCGTTGCGGGTCGACAGCACCCATTCCGTCCTCACGTCGGCCGTACCGCACGGGACCGTGCTACAGGTGCCCATCAACCACTTCGAGGGCAACTACACCTGCTCCCCCGCGACGCTCGCCGCGCTGCGCGCCGGCGAGCGCATCGTGCTGCGCTACCTCGACAACCCGAACGGCTCGATGGACGACATCGCCGGCATCTGCAACGACGGCGGCAACGTGGTCGGTCTCATGCCGCACCCGGAGCGGGCCACGAGCGCGCTGCTCGGGTCGACCGACGGCGTCCCTCTGCTCCGCTCGTTGCTGGCCACGCCGTCGGCCGTCCTGGAGGTGTGAGCACCGCCCTCGTGGCGGTGCTCACTCACCCGGGACGAGGAGCCGGGGTCAGGCGCCGCGGCCGATGCCGGCGCGCTTGAGGACAGCCGCGGGAACGCCGCTCTCTCGCCACGTGCCGTAGCTGATCCCCTTGCGCTCGGAGTAGCCCTTCGCGGCCCGGACGAACTCGTCTTCGAGGTCGGACAGATCGAGCTTCGCCTGCTGGCTGGCGAGCTCGTTGCGCAGGTCGGTGCGCTCCTGGCGCAGGTGCACGGCATTGAGCGGATCAGCCTGCTTGAGCTGATCTTCGATGCGATCCAAACGGGCCTTGATCGATTCGGCCGTCCGCTTGCGACCGCGCTTGGGCTTGTGGGCGTCGAGTGCGGCGAGATAGCGGGCCACCGCGCGACCCTCGGAACGGCCCTGTGCGAGCGCAGCTTTGTGGTCATCCGACATGGCTCGCTTGCGCGTGCTCTTGGCGGCGGTCTTGGTGCTCTTCGATGGCATGCAGCCATTCCACCACAGTGGAGGAGCCGATTGCGAAATCGCGTGTTCCCCACGGACCGCATATCCGATGGGACGGGCCGGTTCGTCGCTCGCCGGGTGACAACTACGGTTGGGCCGTGGCCGACGGGAGCGCGCAGCCGATCCACCGGGCCCTCGGGCTCACCGACGGGGAAGCGGAGGACATCACGGCCATCCTCGGGCGCCCGCCGAACCACCTCGAGCTGGCCATGTACTCGGTCATGTGGTCCGAGCACTGCTCGTACAAGTCGTCGCGGCGCCACCTGGTCCGGCTGCCGACAGAGGGCGAGGCCGTGCTCGTCGGACCGGGCGAGAACGCCGGTGTGGTCGACGTCGGCAACGGCATCGCCGCGGCCATCCGCATCGAGAGCCACAACCATCCGTCGTTCCTCGAGCCGTACCAGGGCGCGGCCACCGGTGTGGGAGGGATCCTGCGCGACATCTTCACCATGGGCGCCCGCCCGATCGCGTTGATGGACCCGTTGCGATTCGGCCCGCTCGACGACGCACGCAGCCGCTGGGTCGCCGAAGGAGTGGTGTCGGGCATCTCGGGCTACGGCAACGCCGTGGGCGTGCCCACGGTCGGCGGCGAGGTGGTGTTCGACGACTGCTATCGCGGCAACCCTCTCGTCAACGTCCTGTGCCTCGGCATCTTGCCGACCGAACGACTCGTCCTGGGCCGCGCCAGTGGCGATGGCAACCTGGCCGTGCTGCTCGGTTCCGCCACCGGCCGCGACGGCATCGGCGGGGTGTCGGTGCTGGCGTCGGCCGGCTTCGAGGAGGGCAGCGAGGCCAAGCGGCCCGCGGTGCAGGTCGGCGACCCGTTCGAGGAGAAGCGGCTCATCGAGGCGTGCCTGACGCTGCTCGACGCCGGTCTGGTCGTCGGCATCCAGGACCTCGGCGGTGCGGGGTTGACCTGCGCGACGAGCGAGACCGCGTCTCGCGGTGGGGTCGGCATGGACGTGGACGTGGCGGCCGTTCCGCGGCGAGAGCCGGGCATGCACGCGTGGGAGGTGATGACGAGCGAGTCCCAGGAGCGGATGCTCGCCATCGTCACGCCGGAGGCGCTCGACGAGGTCCTGCGCCTGTGCGACCGCTGGGACGTGCGGGCCACGGTCATCGGCCGGGTCACCCCGAGCGGGCGGCTGCGGATCCTCGACGGCTTCGACGGCGAGGTGCTGGCCGACGTGCCCGCGGCCAGCCTCCACGACGCCGCGCCCAGCTACGACCGGCCCTGCGCCGAGCCCTCGGACCGGGCGCGACGCCTGGCCGACGACCCTGGCGCGCCCGCCGGTGGTGAGATCACGACCGCGCTGCTGGCGGGCCTGTGCGACACGTCGTGGATCTGGCGCCAGTACGACCACCAGCTGTTCCTGAACACGGTCGAGGCGCCGGGCGGCGACGCCGCGGTGCTGCGCCTCAAGCACCCCACGACCGGCCTCGACACGGGCCGGGGTCTGGCCCTCACCACCGACGGCAACCATCGGTGGAGCGCGCTCGATCCCAGGGCCGGCACGGCGATGGCGGTGGCGGAGGCGGTGTTGAACCTGTCCTGCGTGGGTGCCCGGCCACTGGCGCTCGTCAACTGCCTCAACTTCGGCAACCCCGAGCATCCCGAGGTGATGTGGCAGCTTTCGGAGGCCATCGACGGCATGGCCGACGCCTGCCGGGCCTTCGGCATCCCGGTCGTGGGCGGCAACGTGAGCCTGTACAACGAGACGGCTGGGCGCGACATCGACCCCACTCCGGTGGTCGGGCTGCTCGGCATCGTCGACCGGCTCGAGCGCCGGCCTCCGGGTGTGGGCCTCGAGTCGGGCGACCGCGTGGTGCTGCTCGGCCCTGCGGGCCCGGCCTCGCACGCCGGCTCGGCTTGGGCTTGGTCGGCGGGACGCCAGGGTGGCACGTTGCCCGCGCTGGACATGCGCGTCCACAGTGCGGTCGCGGGCGTCGTGCGGGGCCTCGTGGCCGCGGGGGTGCCGAGCGGCGTGCACGACTGCGCGAGCGGCGGTCTCGCCGGCGCACTGGCCGAGATGGTCGTGGCCCGCGAGGTCGGGGCACGCCTCGCCGGCATCGCGCCCGGCGCCCTGCTCCACGAGGCTCCGTCGCGGGTGCTCCTGTCCGTGGCCCCCGGTCGCGTCGGCGAGGTGGCGGCTGCGGCAGGCGCGGCCGGGGTTTCCTGGGCCGACCTAGGTGGCGCCGGCGGTGACCGGCTCGTGATCGAGGGCGTGGTCGACATTGCTGTCGCCGAGGCCGTCGCCGCCTGGCGCGATCGCCTGCCGAGTGCCCTCGGCGAGGGTGTGGCGTCGGCGTGAGCCGAACGCCCCATGTCCGCCGGATGGCCGTTCGGTGCTCTCGGCGCTCTCGGTGCTCTCGGTCCGCTCGGAGCCTGCGCCCGACGAGCAACCGTGCCGGGCACTTCGGGCGCCTGCCCCGGTTCTGAGTGCGCAGGGCGCGGCTGGGCGGCGGGTTCTGTGCTCAGAACGGTTGGGGTTCCGGCCTGCCCCGGTTCTGAGTGCGCAGGGCGCGGCTGGGCGGCGGGTTCTGTGCTCAGAACGGTTGGGGTGAACGGATCGGGTGAACGGCTCGGCCGCTTGCCTGCCTGCGTCGCACCGGGGTGTGGGATCGGGCCGCCGAGGTGCGATCATGGCCAGGTGAGCGGGACGGACCTCGGGCAGGGTCGCGGCGCGGACGTGCTCGACGACTCGCCCCGGGAGGCGTGCGGTGTCTTCGCGGTCTACGCCCCGGGCCAACCGGTCGCCCACCTCACGTACCTCGGGCTCTACGCCCTCCAGCACCGCGGCCAGGAGTCGGCGGGCATGGGGGTGGGCGACGGCGAGCACATCACGGTCGTGAAGGACATGGGCCTGGTGTCGAACGTGTTCGACGACCGGACCCTGGCGCCCCTCACCGGCCACCTCGCCATCGGCCACACCCGCTACTCGACGACGGGGTCCAGCACCTGGCGCAACGCGCAGCCCGTCTTCCGCAGCATGGGCGACCTCGAGTTCGCCCTCGGCCACAACGGCAACCTGGTCAACACGGCGCTGCTGGCCGACGAGCTCGGGATGCTGCCGGGGGTGGCCACGAGCGACAGCGACCTCGTGGCCGAGATGCTGATGCGCGAGATGGCGGCGCGCGAAGGCGACGCCAGCGACGGCCGCGCCCTCGAGCGGGCGCTCGAGCGGACCCTGCCTCGGCTGGAGGGTGCCTTCTCGTTCGTGCTGATGGACGAGGGCCGCATCATCGGCGCCCGCGATCCCAACGGCTTCCGGCCGCTGTGCTTCGGCCGCCTGCCCGGTGGCGGGTTCGTGATGGCGTCGGAGACACCGGCGCTCGACACGGTCGGCGCCGAGTTCGTCCGTGAGGTCGAGCCCGGCGAGGTGCTCGTGATCGACGCCACCGGCCCCCGGTCGCTGCACCCGTTCCCGGCGGCGCGGATCGAGCCGCGCCTGTGCGTGTTCGAGTTCGTGTACTTCGCCCGGCCCGACGCCCGCCTGTACGGCCAGAGCGTTCACCACGCGCGGGTCCGCCAGGGCGAGCTGCTGGCCGAACAGGCGCCCGTGGACGCCGACCTCGTCATGGGCGTGCCCGAGTCGGGCGTACCCGCGGCGGAGGGCTACGCCCGCCGCAGCGGCATCCCCTTCGGGCAGGGGCTCGTGAAGAACCGCTACATCGGTCGGACCTTCATCGCGCCCACGCAGGAGATGCGGGCGCTCGGCGTGCGCATGAAGTTCAACCCGCTGCGCGACAACATCGACGGCCGGCGCATCGTCGTGGTCGACGACTCGATCGTCCGGGGCACGACGCAGCAGCAGCTCACCCGCATGCTGCGCGAGGCCGGCGCCCGTGAGGTGCACCTGCGCCTCACGTCCCCGCCGGTGCGCTGGCCGTGCTTCTACGGGATGGACTTCGGCAGCCCCGACGAGCTGCTCGCTGCGGGGATGGACGTGGAGGAGATCCGCCGGCACCTCGGGGTGGACACGCTCGCCTACATCGAGGTGGAGCGGCTCGTCGCCTCCACCGGTGCCCCGGAAGCGGGCTACTGCACGGCCTGCTTCACCGGCAGCTATCCCATCGAGGTGCCCGTCGCGCTCCACAAGGGTGTGCTGGAAGGCGCCTCCTGCGGCGACCCGAAGCCGGTCGGGGCAGCCGCGACGCTGCTCGACGGGGTCGGCGGTCCCGGGGTCCGCGCCCCGTCGCGCTCGCCCGGGGACGGTCGTTAGCGGTGGCCGAGACCTACGAGTCCGCCGGCGTGGACATCGCCGCCGGCGAGCAGGCGGTGCAGCGAATCAAGGACAAGGTCCGCTCCACGTTCCGGCCGGAGGTCATCGGCGACATCGGCGGCTTCGGCGGGCTCTTCGCGTTCCCCAGCCACCGCTTCCGCCATCCGGTGCTGGTGTCATCGACCGACGGCGTGGGCACCAAGGCGCTGGTGGCCCAGGCCGCGGGCCGGTTCGACACGATCGGGCTGGACCTCGTGGCCATGTGCGTGGACGACCTCGTCTGCCAGGGCGCCGAGCCGCTGTTCTTCCTCGACTACATCGCCGTCGGCAAGCTCGACCCGGACCACATCGAGCAGCTCGTCGAGGGGGTGGCCGAGGGTTGCCGTCAGGCCGGCTGCGCGCTCATCGGTGGTGAGATGGCCGAGCATCCGGGTGCGATGGAGCCGGGGGAGTTCGACCTCGTCGGCTTCGCGGTCGGTGTGGCCGAGCGCGACGCCGTCCTGCCGCGCGACGGTGCCGTGGCACCGGGCGACGTACTCATCGGCCTGCCTTCGCCGGGTCTGCGCTCCAACGGGTACTCGCTCGCTCGCCGGGTGCTGCTCGAGCGGGCCTGTCGGCGGCTCGACGAACCGGCCTACGAGGGAGCACGCCACTCGCTGGCCGACGAGCTGCTGCTCCCGTCGGTCATCTACGCCCCGGCCGTCCTCGCCCTCCTGCGGGTCGTCGACGTGCACGCCGTCGCCCACATCACCGGTGGCGGCCTTCCCGGCAACCTGGCGCGGGTGCTGCCGCGCGGGGTCGACGCCGTCGTGCAGCGGGACGCGTGGGAGGTGCCACGCGTCTTCGCCGAGATCCAGGCGGCCGGCGACATCTCCGGCGAGGAGATGGCGAAGGTCTTCAACCTCGGCATCGGCATGGTGGTGATCGTGGCCGCCGACGACGCCTACCGGGCCCTCGACCTGCTCCGCGCCGAGGGGCACCGAGCCGCCCGGATCGGAACCGTCGAGCGGGGCGAAGGAGCCGTGCAGCTCGTGTGACCCGCTGCCCCGGGGCGGTGAGTCGAGAGGTCCTACTCGGTCCAGCCGATGCGGCACCACGACCGGTGGCCGCAGGCGGGGCAGCGCATGTGGTGGGCGTGGCGCCGCACGGGGAGCCACACGGAGCCCGTCATCATGCGCAGCGCCACCTCGGACAGGGAGATCCTCGTGCGGGCCTCGCAGTGGCTGCACTCGACGACGACGGAGCCGCGCTGGCGGGGCCCGGAGCTGAACAGTGCGTCGCGCCCCTCCTTGGGTCGGCCCTGCCGGATCGTGTCGCGGGCCGCCGCGACCGGCATCTCGAACAGGGCACGGCGACCGGTCGGGTCCAGCACGCGCCGGGTCGACCTGAGCCGGGCGTTGCCGCCGATCTCGCGGGGGTTGGGCTCGGTGGTCATCAGCGCCTCCTCCTGCCGTCGCGGTCGAGCACGGCCGCCAGCGCACGGTACGCCTCCGCAGGGCGGGACGCCGGTGCGTGCTCGAGCACCGAGCGCCCTCGGCCGGGCGCCTCGGCCACCTTCACCGACTTGGGCACCGGTGGCTCGAGCACCTCGAGGTCGTGCTCGGCTCGCACCTGGGCGACGACCTCGTGCGCCAGCCGGGTGCGCCCGTCGAACATCGTGGCCACCACCCCCCGGATGCTGAGGTCCGCGTTGGTGTAGGCCCGCACGTCGTCGATCGTCTCGAGCAGCTGGCCGACGCCTCGCTGGCTCAGCGTCTCGCACTGCAGCGGGATCAGCACCTCGCCGGCCGCGGTGAGGCCGTTGATGGTGAGGATGCCGAGGGAGGGCGGGCAGTCGATGAGCACGAGGTCGTAGGCGTCGTGCAGCGGCTCGAGCGCGCGGCGCACGACGTACTCCCGCCCGGTCTTGGTGAGCAGGTGCAGCTCGGCGCCGGCCAGGTCGATCGTGGCGGGGAGCAGGTCCAGACCATCCACCTCGACGAGGACGTCCTTGGCCTTGGCCCGGCGCACCACGACGTCGTGCAGCGAGCGCTCCAGGCCGTCGGGGTCGAGGCCGAGGGCGAAGGTGAGGGACGCCTGCGGGTCGAGGTCGACCACCAGCACCCGGCGCCCGAGGTCCATGAACGCCCGGGCCAGCGCGTGGACGGTGGTGGTCTTCGCCACCCCGCCCTTCTGGTTGGCGACGGCGACGACGCGGGCCATGGGCCGTCGAGTGTGGCACACGGGCTCGGCGGTCAGCGCCGCGCTCGGCGTCGCTCGGCGTCGCTCGGCGGCCGGCTCGGCGTCGCTCGGCGGCGGGGCCGGGCCGGGCTCCGCCGCCCGTTCAGCGGGGCAACAGCCCGCCGTCCTGGAACGCCCGGAGCAGCGGCTGGGCGACGAGTCCCATCGCGATCAGTGCCGCCGCGCAGGTCACCGTGGCCACAGCCGACCAGCGGCCGAGCACCGGCAGGGGCGTCGGGGCCGGTGCCTCGAAGTAGCCCGGGCCCAGGACGCGCAGGTAGTAGAAGAGCGACACGACGGTGTTGGCCACGGCGAGCACCGCCAGCCACGCGTAGCCGGCGTCGATGGTGGCGAGGAACAGCTCGAGCTTGGCCACGAACCCGCCCAGCGGCGGGATGCCGACGAACGACAAGAACGCGACGACCAGCACCGCGAACAGCAGCGGCCGGCTGCGGGCGAGGCCCGAGTAGGAGGCGATGTCGGAGCGGCCCCGCAGCTCCACCACCACGCCGAAGGCGGCCAGGTTCCCGACGACGTAGGCCAGCAGGAAGTAGAGGATGGACGGCACGGCAATGTCGCTGCGGCCGACGGCCACGACACCCATGAGCCCGTAGCCGGTCATCGAGACGGCCGACCAGCCGAGCAGCCGGCGCACGTCGTCCTGCCAGAGGGCGGCCAGGTTCCCGATGGTCATGGTGGCGGCGCTGAGCACGGCCACGATCGGCCGCCATCCCACCGGGCTGTCGCCGATGGCGGCGGCGAGGCGGGCGATGGCGATGAGGGAGCCGACCTTGGGGATGGCGGTGATGAGCGCGGCCATCGGTGCGGGTGACCCGTGGGCCACGTCGGGCACCCATTGGTGCACCGGCACGGCGCCGAGCTTGAACGCCAACCCGACCGCGACGAGGGCGAACGCCGCGGCCAGCGCAGCCGCGTCGGCTCCGGCCAGGCCGGCACGGAAGCCGGCGTAGACCGTCGTGCCCGCCAACCCGAAGAGAAGCGCGCTGCCGTAGAGCAGGCCGGCGTTGGCCAGCCCACCGACGAGGAAGTACTTGATTCCCGCTTCGCCCGAGGCGGGTGAGCGCCGGTGGAACGCGGCGAGGGCGAAGCTCGCAGCCGACGACAGCAGGATGCCGATGGTCAGCTCCATCAGATCGGTGGCACCGGCCATGAGCGCGCTGCCCAGAGCCGTGAAGAGCACCAGCACGTAGAGGTCGCCGTGGCGCGGGTCCGACGCGAACCACTCCACCGACAGGCCGACGGCGGCCGCGGTGCCGACGATGATGATGAGCTTGGCCCAGAGCGCCGTCGGGTCGGCGGCGTAGGTGCCGAAGAACGTGGATCCCGGCGGGTCCACGAGCAGCACGGCGGTGGCGACCGCCGCGGCCCCGAGGACCGCCAGGGCGACCAGCGCCGTGGCGGCCTGGCGCCGGCGCGGCGCGAACAGGGCCCACATCAGGGTCAGCACCGTGCCCACGACGAGGACCAGCTCCGGCAGCACCTCCCCCAGGGGGAGGCTCATCTGCTTCATCGACCGAGCGCGGCCCGGGTTGCCGCCAGGATCCCCTTCGAGGCGCTGTCGATCACGTCGAGCAGCCAGGCCGGCGCCACGCCGATCACCACCACCAGGGCGGCCAGCGGGACCAGCCCGACCAGCTCGACGCGGCTGAGGTCCGGCCACGTCAGCCAACGCTCGGGCAGCTCACCGAAGAACAGCTTCTGGAGCATCTGCAGGAAGAGGGCGGCGGTGATGAGGATGCCGAGGAGGCCGATGCCGGCCAGCCACGGGAACACGTCGAACGTGCCCACGAAGACCTGGAACTCGGCCACGAAACCGGCGAGGCCGGGCAGACCGAGGCTGGCGAAGGCGAACAGGATCGTCGTGCCGGCCATGGCCGGGGCGCGCGATGTCAGCCCGCCGTAGGCCTCGAGGTCGTACTCCTCGCCCCGGTTCCACACCGACCCGGCCAGCAGGAACAGCGCCCCGGTGATGAGCCCGTGCGCCACCATCTCGACCGTCGCTCCGGTGAGCGCGAGCTGGCGGGCTGACGGGCTGCCCCGGCCGACGGCGGCCGCCGCGGCGATGCCGAGGATCACGTAGCCCATGTGGTTGACGCTGGTGTAGGCGATGCGCCGTTTGAGGTTCGTCTGGCCGAGGGACACGAAGGCGCCGTAGACGATGCTCACGACCGCGACGATCCCGACCCAGATGGCGTAGCGGTCGAAGGCCTCGGGCACCATCGACAGCACGATGCGCACGAACGCGTACGTGCCCATCTTCAGCAGGACGCCGGCGAGGATGGTCGACGCCGGCCCGGGCGCGTCGACGTGGGCCGCGGGCAGCCAGGTGTGGAACGGCACCACCGGCGTCTTGATGCCGAACCCGATGGCGAAGGCGAGGAACACGAGGCCGCCGCGCAGCGCGTTCCCCGCCAGTGGTTGCTGGCGGATGATCTCGGCCATGTCGAAGGTGCGGGGCGACATGGCGAGGTACAGCCCGAAGATGCCGAGCAGGATCAGCAGCGTGCCGGTCAGCGTGTAGATGAAGAACTTGAGCGCCGAGCGGCGCGCCTCGCCGTGACCCCATTGACCGATGAGGAAGTACATGCCGACCAGGCTCAGGTCGAAGAAGACGTAGAACAGGAACAGGTCGAGCGCCAGGAACACGCCCAGGGAGACGGCCTCGAGGAACAGGAACCAGGCGAGGTACTCGCGCAGGCGGCCCTTGTCGTCGACCGGGTAGGCGATCGAGACCGGGAACAGCAGCGCCGTGAGGGCAGCCAGCGGCAGCGACAGCCCGTCGAGGCCGACCTTGTACCCGACGCCGATGGAGGGGATCCAGCGCGCCGACTCCACCAGCTGGAACCCGCCGCGGCCCAGATCGAAGCGCGCCCACGCCACCACGAGGAGCACCAGAGGCACGGCGGAGATGGCGGTGGCGACGGCGCGCAGGCGTCGGCCCTCCAGCCCGCGCAGCGCCAGCACGGCCACGGCGCCGGCGAGGGGGACGAAGATGACGGCGGTGAGCACGAGCTACCTCCAGGCGGCGGCGAGCAGGGCGACGCCGACGACGCCGGCGGCGATGACGAGCAGGTAGTGGTGGGCCATGCCGGTCTGGGCGCGCCGGGCCAGGCGCCCGGCCGCGCCCACGCCGACAGCCAACCGGTCGAAGCTCCGGTCGACGACGCGGTCGTCGGCGCGCCCGGACCGGCCGGCGAGACCGAAGGCGCCGCGGCCGATGGCCTCGACGAGGGCGTCGACGGTGAGCCGGTCCCGCCGGGCGAGCGCGCGCCCCAGCCAGTCGCCGATCCGGCCGGCGCCCCGCACGCCGGCGTCGACGACGCGCCCGTCGAAGGCGGCCAGCGCCCGGGCGCCGGCCAGGGCCGGGTCCACCACGAGGCGCTTGGTGGCGACCGGGATGCCGAGCCAGTCCGCCCACACGGCGGGCACGGCCACGTCGCGCCGCGCCAGCGCCCGCCCCAGGAGAGCCCCCGCGACGACGGCGACGATGCCGGTCGCAGCCAGGCCGAGCGACTCCTCGGGAACACGGCCACCGGTGATTCGGGCCACCCGATCCGCACCGCCGGGGATCCACAGCACGCTCAGCGCCACGGTGCCGGCGGCGAGCGCAGCCACCGCTGCGACCTCCACGCGCGTCGGCGCGGGGGACGGGGGATCGCTCGCCCCGTCGCGCCCGAAGGCCAGGAGCTGGAGGCGGGTGGCGTAGGCCGCGCTCAGCAGGCCGGCGACGGCGACCGCCAGCGCCAGCACGAGGCGGTCCTCGGCGGCGGCGGCCACGATGGCCTCCTTGGACCACGCCGCCCCGAGGGGCGGGACCGCCGCCAGCGCCAGCGATCCGACGAGCGCCGCGCCGGCCACGGCGGGCAGGGCCCGGCCGAGGTGCATCCGGTGGATGTCGCCCGTGCCGACCGCCTGCATGGCGACCCCGACGGCGAGGAACAGCAGCGCCTTGAAGAAGGCCTGCGTGACCAGGTGCGCGCCCGCCGCCCCGGGGAACCCGGCCCCCACGGCCACGAACATGAGGCCGTACTGGGCCGATGTGGACGCGGCCAGCACGCGCTTGCCGTGGTCCTGGACGAGCGCCACCACCCCCCCGGCCAGCGCGGTGGCGAGGCCGATGCCGAGCACGGTGCCGCCGAACCACGGCACGGGGCTCAGCATCGGCTCGAGCCGGGCCAGCGCGTACGCGCCGGCGGCGATCATCGTCGCCGAGTGGAGCAGGGCCGACACGGGGGTCGGCCCCGCCATGGCCGAGAACAGCCACGGCGAGAAGGGAAGCTGGCCCGACTTGGCCGCGGCGGCGAGCAGGATCCCGGCCGCGACCACCGCGAGGTTCGTGGAGCCGGCCCGTCCGAGCGCGTCGAAGCGGAGGGAGCCCGTGCCCGCGAACGCGGCGCCGGCGGCGAGGAAGAGGCCGAGGTCGCCGAACCGGGTGGGGACGAACGCCTGCCCGGCGGACTCCACGGTGCGGACCTCGCGCCACTCGAAGCCGATCAGCGCCCACGACAGCAGGCCCACCAGCTCCCAACCGATGAGCAGGGTGAGCAGGTCGTCGGCCAGCACGAGCAGCTCCATGGCGCCGACGAAGGCGGTGAGCAGGCCGGTGAGGCGGGCAAGGCCGTGCTCGGCCTCGTGGAAGGCGGCGTAGGCGACGACGGGAGCGGCGATGACCGGGACCAGCACGGCCATCACCCGTGAGAGGCCCTCGGCGGCCACGGTCAGCTCGAGGCCCGCCCCCCAGCCGAACGCACCGGTCCGCCGGCCGGCGACGGCGACGATGGCCAGGACGAGCGACCCGGCCACGCCGGCGACCCCGGCCGCGGCCAGGGTCCGCCGCGTTGCACGGCCCCCGCTCGCCCAGATGGCCCCGCCCACGAGCGCGGGCAGCAGAGGGACGAACCAGATCACCGCGGGCTCACAGCTTCAGCCGCCGAAGCTTCTCGGTGATGTCGGCCTTGCGGCTGCGGAAGATCGTCGTGACCAGCGCGAAGCCCATGGCCGCCTCGATCGCCATCGCCGTCATGATCACGATGGCGAGAACCTGACCCTTGGGGCTGCCACCCGCCGCCCACAGCCACAGCCCGGCGGTGGCCACCAGCGAACCGTTCACCATCAGCTCGAGGCCCATCATGATCATCACGAACGACTGCTGCGACAGCACGCCGTAGAGGCCCACGCCGAACAGCGCAGCCGAGATCACCAGCGCGCCCTGGAGGCTCACGAGCCGCGCCCGTGGTCCATGCCGCGGTGGTCCATGCCGCTGTGGTCCATGCCGGCCATGCCTTCGCCGCCGTCCCCGCCGCCGTCCCCGCCGTGGTCCATGCCGGCCATGCCTTCCATGCCGGCGTGGCCCTCGTGCTCGTCGGGCTCGGGCTCGGCCGGCGCGTCGGCGGTCCTGGTGTCAGGGTCGAGCGGCGGCGCGTCCGACCCCTCGTAGGCGGAGCCGTACCGGCCTCGGGAGCTGGCCAGCGCGATGGCGGCCACCATCGTCGCCAGGAGCGCGGTGCCGGCCGACTCGAACACCAGCATCGAGTCGCCCAGCAGCTCCTTGCCGAGGGCCTCGGTGACGGGTTGCGGGCGCGCTGGCCGGTCGGGGAAGCGGGCCACCAGCCCGATGCCAGCGAGGGCGACGAAGGCGGCGATCCCGCCGGCGACCGCGGCCCGGTGCTGGTGCACCATGTTCATGGGGTTCAGCCCAGCCGGGTTCATCATGAACATGAGCATGAAGATGGCCATGATCGCCATCTCGCCCGCCATCATCAGGATGAGGATGAGCGACAGGTACTCGCTGCGCATCAGGAGCAGCAGGACACCCACGTTGAGGAACGACGCCAGCAGGAAGAACGACGCCCGCACCATCGAATCGGTGCGGAACACCAGCCAGCCGGTGACCACGCTCATCACCCCGAAGAACCAGAAGGCGATGTCGACGAGGAGCGGGGAGCTGGTCACAGCGACACCGCCGCCGCGACGATGACGTTGACCAGGGCCAGCGGGATCAGCACCGCCCACGAGATCACGACGTAGCGCTCCGGCCGGACGCGGGCGACGAGGTGGCGACTCGACACGAGCACGACCAGCAGGGCGACGGTCTTGACGATCATCCATGCCGCGCCCGGCAGCACCGGGCCGAGCCAGCCGCCGAGGAACGCGGCCGCGCCCATGGCAGAGATGGCGAAGAGCATCGCGAGGCGACCGGTGGTCCACGCCAGCAGGTGCGCGCCGGAGGTTTCGGCCTGCGTGCCCCCTCCGAGGTCGGCGCCGTCGGGCAGGTCTACCGGCCCCCAGAACGCCAGGCCGGCACCGGCGAACAGGAACAGCGGGAGGCCCAGCGGGATGCGCACCACGTTCCAGAGGTGGTGCTGTGAGGTGACGATGTCGCCCAGCGCGAGCGACGACGCCGGGACGCTGACCGACAGCAGCGCCAGGAGATTCGGCATCTCGTAGGACAGCGCCTCGGCGATGAAGCGGAAGGCCCCGATCAGCGGGAGCATCGAGTTGGACGACCAGCCGTTCGGGAACACCGGGATCACGGCGAGGGCCTGCGCCGCGCCGAACAGGACGAGACCCGCGTCGACGTCGACCGCGGTCACGTTCCTCGTCAGCGGGACGACGGACACGGCCACCGCGGCGAGCCCCAGATAGAGGGCAGGGGCCAGCGCCCAGGCTCGCGCGTCCGGCCGCTCGGTGGTGGCCCGTCCCTGCACGAGCCACAGCGCGGCCGCCCGGAACGGCCCGCCCAGCGCCCGCCCGGCCCGTCCGCGCTCACCGGCGACCGTCGCGCCGACCGCGCGGTCCGCGACGGCCGCGATGTACACGCCGGCGCCGACCGCCCCGGCGACGCCGGCCACGGCGGCCCACGCGGGCGTCACGCTCACGCGGCCGCCTCGGCCCGGGCCGGTCGGTCGGCGCCGGCGCCCGGGTGCACGACCGGGTCGATGCTCGCGACGGTGGCGAGGGCGTCGCCCCACTCCTGGCCGGTCAGGGCGGTGCCGAGCGCGCCTGCGAGATCTGCGGGCGCCGGCTGGCCGGCGGGCTCGATGTGGTCGTCGTCGACGGTCGCATCGCCGGCGCGCCCGGCGAGCTCCAAGGCCTGGGTCGCCTCCGCGAGGCGCTGGCGCCAGCGGTCGCGCCCGTCGCCGGCCTCGTGCGTGACGGGCGCGAACCCGAGCGCCTGGTACGCCGGCGAGCCGCTGCGGGCGTCGACGGCCAGCCCGGCGGCGCGGGCCGTCACGCCGCCCCACTGGGCGGCCGCGTCACCCGTCACGACGCCCACGCCCGCGGTCACCCGGCCGAGCACCCACGCGCGCTCCAACCGGCGATGCAGGTTGCGGAGGTGGGCGATGTCCTCCGGGACCGGCGCGGCCGCCATCAGCGCCACCCGCCGGCCCAGCGCCTCGAGCCCGTAGAGCCGCAGCAGCCGGGCGAGCCACCGGAGGTGGTGGCGGCAACGAGCCCGCTCCAGCCCGTCGATCCGCACCGGCCGCGCCGCGGGATCACCCCGGGAGTCGGCGGCATCGTCGGGAAGCGGCGCACCGAGTCCTCCATCGCCCGGCGTGAGGAGGTCGTCGACCTCCACGGCGTGGACCACGTCCCCGGCGAAGGTGACGGCAAGGACGAGGCCGGTCGGAAACGCCGGAAGGAACGGGCCCATGCGCACTCGGACCACGTCGAGCGACAGCCCGTCGCGGAGGTCGTCCGCCCGGCCGGCCATCGGGCGCCCGTACGGCACGCCGCCGGTCATGCCGCTGCCGCCCTGCCCGTAGGGTCCCACGCCGCGCCACTCCGCGGGCTCCACGTCCGCCAGTCGGGGTTGCTCGGTCGGGCGCCGCCCGAGGAGCACCTCCCGGTACGCGTGCACCACGGTTGCCGCCACGTCGTCGCCGGGCCCGACGACCGTCGCCTGCGGCCAGGCGGCCCGGATGGCGTCGAGCGCTCCCGCCCCCGCACCGGTGCGCCAGACGGTGACCCGCGGCGGGGGGATCTGGTCGTGCACGCGAGCGAGGGGCTCGGCCATGCCCGGCGGGACGTGGCCGGCCACCACGAGCACCGTGGCCTGCCGGGGGCTGGCAACGACCCTGACCGCCGATGTGCCCAGGAGACGGGCTTCGGTGTCGCCGGCGCCCAGGCCTCTCGCCACGAACACCGGCACCTCTGCTCCCGCGGCGAGGCGGGCCAGCGGGCCCCCCGGCCGGCCCCGGCTCACGACCACCCGAGCGACCGCTCGCGCCAGGCGTAGAGGATGCCGAGGGCCAGGATCGAGATGAACACGAAGATCTCGCCGATGGCGACGGCCCCCTCCTGTCGGAACACCACCGCCCACGGGAACATGTACACCATCTCCATGTCGAAGGTGAGGAACAGCAACGCCATCACGTAGTACCGCGCGTGGAACCGGTTCCACGCGTGCACGTCGGGCGGGAGGCCGCCGGCGAAGGGGACCCGCTCAGGAGCGGTGGCGGCCCAGCCCGGTGGGCCGGCCAACCACCGTCCCAGGAGCACCAACGCCGCGGTAGCCACCAGGAGCGTGAAGGCGGCGCCGAAGGCGGCGAGGGCGACCACGCCTCTAGGTGTAGGAGGCGGGGTCGTTGCGGAACTCCTCCGCGCAGTCCTCGCTGCAGAAGTAGTAGGTGGTGCCGTCCTGATCGACGGTGGCGGCGGCGTCGGCTTCTTCCAGGGTCATGCCACAGACGGGATCCTTCACTGCCATCGTGTTCTCCTTGGTTCGTGAGGTGGGGGCCCTCCCGGGCCCCGGTGGCCTACCCGGTACCGTCGTGCCCGCACCGGTGGCGGGGCCGGCTGGCGGACCGACCCTATGCCGGCGCCGGCCCGGACGAGAGCGACCGTACGGGGCTCGTGCCGGTCCGCCATCCGTGGTCGGCGGGGACCGCCGTGCGGCGAAGTGCGGATCGGCGCCCCGAGCCGGTGGTCCGTCCCGGCGTTCGCGATCAGTCAACGGGGAACGGGACCATGCCGGCGGCGAGCCGGGCGTCGTGCATCGCTCCTGGCTCCCGGAGAGGCGGGCGTCGTGGCATCGCTCCTGGCTCCCGACGCGCACCGGTCGCCCCTCCACCCGCCGGCTTCCCACGCTCCTAGGATCGCTCCTCGATGGCCGACTGCCGCTTTCCCGCCCTTCGCGACCACCTGCTGGCCAACGCGGTGCGACGCGGCGAGTTCACCCTCAAGTCGGGCAAGCGCTCGGACTGGTTCCTCGACGCGAAGCAGACGACGTGCCGCCCAGCGGGCATGGTGCTCGTGGCCGACGCGCTCCTCGCCACCATCCCGGCGGACACCACGGCCCTCGGCGGGCTCACCGTCGGCGCGGACGCGGCGGCGTACTGCTCGGCCGCCATCGCCGCCGAGCGGGGCCGACCGCTGAAGATCTTCACCGTGCGCAAGGAGGCCAAGGGCCACGGGATGGGCGGGCGGCTCGCCGGCGCGCTCGACCCCGGCGACCGGGTGGTCATCACCGAGGACGCGGTGACCCGAGGCGTATCCATGCTCGACGCGGCAGAGGAGGTGCAGCGCGCTGGAGCTGAGGTCGTCCTGCTGTGCCCTGTCGTCGACCGGGGCGGCACTGGCGCGGCCATGGCGGCCGAGCGCGGGCTGCCCTTTCAGGCGCTTGTGACCGCTCCGGACCTGGGCTTCCCCTACGAGCGGGACGCCTGAGCGGGTAGGCTCCCGCCGACTTCCCCGGTCGAACCAGCCCGAAGACCGAGGAGCCACCGTGGTACTCAGCCAGAAGCACCGCAGCTCGCTGTACCGGACGTTGTCCCCGATGCTCGGGGAGGAGGAGGCCGAGGCCTTGCTCTCCCAGTTCCCCGCCCGCGATCTCGACGAACCGGTCACCAAGGAATTCGTCCGCGCCGAGATCGCCACCGTCCGGGCCGAGCTGGCGAGCCTGCGGTCCGACGTGGGGGCGGACATCACGGCGCTGCGCGGGGAGCTGGGGGCGGACATCGCGGCGTTGCGCGGGGAGTTGGCGTCGCAGGTCGCGGGGTTGCGCGGGGAGTTGGCGTCGGAGGTCGCGGGGTTGCGCGGGGAGTTGGCGTCGGAGGTCGCGGGGTTGCGCGGGGAGTTGGGGTCGGACATCGCGGGGTTGCGCGGGGAGCTGGCCTCCTTGGAGGCGCGGATCGGCGAGCGGCTGCGCCAGCAGACGATCTGGATGGCGGGGTCCATGGTCACCGCCGTCGGTGTCGCGGCGGGCATCGCCACCGTGCTCCGTTGACCCGGCAGCGGCCCGCGGCCTGCGTCGCTACGGTATGAGGTCGAGGTCCTTGGCGCCGATCGAACCGGTGCGCACGCTGTAGCGGCAGAGGTTGTCCTTGGCCTCGGGTCCTTCGAGGCCGGGGATGCCCGCCGACGCGAACTTCTTCACGAGGTCGGCCACGCAGTTCTCGACCCGGCTGCGGGACAGGTAGAGCCGCTCGGCGGCTTTGGCGTAGGAGGCGGGCTTGGCCTTGTCGCCGCGCTGGACGAGGAGCGGCTCGCACAGGGCGGCGAGGATGCGGCGCTCGGCCGGGGTGAAGTCCAGCAGGTACTGGGTCGCCGGGCCGTCGGGGTCGGGGGAGGGGCCCTCCGGCCGGGCCGCGCCTTCGGCCTCGAGCTGGACCTCGTGGGTGCGCACCCGCCCACGGAGCTGGACGGTCATGCGCCGGCCCGGCAGCGACGCGATCTCGTCCTTGTGCTCGAGCACCCGGGTCGGGCCGACCTCGGGGACGAGGTAGACGGGCTGGCTCGAAGAGTCGTTGCGCACCCAGACACGGCCGTCGCGCACGAACGCGGTCGCCGCGGAGCGCGACACGCCAAGATCCTCGGGTTCGCCGTCACCGCCGCCGATCTGGATGTCGCAGCCTCGCGACCGACCGAGCGTGCGCTGATCACCCTCGTACAGCTCGAGCATGCGGTCCTGGTACCTGAGACGGGCATCGGGCGGCGAAGTCGGGTCCATGGCGTCATCATCCCCGGCCCGGCGCCCGCGCTCACCTCCGCCGGGGCCCGGCCGCGGGCGGGCGTCTAGTACGCCAGCAGGTCTCGCAGGGCGGCGGCGATCTCCGCCGCGCCGATCGAGAGCTCCTCCTCCAGCGGCGGGGCGAACGGGAAGCCGGGCACGTCGGGGGTGCACAGCCGGCGCACGGGGGCGTCGAGGTCGCAGAAGGCCTCCTCGGCCACCGTCGCCGCCACCTCGGCGCCGACGCCGAAGGACCGGTTGTCCTCGTGGACGACCAGGCACCGCCCGGTCCGAGCGACCGAGGCCAGGACGGTGTCGACGTCGAGAGGCGAGATCGTGCGGAGGTCCACGACCTCGACCTCGGCCACCCCTTCGTCGGCGAGCCGGTCGGCGGCCTCGACGGCGTGGTGCCGGTGGAGCCCGTAGGTGACCACGGTGGCATCGGTGCCCGGCCGGGCGACGGCGGCCACGCCGATGGGCACCCGCCAGCCGGGGGCGTCGGGCACCGGTCCCTTGATCAGCCGGTAGGTCTTCTTGTGCTCGAGGAACAGGACCGGGTCGGGGTCGTCGACCGCCTGGCGCAGCAGCCCGGCCACGTCCGCGGGCGTGGATGGCGCCACCACCTTGAGCCCGGGGATGTGGGCGTAGGTGGCTTCGATGGACTGCGAGTGGTACAGCGCGCCGTGCACGCCGCCGCCCCACGGTGCCCGCACGACGAGCGGCACCTCGAAGGCGCCGTTGGAGCGGTAGTGCATCCGGGCCGCTTCGCTCACGAGCTGGTCGAACCCGGAGTGGATGAAGTCGGCGAACTGGATCTCGGCGATGGGACGCAGCCCCGCGAGCGCCAAGCCGATGCCGATGCCGATGATGGAGGACTCGGCCAGGGGGGTGTCCAGGACCCGCGCCGACCCGAACTCGGCGGCGAGGCCGTCGGTGGCCCGGAACACTCCTCCTCGCGGTCCCACGTCCTCGCCGAGGACCAGGACGCGCGGGTCGTCCGCCAGCAGGTCGTGCTGGGTCTGGCGGACCGTGTCGATCACCGTCCGCTCGGTGCACGGGCCGGTCGCCGCGCCTCCGTCGACGGCGCTGGTCTGGTCGACCGCGGGGTCGCCGGCGCCGTCGGGCACGTTGCGCATCGGCCGCACGGGGCGGGCGAACACCTTGGTGTAGGCCGCCCCCGGCTCGGGGAACGGCGCCAGCTCGGCCCGCTTGGCGGCCTCGTCGACCTCCGCTCGGAGCTCGGCCGTGATCCGGTCCTCGTCCGCCTCGGGCAGCAGACGCTGCTCGATGAGGTACTGCTTGATCTGGCGCAGCGGGTCCTTCTTGCGCCAAGCCTCCACCTCCTCGGGCGTCCGGTAGGTGCGGTCGTCGTCGTCCGAGGTGTGGGCCAGGAACCGGTACGTCTTGCACTCGACCAGCGTCGGTCCCTCACCGGCGCGGGCTCGGCGCACCGCCGCGTGCATCGCGGCGTAGACGTCGAGCGGATCGTTGCCGTCGACGATGACGCCTCCGAAGCCGTAGCCGTGGGCGCGGTCGGCCACGTCGTCCACGGCGGACTCCTGGGTCATGGGTACCGAGATGGCGTAGCCGTTGTTCTCGCACACGAACACGCACGGGAGCTGGTGGATGCCGGCGAAGTTGAGGGCCTCGTGGAAGTCCCCCTTCGACGTCGCCCCCTCGCCGAAGTAGGCCGCTACGACCGTGTCCTCGCCGCGCTGCTTGGCCGCGTAGGCCAGCCCGGCGGCATGGGGAAGCTGTGTGGCGATGGGCGACGACCCGCTGATGACCCGCAGATCCGGGCTGCCCCAGTGGTTCGGCATCTGCCTGCCGCCCGAGCTCGGATCCGCCGCTCTCGCGAACACGGCGAGGAGGATCTCCTCGACGGTCATGCCCAGCGTGAGCAGCACGCCGGTGTCGCGGTAGTAGGGCAGCACGAAGTCGTGGCCGGCGCGCAGCGCCCAGGCCGATCCCACCTGGGCACCCTCGTGACCCTGGGCCGACACGACGAAGGGGGCCTTGCCCATGCGGTTGAGGCCCCAGATCTTCTGGTCGAGAAGCCGGGACTGGAGGATGCTCCGGTACATGCCGACGAGGTCGTCGGCGCTGAGGCCGAGCGCGCTGTGGCGGTCGTGCAGGTGCAGCGTCGACAGATCCTCGACGGTCGGCGCGTGCAACGTGCGGGCCATTGGCGGTTCCCCCTTGTGGATCGGCGAAGCGATCGTCTGGTCCCGGGTCGAGCCGGGCGGTGTGGGAGAGGCGGGCGCCTGCGCTAGTGGCCCGTCTCCCGGTTCGACGTGCGGATCCGGCGCACGGACGCCATGGACGCGATGCGCTCTTCGGCCACGCGGTCGGCGGCATCGGCGGGCGGTATGCCGTCGCGAGCCGCAACGTCGAGGACTCGCCGGAGGTTGCCGGCGATCGCCGCGATGCGGGCCCACGCCCGGTCGTGGTCGTAGCCCGTGCCCGACCGCTCCTCGGCGATGTTGATCACACCGCCGGCGTTCACCACGTAGTCCGGTGCGTACAGCACACCCATCTCCGCCAGCCGGCGACCATCTGCCGGGGTTGCGAGCTGGTTGTTGGCCGATCCGCACACCGCGGCGCAGCGTAGCTTCGGCACCGTGCGCTCGCTGAGCACCGCGCCCAGAGCGCACGGAGCGAAGATGTCGCACTCGACCTGGGCGGCCTCGTCGGGCTCCACGATCTGCGCGCCCACTGCGGCCGCGGCGGCCTTGGCCGCGGCGGGGACCACGTCGGCCACGGTCAGCCTGGCGCCGGCCTCGGCGAGGTGGTCGCACAGGACCCGGCCCACCTTGCCGACGCCCGAGACGACGACGTGGCGCCCCTCCAGCGAGGCCGATCCCCACACCTGCTCGGCCACCGTGCGCATCGCGTGGAGCAGTCCCCATGCGGTTGCGGGCGACGGGTCGCCCGACCCGCCGAGCGATTCGCTGACGCCGGTCACGTGCGGCGTCTCCCGGCGGATGAGGTCCATGTCGGCCTGCGTGGTGCCCACGTCCTCGGCGGTCAGGTACCGCCCGGCCAGGCCGTCGACGAAGCGGCCGTAGGCCCGCACCAGCGCCTCCGACCGCAGCGTCGCGGGATCGCCCAGGATCACGGCCTTGCCGCCACCGCAGTCGAGACCGGACACGGCGTGCTTGTAGGTCATCCCCCTGGCGAGGCGGCACACGTCGGTGACGGCCTCCGCTTCGGAGCGGTAGGGGTGGAACCGGGTCCCTCCCAAGGCCGGCCCCAGGGCCGTCGAGTGGATGGCGATGATCGCCCGCAGACCGCTGGGCGGGTGCGAGCAGAAGACGACCTGCTCGAAGCCCTCGGTTCCGGCGTGGCCGAACACGTCCCCCGTGGCGGGCGCGGTTGCGGTCCGCCCTCCGACGTCGTTGTCGTCAGGCATCGGTCGCAGGGTACCCGTCGGCCCGTGGACGGGCTGGGGCCTCGGGTCACCGGCGCGTGGGCGGGATCGACGCCAACCGCCGAAGATGGTATCCATGTGCGTGTTCGACACTCCGGGCGCACCCCGCACCGGTTGTGACGGACACTCGACACCGCGGGCGGGGGCCCACGGGGAGGGGGTATCCCGGCATGATCGCCGACGACCAGCCGTTCGAGGCACCGGAGGCGCTGCTGACGCCTTCGGAGGTTGCCGCGCTGTTCCGCGTCAACCCCAAGACCGTCACCCGCTGGGCGCGCGCCGGAAAGCTCACGGCCATCCGCACACTCGGAGGACACCGCCGCTTCCGGGCATCGGAGATCCGGCGTTGCCTCGAGGAGATGTCGCACGAACCGGGCTGACCCGTGAACCGGGCTGGCGCCGACTCCTGACCCGGGCTGGCGCCTGAACGGCGCCGACGCCTGACCCGGTACCTTCTGGAGATGGCCACGCCGACGGCTGCCTACTCCGTCCGACTCCGCGTCCGGTTGGCGAACCGACCCGGTTCGCTGGGCCGGCTGGCGCTCGCCATCGGGGATGCCGGCGGGAACATCGTCGCTCTCGAGGGCTTCGAGGCGAAGGGGCCGGTGCTCGACGAGGACGTGCTCGTCAACTGCACGGATGCATCCCACATCGAGCGCGTCCGGGAGGCGGTGGCCGGCCTCGAGGGTGTCGAGGTCCTGCAGTGGGCCGACCGCACCTTCGAGATGCACCGCGGCGGCAAGATCGAAGTCCTCGCCCGGATGCCCGTCGTCGACCGCGACGACCTGTCGATGGCCTACACGCCTGGTGTGGCCCGGGTGTGCACGGCGATCGCCACCGACCCTGCGCTCGTCCACGACCTCACCATCAAGCGCAACACCGTCGCCATCGTCACCGACGGGACGGCGGTCCTCGGTCTCGGCGACATCGGCCCCGCGGCCGCGCTCCCGGTGATGGAGGGCAAGGCGCTTCTGTTCAAGAACTTCGCCGGCGTGGACGCGTTCCCGGTCTGCATCGACACGTCGAAGGAGGGAACGCCGGCGGCCAAGGCGCAGGCGATCGTCGAGACGGTGGAGCGCATCGCTCCGGTGTTCGGCGGCATCAACCTCGAGGACATCGCCGCGCCGGCCTGCTTCGAGATCGAGCGGCGCCTGCGCTCCTGCC
This sequence comes from Actinomycetota bacterium, assembly GCA_016185275.1. Lineage (GTDB taxonomy): Bacteria > Actinomycetota > Acidimicrobiia > Acidimicrobiales > Iamiaceae > JACPNX01. Next base: position 162,282 of record JACPNX010000002.1, on the reverse strand, counting down.
TCGACATCCCCGTCTTCCACGACGACCAGCACGGCACCGCCGTGGTCACGCTGGCCGCGCTGGAGAACGCGCTGCGCATCGTGGGCAAGCGCCTGGCCGACCTGCGCGTGGTCCTGTCGGGAGCCGGCGCCGCGGGTGTGGCCATCGCGAAGATCCTCATGGCGGCCGGCGTCACCGACGTCGTCGCCTGCGACAGCCGGGGCGCGGTCACGGTGGAGCGCACCGACCTGAACGACGCGAAGCGCGAGTTCGCGGCGATCACGAACCCCCACCAGTTGTCGGGTTCGTTGGCCGACGTGCTGCCGGGTGCCGACGTCTTCATCGGCGTGAGCGCGCCGGACCTCGTCACCGCCGACGACCTGCGCAAGATGGCCATCGACCCGATCGTGTTCGCCATGGCCAACCCCGACCCCGAGATCCGGCCGGAGGAGGTCGAGGGCATCGTCGCCGTGATGGCCACCGGGCGCAGCGACTACCCGAACCAGATCAACAACGTCCTCGCCTTCCCGGGCATCTTCCGCGGTGCGCTGGATGCCGGAGCCACCACGATCACCGAGGGCATGAAGGTCGCGGCCGCCACCGCGATCGCCTCGGCGGTCGCCGCCGACGAGCTGGCGGCGGACAGGATCGTCCCGTCCGTGTTCGACCATCGCGTCGTCGAGCTGGTGGCAGCCGCGGTGGCTGGCGCCGCGGTGGCCGACGGCGTGACCCGCCCGCCGCGCTCGTGACGGGCGGGGCACCGGTGGATACCGGGGAACGACCGCCGTTGCAGGCGGTCACCTTCGACTTCTGGAACACCCTCATCAGGGAGGACCACGGCCAGCAAGCGCGCCGGATCGACGCATGGCTCGGGGTCTTCGAGGGCGAGGGTCTCGCGGTGGAGCGCGAACGCCTCCATGCCGCCTTCGCGTCGACCTGGGAGGTGTTCGGCCGCCACTGGGAAGCCAACCTCGTGTACGGCGCGCGCGACGCCGTCGGGCACGTGCTCGGTGAGCTCGGGCTCGTTCCCCCCGCCGGCGTGGTCGAGGCGCTCGTCGAGGTTCTCGTCGACCCTCCTCGGCACCGGGATCCCCGACCCACCGACAACGTCGCCGAGGTCCTCGGGCGCCTGCACGACGCCGGCCTGCGCATCGGCATCATCTGCGACGTCGGCTTCACCCCCTCACGCACACTGCGTCGCTACCTGGACGGGCACGGCCTCCTGCGCTGGTTCCACCACTGGTCCTTCTCGGACTAGGTCGGGGTGTTCAAGCCCGACGCGCGGATCTTCCACCACGCGCTCGGCGGCCTCGGGGTGGA
>JACPNX010000002.1:138610-160960 GCA_016185275.1 Actinomycetota bacterium | reverse complement strand
GACGACCCCCGCGCCACGGCCCACGTGGGCGACCTGCGCCGAACGGACGTGGCGGGCGCGCAGGCGCTCGGGATCCTCGCCGTGCGCTACAGCGGCGTGTTCGACGACCCGCCACCGCCGGACGGCCCCCCGGTGGAGGCCGATCACGTCATCGCCGACCACGCCGAACTCCCTGCGGTGCTCGGCCTCGGCGTGCCCTAGGAGCGACCGCCCCGTGGGCGGGACATGGTGGCCGGAACCGGCGTCGATCCGGTGACCTCGCGCTTTTCAGGCGCGCGCTCTGCCAACTGAGCTATCCGGCCGAACCCCGCTCCGAGGAGCGGTGCGGTCCCGACGGGATTTGAACCCGCGGCCTCCGGCTTGACAGGCCGGCGTGCACTCCAAACTGCACCACGGGACCGAGATGCCTCCCCGACCGTGGCCCGGGGGAGCGCGGGAACCGTACCACGGGCCCTCCGGGCGGCCAATCGTGCCGGCGGGCGCCCCGGGCTCACGATGCGGCGGCGGCCGGCCCGGTCGCGGCCGCCCGTACGGCCCGCGCCTCGTTGCGCTCGACCACCAGCGTGACGAGCCAACCCACCGCGAGGCCTCCGATGCCGTACATCACCAGGGCCGCCCAGCCGCCGGCGAGCCCGGCGGTCGCCCGCCCATCGAAGTAGAACGCGGCGCGCATGCCGTCGGTGATCCACCGCAGCGGCAGCACGGCGCCGAGACCCCGGAAGAAGGCGGGCATGGCCTGCTCCGGGTAGACGCCGCGGGCGCTGGGCACGCCGAAGATGGTGGTGGCCAGGATGGCGACGAGGTCGCCGAGGATGCCGAACGCGGTGAGGAAGGCCAGAGCCACCCAGGCGATGGCCAGCACCGCCGCCATGGCGAACACCGCCACGAGCCATGGCCGCTGCGCCTCGGTGCCGACCACGCCGACGGCCATCCAGGCCACCGCCCCACCCGCGAGGCCGGCCATGGGCACGGCCAGCACCGCCTCGGCGGCGAAGCGCTGGCGCACGGACAGCTCGACGCGCCGCACCGGGAGGGACCGCCCCAGCGCCTCCAGGTGGTCCCGGCCGGCAAGGGCCCCGAACGTGGTGTGCAGCGCCGTCATGCCGAGCAGCCCGGTGAGGGTCGACACGACGGCCAGGTAGAAGGGCGGCAGCGCCCGCCCGGCCCGGTTCCCGAGCGGCGGCACGTCGACGGTGGTGGCGACGACCGGTCGGGCCAGCGACGCCACCGAGGAGGGCTCGAGGCGCGCGCCGACCGATGCCAGGACGGAGGCCAGCTGATCCCGGACGCTTGCCGCCAGCTCGTCCACGGCGCGGCGGGTGGCGGCGTCGAACACTGCGGGTTGGAGGCTGCCCGCGGCGACGTTGCGCAGGAGCGTGACGCGCCCGGGCGGGGCGTCGCCCAGGCTCGTCCCGATGCGGGCCACCGACCGGGACAGGTCCGCCGGCAGGAGCACGGCGCCGATGATCCGGTCGTCGCCCAGCGCCCGCCGGGCCGCCGCCTCGCTCGGGTAGTCGACGAAGCGCACGGGCTGTTCCGCGTTGGTCCGCGCGGCCCGCAGCGCGGCGACGAAGCGACGACCGACGTCGACCCGGCGGCCCGCCACCGTCTGCGGCTGGTCGGCGTTGACCACGGCGATGGGCAGGCCCCGCAGGGAACCCACGGGGTCGGTGAACCCCCCGATGTAGGCGAAGGCCATGGCCAGCCCGAGCAGGGCGGCCAGAACCAAGGCCAGCCACACCAGCGGATGTCCGATCACTCGTCGCACGCGGGTTCCTTCGAGCTTGAAGAAGACGTCCTCGGCCGGTACCCCCGACGGGATTCGAACCCGCGTTACCGCCTTGAAAGGGCGGCGTCCTGGGCCACTGGACGACGGGGGCGGGTCGGGCTGGAGCCCGAACGGCCGACCGTAGCGCGGTCGCCCCTTCGGGCCGGCGGGCGCGTGCGAGACTGCACGACGTCTCACGAACCGGCCGTTGCTGCCGATCGTGTGGTGTCACTCATCTCGGCGATGGCATGAAGGGATCGGTGGACGTGAGCTTCCCGTGCAGCACCTGTGGGGGCATCGTCATAGACGGCAGCCCCAGCTGCCTCATGTGCGGCACACCGGTCAAGGCCGCCCCGCCGTCGCCGCCACCGGTACCTGTCGCGCCCGGCGCCCACTGGCCGACCGGCGCACCCGGGCCCGGGCCGGCCCCGGCCCCGGCGGCCTTCTCGCCGGCCGCTCCGGCACCGGCGCCCTACGACGCCTACGCGCCACCGGGTCACCCCGCGCCCCTCGGCCACGAGCCTGCAGGCGCCCCGGGGCCCCAGGGGTACCCGCCCCCGGGTTACGGAGCGCCCCCGGGCTTCGGAGCGCCCCCGGAGTACGCCGCCCCTCAGGGCTACGCCGTGCCGCAGGGCTTCGGGCCGCCCCAGGGGTACGGCGCGCCTCAGGGTCATCCCGGCGCGGGCCACGCCCCGCCGCCCGGGTACCCGCCCGCGCCGGGGGCCTTCGGTCCCGGCTGGCCCGGTGCGGTGCCGAGACGTCGCCGCTCCCGTGCGCCACGGGTCCTGGCCATCCTGGTCGCACTGGCGCTGGTCGTCGGTGTCGCCGGCTACGTCGTCCTCGGGCGCCGGAGCAGCGGCCCCTCGTACCCCAAGCAGTGGGACCCGCGCGTCACCACGATCGTGAGCTTCGTCGAGCGCGAGCGGGGGATGAAGTTCGAGCGGCCGGTGTACGTCGACTTCCTGTCGGCCGCGGACTACCGCACCGCCACCCAGGCGGGTGATGGCCAGTCGGCCGCCGCCGCCCGGCGCGAGGAAGCTCAGGCCGTCGGGACTCTGCGGGCCATCGGGCTGCTGTCGGGCAAGGTCGACCTGGCGGCTGCCACCAAGGAGCTGGCCGACACGGGCACGCTCGCCTTCTACTCGACGGACGACAAGCGGATCCGGGTGCGCGGCACGGCCATGACGACGAGCCTGCGCGTCACGCTCGCCCACGAGCTCACCCACGCGCTGCAGGACCAGTACTTCGACCTCACCCGCTTCGAGGACCTGCCCGAGCCTCAGAGCACGACGGCGCAGGCCGTGATCGAGGGAGACGCGAGCAGGATCGAAGACGCCTACGTGCAGCGGAGCCTCTCCAGCGCCGAGCGCAAGGCGTACGAGCGCCAGTCGAACGCCGAGTCCGACCAGGCGTCGAGCAAGCTCGCCGCCAAGGTGCCCGACGTGCTTCAGACCGCCTTCGCGCTGCCTTACGCGCTCGGCCCCCAACTCGTGCAGATCGTGGACGTGAACGGTGGGAAGACGGCGGTCGACGACCTGATCCGCCGCCCGCCCCGGTCCGAGGAGCAGCTGCTCAACCCGTTCGCCTACCTCGACGGCGACGAGCCCGAGAAGGTCGGGGCGGTCACGGTCCCCAAGGGTGCGAAGGTGTTCGATCGGACACCGTTGGGCGCCTCGTTGCTGTACCTGCTCCTCGCCGATCGCATCGATCCGCAGCAGGCGCTCGCTGCGGCCGACGGCTGGGGCGGTGACGCCTCCGCCCTCTACGACTACCGCGGCAAGGTCTGCGTGGCTGTCGACCTGCGAGGCGAGGACCAGGCCGCCACCGACCGGCTGGCCACCAACCTGACGTCATGGGCGGCGACCCTCCCACGGCAGGCGGGAGCGACGATCGATCGCCGCGGTGGGGTCGTCCGGCTGCGCTCCTGCGATCCCGGCGCCGGCGTGCGGTTCAAGGTCGGCGGCCGCACGCAGCAGATGCTCGCGCTTCCGGCGATCCGCGCCGAGCTCGGATTCGAGGCGCTGCGCGACGGCCAGCTCTCGAACGAAAGCGCCCGCTGCGTCGCCGAGCGCGCCGTGCGCGTGCTCGACTTGAAGGCGCTCAGCCTCGACACGCCTTCGGACGACCCCAGGTTCCAGGCCGCCATCGAAGCCGCCATGGCGGTCTGCTAGAGGCTGCGCACCGCTCGGTCGAGCAGCCAGCCGAGGAAGTCGTACACGGCCCACACGGTGGTCGTGGCCTCATCGGCGTCGGGCGGCGGTTCGTCGCTGTCGTCGGCGATGCCGAGGCGCGTGCCCAGCACCAGGCGTACCGCGTTCAGCGCCTGCACCCAGGCCGTCACCTCGCCTTCGTCGAGGGTCGTGCGCTCGGCGGTCGCGGCCAGGATCCCGAGCGACGCCTCGCGTGAGGCGCGCAGATCGGCGCCGAGATGGATCTGGTACTCGGCCTCGCTCGCGATGTCGTCCGTGTGGGCCGGGGGGAAGAGCCTCCGCAGCCCGGGGTCGTCGGGGTCGTGCTGGAGGAGGGCGGCCAGCTCGCCGGCCAGCCGAGCCAGGAAGGCCCGCTCGTCGGCATCGAGGTGCAGCACCCACCGGCCACCGGCGCGCGCCTCGAGCAGGGGCCGGCGCCGCCGCAGCATCAGGCGTCCCGCTGCATGGTCGCCCAAAGCCCGTGCTCATGCAGGCGGAAGACGTCCAACTCGGCCTTCTCCCTGGTGCCGTGGGACACGACCGCCCTGCCCTCGTGGTGGACCTGGAGCATGAGCTCGGTGGCCTTCTCGACGCTGTAGCCGAACAGCTTCTGGAGGACGAAGGTCACGTAGGACATGAGGTTGATCGGGTCGTTCCAGACGAGCACGACCCAGGGACGGTCCGCCGCGAGCTCTTCGTCACCGGTGGGCGACGAGGTCTCGGCCGGCCGCACCTCGACCGGTTCGGTGATCGTCATGCCCCAAGTCTGGCCGCGTAGGCGATGGTCCCGGCGCGGGTGCCCGCAGGGACAGCGCGAAGCGCAGGGCTGCCACCCACACCGCCGTTGCCCCGGCGACGTGGATGCCCACCAGCAACGCGGGGATCCCGGTGAAGTACTGCGTGTAGCCCACCGCGGCCTGGGCGACGAGGACGAACAGCAGCGTGGACGTCGCCCGCACCACCGGCTCGGGTGCGCCGTGGCGGCGCATGCGCCAGGCGAAGGCGAGGACGGCGGCGAGGAACACCAACATCGCGACGCCGTGCACCTGCGCGGCCCGGTGGATCGAGAACGGGAGGCGCTTGGCCCGTTCGTCTCCCGCGTGCGGGCCCGAGCCGGTCACGGCCGTCCCGGTGAGGATCACGACGGCGGCCAGGCCCACCGCCACCCAGGCCAGCCGGCGGCTGCCGAGCGGCACCCGGGGCCGGGTCGCGACGGCCGCGCCGTCCTCGCCGTCGGGCAGCCCGGCCCGGTGATGGAGCACCACCGCGTTGGCGACGAGCGCCATGGACAGCACGAAGTGACCCTGGACGAGCACGGGGTTGAGCTCGAACACGACGACGACGGCGCCGAGCGCGATCTGGGCGGCGACGCCGGCCACCAGGCCCCAGGAGAGCCAGGTGAGGTCACGCCGGAGCGGCACCCTGCGCCGCGCGCCCAGCACGGCCACGGCCACCGCCACCGACACGTAGCCGGTGATCACGCGGTTCACGAACTCGACCATGGGCTTCACGCGCAGCGGTGCGACGAAGCGGCCGCGCTCGCAGTTCGGCCAGTCGCTGCACCCGAGCCCCGAGCCGGTGAGGCGCACCGCGGCGCCGGTGACCACGATGAAGGCGATCAACCAGAGGGCGACCGCGGTGACGCGGCGGTACGCGTCGGGGTCGAGCCTGCCACCGGATGGTCTCAGCCAGGCCAGGCCCCGGGCCAGGCGGCCGGACCACGACGACCCTTCGGACGACGGCGGCACACCCCGGATGGTACGGGTGCGCACCGCGACGGGGCGAAGCGGCCAGGGCGCGCGCCCGGTTGGTGGCTGCGGTGGAGCCGGTCGTAGTGTCGCCACCGTGCACCAGGCCCCACCGCGAGCCGAGCAGGGCCGGTCGCTCGTGGGCGCCTACGTGGCGCTGACGAAGCCACGCATCATCGAGCTGCTGCTCGTCACGACCGTGCCCACGCAGGTGGTCGCGGCCCGGGGCATGCCTCCGCTGTGGCTGATCGTCACGACGGTGCTCGGAGGCACGCTGGCCGCCGGCGGGGCCAACGCCATCAACATGGTCATCGACCGGGACATCGACCGCCTGATGGCCCGCACCAAGGGTCGCCCGATCGTGACCGGCGAGATCACCGCGGGTGCCGCCCTGCGCTTCGCCGTCGGCCTCGAGGTGGCCGCCTTCGCCCTGTTGTGGGCCACCGTGAACCTGCTCAGCGCGGTGCTGGCGGTCTCGGCATGCCTGTTCTACGTCTTCGTCTACACGTTGTGGCTGAAGCGCCGGTACACGAGCAACATCGTCATCGGTGGCGCAGCCGGGGCGGTGCCCGTGCTCGTGGGCTGGAGCTCCGTCACAGGCGGGCTGGGCTGGGCGCCCATCGTGCTGTTCGCCGTCATCTTCGTGTGGACACCGCCGCACTTCTGGGCTCTGGCCATCCGCTACCGGGACGACTACCGGGCGGCCGACGTGCCGATGCTGCCCGCGGTGGCCAGCACCCGGGCGACGGCCGTGCGCATCGTCGCCTACACCGCCGTGCTCTGGGCGCTGTCGCTCGTGTTCTCACCGGTCGCCGGCATGGGCGACGTCTACCTCGTGTCGGCCATCGTGCTCGGTGTGGCATACCTCGCCATGGCGCTGCGACTGCTGCGCGACCCCAGCGCCAAGCTGGCGATGCGGCTGTTCAGCTGGTCGATCACCTACGTCACCCTGCTCTTCGGCGCCATGGCGCTCGACCAGCTGCTGCGAGCGGCGTGGACGTGACGGCACCCGCCATGGCCGCCGGCCGCCACCCGGGCGAGCCGGCGCAGGCAAGATTCGGAGGGTCCGAGCCGCCTGTGTATTGTCCCCGGCCGAACCGATCCGTTCCCCCACAGGATGCCGGCGCGTCGATGGAGCGCCGCCTGGCGCCGGCGAGGTCGAAGCGTCCATGACCGTCACCGAAACCCCGCCCGAGGTGGCTGCCCCCGCCCGACCGGCACCGGCCGCAGTGGCTCCCGCGGCACGGCCCCCCGGCCTCGTCGCCGCGGTGGGCTCGGGCGACCACAAGGTCGTGGGGCGGCTCTACATCGGCTTCTCCCTGCTGTTCCTGCTCGCCTCGGGCGTGGCCGGCCAACTCTTCAGCGTCGACCGCGTCAACGGAACGCTCGGCGACACGATCCTGTCGAAGGACACCTGGTTCCAGGTCGCCACCTTCCACTCGATCACCGCCCTGTTCCTCGGCGCCGTTCCGCTGCTGCTCGGGGTGGCGATCGTCGTCGTGCCACTGCAGATCGGCTCGGCCGCGCTGGCCTTACCGCGCGCCGCGGCCGCGTCGTTCTGGGGCTGGCTGCTCGGTGGCGGCATCCTCGTCGCCGCCTACATCGCCAACGGCGGCCCCGGCGGCGGGTCGCGCCGGGCCGTGGCTCTCTCGATCACCGCCTTGATCCTCGTGGTGGTCTCGCTCTTGCTCGCCTGCGTCTGTGTGGCCACGACCGTTTTGACGTTGCGGGCGCCGGGCATGAGCCTCGACCGCACGCCCTTGTTCTCGTGGTCGATGCTGGCCGGGAGCGTTCTGTGGCTGGTGTCGCTGCCGACGCTCGTCGGCGTGCTGATCCTCGCCTACGTCGACCACCGCTACGGGCGGGTTCGCTTCGGCGCCGGCGGCGCCCTGTACGGCGAGATCCGGTGGGTCTTCCTCGTACCGCAGGTGCTCGGCTTCGCCCTCCCGGTGCTGGGCCTGCTGGCCGACACCGGCGCCACGGCCGCCCGCGCCCGGTTGGGTCAGCGCGGCGTGGGCGTCGCGGCCGTCGGCCTGGCCAGCTTCTTCTCCTTCGGGGCCTGGTTGCAGCTCTCGGTCTCGCCCGGCGTGACACGCCAGCCCGTGCTGCCGGCACTCGCTCTCCTGGCGCTCCTTCCGATCCTGGCGATCGGCGGCATGACCGCCAACGGGATCCGGACCGGTGAGCGGTTCCGGCTCCACAGCGGTTTCCTCTTCGCCGTGCTGGCGTGGTTGCAGTTGCTGCTCGCCGCGGTGCTCGGCGTCGGCTGGACCATCAGCCGCTTCGATCTCCAGGGCACGACCTACGAGGGTGCGGTCGCCCACCTCGCGCTGCTCGCGGCCACGACGGCGGGGGTCGGCAGCCTCTGGTACTGGGCCACCAAGGTCTTCGGTCGCCCGCTCGCCGAAGGGGCGGGGCGGCTCGTGGCGGTGCTGCTGTTCCTGGGCTCGATCGCGCTCGCCGCGCCCGACGCCGTGTCGGGCGCGTTCGGCAAGGGTGACGAGGCCACCAAGGGGATCGAGAGCCTCAACGCGCTGTCCGCGGCAGGCGGCGGCCTCGTGGCCCTCGCCGTCGTCGTCGCCGTGCTGGTCGCGGCCATGGCCCTGAGCGGGCGCGGACCACACGCCGAGGTGCCCGCCGATCCCTGGGGCGGCGTGACGCTCGAGTGGCGCACCGGCTCGCCCCCGCCTGCGGGCAACTTCGCCACGCCGCCGCGGGTGATCTCCGCCGAGCCCATGCTCGACCCGACCGCCGAGGAGGCGACCGCCTGATGGCACTGCCCGCCATCCCCGCCGCGCCGCCGGCCAGGCGCCCGACGCGGCCCCGGATCACGCTCGTGGGCACGGCGCTGGCGTCCGCGGGGACCTTCATGGCCTTCGCCTCGCTGATCGGCGTGTACCTCGCCGTGCGCAGCCAGACGATCGCCCGGTCGGGGATCTGGTTCCCCAAGGGCACGACCATCCCGCTGACGCCGGCGAACATCACCCTGTTCACGTTCGCCCTCTCGATCGTCTCCATGCAGTGGGCCGTCCACGCCGTGGGGCGAGGCGACCACCAGCACGCCGGGATGGCCCTGCTGCTGACGCTGCTGTTCGGGGCGAGCACGATCAACGCCACGTCGTTCCTCTGGTCTCAGATGGGTCTCTCCGTGCGCAGCTCCGCGGCCGGCGTCCTGGTGTACGTGATCACCGGCGCCCACGTGGCCATGACGGTCGCCGCGATGGTTTACGCAGCGGTGATGACGTTCCGCACGCTCGGCGGCGACTACACCGGCCGCGACCGTGAGGGCATCGCCGCGGCGGCCCTGTTCTGGTACGTCACCTGCGCGGTGTACGTGCTCGTCTGGTACGCGATCTACGTCACGAAGTAGGGGCCTGGGATGATCACCACCGGTGCGAAGCACTTCTTCGGCTTGGCCCTGCTCGCCCTCGTCGCCGCGTTCGTCTACGGCGGCGCCACGGCCGGCCACCAGGTCGGCATGGAGACCTTCGTCGGCGTGCTCACGCTCGGCTACAAGGGCTCGGTCGGCGATCAGGTCGGATACTCGATCTTCATGGGCCTGGCGGCCGTTTCGCTGTTCCTCGGCCTCGTCGCCGTGGCGTTCCGCGACGCCGACCCCGAGGCCCAGGCCCAGGCGGTCGGCACCGCCGAGATCCCCGAGGCACCGCAGCCGGAGGGTGCGGCTCCGGGCCCCGTCCTCGCCGGCTTCGGTGCGGCCCTACTCGCCGTGGGAGTCGTGGCGGGCGCCTGGCTGGTCATCGCCGGGGCCGCTGTGCTCGTGGTGGCGGTGCTCGAGTGGTCGACGCGGGCGTGGTCCGAGCGGGCCACGGGCGATCCCCAGGTGAACCTGGCCGTGCGGGCGCGGGTGATGTACCCGATCGAGCTGCCCATCCTCAGCGTCGTGGTCGTGGCTGGCTTCGTCGTCGCCGTGTCACGGGTGCTGGTGGCCCTGCCCAAGGGCGGCAGCTACGCGGTCTTCGGGATCGTGCCGGTCCTGATCCTCGGCGTCGGCCTGCTCATCGCCAGCCGGGAGCATCTGAACCGCAACCTCGTGGCCGCTCTGCTCGTCGTCGCCGCGCTGGTGGTCCTGGGCGGTGGCATCGCCGCGGCGATCTCGGGGCCGCGCAAAACCGCCGAGCGTTCGGGCGAAGAGGGCGGCCTGCGCGCCGTTCGGCCCGGGGCACCGGTCGTCGCCCGGGCGCCCCGGTGACCAGCCCACGGACGCGGAGTTGGCGGGCCGCCGGCGCCTGCGGGATGCTCGCGCCGGCTACGCAGAAGGAGCGTTGATGTCTCGTCGGTCCCAGATGCGCAGGTTCGCTCCGCTGGTCGGGGTCGCCCTCCTGCTGGCCGCATGCGGCGGGAACCAGAAGCTCCCGCAGAACTACCTCGACCCGAAGGGTCCGGCCGCCCGCACGATCAACAACCTGTTCATGCCGGTGCTCGGCGTGGCCGGCGTCGTGTTCGTCATCGTCTTGGGCCTGTGCCTCTTCGTGCCGCTCAAGTTCCGAGCCCGCAAGGACGCCGACGAGGACGTGGCGCCACGCCAGATCCACGGCAACTTCGCGCTCGAGATCGGCTGGACCATCGTCCCGGCGCTGATCCTCATCGTGATCGGCGTCTTCACCTTGAAGACGGTCTTCACGCTGAGCAAGGAGCCGCCGAAGACGGCCCTGAGCGTCGAGGTGATCGGTCAGCAGTGGTGGTGGGAGTACCGCTACGACCTGGACCGCGACGGCAAGTTCGACGAGATCGTCACGGCCAACGATCTCGTGATCCCGGCCGGCGAGAAGGTCAAGCTGACCATCACCTCGCGCGACGTGATCCACTCGTTCTGGGTCCCCAAGCTCAACGGCAAGCGCGACGCCGTCCCCGGTCGCAAGCATCCGCTCTGGTTGCAGGCGGACAAGCCCGGCGAGTACGTCGGCCAGTGCACCGAGTTCTGCGGCCTGTCCCACGCCGAGATGCGCATCAAAGCCGTCGCCCTCTCGCGCTCGGCCTTCGACGACTGGACCAAGCGGATGCAGCGCACCGCTCCGCGCTACTCGGCCGACGACACGTCACTCGCGGCGCAGGGATACCAGGTGTTCACGCAGCAGCTCTGCGCGTCATGCCACGTGATCAACGGCGTCAACGACAAGCAGACCAAGAAGTTCACCGCGGACGGCGGGATCAAGACGCCGGGCCTGCAGGTGTCGGGTCGAGCGCCGAACCTCACTCACCTCATGGCGCGCACGACGTTCGCCGGCGGCAAGTTCTACCTCCGCAAGAACACCAAGGAGTGCAACGCCCTGGGCCTGAACTGGGCGCAGAAGCCCGCCGACCTGCAGCGGTGCATCGACCGCACCGCCCTCGAAGCGTGGCTGCGCAACCCGCCCGGCCAGAAGGCGATGGCACCCGAGCCGGTTCCCGGGCGCACCGGCCGGCGCGGCATGCCCAACCTGAACCTCAGCGAGCAGCAGATCGACCAGCTGGTCGCCTACCTCGAGACCCTGAAGTAACGGAGTGATGCGATGGCTCTGACCGAGACCGGGCCTCTCGCCCTGCCCTCCGGGGACGGTGCGGGCTCGCCCCGCCCGCTCGGCGTCTTCGCCCGCCCGCGCACGACGCACGGCTGGCGGTCGTGGGTCACCACGGTGGACCACAAGAAGATCGGGATCATGTACGGCGCCACGGCGCTGTTCTTCTTCCTCGTCGGCGGGATGGAAGCCCTGCTCATCCGGCTCCAGCTCGCCACCCCGAACGGCAAGCTGCTGAGCGCCGACCTGTACAACCAGGTCTTCACCATGCACGGCACGACGATGGTCTTCCTCGTCGTCATGCCCCTCGGCGCCGGGTTCATGAACTACCTCGTGCCGTTGCAGATCGGCGCCCGAGACGTCGCCTTCCCGCGCCTCAACGCCTTCGGCTTCTGGTGCTTCCTGGCCGGCGGGCTGGTGCTCAACTCCTCTTGGCTGCTCGGCCATGCCCCCGACGGCGGCTGGTTCATGTACGCCCCGAACAGTGGCGTGCAGTTCTCGCCGACCCACGGCATCGACTTCTGGAACATGGGCCTGCTGTTCACCGGCATCGCCTCGCTCACCGGCGCCATAAACCTCATCACCACCGTGTTGAACATGCGGGCGCCGGGCATGTCGATGTTCAAGATGCCGGTGTTCACCTGGATGACCCTGGTGACGCAGTTCCTGCTGCTGTTCGCGATCCCGGTGCTGACCGCCGCCCAGTTCCTGTTGATGTTCGACCGGCTGTTCGGGGCGAAGTTCTTCGACGTGAGCGCCGGTGCGGACCCGTTGCTGTGGGAGAACCTGTTCTGGATCTTCGGGCATCCGGAGGTCTACATCATGATCCTCCCGGCCTTCGGCCTGGTGTCGGAGATCCTGCCGGTGTTCTCCCGCAAGCCGATCTTCGGCTACCCGTTCATGGTCTTTTCGGGCATCGCCATCGGCGTCATGGGCTGGGGCGTGTGGGCCCACCACATGTTCGCGTCGGGCATCGGCCCGTACTCGGTGGCTGCGTTCTCCATGTCCACGATGTTGATCGCCGTCCCCACCGGCATAAAGGTCTTCAACTGGATCGCCACCATGTGGGGCGGCCAGGTCCGCTTCAAGGCCCCGATGCTCTACGCCATCGGCATGGTCGCCATGTTCACCGTCGGCGGCCTGTCCGGAGTGACCCACGCCGTCTCGCCGGCCGACACGCAGCAGACCGACACCTACTACATCGTCGCCCACTTCCACTACGTGCTGTTCGGCGGCGCCCTGTTCGTGTTCGTCGGCGGCTTCTACTACTACTGGCCGAAGGTCTTCGGATACTTCCTCAGCGACGCCGGCGGGAAGCTCAACTTCTGGATCCTGTTCGTCGGCTTCAACATGACGTTCGGGCCGATGCACATCCTCGGTCTCCGGGGCCAGCCCCGCCGGGTCTACACGTACCGGTCGAACTACGGCTACGAGTTCTGGAACATGGTCAGCACGATCGGCGCCATCATCATCGGCATCTCCTTCCTGGTGCTGATGGCCAACATCGCCATCGGCTACGCCCGGGCGAAGAGGCTGTCGGCCGGTGGCCCGCTGACCGCCCCACCCGATCCGTGGGACGCCAGGAGCCTCGAGTGGCTCACGGCCAACCCCACCCCGGTGCACAACTTCGACCGGGTGCCGACCATCCGCTTCGGGCTCGACGAGCTGTTCTACCGCAAGTACCGCGAGGACGAGGGCGGCCGACTCGTGAGGGTGGCCACGGCCGAGGAGGTCGTCGAGAAGGGCGACCGCACCGACGTCCATCTGCCGTCTCCGTCGTACTGGCCGATCGTCGTCGCCTTCGGCCTGCCCTTCGTGGGCTGGGGCCTCATCTACAACCTCTGGCTCGCGCTGGTCGGCGGCGCCGTGGTCGTCCTCGGCATCTTCGGCTGGGCGCTGGAGCCCTCGGTCGACGACGAGGGCGGCCCGCTCCACCCGGACCACGGGCAGCCGCCGACGACCGGTGAGAGCGGGGCGGCAGAGGCCCCCGTCGAGCAGGAGGCTGCACTCGTTGACTGACGCAACCCTCGCCGAGGGCCCCGTGGTGGTGGCGCCCGGCGACTACGACGACGACCACCCGGTCACCAACACCGGCCTGTCCAACAACAAGCTGGCCATGTGGGTGTTCCTGGCCTCGGAGTGCCTGCTGTTCGGCGGGCTCATCTCCACCTACCTGCTGTACAAGGACAACAACATCTCCGGCGGGCCGCTGCCCCGCCAGATCTACGACATCCCGTTCACCTCGATCAGCTCGTTCGTCCTGCTGACCAGCTCGCTCACGATGGTGCTCGCCGTCTCGGCCATCGCCAGGGGCGAGGAGCGTCGAGGCCGCACCTGGCTCGCCACCACGGCCGGCCTCGGCATGGTGTTCATCTCCGGGCAGGTCTACGAGTTCCAGACGTTCGTGCGTGAGGGCATGGGGTTCACCACGAACGCCGCCTCCTCCGCGTTCTTCACGCTGACCGGCTTCCACGGCGTCCACGTGACGATGGGGATCATCATGCTGGTCTCGCTCGTCGTGCTGTCCCTGCGGGGCCGGCTCGGCGTCGAGCGGGCCGAGACGGTCGAGATCGTGGGCCTGTACTGGCACTTCGTCGACGTGGTGTGGATCCTCATCTTCACCGTCGTCTACCTCATCCCGTAGGAGCCCGATGACCGCCGACGCCCTCCATCCCGAGCTCGCTCCCGAGGAGCACCAGGTCCACGACCTAGCCGGCGCGCACGTCTCCGACGGCAAGTACGTCCAGATCGCGATCTTCCTCGCCGTGGCCACCGGCCTGGAGGTCTACCTGTCGTACTCGGGCCTGGAGGGAGCGGCCCTCGTGGCGCCGCTGCTCGTGATCATGGCCTACAAGTTCATCACCGTGGCGCTCTACTTCATGCACCTGAAGTTCGACCCGAAGATCCTCACCCGGGTCTTCTACTTCGGGTTGATCCTGGCGGTCAGCGTCTACGCGGCGGCCCTTTCGACCCTGAAGCTGTTCGGCGGCTGATCTTCT
Source organism: Actinomycetota bacterium (assembly GCA_016185275.1). Lineage (GTDB taxonomy): Bacteria > Actinomycetota > Acidimicrobiia > Acidimicrobiales > Iamiaceae > JACPNX01. Next base: position 146,740 of record JACPNX010000002.1, on the reverse strand, counting down.
GATCGTCTGACCGCCGATCCGCTCAGCGTCACTTCGGCGCCGCGGCATCCGGGCAGGCGAGCGCTCGCTCAGGCCTCCCAGCGGAAGCGGGCGGCGGCCACGGCCGGACCGACGACGGCCCACACGGCCAGGACCCCCCAGGCCCACGCGGGCACGCCGCTCCTCGCCAGGGCGCCCTCGGTGGCGGCGGCCAGCGCGCCGGACGGCAGGGCCCTGGCCACCGTGGCCACCGGCCCGGGCAGGCGCGACAGCGGCACGACCATTCCGCCGAGGAGCAGCAGCACCAGGTAGAGGCCGTTGGCGGCGGCGAGGGTCGTGAGAGCGGGCAGCGTCCCCGCCATGAGCATGCCGACACCGGCGAAGCCGACCGTCGCGAGCAGCAGCGCCGCCGCCGCCACGACGAGACCATCGGCGGGAGGCCTCCAGCCGAGCGCCACCCCCTCCACGATCAGCAGCCCCACCTGGAGCACCTCGACGGACACGACGGCCAGGATCTTGGCCACGAGCAGCTCTCGACGGGTCAGCGGTGTCGCGCCCAGGCGTTTGAGCACGCCCTGCTGGCGTTCGAAGCCGGTGGCGATGGCGAGGCTCACCATCGCCGTGGACATGACCGCCAGCGCGAGGATGCCCGGGGCGAGCGAGTCGACGGGATCGGTGGTGCCGGGCACGCGCGGCAGCACGTCGACCAGTGAGAAGAAGCCGAGCAGCAGGGCGGGGATCAGGAACGTCAGCAGCACCGACTCGCCGCGGCGCAGCGTCAGCAACAGCTCCACCCGCCACTGTGCGCCGACGTGGCGGGCGTTCACCGGGCCCGCCCCCGGCGGCCGGGTCGTCGCGCCCCCGCGGCGTCGCCTTCGATGCGGATGGCCGGCACCTCACCGGTGACCGCGGTCAGCCGGAGGAACACGTCCTCCAGGCGCTGGCGGCCGGCCCGCAGGTCCGCCAGAGGCAGGTCCCGCTCGGCCAGCCAGGTGGTCAGGGTGGCCACGTTCGTCGGCGTCGGCTCGGCGTGGACGAGGTACTCGCCCGGGCGGATCTCCTCCACGGCGGCGACGAGCGCCTTGCCGATCGCGGCCACGTCGAGGCCGGGCGGGGCTCCGAAGCGGATCTCCTCGTGCCCCGACGAGCGCATCAGCTCCGCCGGCGTGCCGCTGGCCACGACGCGACCCCGGTCGACGATCACCACTCGGTCCGCGATCTTCTCGGCCTCCTCGAGGTCGTGGGTCGTCACGAGCACGCTGACGCCGCTCGAGCGCAGCTCGGCCATGACGCTGCGTACGAGCTGGCGGCCCGACACGTCGACGCCGGCGGTCGGCTCGTCGAGGAACACCACGTCCGGTCGGCCCACGAGGGCCAGGGCCAGCGACAGCCGCTGCTGCTCGCCGCCCGAGAGGCTGCGCCACGGGCTGGCCCGCCGATGCCAGAGACCGACCCGTTCGAGCAGTGCCTCGGGATCGCCGGGCTCGTCCGCGAACGCGGCGAACAGGCGCAGCGCCTCGAGCGGGCGGATCCCCGGGTAGATGCCCCGGTCCTGGAGCATCACGCCGACGCGCGGCATGAGGCGCTCGTGGTGTGCCCACGGGTCAACGCCGAGCACGCGCACGCTGCCTTCGGTCGGAGCGCGGTAGCCCTCGAGCGTCTCCACGGTGGTGGTCTTGCCCGCTCCGTTGGGACCGAGGAGAGCGACGATCTCGCCGGCGAGCACGGTGAAGGAGATGCCGTCCACCGCGACGACGTGGCCGAAGCGGACGCGCAGGTCACGGACCTCGATGGCGGGTCCGTCGATGTCGGGGGGTTCGGCGGTCATGGCCGTGGGCGACCGTAGTGGTCCGGCCCGCCACGGCCGCAGTCACCGCGGCCGTCGGTCAGCCGGTGATGCCCTTGCTCTTCAGGAAGTCGTCCGCGACCTGAGCGACCTTCTTGGCGTCGCCGCCGGCCTTGGCGTTGAGCTCGGTGATGGTCGCGGTGTCGAGGGCCTTGGTCAGCTTCGCGAGGTCGGACTGGAGCTTCGGGAAGTCCTTCAGACGGCTGGCCTTGATCGTCGGGGCGGGCGTGTAGGCACCGAACGCGCGCTTGTCGTCCGCCAGCACGCGCAGGTTGTTCTTCGGGATGAGGAACGACGTGGAGTAGACGATGCCGACCTGGCACTTGCCCTGGGCGACGGACTGCGGCACGAGGTCGGCCCCGATCTGGGTCACCTTCGTGAACGTGATGCCGTAGGTCTTGGTCACGAGTGGCAACACGTCGGTGCGGAAACCGCCCTCGGGATCGGCGCAGAGGGTCAGCCCGCTGGTGCCCGCACTGGCCAGGTCCGACAGCGACTGCGCCTTCACGGGGCCGTTCGCGGCCACGGCGAGGGCGTAGGTGTCGTTCATCGACGCCGACGGCAACCAGGTGATGCCGTTCTTGGCGTCGAGCTGCCTGGCCTTGTCGTAGGCCTGGCCCGGGTCACCGATCGGGTCCTGCTTCAAGATGGCCAGCCCGCTCGAGGTGAACTCCCAGTAGATGTCGATGCTGCCGGACGTGAGTGCCCGGCGGGTGATGTCGGTGTTGCCGGTCGGGATCTTGGTCTTCACCGTGTATCCCTTGGCCTCGAGCGTCTTGGCCATGAGCTGGCCGAGCAGCTGCGCCTCGGGATCGAGCTTGGCGCCGACGGTGATCGACCCCCGGTCCGACGAGCCGGACGATCCGGAGCCGCCGCCACACGCGGCCCCCACGGCGACCACGGCGAGGACGGCGAGCAACTTCGATGGGCGCGGGCGAAATCGGGACATGGCGGACCTCCGGCTCGGTCGCAGCACGCTACCGGCCGGACTCCGCCATCACGCGGCTTTCGACGTGCAGGCGGCGGGCGGGTCACAGGAGCACGAGCCGGGGGTACGTTGTCGGCGCCGCCGGCCGAAGGGTCCGCACGGGCATGTGGCGCTTCCTCCTCGACAACCGCTCCGACCTCGCGCGCGAGGCGGGCAACCACGCCCGCATCGTCGTGAGCGCGCTGGCCCTCGCGGTCCCCGTCGCCGTGCTCGCCGGTGCGTGGGGTGCCGAGCGCCGGCGCTTCGCCTCCGCCGCGCTGGGCGTGGCCGGCGTCCTGATCACGATCCCGTCGTACGCGCTCTTCGGTCTGCTCGTCGCGCCCCTCGGCCTGGGCACCAGGCCCGCCGTCGTGGCCCTCGCGCTGTACAGCCTGCTGCCGGTGCTGCGCAACACCGTGGTGGGTCTGCGCGAGGTCCCGCCCGCCACCCTCGACGCGGCGCGCGGCATGGGCATGTCGCCGCGCCAGGTGCTGTTGCGCGTGCGCTTGCCACTCGCCCTCCCCGTCGTCGTCGCGGGCGTGCGTACGGCCACCGTGATGATCGTCGGCATCACGACCATCGCCGCCTACATCGCAGCCGGTGGCCTCGGGACCTTCGTCCGGGACGGCTTGGCCGCGCAGAACCGCTCCGAGGTCCTGGCCGCGACGCTCACCATCGTGGCGCTGGCCCTCGCGTTCGACGGCGTGCTGGCACTGGTGCAGCGGCTCTTCGACCGGCGGGGCCGGGCCCTGCGCCGCGCGGCCCGGGCGCCGGTGCGTCCCGCACCTGCGGGTGTGGCGGCGTGATCCGGCTCGATCACGTCACGAAGCGCTACCCGGGCGGGAGCGTGGCGGTCGACGACCTCACGCTCGAGGTGGGCGAGGGCGAGCTGTGCGTCCTGGTCGGGCCCTCCGGCTGCGGCAAGACCACGACGATGCGCATGGTGAACCGGCTCACCGACCCCAGCGAGGGCCGGATCTCCGTCGGCGGAACCGACATCGCCACGGTCGACCCGGTCGAGCTGCGCCGCGGCATTGGCTACGTGATCCAACAGGTCGGCCTGTTCCCGCACCTGACCGTGGCGCAGAACGTCGCCACCGTGCCCCGGCTGCTGGGGTGGAACCGTGCCCGCACGGCGTCGCGCACCGGCGAGCTGCTCGAGCTCGTCGGGCTCGACCCCGGGACGTTCCGCGACCGCTACCCGGACCAGCTCTCGGGCGGCCAGCGCCAGCGGGTCGGGGTGGCCCGGGCGCTCGCCGCCGACCCGCCGGTGCTGCTGATGGACGAGCCCTTCGGCGCCATCGATCCCGTGACCCGCGACCGGCTGCAGCAGGAGTTCCTCCGCCTGCAGGCCGAAGTGCGCAAGACCGTCGTCTTCGTCACCCACGACATCGACGAGGCCGTGCGCCTCGGCGACCGGATCGCCGTGTTCCGCCAGGGCGGCGTGCTCGAGCAGTACGCCACACCGGCCGACCTGCTGGCCCGCCCGGCCAGCGCCTTCGTCGAGGACTTCGTCGGCACCGACCGGGCCCTCAAGCGGCTCTCGGTGACGGCCGTCGACGCGGCCGATCTCGAGCACCCGCCGACCGTCGACGCCGCCACCGGCCTCGCCGAAGCGCGGCGGCGCATGGAGTCCGATGGTGTGCAGACCGCGGTGGTCGTCGGCTCGGACGGCTCGCTGCGGGGTTGGATCGGCCGCCGGCACGCGGACGGCGACGGCACCGTCGGGGAACGGGCGCGGCGCATCGCGGCCTGGGTCGAGGACGACGCGTCGCTGCGCGCCGCCTTCAGCGAGATGCTGCTGCACGACGCCGGTTGGGTCGCGGTGCTCGAGCGCACCAGCAACCGGTACCTCGGCGTCCTGACCCCCGACGGCCTGCACGCCGCGCTGCGGCGCTCGATCGACGCCGGCCAAGACCACGCCGGCCAGGACCCCGCCGGCCAGGAACGCCCGGGCGAGGATCGCCCGGGCAGGGAACGCCCGGGCGATGGCGCCGTCGGCGCACCCGGAGCCGATGGGCGCGACGGCGCGACCTCGCGCCAGGCGGGGGTTGCGCCCGGTGCGGGCCCGCGCGCAGCGGGGCCACCGGGGCGGTGAGCGCACCGGCCGTGGGCACCCCCGGCGGCGACGGCCTCGACGGCAGCTCCGGCGACGGGCTCGACGGCAGCTCCGGCGACGGGCTCGACGGCAGCTCCGCCGGCCCCGTCGGTGCGCGGGCCGACGCGCCGCCCACGCCGGCGAGGCGGTTCCTGGGCGGGCGGCTGTCGCTGCGCGTCCTGGTGACGCCGCTGGCTCTCGCACTGGCGGGCGTCGCCGTGTGGTCCGTGTCGCAGTCGGAGACGACGGACTTCGACCGGGCGCAGGTCGGGGCGCTGCTCAACCGGGCGTTCATCCAGGCCCGCCTCGCCGAGCACGTGCGTCTGTCGACCGCCTCGTCTGGGCTGGCGCTGCTCGTCGCGCTGCCGGCCGGTGTGGCGCTGACCCGGGGACGCGCCGCACGGTTCGCGCAGCCGCTGGTCTGGGTGGCCCGCGCCGGGCAGACCATCCCGACCATCTCCGTGCTGGCGCTCGTGGTGACGTACACGAGCCTCGGCTTCCGCCCGGCGCTCGTGGCTCTGTGGATCTATTCGATCCTGCCCATCCTGCAGAACACCGTCGTGGGCCTGCGCGGCGTGGATGCCGACGTCATCGACGCCGCCCGCGGCATGGGCATGGCCCCGGCGACGATCCTCCGGCGCGTCGAGCTGCCTCTCGCCCTGCCCGTCATCGTCGCCGGCGTGCGAACCGCCGTGGTGCTCAACGTCGGCACCGCCGCGCTCGCCACCTTCGTCGGCGCCGGGGGCCTCGGCCAGATCGTCGATACCGGCATCACCAACCTGAGCCAGCCGCTGCTCTACGCCGGCGCCGGCTTCACCGCCATCCTGGCCCTCGCCTTCGACTGGGTCGTGGCCCTGATCGGAGACCTGATCACGCCGCCTCGCCTCGCCTGACGGGCGGGTTGCGCGGAGCACGGCGCTTCGGACCTCGTCTCGCCTGCGCCGCGCATCCGCCGGATCCCGTTGGTGGGATCCGCGCCGGGATACGGTCACCGTGCATGGCGGGCGGCGACGGCTCGGATGCCGCCCTCGTCGCCGCGGTCGCCTCAGGCGGGGTGGTCGGCACCGCGCTGCGCTACGCCGTCGCCCGGTTCGCGCCCGTGGCGGCCGGAACCTTCCCGGCTTCGACGCTGCTCGTCAACGCCACCGGTAGCGCCGCGCTCGGCCTCCTGATGGCGGCGCTGGCGCGGCCGGGGCGCGCGACCGAGCGATGGCGGGCGTTCGCCGGGACCGGCATCGTCGGCGCCTTCACGACCTTCTCGACGTTCGCCGTCGAGGTGGACCGCCTGTTCGCCGTGTCGCGCGCCGGGCTGGCCGTCACCTACGTCGGCCTCAGCGTGGTGGTCGGGCTCGGCGCGGCCGCGGTCGGGCTCATGGCCGGCCGGCGGGTGTGGCGCCTGGTGGATCCGCCGACGTGAGCGTCGCCGCCTGGGCCGCTCTCCTCGGCGCGGGTTCCGCCGGAGCGGCCAGCCGCTTCCTCCTCGACCGTTCACTCCAGCGCCGGCACCGATCGTCGTTCCCGTGGGGCACGTTCGCGGTCAACGTGTCGGGATCCTTCGCACTCGGGTTGGTCACCGGTGCGTCGCTGTACCGCGGCCTCGGCGACGACGCTCGCACCATCCTCGGCACCGGCTTCTGCGGAGCGTTCACGACCTTCTCCACCTGGACCGTCGACTGCGTCCGGCTCGTGGAGGCCGGCCTGTTCGCGGTCGCCGCCCGGAACCTCGGCGCGTCGCTCGCCGCCGGGCTGCTCGCGGCGGGGGCCGGGCTGGCCTTGATGGCCCGCTAGGTGGCCCGGCGGGTGGGTCGGTGGGCGGGTCGGCGCCGGGTCGTCGAGGACGCTAAGCAGGCGGGCGATGACGATGTGGCCACCGGCGGACCCGCACCTGCTCGACCTGCGGCGCGACTACGAGTCGCCGCCGCTGCACCGGGCCGATCTCGACCCCGACCCCGTGCGCCAGTTTCGCCGTTGGTACGCCGAGTGGGAGGCGAGCGGCGCCTTGGACCCCAACGCCGTCGTGCTCGCCACAGCGACGGCCGAAGGGGTGCCTTCGGCGCGGTACGTGCTGTTGAAGGCCGTCGACGACGACGGTGGGTTCGTCGTGTTCACCAACCTGGCGTCGCGCAAGGGCCGCGAGCTTTCGGCCAATCCGGGGGTCGCGCTGTGCTTCGGTTGGTTGGCGCAGCATCGACAGGTGCGCGTCGAGGGCCGAGCCGTGGTCGTGCCCGACGAGGTGGCCGATGCCTACTTCGCTTCGCGGCCGCGCAGCAGCCGCATCGCGGCGTGGGCGTCGGAGCAGCAGTCGGCACCCGTCGAGTCACGCGAGGCGCTCGAGCGGCGCTTCGCCGACGTCGAGCGGCGCTACCCGGGCGATGTCCCGCGCCCGCCGACCTGGACGGGCGTGCGCGTGGTCGCCGACGCCGTCGAGGTCTGGCAAGGTCGCCGCGACCGCATGCACGACCGTTTCCGGTACGAGCGCTCGGGGACGTCGTGGACGCTGGTCCGCCTCACGCCGTGATCGGCGGTTCGCGCTCAGCTGCCGCCCAGCAGCGCACCGCTGATCCTGGCGCGTAGCTCACCGGCCGGCAGCGCCCGGGCCGCCATGTCCACGATCGTGCCGTCGGGCGCGACGAGCACGGTGGTCGGTAGCGCCTCGGCTCCGAACGCGGCCAGCACCGTGCCGGTCGGGTCCAGGGCGACGTCGTACGTCGTGCCCGCGCGCGCCACCGCCCGCTTGGCCGCGGCCGCGTCGTCGCGCACCGCGATGCCGACGAAGGTCACGCGGTCGCCGACCGATCGCTGCACCGACTCGGCGGCGCGCAGCTGGTCCTCGCAACCGGCGCACGCCGAGGTCCAGAAGGTCACGACCACGGGCTGCCCCCGCAGGCCCGCCAGCGACAGGTCGGTGCCGTCGAGGCGGGTGACCGACATGGTCGGCGCCTGTCGGGCGGTGCGCAACGAGCCCTTGGCCTGGTTCGGCGAGGCCTTCGAGAGCGCGACGACCCCCACGGCGCTGAGCACGGCTGCGACGGTGGCCGCCGTGACCGCCACGACGAGCTGGCACCGGGTGATGCCGGCGAGGGCCCCGGCTCGACCATCGGCGGGACGCGACCGGGCGCCGTCCGTGCTCGTGGTGGAGCCCGCTGGGTCCTCGTCGCCGGCGTCCATCGCGACGACGACCGTACCGGCCCTTCCCCGGCCCTTGTGGTCGCAGTTCCGGGACACCTTCTGTCCCGGAAC
>JACPNX010000002.1:132621-138590 GCA_016185275.1 Actinomycetota bacterium | reverse complement strand
TTCCGGGACACCTTCTGTCCCGTAACTGCGACCACTACGCGGGGAGCGGGGAGCGGGGAGCGGGGAGCGGCCGTCGCCCGGGCTCGGTCTCGGCCGTCACCCTGGCTCGGTGGCCCTGCCCCCTCTCCCGTTCCGTCAAGCCGTGCGGAGGCCGGCGAGGTGCCGGAGCGGCTCGGGGATGGGGATGTCGGGAAGCTGGTCCTCGGGCCGGGGGGTCTTCGGGGGGCGGCCGCGGCGTCGCTTGCTGGCGAGGATCTTTCCGTTCAGGAACAGCTGGCCACCCCACACGCCCCACGGCTCACGCCGGGCGAGCGCGCCCTCGAGGCACGGTGCGATGACCGGGCACAGGGCGCAGATGGCCTTGGCCCGGGCGATGTCTTGCAGCTCTTCGGAGAAGAAGAGGCCGGCGAGCGACGCAGCACTGTCGTTGCAGCGGGCATCGGCCCACCAGCTGCGGTCGTCGGCCTCGGTGGGCGTTCGGTCGTCGTGGTACTGCTGCGAGGACAACATCGGGTCCCCTCCCGGGATCTCGATAGGGGTGTGGCTGTCGGTTCAGGTCATGCGGTGCTCGGGTCGGGGCCGAAAAACCAGAAAGGCCGTCGGGTTGTCCCGACGGCCTCCGGAGGTTGGGTGTCCCTCGTGGTCAGCGAGGGGCCTCCTTCGGCCGCTGGGTGGTGGGCATGTCGAGATCGATCGGGTTGGCCACCGGGAAACCGAGCTTCGGCGCGGACACGGCGAACGTGCGCACGTCGGAGGCGAGCGTCCAGGCGGCCGACGGCACGGCAAGCGCGGCTCGCGCGCCGCTGGGCCGGTGCCCGTGGCGCTCGTTGCCGGTGAAGCCGGTCAGCATCGGACGGATCTCCGCTCGCTCGGTGGATGGACGGGGTCGGGCGTGCCGCCCGGAGGCGGCGGACCTGCATCGGAACATGGGCGGCGCCGGTTCGTCAACCGCTTTTGTCGGATGGCCCGTGATCCGGCCCGACGACCGGCGGTGCGAGAGGCTCGTGCGCGGGCACGAAGATTCGCTCCCGGTAGAAGCGCAGCTCGGCCACGCTCTCGCGGATGTCGTCGAGGGCCCGGTGGCTCGTGGCCTTGCGCGGCGCAGCCTGGAGCACCTTGGGGTACCACCGCCGGGCCAGCTCCTTGATGGTTGACACATCCACCGATCGGTAGTGCAGGTGGTCCTCGATGGCGGGCAGGTGACGGGCGAGGAACCGGCGGTCGGTCCCGATCGAGTTGCCGCACAGCGGCACGCTGCGCGGCTCGGGCACGTGCTCGCGGATGAAGGCGAGGGTCGCCGCGCCCGCGTCCTCCAACGTCACGGTGGAAGCCCGGATGGCCTCGACCAGACCGCTGGTGGTGTGCATCTGGCGGACGACGTCGACCATCGCGTCGAGCGCGGCATCCGGCTGCGACACCACCACGTCCGGCCCCTCGGCCACGATCTCGAGGTCGTCGTCGGTGACGAGTGTGGCGATCTCGACGATGACGTCGCGGTCCGGGTCGAGCCCGGTCATCTCGAGGTCCATCCACACCAGCACGGAGTGGACCTTACGAGCCGGGCCGGCACGCGTACGCTCCGCCCGTGCTGGAGGTCCCCGTCGTCCGCCTCGACCCCGACCTGCCGCTCCCGTCCTACGCCCGCCCCGGTGACGGCGGCGCGGACCTCCGGGCCCGCCACGGGGTGGTGCTGGCACCGGCCGGCGGCCGAGCCTCCGTGCCGACGGGCATCGCACTGGCGCTCCCCGACGGGTGGGCCGGTTTCGTCCAGCCCCGCAGCGGCCTGGCGCTGCGCCACGGCGTCACCTGCCTCAACGCGCCCGGGCTCATCGACTCGGGCTACCGCGACGAAGTGCACGTGGTGCTCGTTAACCTCGATCCGTCAGCGCCCTACGAGGTGTGCCGGGGTGACCGGATCGCCCAGCTCGTCGTGCAACGGGTCGCCTGTGCGAGCTTCACCCCGGTCGACGAACTTCCGGCGTCGGCCCGCGGTCTTGGCGGCTTCGGGCACTCGGGGCGCTGACCGGCCCGCCACCCGCGACCTGCGGTCCGCCAACCGCTACCCGCCCGCTGCCCGCCGCCCGCGACCTGCGGTCCGCTGCCTGCCACCTGCCACCTGCCACCTGCCACCTGCCCGCTGCCGCCGACCGGTTCAGGGGTGGTCGCTGCCCTCGAGGCGTTCGCGCAGCATCGCGAGGCTCTTGGCCAGCAACCGCGAGACGTGCATCTGGCTGATCCCGAGCCGGTCGGCGATCTGGCTCTGCGTCATGCCCTCGTAGAAGCGGAGCTGGAGCATCAGACGCTCCCGCTTGGGCAGGCCCGTCAGCAGCTCCGACACGAGGAGCCGGTTCTCGGAGTCGAGCAGGTTCACGTCCTCGTCGCCGAGCTGGTTGGCGATGCCGCGCTCGTCCTCGGCGGCGACCGCGGGCGCGTCGATGGACGTCGAGCGGTAGGCCTGGGCGGCTTCCATCGCCTCCAGCACCTCCTCTTCGGACGTGCGTGCCCGGGCGGCGAGCTCGTTGATGGTCGGTGACCGCCCGAGCTGCTGGGTCAGCTCACCGACCAACGCGTTGACCTCCACGTGCATCTCCTGCACGCGGCGCGGAACGCGCACCGACCAGCCCTTGTCCCGGAAGTGGCGCTTCAGCTCGCCGACGATGGTCGGCGTGGCGAAGGTCGAGAACTCGAGGCCACGCTCGGGCTCGAACCGCTCGACCGCCTTGAGGAGCCCGAGGCTGGCCACCTGGACCAGGTCGTCGATCGGTACCCCACGGTTGACGAACCGCCGGGCGAGGTGCTCCGCCAACCGGAGGTGTGCCTCGATCAGCTCGTCGCGTATGGCGCGGTCTCTCGTGCGGGCGTAGTCCTGGAACCGCTCGCGAAGGCGCCCCCGCTCCTCGTCGCCGAGGCTCATGCCGTCTCGGGGCTGCGCCGCTTGCGCAGGCGGACCCGGCCCTCGGCCCGGTCGACCTGGACGTCGTCCACGACCGCGTCGAGGATCAGGTCGGAGAGCCCCTCGCCCTGCTCGCGCAGGACGGTGCCGGCCTCTCCCGAGACCTCGATGACGAGCTCGTCGCCGGTCAGCGTGAACGTGACGTCGATGCGCCCGCCGGCGCCGGAGGAGGCGGTCGTCTCGGCCTGTGCCTCGATCAGCAGCGAGCACGCCTCGCCGACCGCGATGCGCAGGTCCTCCACCTCGTCGTAGGTGAACTCGAGGCGGTTGGCGAGACCGGCGACGGTCAGGCGGGCGAGGCGGGCGAACTGCGGGAGCGCCGGCACGGACAGCCGGACCTGGTGGTCGTGCACGGGGTGCCTCCGGTGCGGTGTGGGGCCGCATCTTGGCACGGCCGAAGGCGTGCTCAGCGGGGTCTGCGGGTCAGGCGAGCGCGAACCAGACGGCCTTGCCGCCCGGCCGGCGGGGCCGCACGCCCCAGGCGTCGCTGAGGCTCTCGACGAGCCCCAGCCCGCGCCCGCGGACGTCTTCGGGAGATGCCCGGTAGGCGACGACCGCGGAGGCGTCGTCATCGAGCACCTCGACGGTGAGGTGGCGGTCGTCGTCCACCTCGACCACCAGCTCGATGGGGCTGTGCGCGTGCAGGATGGCGTTGGTGACCAGCTCGCTGGTGAGCAGGCAGGCCGTCTCGCTGACGTCGTCGCGGTGCCAGCGGGCCAACGCGTCCGCTACGAACCTTCGGGCGGCCCGTGCACTGTCGGGGTTCGGCGCAAAGGCTGCACTCACCATGCTCAAGCTCTCTCCTGTCCGCCCAGGATTCGGAGGCGACGCAGGACGGGCGTACCCGCGGTCCCCCCGGAGCAAACGGCGGCTCAGGCGGCCCGAGACCGCGGGTCCGCTCGTACGCTGCTGCGGGTGACCGGTCGGCGCAGGATCGGGAGAGGCTCGGCGGAGCCTCGGCCGACCCCCCCGGTCGCGCCGCTCGGGCCGGTCGCGCGGTTCCGGCCGGTCGCGCCGCTCGGGCCCGTCGTCGTAGCGGCCGTCGTCGCTCTCGCCGTCGCAGGGTGCCAGCGCCAGGGCGGCCCGCCGAACGAGACGGCGTGGGTGTGGCTGCGGGGCGAGCGGCGGGTGTTGCGGCTCGACTCGTGCGGCCGCGACGGCCGGACCGTGTTCCTCGTGGGCCGCGGCTCGGGCGGCGTGGTGCTCCAGGCGGTGGTGGGCCTCGACTCTCGGCGCCGGGCGGTGCCGGCCTCCTCGGGCGTCACGGTCGATCTCGGCGCCCGCACGCAGTTCGGCGCCTTCGGGCCCGAATCCCAGTCACGCAAAGGGGGCGGCCCGCCCCCGGGGCGCGTCGAGTCGGTCTCGCTGGACGGGGCACGCGTTCGCATCGACGTCACGGCCGACCGGCTCGGCGCCCGTCAGGTCTCCACGGGCGATCGGTACGGCGAGATCAGCGTCGATGCCCGCTGCGCCGCCGGTTGACCCTCGCCCCGGCCGGCCGGCCGGCTGGAGCGCGTGCACCGGTGCGTGCAGCTCAACGGGTCCGGGCGTCAGGGTCCAGGTCGGCGACGATCCGTTCGACCTCGAGCTGTGTGGCACCGAGCCGGGCGCGGCACCAGCGCAGCAGGGCGGCGCCCCGGGCCACTCGGGCGCTCAGCTTGTCGACGTCGAGATCGTCGCGCTCGAGGGCGCTCACGATGGTCTCGAGCTCCGCGACCGCTGATGCGTAGTCGGCCGGCTCGGGGTCGGGTGCGACCGAGGCCGCCTCGTCAACCGGTGCGACGGGTGCGGCCAGTGCGGCCGGTGCGACCGCCGCGTCGGTCGGCGGCGCAGCTCCGCACGGCGCCTCCGCGTCGTCGCGTCCGGACCGTGCCTCGCCGGTCACGGCGCCTCCGCGTCGCTGCCGTCGACGGCCACGCGGCTGGCCAGGGTGCCGCCCGCCAGGGTGGTGAGCAGGTCGGTGCCGGCGGGCGCGTCGCCGGGGGCGCGCACCAGGCGGCCGGTCGAGGTGTGCGTCACCGACCAGCCGCGGGCCAGGGCAACGGCCGGGTCGAGCGCCCGGAGCCGCACCTCCGCCGAGGCCAGCCGGTGAGCGGACCGGCCGGCCGCCCGGATCGACTCGCGTCGCAGCCGGTCGCCGGCGCGCTCGAGCGACGCCGTCGCCGATCGGACGCCCCCGCCGGCACCGCGCGCCAGGCGGGCTCCGTGCCCGTCGAGCTCGGCCGCGATTCGAGCCAGCGCCCGCCCCGCCGCCTTCGGCAACTCGGTCGCGCAGCGGTCCGCCCGGTCACGCGCCGCTTGCGCCCGCTCCACGATCAGGGCGGCGCAGGCGGTCGGCGTCTTGGCGCAGGCGTGTGCCACCTCGTCGGCCACCGACCGGTCGATCTCGTGGCCGACCCCGGTGATCACCGGCACCGGGCAGCCGGCCACGGCGCGCACGAGTGCCTCGCCGTCGAAGGGCGCGAGGTCCGACCGGGAACCACCTCCGCGCACGATGGCGACCAGGTCGACCCCGGCCGACGCGAGCGCGCCGAGGGCGGCGGTGACCGAACGGGCCACACCTTCGCCCGAGGTCCGGGCGTCGGCCACGACGAGCGTGAAGCCGAGGCCGCTGCGGTCGAGCTCGTCGACGAAGTCGTGGTAGGCCGCGCTGCCCACACTGGTGACCAGACCGACCCGGCGCGGCAGCACCGGGAGCGGTAGCCGGCGGTTCGCGTCCAGGAGGCCCTCGGCCCGGAGTGCGGCGAGGAGGCGGCTGCGGTCGGCGGCGAGGCGACCGAGGGTGTGCGCCGCGTCGACGTCGACCATCCGCAGCTGGAGCCGTCCCCGGGCGGCGAACCAGCCGAACCGCGCCCGGATCCGCAGCTCGACCCCGTCCTCCATCCGGCCCGCGCCGGCGGACCTCAGGCGGTCGTTGACGCGGGCACGGTCGTCGGGGAAGAGCACGACCGGGAACTGGGCGCGCGGGGCGGCGCCGCGCCGGCCCCGCGCGGCGAGATAGAAGTTAACCCCACCC
>JACPNX010000002.1:0-132576 GCA_016185275.1 Actinomycetota bacterium | reverse complement strand
GGGCGGCGCCGAGCGGGCCCGGCTCGGCGAGATCGAAGTACACCGCACCGGTGGCCGTCCGTCTCAGGCTGCGCACCTGGCCCTTGACCCACACGTCCCCCGGGAGCGCGGCGGCGAGCGCACGGCTGACCTCCGTGGACAGCTCTGCGACCCCGAAGGTCCGTTCGGGCACGATCCCGCCGGCTCCGTCCACCAGTCCGCCCGCGGGCTCAGCACCGTGCGGCGGCGGCTCGGCGCCGTCGCGCCCGGCTACGCGGCGCGCGGCTCGGAGGATCCACGGCACGGATCGTGAACACAGTGCGCCAGACTATCGCCACGGGTCGTGTTGGCGCGACAATGCGTCGGTGCAGCAGGGGGGCGGCCGCGGCGGAGGTCTCGACGGTGACGAGTGGGCGCGGCTCAGCGCGTCTCTGCTCGCTGCCAGCTCGGACGCGGTGCTCGTCGAGCGCCGTCGCCGCGGCGGTGAAGCGTGCGTCGACATCGTCAACGACGCGTACCGGCGGCTCATGGCCCGTGCCACCACGACCGCCGGCGAGACCGGTGGTGCCCCGGCCTGGACCACCGGACTGGTCGGGCTCGACCGGGACGCCGTCGGCGCCGCCGAGGGGGCGCTCGCCCGCTCGGGGTCGGCCGTCGTCCGCTCCGCCTTCCTGGCGGGGTCGGCTCCACCCGCTCGGGTCGACGTCTCGCTCAGCCGGGTGGACCACGAGGACGGTGGCTGCTTCGTGATCGCCAGGTACGTCGACGTGACCGACCGCAGAGCGCTCGAGGACCGCCAGCGCACGGTTCTCGACCACGTCTTCGACGTCGTCGCGGTGGTCGGCCCCGACCGTCGGTACCGGTACGTGAGCCCGTCCGTGACCGCCCACCTGGGCTGGGCTCCCGAGGAGGTGGTCGGTCGGCGGGTCGACGAGTTCCTCGTCCCCGAGGCGCACCCCGACTTCGAGGCGATGTTCGACCGCGTCTCGACGCTGCCGGGGTCGCACGGGCCGTTCGGGCTGCACATCCGCTCGGCCGACGGCGGCATCCGGGTCCTCGAGACCATGGTGACGAACCGCTTCGACGACCCCGGTGTCGGCGGGCTCGTCGTCGCCGGTCGGGACGAGACCGACCGGCACAACGATCGTGAGCGCCTGCGCCGGAGCGAGGCCTGGTCGCAGGCCATCCTCCGGTTCGGCTTCGACGTGATCTTCGTGATCGACCCGGACTTCGTGATCCGCTTCGCGTCACCGTCCACGGCCAAGACGCTGGGCTACGACGTGGACGAGCTCATCGGGGTGGACTCGTTGGCGTTGCTGCACCCGGCGGACCGGGCGCTGGCGGCGCACGAGCTCAGCACGCTCCCCGGGGTCGACAGCCCGCACCAGGCGACCCGCATCCGCTTGCGCCACCGCGACGGCCGCTACCGGCACTTCTACGTGTACGCGCACGACCTGCTCGACGAACCCGCGGTCGGCGGCATCGTGGTCAACGCCCACGACGTCACCGAGCGCGTGGAGGCGGAGCAGGCGTACCGCCACAGCGATCGCCGCTTCCGCGCCCTCGCCCTCAACGCGCTCGACGTCGTGCTCGTCGTCGACGAAGCGGGCGGCATCAGCTACGCGAGCCCTTCCGTGCACGAGGTGCTCGGCATCGAGGCGCACCGCATCCGCCGCGGCAGCCGCGCCTCCTGGGTCTTCGACCACGTCCATCCCGGCGACGTGCCCGCCGCCCGGCGGCTGCTCCAGGTCGCGGCCGAGGCCACCGGCCGGGTGGGGCCCATCGAGTTGCGGGCCCGCACCGGCTGGGGGACCTGGCGCTACCTCGAGGTGATGGCCTCGAACCGGCTCGACGACCCCGCCGTGAGCGGCATCGTGGTCAACGCCCGCGACGTGACCGGCCGGCGCCGCGCCGAGATGCTCGTCCAGGAGCAGACCGAGATCCTGGAAGGCATCGTCCGCGGCCGGCCGCTCTCGGAGACGCTCGAGCGCGTCGCCAACCTCGTCGCCTCCGGCATCGACGGTGCGGTCGTGGCCGTCACCCGCCTCGGCGCCGAGGGGGCGTTCCGCAACACCCACGCCCCGGGTGTGCCCTCGTCGCTGCTGGCCGCCCTGGACACCTGCTCCACCGATCCGCGCCTGGGTCCCGTGATGCGCGACGTGGCGCCGGTCGTGTTCCCGGACCTGCTCAGCGATCCGCGCTGGGAGCCGTGGCGCGAACCCATCGAGTCGGCCGGACTGCGGGCGTGCTGGTGCCACCCGATGGTCGACCAGCACGCCGGCGTGGTGATCGGACAGGTCATCGTCCTTCACCCCGACGCCCGCGAGCCGACCGACCCCGAGCGCGAGGTGCTCGAGCGGGCCCGGAACCTGGCCGCGGTGGCCGTGGAGCGCCGTGAGTTCGAGAGCCGCCTGGCGCACCAGGCCGAGCACGACGGGCTCACCGGACTGCCGAACCGCGTCACGCTGCTCGACCGGATCCGCGCCACCCTGGCCCGCAGCCGCGACCGCCACGACATCGCCGTCATGTTCGTCGACCTCGACCAGTTCAAGGTCGTCAACGACAGCCTCGGCCACGCCGTCGGCGACCGCCTGCTCGAGCAGGTGGGTGAACGCTTCCGCGGCGCCGTCCGTCGCGGTGACATCGTCGGTCGCTTCGGCGGCGATGAGTTCGTCGTCCTGTGCCCCGACGTCGGCGGGCAGGACGGCGCCGTGGTGGTGGCCGAAGCGCTCGCCGACTCCCTGCGGTCCCCGATCGAGGTCGACGGGCGCGAGGTCGTGATCTCGGCCAGCATCGGCATCGCCGTGGCCGATGCCCGGGTGGCCGACGCCGAGGCGCTGGTGCGCGACGCCGACGCGGCGATGTACCGGGCCAAGGAGCAGGGCCGGGCCCGGTGGGCCGTGTTCGAAGCCGCGCTCCACGAACGGGTCGTGCACCGCTTGGAGATCGAGCGGGGGATCCGCGGTGCGCTGAGCGGTGCCGAGCTCGTCGTCCACTACCAGCCCGTGGTGAGGCTCGACGACGGCGTGGTCGTCAGCGTCGAGGCGCTCGTGCGCTGGTCGCGACCGGGCCACGGTCTCGTCGGTCCCGAAGACTTCGTGCTCATCGCGGAGGATGCAGGGCTGATCGTCCCGCTGGACCGGTGGGTCCTCGAGGACGCGTCCCGCCAGGTCGCCGCCTGGCGGGCCACGATCGCGCCCGAGCTCGGGCTGTCGGTGAACCTGTCGGCGCGCCAGCTCGGTGATGCGACGCTTCCG
Organism: Actinomycetota bacterium; assembly: GCA_016185275.1. Lineage (GTDB taxonomy): Bacteria > Actinomycetota > Acidimicrobiia > Acidimicrobiales > Iamiaceae > JACPNX01. The sequence goes on along the minus strand of JACPNX010000002.1, from coordinate 129,340 downwards.
TCGTTCGTGGCCGGTGTGCTCGACGACACCGGCCTGCCTCCCGACGCGCTCGTCCTCGAGGTGACCGAGAGCGCGCTCATCGCCGATCCCGAGGCCGCCTCGGAGATCCTCGCCCGGCTCGAAGAGCTCGGCGTCGACATCGCGATCGACGACTTCGGCACCGGCTACGCGTCGCTCGACCACCTGCGGCGGGTCCGCACGGCCCGCCAGCTCAAGATCGACCGGTCGTTCGTGGCCGACCTCGATAGCGGCACGCGCCGCGACCGCGCCATCGTGTCCGCGTCGCTCGTGCTCGCCCGCGACCTCGGCCTCACGTCGGTCGCCGAAGGAGTGGAGACGGAGTCGCAGGCCCGCGCTCTGGTGCAGCTGGGGTGCGACCTCGCCCAGGGGTTCTGGTTCTCGCCGGCCTTGCCGGCCGCGAAGGCGAGGGATCTGCTGGGTGACGGGATCCCAGCGGCGCGGCGGCTGGCGCGCGGCGGGGCTGCCTCGCTCGACGTGCGTCCCACTCCGGACCCCGTCGCGTAGCTTGAGCGGCTTGGAGCTGCACCTCGACCGCGTCGAGGTGTGGGTCGGCGGCAACGACGCCGCGGCGGCGACCCGCCATTGGACGGCGGTGCGCGGCACGGGTGCGCACCAGGTCGGGCCGGTGGAGGTCAGCATCGGCGGAGGTCCCGACCGCTGGACCTGGTCCGTGGCCGGCCGGAGCGATCAGCCGGTGCGTCTTCGCGGCGTGCGCCTCGTCATGCGGGTCACCGGTGGGCGGGGACCGTTGCGGTTGCTGCGCAACGGCTACCAGTCCTGGTCGCCGTCGGGTGTGGCGACCCTCGGCGTGGACCGGGACCCCTCGAACGGGCCTCGTGTCCCGCGGCTCGTGCGGGCCACGCACCATGCGGACGAGGAGGTCGCCGACCCCGGCGAGCTCCGCTCGGAATGCGTGACGATCCTGGCCGACGACGGGCCGCAGCGCGTCCTCGTGGGGTTCGAGGGCGGCGCCTCCCACGACGGGACGCTGCGCCTGGCGGCTACGGACCATGGACCCGAGCTGGCCGCCGAGGCGTACCTGGGCGGCGCCCGGCTCGACCCCGGCACCACCAGGTCGCTGCACCCGTTGCTCCTGCTCCACGGCGAGGATCACGCCGCCCTCCTCGACGGTTGGGCAGCCGCCGTGGGCCGCGCCGAGCGAGCCCGCGCCGCGTCGCCCTACCAGGTGGGCTGGTGCTCCTGGTACCACTACTTCGGCGCCGTCACCGAGGCCGACATCCGCGCCAACCTCGCCCGCGCCGCCGAGTGGCCGTTCGAGGTGTTCCAGGTCGATGACGGCTTCCAGCCGACCATCGGCGACTGGCGGGCCAACGAGCGGTTCCCCTCCGGGCTCGAGAGGCTGGCGGCCGCCATCGACCGCGAGGGCCTGCGGCCCGGTGTGTGGCTGGCGCCGTTCCTGGCGCGGCCCGACGCGCAGGTCGTGGCCGACCATCCCGGCTGGGTGGCCCGCTACCGGGACGGCGAGCGGCCCCTCGTGGGCATGTGGCACCCGGTGTGGGGGGGCGACACGTGGGTGCTCGACACCACCAACCCCGAGGTCCTCGACCACCTGGAACGGCTCGCCGCGGATCTGGTCGGCGCCGGGTTCACCTACCTGAAGCTGGACTTCACCTACGCGCCCTCGGTGGATGGCATCTACGTGGATCCCACCCGCACGCCGGCCGAGCGAGTGCGTGCGGGCTACGACGCCGTGCGCCGCGGTGCCGGCGACGACACGTTCCTGCTCGGTTGCGGCGCACCGCTGGGCGCCGTGGTGGGCGTGGTCGACGGCATGCGGATCGGGCCCGACGTCGCCCCGTCCTGGCCGGTCGACGCGGCCGCCGCGGCGCGAGGTGACTACGCGGCCGGTGAACCGGCCACGGCCAACGCCCACCGCGAGACGCTGGTGCGCTCGGCCCTCCACCGGCGGCTGTGGCTCAACGACCCGGACTGCCTCATGCTGCGGCGCACCGCGACCGGCCTGTCGAGGGACGCGCTCGAAGGTTGGGCGTGGACGGTGGCGGCGTCCGGCGGCATGGCCCTCGTGTCGGACGATCTGTCGCTGCTCGACGGTGACGCGCGCCGGTTGCTCGACGCCGTGGTCGCGCTCGGTCGGGCCGCCGACGCCGAGGCGGTCAGCGGCTCGGCTCCGCGCTGCACCGACCTCCTCGAGGCGTGCCCGCCCACGACCCTGGAGGCGGCCGGCCGGTGCGTCCAGGTCGACCCCGTCACGGGCCGAGCCGAGAGCGCCTCGGCCGCCCGCTGAGACCGGGCCGGGCTGGGCCGCCGGGCCGCCGGGCCGCCGGAGGCTCCCCGGCTCCCTGGCGTCGCGCTGCCGTTCCCCGTGGTGCCCTCTGGTCAGCGCCCCGAGCAGCGGATCGACCCGCGCACCCGCACGACGCCCGAGCCGCCGACCTGCCGGAGCGCGGCGTCGATCCGGGCGCCGGAGAAGTCGGCCGCGAGGCGCAGCGTCCCGTTCTCGGGCCCGCCCGTGAAGGTCCGGCTCGCGCCCTGCGCGGCTCGCTGCGCAGGGACCATGACCGCGACGCGATCAGGCTGCGCCGGCCTGCTCGCGCACGAGCGTTCGGTAGAGCTCGGCGTAGAGCCCACCCGACGCGAGCAGCGAGTCATGCGTGCCGCGCTGCACGAGGCGGCCCTCGTCGAGCACGAGGATCTGCGCCGCGTCGCGGATGGTCGACAACCGGTGCGCGATCACGAGGGACGTGCGACCGCGCAGCGCCTCGGCCAGCGCGTGCTGGACCAGCAGCTCGTTCTCGCTGTCGAGATGGCTCGTCGCCTCGTCGAGGATGACGATGGCCGGGTCCTTGAGCAGCATGCGGGCGATGGCGAGGCGCTGCTTCTCGCCGCCCGACATGCGGTAGCCCCGCTCGCCGACCACCGTGGCGTAGCCGTCGGGCAGCGCTGCGATCGTGTCGTGGATGCGGGCGGCACGGCAGGCGGCTTCGAGCTCTGCGTCTGTCGCGCCGGGCCTGGCGTAGCGCAGGTTGGATGCGATCGACTCGTGGAACAGGTGCGGATCCTGCGACACGACACCGATCGCGGATCGGAGGCTGTCCTGCGTGAGGTCGCGCACGTCGATCCCGTCGATGCGCACCGCGCCTCGGGTCACGTCGTAGAGGCGGGGGATCAGCGACGACAACGTGGTCTTGCCCGCACCCGACGGGCCCACGAGAGCGACGAGTGAACCGGCCTCGATGGTCGCCTCGATGTCGCGCAGCACGTACCGGCTGGCGTCGTGCGACGTGGCCCGGTCGGGCGCGGACTCGAGCGAGGGGATCGACGCCTCGCCGGCCGCGGGGTACCGGAACCACAGGTGCTCCAGCTCGACCCGGCCCCGTGGGCGCACGAGGTCGATGGCGCCGGGTCGGTCGGCGATGGCGAGCGGCGCGTCGAGCACCTCGAACACGCGGTCGAACGAGACGAACGCCGTCATGAGGTCGACGCGGGCGTTGGTGAGCTGGGTCAGCGGCGCGTAGATCTGCGTGACGAAGGCGCCGAGGGCCACGAGCGTGCCCAGCGTGATGCCGCCGGAGAGCACGAGGCGGCCGCCGAGCAGGTAGATGAGCGCCGTGCCGACCGCGCCGACGAGCGTCAGCGCGACGAGGAACGTGCGGCCGTACATGGCGCTGCGCACGCCGATGTCGCGCACCCGGCCGGCCCGGTCGGTGAAGTCCGCGTGCTCCTGGTCGCTGCGTCCGAAGAGCTTGACGAGCAACGCCCCCGACACGTTGAACCGCTCGGTCATCTGCGCGTTCATCTCGGCGTTGAGGTTGAAGCTCTCGCGGGTGATGGCCTGCAGGCGGCGTCCGACGCGCTTGGCCGGCAGGATGAACAACGGCAGCAGCACCAGCGCCAGCAGGGTGAGCCGCCATTCGAGCAGGCCCATGGCGACCAGCGTGGTGGCCAGCACGACGACGTTGGACACGACCGACCCGAGCGTGTTCGTCACCGCCTGCTGAGCGCCGATCACGTCGTTGTTCATGCGGCTGATGAGCGCACCGGTCTGCGTGCGGGTGAAGAAGGCGATGGGCATCCGCTGCACGTGGTCGAACAGTGCGGCGCGCAGGTCGAAGATGAGCCCCTCGCCGATGGTGGCCGAGCAGAGCCGCTCGACCAGCGACAGCAGGGCGAGGCTGAGCGCGGCGGCGATCATGAGCGCGGCGAGCAGCGTGACGGCCCCCCGGTCCTGGCGCGGTAGGGCGTTGTCGATGATCTGGCGGATCAGCAGGGGTGGGGCCAAACCCAGCAGCGCCTCGGCGACGATGACGCCGAGGAACGCCGCCATGCGCCGCCGGTACGGGGACGCGAACCGCCACGCCCGCCGCACGATCCCGGGCGCGAGCTGGACACCCTTGAGGGCCTCGGGATCTCCCCGGCCCATCATCATGTGGGGTCCTTGGCGCATGGCGGGCTCAGGCTACGGGGGCCCGAGCGCATCGGCGCTGCTGCGACCGGTTGGGCCGTTCGCTCAGGGGCGACGGGAGCGGAGGGTGAGGGATTCGAACCCTCGGTGGCCTTGCGACCACAACGGTTTTCGAGACCGTCCCATTCGTCCGCTCTGGCAACCCTCCGGCGGCGACGTTAGTGGACGGCCGCGGCGGCGCGAACGCCGAGGTCTGCGCCGCTCAGGATCGGCGGTTGGCGAAGAAGGCCCGGAGCAGCGCAGCCGACTCCTCGGCCCGCACGCCGGCGACGACCTCGCTCGTGTGGTTGAGGCGCTGATCCACCGCGACGTTGTACAGCGAACCCACGGCACCGGCCTTGGGGTCGGCCGCGCCGAAGACGATGCGGCGGACCTGGGCCGCCCATGCCGCGCCCGCACACATCGGGCAGGGTTCGAGGGTCACGATCAGCGAGGCGCCGGCCAGGCGGCGGTCGCCCACCTCCGCAGCGGCGTCGCGCAGCGCCAGGATCTCGGCATGGGCGGTGGGATCGGCGCTCTGCTCGCGCTCGTTGCCCCGCCGCGCGACGACCCGCCCGTCGACCACGACGACCGCACCGATGGGCACGTCACCGGCTGCTCCCGCGGCCCTCGCCACCTCAAGTGCCAGCCCCATGGCGTCGAGGTCGCGGATCGGCTCGGTGGACGCGCTCACCGCGCAGGACCGTACGACGTCGCACCGCGGGCGAGCGGAACGCGTCCGCTCCGGCGGCGGGCGCGCGGAGCTCGTCGACTTCCTCCGACGCCTCGCCGAGCGGAGGGTGTGGGATTCGAACCCACGGTGCCCTTGCGAGCACACACGCTTTCCAAGCGTGCCGATTCGGCCGCTCTCGCAACCCTCCTGGTGCGACGCCGGCGCCGAGGCGTGGCGACGACCGGGAGAGGCTATCGTGACCGCCTGGTCCGCCCCTGCCGGGGCGGCCGGGTCCTGTGCGATCGCACCCCGTGAACCGAGTCAGGGCCGGGAGGCAGCAGCTCTCAGCGGAGCGTGCGATGTGCCGCAGATCGCCTGGCCGCCACCAGTGGGGGCGGGCTCGCGCCCGGCCCTCGCGGCGGACCATCCGCGGTGCCAGGGCGCCGGGCTCCGGACCGGTCCGGCCTCGGTAGGCTCCGCCCGATGGCCGCCACCTCCCTCTACCGCCGGTACCGACCGCAGCGGTTCGCGGAGGTGAAGGGTCAGGAGCACGTCACCCAGGCGCTCCAGCGAGCCGTCGCCGAGGGGCGCTGGAGCCACGCGTACCTCTTCAGCGGTCCCCGTGGCACGGGCAAGACGTCGACGGCACGGATCCTGGCCAAGGCGCTCAACTGCGAGCACCTGGTGGACGGCGAGCCGGACGGCACCTGCGACGCCTGCCGGGCCATCGAGACCGGCACCTCCTACGACCTCCAGGAGCTCGACGCCGCCTCGAACAACCGAGTCGAGAACGTCCGCGAGTTGATCGAGCGGGTGGCGCTCGGCTCGCCGGGGCGGACCAAGGTGTACATCCTTGACGAGGTCCACATGCTGTCGCCCGGGGCCTCCAACGCCCTGCTCAAGACGCTGGAGGAGCCGCCGCCGCACGTCGTGTTCGTGCTGGCCACGACCGACCCGCAGAAGGTCCTGCCGACGATCCGCAGCCGGACGCAGCACTTCGAGTTCCACTTGCTCCCCGCGGAGGTGCTCGACGAGCACGTGCGCTGGCTCATCGACGATGCGGGGCTCGACGTGCCGGTCGACGCCGTCCAGCACGTCCTGCGGGCCGGCGGCGGTTCGGCCCGCGACACGCTGTCGGCCCTCGACCAGGTCGCGGCCGGTGGTGTGGCGGAGCGCGGTGAGCACGCCGAAGCCCTGGTCGACGCGCTGTGCGAGAGCGACACGGCGGCGGCTCTCGCCACCGTGGCCGCGGCGGTGGCGACCGGGCGCGACCCGCGGGTGCTCGGCGAGGGGTTGCTGGCTCGGTTGCGCGACGTCTTCCTGGCCCGCATGGGCGGACCGCTCGCTCATCTGCCCGAGGCCGATCGGGCCCGGGTGTCGGCGTGGGCCGGCCGGATGACCGATCGCACGACGACGCGCGCCCTCGAGGAGGTCGGGACGGCGCTGCTCGAGATGCGCCAGGCACCCGACGCCCGGATCCCGCTCGAGGTGGCGCTCGTCCGCCTCACCCGCGCCGGAGCCACCACCGGCCTGGACGCGCTGGCCGCGAGGTTGGAGCGGCTGGAGAAGCTGGTCGCCTCAGGGGCGCTGACCGATGCCGCGCCGGTCGCCGGCTCGCCGCCGGTCGCCGGCTCGCCGCCGGTTGCGCCCCGGCCGCCCGACGTGTCCGCGTCGCCCGCGCCCCGGCCGCCCGACGTGCCCTCGTCGCCTGCGACGCCGCCCGCGTCCCCGCAGCCCGTCGCCCCGGCTGCGTCGAGGGGCCGCCCGGCCGACGGTGCGCGCGCCGCGCTGAACGGCGCGGGACGCGGCGCGGGGGAGGCCGATGCGCCGCCCGCCCCGGCGCGCCGGTCCGCCAGGCAGACGGCGTCCGCCACCGGCGACGCTCCGACCACGGGCCGCCGGCCGCCGCCGCCGCCGTCACCACGCGCTCGCGGGCCCCAGGGCAGGGCGGGCACGGCCGGATCCGCCGCGCCGACCAGCTCAGCCGACGCGGCCAACGCGGCCGATGCGACCGATGCGACCGACGCAGCCGATGCGTCGAGTCGGGCCGATGCGACCGACGCGTCGAGCCCGGCCGGCGCGCCGAGCGTGGGCGAGGCGGCGGCTCCGGCGCCCTCGGACGGACCGGACCTCGCCACGCTCAGCCGGGCGTGGACCGAAGCGGTGCTGCCGTCGCTCGGTGGGCTGACCAAGGCGTTGTTCTTGGCCGGATCCGTCTCCGGCGTCGACGGCGACCGGCTCGTCGTCGGCCTTCCCAACGACGTGCACCGTCAGCGTTGCGAGCAGAAGCGCTCCGAGGTGGAGGCAGCGTTGGCCGCGCACTTCGGCCGGTCGATCGCGGTGCAGCTCGTGGTCGAGGCCTCGCCGGCGGCCCCACTGGGCGATGCCGCGGGCGCCGTTCGTCCGCTCGACGACGATCCCGATCCGCGGGAGGTGCGGCACCTTGCCGATGCCCCGGTCGACGATCGCTCCGCGGCCGACCGGTTGATGGAGGCCTTCGGTGGCGGAGAATTGGCAGAGGAGGAGTCGCGGTGACCGACCATGGCCAAGGTGATGCCGATCAGTCGCGCCCTCCGGCGGTGCACCGGCCCGACGAGGTGGTCGACCCCGCGGGGGTCGGCGCCGGCGGAGCTGGGGATCCGGGCGGCGTGCCCGGTCTCGACATCGGTGCGCTGATCGGATCGGGCGGCCTCGACCTCGGCGCGCTGATGGAGCAGGCGAGCCAGCTCCAGGAGCAGCTCGCCGAGGCGCAGGCACGCGCCGAGGAGGAGGCGGCGGCCACGCTCGTCACCGGCGCCGCCGGCGGCCGGGCCGTCGAGATCGACGTCACGGGATCCATGGAGTTCGTTGCGGTCCGCATCGATCCCTCCGCCGTCGACGCGTCGGACGTGGAGATGCTCCAGGACCTCGTGCTGGCCGCCCTGCACGACGCCATGGAGAAGGTCGCCGACGTCCAGGAAGCCATGCTCGCGCAGGGTCCACCGCTTCCGGACCTCCCCGACCTCGGCGGTCTGCTGGGCTAGTGGCCGCCGTCTACGCCGGTCCGGTCCAGGACCTCATCGACGAGCTGGGCCGGCTGCCCGGCATCGGGCCCAAGTCGGCCCAGCGCATCGCCTTCCACCTCCTCAAGCTGGGCCGCGACGATGCCCTGCGCTTGGCCCGAGCCATCGCTGAGGCCAAGGAGCGGGTTGCGTGGTGCGTGCGGTGCTTCAACGTGTCGGAGGGCGACCTGTGCGGCATCTGTGAGGATGCCCGGCGAGATCCGTCGGTGGTGTGCGTCGTCGAAGAACCCCGGGACCTGGTGGCCGTGGAGCGCACCGGGGAGTTCCGGGGCCGCTACCACGTGCTCGGCGGGGCCATCAGCCCGATCGAGGGCATCGGACCGGACCAGCTCCGCGTTCGTGAGCTGTTCGCCCGCCTCGAGCCCGAGGGGATCACCGAGGTGATCCTGTGCACGAACCCGAACATCGAGGGCGAGACCACGGCCATGTACCTCGCCCGCCTGCTCAAGCCGCTCGGCGTACGGACCACTCGGATCGCCAGCGGCCTGCCGGTGGGGGGCGACCTCGAGTACGCCGACGAGCTGACCCTCGGGCGGGCGCTCGAAGGTCGGCGGGACGTCGACGCCTGACGCACGCCTCTGCCTGCCGGGAGGGGTCCTCGACGCTCCCGGCCTCTGCGCAGCGGAGGGCCCCTTGGCGCGAAGAAACCCGGGGTGTCACGCTCCCGGCGAGCCGGGTGCGGGCGGTCAGACCGGCCCGCCGTTCATGGAGCGTGTCACCCCGGGCGATCTCTCAACCGGACCGGGAGGGGGGTGGTCCGGTTGGGAGGGATGCACGAGACCCTACCCACGTCGTCTCCGCCGTTGCAACGCGCCCCCAGCCAATTTTGCTGCCCGTGCAACCTCTGACGAACTCCGCGGCGGGCGCCGGTTGGGACCGACCGCTCGGCCAGGCGGCCCAGCCGCCAGCCGCCCGGCGGCCAGGTGGCCCGAGTCCCGGCCGGACCGCGTGCCGCCCGGCGGCCAGGTGGCCCGAATCCCGGCCGGACCGCGGGCCGCCCGGCGGCCAGGTGGCCCGAATCCCGGCCGGACCGCGGGCCGCTCCGTGGTCCGTCGCGGCGTGGACCATGCTGGCGGCATGGATCGGCCGGACCGCGCCCGCGCTCTCCGACGGCCGGACCCGCCCGTGCCGGTGCGCGCGGCAGCCTGGACGCTGGTCGCGACTGCTGCGGCGGTCGCGGGCAGCGGAGCGCTGCCGTGGGCTCGCAGCGGGTCGGCCCCACGCTCGGCCTACGGCCTCCTTCGCTCGGCCGACCGCATCGGCGTGGTCCACGGCCCGGCACTCGTGGCGTTCCGCGGCGCGTGGGCCTTCGTGCCGTTCGCTTCGGCGGTCGTGGCGCTGCTCGCCCTCGTCGACCGGCGCCGTCTCGCAGCGGTGCTGGCCGTCGCTCAAGCGGCGTTGGTGATCCCGCTCGTGGCGGTCAGCGGGGTGGGCCGCCTCGACCGCGCCTGGGGGGCCTGGGTCGGGTTGGCAGCCGCAGTGATCCAGCTCGGCGCGGCGGCGCTCGCCCTCTCCCGAGCTGAGCCGGGCAGGTCGATGCCGATAGATCACGCGGACAGTGAGGCCGCATGTGCGTTGAGCGCTGGTCAGCCGCCGCCGCGCGTGCGATGATCGTGCTCTGACGGGGCGGGGGAGCGGTCTCCCGGGTCTGACCGGGAGGAAATGCGGTGAGCGGCGAGGACCTTGGCCCTCTGCGGGGGCGAGACGAGGCGATGGAGCGGTGGTCGTCCTGGCCGCCGGGGCCGCCGGCGCCGCCGTCACCTCCGAGCAGCAGCGGGATGCCTCCGCTTGCGGCGGGGCTTGGGCTCGACCGGGAGGCGGAATACCCCGTCGAGTCCGTGTATGTCAAGCCCCGCGGGCCTCGCCGCACCGGGCGCATGTTGCTCGTCGCCGTGGCTCTCGTCGCGACGCTGAGCGGCGCGGCGTTCGGGATCGTCACCCTGACGTCGGGCGATGGGGGCGCCGGGTCGCCGGAGGCGGCGGTCAAGCGCCTGTTCGCGGCCATCGACCGGGCGGACGTCCTCGGGGTGATGGAGGCGCTGCCGCCGAGCGAGCGTGACGCGCTCCGTAGGGCCAGCGAGCAGGTAGTCGACCGGCTCAAGACCATCCGGGTCCTCGACGAGAAGGCCAGCCTGGCCGACGCCAGGGGCGTGACCGCCACGGTCACCGGGCTCACCACCCGCTCGACCGCGATCACGACCGATCTGGCGGTCGTCGACCTGACCGGTGGACGCCTCGTGCTCACGGGCGACGCCAACCAGGCGCCGTTCGGTCCGGTGGTGCAGCGGATCCTCGATCGCCAGACCGGCCCCCGGCGGGCGACCGGCGACAACGACCTGCGGGGCGGGCGGCTCGTCGCCGCTCGGGAGGCCGACGGCTGGTACGTGAGCATCACCGGCTCGATCCTCCAGTTGGTGGCCGACGGCGGCGATTCGTCGCGGTCGGTCCGCACCCTCGGCAACCCGACACCGGCGATCGGCGCGGCGTCGCCGGAGGAGGCCGTGCGCCAGCTCGTGGACGCGCTCAGCCGGTTCGACATCGAGCGGTCCATCGGGCTGCTCGATCCGAGATCGGGTTGGGTCTGGCAGGCGTACGGCAGCCGCCTGGCTGCAATGGTCGACGCCGGCACTTCGCCGACCGTGACCGTGAAGCGCCTCGACCTGGCTGCGGACCAACGTTCGGCTACGACCGCGGTCGTGCGGGCGAGCGGATTCGAGGTCATCGTGGAAAGCCGTTCCGAGGACGGACTCGACACCGCGACGTACACCTGGGACGGGCGATGCATGCGCTCCACCTCGCGCTTCGCCGCCCCCGACGGGTCAGGCGACGTGCTGCGGCCCGCGGTCATCAGCACCTGTCAGGAGGACAACGGGAGCGCGGCGCTCGATGTCGACCCCTTCTGGCCCGTCTACGGCAAGCTGCTGTCGCCCGAGGTCGCGGTCGTGGCCCGGGACGGTCGTTGGTACGTGGATCCGTCGTCGACCATCCTCCAGACGGTTCGTGCCGCAGTCGGCAGCGTTGACGAAGCGGCCGCCGAACGGTGGCTGCGGTTCATGACCGGTGACATCTGGCTGATGTACGGCGACCAGTTCTGGAAGGACTGCGGCGTGGCCCGCCCGGGCCTCGATGCCAACCGCCAGCAAGCGGAGCGCGCCTTCGAGCGGTGCATCGGCTTCGCGCTCAGCGGCGACTAGCGCGCTCGTCTCGCGGGAGACGGGGCACGCCGTCGGCCGGCGCGGCGCGGCGCGGCGCGCGCCCGGGCGCCATCCGGGCGGGCGCGCGCCCGCTGCGGTCCCGTCAGCCTGCGCGTGCCTGCGTGCCTGCGTGCTCAGCGCAGCGTGCGCAGGATGATGGCATCGCCCTGGCCGCCGCCGCCGCACAGCGCGGCCGCGCCGACGCCGCCGCCCCGCCGCTGGAGCTCGAGCAGCATGGTGAGCGCGACGCGAGTGCCCGACATGCCGACCGGATGGCCGAGCGCGATGGCACCGCCGTTGACGTTCACGACGTCGTCGGAGATCCCGAGGTCCTGCATGGAGGCGATCCCGACGGCGGCGAAGGCCTCGTTGAGCTCGAACAGGTCGACCTCGGCAACGTCCTTGCCCGCCTTGCCGAGCGCCTGCCTGATGGCCCGGGACGGCTGGGTCAGCAGCGACGGGTCCGGACCGGCCACCTGGCCGTAGCCGAGGATCTCGCCGAGCGGCGTCCGGCCGAGCTGCTCGGCCTTCTCGCGACTCATCACCACGACCGCAGCCGCGCCGTCCGAGATCTGGCTGGCGTTGCCGGCCGTGATGTTGCCCGCCTTGTCGAACGCGGGCTTGAGGCTGCCGAGGCTCTCCGCGGTCGTGTCACCCCGAACGCCCTCGTCGTGCGTGACCACCATCGGGTTCCCGCGCCCATCGCGCACTGGTCGAAGGCGCAGAAGAGGCCGTCGTACATCATCGAGTCGACGACGGTCTTGTCGCCGGCGCGGTAGCCGGCGCGGGCGCCGGGGAGCAGGTACGGCGCGTTCGTCATCGACTCCATGCCCCCGGCCACGACGATCTCCGCGTCGCCCGCCTCGATCATCCGCTGCGCGAGGTAGATGGCGTTGAGCCCGGACAGGCACACCTTGTTGACCGTCGTGGCCGGCACCGACATGGGGATGCCGGCCTTGACGGCTGCTTGGCGGGCGGTGATCTGGCCGGTGCCGGCCTGGAGGACCTGACCCATGATCACGTAGTCGACGTCCTCAGGCGACACGCCGGCCCGGGCCAGCGCGGCCTGGATGGCGAACCCGCCGAGGTCCACGGCGGCGAACGAGGCGAACGCGCCGGACAGCTTGCCGATCGGCGTGCGGGCCCCTGCGACGAGAACGGTTCCGGGCATGTCTGGCGTCCCCCGAGATGGTCGATGTGGGTGTTGCGAAGCGTACCGACCGTCCTCTGCGACGGGAAAAGGCGGCGGTCGCGGACAGGTGCGGCCGTGCGTCGTGCCGCGTGCGTTGGAGCCGCCCACCGAGCGCTGCCTAGGGTTCGGCCATGCAGGAGATCCTCGACGCCATCCAAGCCGGGGCCAGTGGGAACGACCTGGCCAACCTGCCGCTCCCCGAGTCGTACCGCGCCGCCTTCGTGAAGCGCGACGAGGTCGACATGTGGGACGGGGTGGCGTCGGAGGACAAGGACCCGAGCAAGTCGCTCCACATCGACCAGGTACCGGTGCCCGAGCTGGCGCCCGACGAGGCCTACGTGGCGGTCATGGCCTCGGCCATCAACTTCAACACGGTGTGGACCTCGATCTTCGAGCCGCTGCCGACGTTCGGCTTCCTCGACCGGCTCGGGCGGGAGTCCGTGTGGGGGGCGCGCCACGCGCTGCCGTACCACATCGTCGGCTCCGACGCCTCGGGCGTGGTCGTGCGGGTCGGGTCCGCCGTGCGCAACTGGAAGGCGGGCGATCGGGTCACGATCCACTGCAACCACGTGGACGACCAGGACCCCACGGCCCACGACGACTCCATGCTCGCCGCCAACCAGCGGATCTGGGGGTTCGAGACCAACTTCGGCGGTCTGGCCGACCTCGCCCTGGTGAAGGCCAACCAGCTCATGCCGAAGCCCACGCACCTCACCTGGGAGGAGGCTGCCTGCAACGCGCTGTGCAACTCGACGTCGTACCGCATGATCGTGAGCCGGCACGCGGCCGGCATGAAGCAGGGCGACGGGGTGCTGGTGTGGGGAGCCACCGGTGGCATCGGCGCCTACGCCGTCCAGTACGTGCTCAACGGTGGCGGCACGCCGGTCGGGGTCGTGTCCTCACCCGAGCGGGCCGAGCTGTTGCGGGCCATGGGCTGTGAGCACGTCATCGACCGCAAGGAGAAGGGCTACCGGTTCTGGAAGGACGAGCACACCCAGGACGAGGCCGAGTGGCGCCGTCTCGGCAAGGACGTGCGCGCCCTGCTCGGCCGTGACCCCGAGATCGTGTTCGAGCACCCGGGCCGGTCGACCATGGGCGCATCGGTCTTCGTGGCGGCGCGCGGCGGCACGATCGTGACCTGCGCGGCCACCAGCGGCTACATGATCGAGTACGACAACCGCCACCTCTGGATGAAGCTGAAGCGGATCGTGTCGTCGCACTTCGCCAACTACCGGGAGGCCTGGGAGGCCAACCGGCTGATCGGCGAGGGCAAGATCCAGCCGGTGCTCTCGCGCGTGTACCCGCTGGAGGAGACCGGTGTGGCCGCGCTGTCGGTGCACCGCAACGAGGCCGAGGGGAAGGTCGGCGTGCTGTGCCTGGCTCCGGAGGAAGGGCTCGGGATCGACGACGCCGAGAAGCGCGATCGGGTCGGCGAGGACAAGATCACGCTGTTCCGGCGCATGGCCGGTGGCGCCCAGGCCGGCGGTCCCCAGCCGGCGGCGGTCTGAGCCGCACCGCCGGCCCGGCGCACGGCCCGTCCCCACGCACGGCCCGGCGCCCGGCGCTCCGCCCAACACATCGCACGAGGTCGAGGAGGACCAATGGGCATCCAGGCACGCAACCCCGCCGAGAGCGGTGACACCGGTGCCGACGAGTCGGCCGACGTGGCGCCGCTGCTGACCGAGATCGACCACGTCGCCATCGCCGTGCACGACCTCGGCGCGGCCATCGACTACTACCGCGAGACGTTCGGTGCCGTCGTGGATCACCGGGAGGTCGTCGAGAGCGACGGCGTCGAGGAGGCGCTGCTGAAGGTGGCGGAGAGCTACATCCAGCTGCTCACCCCCACGCGGGACGACTCACCCGTGGCCAAGTACCTGGAGCGCAAGGGTGAGGGCCTGCACCATGTCGGCTACCGCGTGTCGGACTGCGGCGCGGCCCTCGACGCGGTCAAGGCGCAGGGCGGCAAGGTGATCGACGAGCAGCCGCGCCCCGGATCACGAGGCACGACGGTCGCGTTCGTCCACCCGAAGGGCGCCTTCGGCACGCTGATCGAGCTCGTCCAGGAGTAGGCGCGTCGGCGCCCGCCCGCTTCTGGATGCAGGATCGGGCGTGAAGTGCCCGAATCTGCACTCGGAACCGAGGCGGGCGGCGCAGCGACCGTTTTGAGTGCACGATCGGTCCGGAGGCGACCGGGGCTGCACTCGGAACGGGCAGCGACGTGAACCCCGAGCCACCGACGCGCCCACGGGCGACGCGCCGACGGGGTTCCGATTGGCGTTGCCGTCGCGTCAGCCGGTGAAGTCGGCGGCTCCGCCGACGGGCACGGCGGGAGGAGCCGGCGGAGGCGGCGGAGGCGGCGTGGTGGTCGATGGGGCCACCGACGTTGCCGTCGTCGTGGTCGGTGCCGTCGACGTCGTCGTCGTCGGTGCCGTCGTCGTGGTCGTGGTCGTCGTGGTGGTCTCGAAGCCGCCACCGCCGATCACGACGTCGAAGGCGGCGATGGTCTCGGCCAGCCCCGCGCTGTCGCTCTCGAGCACGACGAAAGGATCAGGCGGGTTGGCGAACGCATTGTGCGTGGGGCAGCAGTTCGCCTCGGCGTCGGTTATGCCGAGAGCCGTACCCTCGGCGGTGACGGTGAACGGCGGGGACACCGCGGCGGCGGCCAGGCCCGAGAGCGGTACGAAGTCGTAGTAGGTGTCCCGGCGCTCGGCGCCCGCCAGGGCGAAGATGCCACCGCCCGCGTTGAAGAACGCCTTGAAGTCGTCCTTGCGGGCGTTGATGGCGGTGATCCCTGCCGCCGTGCCGTCGCAGCCGCCGCACGTATCGTCGGAGTTGACCACGATGGCGCTGAACAGCGGGGCGCCCGAGGGCGACACGAAGGGAGTGGTCGCGAAGGCCGGATCGGTCGGATCGACCGGCGTGAACGGCACACTGACGGCCGTCAGAGCGGCGGGCAGGTCGCCGGCCTGGGCGATGGCCAGCACCGGCAGGGTCGATCCGTTGCGCACCTTCGTCACGAGGATGCTGAAGTACGGACACTGCTGACCAAGGGCGCAGTGATACTCCATGTCGTGGCCGGTGGCGACGAAGTTGGCCGTACGGTCCGCCGACGAGGCGGGCAGGCCGGTCAACTCCCCGAGCGCCAAGGTCGCCCCGAGCAGGATGATCGCCGCGACCACGCGCGGCGCCAGCCGGCGGACCCGAAGGCCGGTGGGCATCGTCATGGTGGTCCCTCCCTACCGGTGGATCCGAATGCCCGGCCCGCACAGCCAGGCACCGTCCACGCGCTAGTTCCAACCGCACCGTACGTGAGCGGAGCGTAGGGGTCAACGCCGACGGTGTCGGCCTCGACCGACCGCCCGACGCGCGTGGCACCACGACGGCTCCGTCGGCGAGCATGGCGCATGGCCGGCACGGCGCCCTGGGCGATCGAGGAGGGGCGGCCCCCCGCGGAGCTCCTGCTCACCGGAGCACCGGCGCGGCTCGAACGCCACCGCATGCGCCATGGCGACATCCTCTTCGCGGCGATCGAGCGGTCCCGTGACCACCTGCGCCCGTGGATGCCCTGGGCCGACCAGGACCGAGCGGCCACCGATGCGTACCTCGCCCGGGCACAGGCGAGCTGGGACGCCGGGACCGACTTCGGCTACACGCTCGTCGATCCGGTAACGAGCGCCGCCCTCGGCGCGTGCGGCCTGATCGCCCGGGTGGGTCCCGGCGCGCTGGAGATCGGCTACTGGCTGGTTCCTTCGGCCACCGGTCGGGGCGTCATGACCGCCGCGGTACGAGCCCTCGTGATCGTCGCCTTCGCACTTCCGGGCGTGGACCGGGTGGAGATCCACTGTGACGAGGCGAACGTGCGCAGCGCCGCGGTGCCCGGCCGGCTCGGCTTCCGCCTCGACCGGGTCGTCGACGACACGCCCGAGGCCCCCGGCGAGACCGGTCGGTCGATGGTGTGGGTGCTGGAGGGTCCACCGCCGGACGCCCAGTAGGGCCGCCGACTGCCAACAACCGACACGAACCTGCGTGGCTCCCGACGCTCCGGGGAGGCTCCCGATCCCACCACCCCCACACCCAGAGGAGGCCCATGGGACTCAACCCGCTGGAGCACAAGGGCATCCCCGTCGAGGACCAGGTCCGCAGCTGGTCGGACCTGAACCCGCAGCCCTACGACAAGCACGCCGTCGACCCCTACACCCGAACCCGAGTCATCCTCATGAACGGGATCGAAGTGGAGTCGATCCTGTTCTCCCACCAGTTCGCCCGCCACACCGATGACGTCGACCTGAAGCAGAAGCTGGCGCTGTCGCGTCGGATCGAGGCGCAGCAGCAGAAGGTCGTGAACGGCCTCAACCCCGGTGACCAGACGCCGCTCGAGACCACGATCGGCTACGAGCAGGTGGCCGTCGACCTGACCGCCTGGCTCGCCCGCCACGAGCCGAACCCCTACCTCCACCAGGCGTTGGACTTCGCGCTGCTGGAGGACTTCGACCATCTGTACCGGTACGCCAACCTCTACGAGCTGCTCGACGGTGGCAACGCCACCGAGCTCACCGAGCACCTGACCGAGATCACGCCGGGCCGGCCGACGATCGTCGAGCACCGGCACCCGAGCGACGACGTGCGGGGCCACTTCGAGACCCACACCGTCGACCCGCTCTCGCGGCTGCACGTGATGACCATCGTGGCCGCCGAGCAGCAGACGATGAACTTCTACATGAACCACGGGACCGACTGGATCGAGCCGATCGCCCGCGGCCTCTACGCCGAGATCGCGCTGATCGAGGAGCAGCACGTGACCCACTACGAGTCGCTGCTGGACCCGCTCGACTCGTGGATGAAGATGCTCGTCTTCCACGAGCTCGACGAGATCTACCTGTACTGGTCGATGCTCCAACAGGAGCAGGACTCCCGCATCCGTTCCATCTGGGAAGAGCACCTGGACATGGAGATCGGCCAGCTCCACGTGGCCTGCGACCTGCTGCGGCGGTACGAGGGCGTGGAGCCCGAGGAGATCGTGCCGGCCGAGCTGCCGGACACGCCGGTCACCTTCGAACCGAACAAGGACTACGTCCGCTCCGTGCTGGCCGAGCAGATCCAGCTCCAGGCCGACGGGCTCGAGTTCGTGCCCGTCGACGACCTGCCCAAGAGCCACCGCTACTTCGCCTACCAGGCGAAGGTGAACGCGGGCGGTGCGCCGAGCGAGCAGGTGATCGACGCCAACCGCGACAAGTCGGGCCGGGAGTTCCGGGACGAGACCGAGGGTGAGCACCCGGTCGTCGACCTGCGCGACCCCGTGTCCGCCCGGCGCTGAGGAGAAGCCGATGGCAACCACCACACCGACGCTCACCCCGACCTTCGCCACCGGCGCCACGGCCAAGCCCGGCGACGTCGTCCGGGTCGATCCCCGCCGCGAGCGCCCGGGCGACCAGGTCGCGCCCGGTCTCGCCGAGGTCGGCCTGAACCACGGCTTCGTGGGCGACGTCCTCAGCGCCATGCTCACCCACGAGCGCTGCGGCCGGCACCTCTACCGGTCGGTGGCGACCCGCACGAACAACCCGGTGCTGCGGCGCAAGTACGAGGAGTTCGGCGGCGAGACCGAGCGCCACGCCACCATCCTCGAGGACCTCGTCACCCAGCTCGGCGGCGACCCGCAGTACGTGAGCCCCGCGGCTCGCGCCGTCGAGGGCAACGACAGCCGCCTGCTCGAGGCGACGTACCTGCTCGCTGGCAGCGTCGACGTCATGACGCAGGAGATGGTCATGCTCGACGCGGTGCTGCTGGCCGAGTCGATGGACCATGCCAACTGGACGACGCTCGCCCAGCTCACCGAGTCGCTGCCCGAGGGGCCCGTGCGGGCGTCGTTCGCCGCCGCGGTCGGCGACGTCCTCGGCGAGGAGGAGGACCACCTGAGCTGGGCGCGGGACACGAAGGCGCGTCTGACGGTCATGCAGGCGTCGTCCAAGGCGATGGCGACGACGGCCACCAAGGTCGAGGAGATGGTCGACACCGTGCGGGGCTGGCTCTCGACCTGAGCCGGCGGACCCCTCCTCGGGGTGCCCGCAGGGGCATCCGGGACGGCGTCACCTCCCGAGGGGCCGGTTGCGACTGCAGCGCGGCCGGCCCTGACGGGTAGCGTCGCCCTCCGTGTCCGTGACGCTGCCGGTGCCTGCGCAGGCCGTCGTCGAGCTGCGACGAGCCAGGCGCCAGCAGCGGGTCGCCACCATCGACTGGGTCGACGCGCTCTACAAGGCGTACCTGGCTGCGCTGATCGGTGGCTTCGCCGTGCTCGGCCTGTCCAGCGCGGTCGGCGACGGCCAGGTCGGCGCCACCACCCTGGCGACGGTCAGGGCCGACGGACCCGCGTGGATCGGGGTGGCGGCGGCCGTCGTCGTCGCCGTCGGCCTGCGTTCGGGCAGCCGGGGCGGACCGCTGGCGGTCGAAGGCCCTGACGTCCGCCACGTGCTCATGGCGCCGGTCGACCGGGGTGCCGCGCTCCGGGGCCCCGCGCTGCGCCAGCTTCGCTTCGCGGTCTTCGGCGGTGCCGTGACGGGAGCGGTCGCCGGGCAGTTCGCGCAACGGCGTCTCCCCGGAGCCACGCTCGCCTGGCTCGGCACGGGAGCCCTCACCGGTGTCGTGATCGCCACGCTCGGCCTCGGTGCCGCGCTGGTCGCCTCGGGGTTCCGCCTGCCCCGTCCTGTCGCGTCGCTGATCGGAATCCTGCTCGTCGGGTGGGCGGTGGGCGACGGCGCCTCCGACCGCCTGCCCGCGTCCCCGTCGAGCGCGCTCGGCCACCTGGCCCTCTGGCCGCTGCGGTTCTCGGCGGTGGGACTCGCGGCCGTGGCCGCGGCGGTGGTGCTCGTCGCCGCGGGCCTGTGGTGGATCGCGGGGCTGCGCCTGGAAGACGCCGAGCGCCGCACAGGGTTGATTGGTCAGATCCGCTTCGCGGCGACGCTGCAGGATCTGCGGACCGTGCTCGTGCTGCGCCGCCAGCTGGCCGCCGACCTGCCTCGGCCGCGCCCATGGGTCCGCGGCCGGCGGGGCCCCGCCCGGGTCCCCTCCTGGCGGCGCGGTTGGCGGGGCGTGATGCGCTGGCCGGCCGGGCGGCTCGTTCGGCTCGTGCTGCTCGGCGCGGTCGCGGGCGCGGCCCTGAGGGGCGCGTGGACCGGTACGACCCCGTTGGTCGCCGCGGCCGGCGTGGCCATGTGGATCGCCGCCCTCGACGCCGTCGAACCGCTCGGCCAGGAGGTCGACCACCCGGGTCGCCTCGAGACGTATCCGCGCGACGTCGGCGAGATCCTGTCCCGGCTGCTCGGGCCGGCCGTCGTCGTGATGCTCGCGGTGGGAGCGGTCGCGGCCGGCACCGCCATCGCTCTCGCACCCGACCGCACGTGGGCTGTCGTGGCCGCCATCACGGGGCTGGGGCTGGCGCTCGCGGCCGCGGCCGGCGCCGCGGTCTCGGTCGTCAGCGGTGCCCCCGACCCGACCGGCACGGGGCAGGTCGCCGTGCTGACACCCGAGATCGCCGGCACGGCCACGGTCCTGCGCACGGCCGGACCTCCGATGCTGGCGGTCCTGGGCACGGTCCCGCTGCTGGTGGCACGCGCGCTCGATCGCAACGGCGACCCCGCGCTGCGGGGCGCGCTCATCGGCCTCGTGATCGCCGGGCTGACCGCGGCCACGGGCTTCGGTTGGGTGCGCGTGCGTGACGATGTCCGGCGGTGGTTCCGGGAGGTGTCCGAACAGGCGACGGGTGGCGCTGCTCGCTCCGGGACCGCCCGCCGGGGCGGTGCGGCGAGCGATGAAGAGGACTTCGACGACGACGTGGACGACGAGGAGCCGGCTCGGTGAGCCCGCACGACGAACCCCCCGCACTGCTCACCGAGGGCCTGACGAAGACCTACGGCGACCTCGTGGCGCTCCAACCGCTCGACCTGTCGGTGGCCGCCGGTGATCGGGTCGCGCTCATCGGCCACAACGGGTCGGGCAAGTCGACGCTGCTGCGCATGGTGGCCGGGCTGCTCGAGCCCACCGACGGCTACGCGGAGGTGCACGGTTGGCCGGCCGGTTCCCTCGAGGCCCGCGCCACCGTCTCGTACCTCTCGGACGAGCCGGTGCTCTACGACGACCTGTCGGTCCGCGAGCACGTCGAGTACGTCTCCCGGCTGTTCGGCGGAGACGGCTTCGACTCCTACGCCGAGCGGGTCGCCGATGCGCTCGGACTGCTGCCGCGCATCGACGACCTCCCGGTGCGCTTCAGCCGCGGGCTCAGGCAGAAGACGGCGCTCGTGCTCGGCCTCGCCCGGCCGTTCTCGTTGCTCGTCGTCGACGAGCCGTTCGTCGGCCTCGACGCACCGGGCCGGGTCGCCCTGCTGGACCTGCTCGACGAGGCCCACGACGAAGGGGCCGCGGTCGTGGTCGCCACCCACGACCCGGAGTTCGTCGAGCGGGTCGACCGGTGTGCCGCGCTGCGCGACGGCGAGCTGGTGTACGAGGGCACCGCCACGCTGGCCGAGGCGCTCAAGCTCGTCACCTGACAGCGGGCGGCGTGCGGTCCCCGTGGAGGGAGGTGCCGGCGGTCAGCTCTCGCAGCCGATGCCGTCACCGTCGCCGTCGAAGCCGTGCGGATCGGGGGGCACCACGCGGAACCGGCGGGCCGAGATGTCACCGCAGTCGAGGTCCGGTGGGGCCGGCGGGATGCACACGTCCGGGTACGCCGGGTCGCAGCTCGAACGGGCTCTCGTCGTCGGTGACGGCGGGGCACTGGTGGTCGGGGCCGCGCTGGTGGGCGGGGCCGGAGGAGCACCCGTGGTCGGAGCCGCGCTGGTGGGCGGGGTCGGCGGGGCGCCGGTGCTGGGCGGTGCGCCTGCGGAACCCGACCCGGTCGGGTCACCGCCGCAGGCCCGCCACAACCCTCGCCCCGCGACGCGGGCGCGCCGAGCCGCCGCCACGAACTCGCCGGCCCTGGCCACGTCGGGCGGCACGGTCATCGGCACCGCGTACCCCCGCTCCGCCAGCTCGAGGTTGACGAACAGCCCGTCACGGCGGCGGTAGAGGTAGGCGAGGGTGCGCCCGTAACGATCGGTACGTCCGACGTCGTACACGAGACGAACCTTCGTGCCGAGCGGAGTGAGTTGGGCCAGCGCCGCCGCCGCTTCGCGGCCGAAGCACTGCGCCGTCCCCGAGATCTCGGGCGTGTTGATGCCGATCAGGCGCACCTTGGTCCTCGGCGCCACCCAGAGCGTGTCGCCGTCGGTCTGCCTCGTCACCACCGTGTCGTCCCCCGCCGGCAGCCGAGGTGCTCGCGTGCCGAGCGGGGCGGTGGTCGAGCCGGTCGCCCCGGGTCGAGCATTCCGCGCACCGGTGGCGCTGGTGGCGCTGGTGGACGCAGTGCGCGTGTCGCCCGCGCAGGCCGTCGCCGTCAGCGCGACCACGAACGCGATCCCCACCCGCCTCACGAGCACCCCCCTCCATCGGCCGGGCCGCCTCCCCGCGGAGCCACCGGCGCACGGACGCTACTCCGGCAGGCGGTCCACGACCTCTCGGCCCACCTCTGCGGTCAACGTGGCCAGTCGCCGGGCCACGGCACGTCGAGGCACGTCGGCGCACGTCGGCGCACGCGCCGGACCGGGCCGGACTCCGCTGATGCGCCCGACTCCGCCGGACTCCTCGCGACCCAGCGGGCGACACCGACCGGTGATCCGGTGCGGGCGGTGCGAGCCGGTGGAGCCGGTGCGCCGCCTCCCGCGCCCTGCGACGATGGCGGCCGTGGGCATCGACGTGCACCTGGTCGACGGTACGTACGAGTTGTTTCGCTACTTCTTCGCGCTGCCCGGGCACCGCACGGAGGCGGGCCGGGAGGTGGCCGCCACCCGTGGCGTCGTGGGCTCGATGCTGGGCCTCCTCGAGGGTGGCGCCACGCACGTCGGCATCGCCACCGACCACGTCATCGAGTCGTTCCGCAACGACCTCTGGCCGACCTACAAGGACGGCTCGGGTGTCGACCCGGATCTCACGAGCCAGTTCCCGTTGCTCGAAGAGGTGCTCGAGACCGCGGGCTTCCGGGTGTTTCCCATGGTCGAGCTCGAGGCCGACGACGCGCTCGGCGCCGCCGCGGCGCGGGCGGCGGACGATCCGGGCGTGGAGCGGGTTCTCATCTGCACGCCCGACAAGGACCTCGGCCAGTGCGTCGGCGGCAAGGTGGTGCAGCTCGACCGGCGCAAGGGCGTCGTCCTCGACGAGGAAGCGGTGCGGGCCAAGTTCGGCGTGCCGCCCGAGTCGATCCCCGACTGGTTGGCGCTCGTGGGTGACAGCGCCGACGGCTTCCCGGGGCTTCCGGGCTGGGGGGCCCGATCGGCGGCCACCGTGCTCGAGCGGTACGGGCACATCGAAGCCATCCCCGCCGACGGGTCGGCCTGGGGCGTGAACGTGCGCTCGCCCGGCACGCTGGCGGCGACGCTGCGCGACAACCTGGAGCTGGCCCTCCTCTTCCGGCGCCTGGCGACGCTCGAGCTCGACGCCGACGTGCAGGCCGGCACCGACGAGCTCCGCTGGACCGGTCCCGCGGACGGGTTTGCCGAGCTGTGCGCGCACATCGACGCCCCGAACCTGGCGTCGCGCGCCGAGCGCATCGCGCGGGAGCGTGCGGCGAGCTCCGGGCCGCCGAACGGTCGCGCCACTGAGACCGCGGGATGACCGTTGGGTGGGCGGCTGAGCCGCCCACCGTCGGGCCAGGCTCCCGGACCCCCCAGTACCGAGTGCCGATCGCCTGGACGAATGCTTCAGCTGAGGCTTCGATCAGCCCAGGACGATGACCGAGATGTTGCAGCACCGGGCGGGTCGTTCCCATAGTCCGTTCGGGCCATTTCCTCCGGTCCATGCCGGCTCGTGAATAGGTTTGCCCCGTGCCGGGCCAGGAGGTGGAGGTCGAGGTCGACGGTCCACTCGGCCACCGCACGGTCCGGATCACCCATCCGGACAAGGTCTTCTTCGCGGCCCGTGGAGAGACGAAGCTCGATCTCGTCCGCTACTACGAGTCGGTCGCCGAGCCCTTGCGGGCCGCCATGGGCGGCCGACCCACGATGCTCCAGCGCTTCCCCGAAGGCGCCTCGGGGAAGTCCTTCTTCCAGAAGCGCGTGCCCGAAGGCGCGCCGGAGTGGCTGCAGACCACGGTCGTCGCCACCCCCAACGGCACCACGAGCAACGCCCTGGTCGTAGCCGATCTCGCCCACGTGCTCTGGGCCGTGAACCTCGGTTGCCTCGGCTTCCATCCCTGGCCCTACCTCGCCGCCGAACCCGAGCGGGTCGACGAGCTGCGCGTCGACCTCGACCCGTCCCCGGGCGTCACCTTCGACGAGGTCCGTGCGGGTGCGGGTGAGGTGAAGGCGCTGCTCGACGAGCTCGGCATCGCCAGCCACGTCAAGACCACGGGGTCACGAGGCCTGCACGTGTACGTGCACCTGGAGCCCCGCTGGGACTCCTACGCGGTGCGAGCGGCCGCCGTCGCGCTGGCACGCGAGCTCGAGCGGCGGCGGCCCGAGCTGCTCACCGCCGCCTGGTGGAAGGAGGAGCGCGGCCGGCGCGTGTTCGTCGACTTCAACCAGAACGCACCGCACAAGACCGTGTTCGGTGCCTGGTCGGTGCGCGCCCGGGTCGGCGGCCAGGTCTCCACGCCGATCCGCTGGGACGAAGTCCCCACGGTCCAGCCCGACGATCTGACGCTGGCGTCCGTCCCCGCCAAGGTCGCCGCCGAGGGCGACCCCTGGGCGGGCAAGGCGGCGGCTCCGCAGTCGATCGATCCGCTGCTGGCCATGTCCGAGCGCGACATGGCCGCGGGTCTCATGGATGCACCGTGGCCGCCCGTGTACCCGAAGCAACCGAACGAGCCGCCCCGGGTGGCACCGAGCCGGGCCGCCAAGCCGCCGTCCGGTGATGGTGCCGGGCGCCATGGCTAGCGGGCGGCTAGCGGGGCCGATCGGCTCGGGCGGAGGGCGGGGTTCGGCTCGGCGGGGTTGGGCTCGGCAGGCCGCGGCCCCGCCGCGCGCCGCGCCGCCGCAGGGGCGTCGGGATCGGGATCCACCGCGACGGGCTGCCGGCGCCGACCGGTGGTGTCGGCCGGCTGGTGCCGATCCCTGATTCCACATGGACAGGACCGAACGCCGTTGCGCTCAGGCGCCGAACACCTCGCGCAGCTCGATCGGCGGGACGACCTCCACTTGTTCGAACGTGCACGACGCCGGCACCCGGTCGGGTCGCCAGCGCTGGAACCGGGCGGTGTGGCGGAAGCGGCCGTGGTCGACGCGCTCGAACGCCACCTCGGCCACCCGGTCAGCCGGGATCGGCACCCACGACAGATCCTTCTTGGCGTTCCAGCGCGACACCGCCCCGGGCAGGCGAGCACCACCTACGGCCGCGTGGGCCTGCGCCTCGGCCCACTCGCCCCACGGATGCGCGGCGAGGTCGCTGGGTTCGAGCGCCAGAGGCTCCAGCTCGACCAGCAGGTCCCGACGTTTCGCCGCGGTGAACGACGCGGCCACACCGACGTGGTGGAGCTGGCCGTCGCCGTCGTAGAGCCCGAGGAGCAGCGAACCGACGCCTTCCCCGTCCTTGTGCACGCGGTACCCGGCGACCACCACGTCGGCGGTGCGCTGGTGCTTGATCTTCAGCCAGCCCCGCTTGTCCGGTTCGTAGGTGCTGCTCGCCCGCTTGGCCACCACGCCGTCGAGGCCTGCGCCCTCGAAGCTCGTGAACCAGCGCTCGGCCACGGTGCGGTCGGTCGTGGCCGGCGTGAGGTGGATCGATGATCCCGCTCCCGCGAGCACCGCCTCGAGGGCGGTCCGGCGCTCGGCGAACGGCTGGTCGAGCAGGTTCCGACGGCAGTCGTACAGCAGGTCGAAGGCGACGAAGGACGCCGGTGTCTCCTCGGCGAGCCGGCGGATGCGCGACTCGGCCGGGTGGATGCGCTGGCCGAGCAGGTCGAAGTCGAGGCCCTGCTCGGTGGCGACCACGATCTCTCCGTCCACGACGGCGTGCGGGGGCAGCGCGTCGCGCAGGGGCCCGAGCAGCTCGGGGAAGTACCGGGTCATCGGCCGCTCGTTGCGGCTGCCGAGCACCACGTCGTCGCCGTCCCGGAACACGGTGCAGCGGAACCCGTCCCACTTCGGTTCGAACCACCACTCGCCGGGCGAACCCTCCGGTAGGGCGTCGACGGCCTTCGCCAGCATGGGTGCGAGCGTGGTCGGCAGCGGCAGGTCCACGACCGGCGACGCTACCTGCCGCTTGCCGAGTGATGGGCGGCTGCGGTCGACGCCGCCGCGGACCCGACGGTGGGGGCAACGTTGGCCGCGCCGGCCACTGCTATCGCCCGACGTCAGGTCTGCCGAAGTGCTTGCTCCAGGTCGCTGACGCGCCGGTAGAGGCGATGCCCGTGGAACGGCAGGAACCCGTGACGTACGTACAGAGCACGAGGTCCGTGAGGATGACCGTCGCCCTCGCCGCTGACCTGCTGCGCTGGTTCCAGCTCCGTTGCCTCACCGGCACCTGGACCGCGGCACGGCCAAGACGAGCCTGGGTTGGACAAGCGGCCGGCCCCGCAGGGGTGGGGGGTCAGAGCACGAGCGGGGGTTCGGTCCACGCGTTCGGGTGGCGCGTCCAGCGGAGGTGCCCGAAGCTGCAGGCGGCGCACAGGCCATCCGTCCTCGGTGGCTCCGGCGAACGTGACGCGAAACCGGACGCCCGACCGGTCGCGCCCCGCGTCCTCAGGTTGGGACGGCTGCAACCGGCCCGCGTAGCCTCCGCGCATGGCCGACCACCCCATCCGCGAGCGGCTCGAGGACCTCAAGCAGCGCAAGGCGGAGGCGCTCCAGCCGGGCTCCGAGCGGTCGATCGCGCGCCAGCACGAGCGGGGCAAGATGCTGGCTCGCGAGCGGATCGAGTACCTGCTCGATGCCGGTTCGTTCCACGAGCTGGACATGCTGGCGCGACACCGAAATGCCGACATCCCGGAACGCCCCTACACCGACGGCGTGATCACCGGCTGGGGCCTGGTCGACGGCCGCAAGGTCTTCGTCTTCTCACAGGACTTCACCTTGTTCGGCGGCGCCCTGGGCGAGGTGTTCGCCGAGAAGATCCACAAGCTCATGGACTTGGCGCTGAAGGTGGGAGCGCCGGTGGTGGGCATCAACGACGGTGCCGGCGCCCGCATCCAGGAGGGCCCGGTGAGCCTGGCTTCCTACGGCGGGATCTTCTATCGGAACGTGCTGGCTTCTGGTGTCACGCCGCAGGTGAGCGTGATCATGGGGCCGTGTGCCGGTGGTGCGGTCTACAGCCCGGCGATGACCGACTTCATCTTCATGGTCGACCAGACGAGCTACATGTTCATCACCGGACCGGACGTGGTGAAGACGGTGACGGGTGCCGAGGTGACGCAACAGGAGCTGGGCGGGGCCATGGCCCACGCGGCCAAGTCCGGCGTGGCCAGCTTCGTGTCGCCCGACGACAAGGCGTGCCTCGACGACGTCCGCTACCTGCTGTCGTTCCTGCCCTCGAACAACCTCGAGGAGCCGCCGGTCGTGGCCGGCGCCGACGATCCGGGCCGGCTCTGCCCCGAGCTCGTCGACCTCATGCCGGACAACTCCAACCAGCCCTACGACCTGCACTCCGTGATCACCGCGGTCGTCGACGAGGGTGACTTCTTCGAGTACTTCCCCCACTGGGCCAAGAACATCGTGTGCGGCTTCGCCCGCATCGGGGGCCAGTCGGTCGGCATCGTCGGCAACCAGCCGATGCACTTCGCCGGCGTGCTCGACATCGACGCATCCGAGAAGGCGGCCCGGTTCGTCCGCACCTGCGACGCGTTCAACATTCCGCTCGTCACGTTCGTGGACGTGCCGGGATTCCTGCCTGGCGTGGACCAGGAGCATGGCGGCATCATCCGCCACGGCGCCAAGCTGCTCTACGCCTATTGTGAAGCCACTGTCCCGCGCATTCAGGTCATCACCCGCAAGGCATACGGCGGCGCCTACGTGGTCATGAACTCGAAGTCGATCGGCGCCGACCTCGCTTTCGCGTGGCCGTCGGCCGAGCTCGCGGTCATGGGAGCCCAGGGTGCGGTCGAGATCGCCTACCGCAAGGAGATCACGACGGCCGAGGACCCGGTGGCCAAGCGGGCCGAGCTGATCGACGACTACTCGGAACGCTGGCTGAACCCGTACGTGGCCGCGGAGCGCGGGTACGTGGACGACGTCATCGACCCCGCTGACACCCGGGTCAAGCTCATCGCCGGCCTCGAGATGCTGCGCTCCAAGCGCGAGGAGCTGCCGAAGCGCAAGCACGGCAACGTGCCGCTGTGAGCCCCACCCGCCGGGACGAGGTTTCCGCGCCCCGGGTCGAGCCACCGGTGGACGCCGACCCCGAGGAGGTGGCGGCGATCGTCGCGGCCGTCGAGGTCGTGTGGCCCCGCCCCGCGCCGCCGCCGGTCGCCGAAGAGGCGCCCCGCTGGCGCTGGTCCGGCCGCTGGTGGACCAAACCGGTCCCCGCCCGGCGCGACCGTCCCTGGTAGCGCCCGATCCCGTGCCGGCCCGCCGCCTGGTCCTGGCCTCCGCCTCGCCGGCCAGGCTGGGGCTGCTGCGCCAGGCCGGGTTCGACCCCGAGGTCGTCGTGTCGGGAGTCGACGAGGACGCGGTGGCGGCCGCGACCGACGTGCCCGTGGACGACCTGGTGGTGCGCCTCGCCTCCGCCAAGGCCGACGCGGTCGTCGGGCGGCGTGGCGTGGCCGGCGCGTTGGTGGTCGGGTGCGACTCGTTGTTCGAGCTCGACGGCCGGTCCTGGGGCAAACCGGGCTCGGCCACCGAGGCCGCGGCGCGCATCCGGGCCATGCGGGGCCGCTCGGGCCGCCTCTGGACCGGTCACTGCCTGGTCGACACCGGCACGGACCGGCGCGCCGCGGCCGCCGCCGTCACCACCGTGCACTTCGGGGACATGACCGACGCCGAGGTCGACGCCTACGTCGCCACCGGCGAACCGTTCGACGTCGCGGGGTCCTTCACGCTCGACGGCCGGGCGTCGGTGTTCGTGGAGGGAGTCGAAGGGGATCCGTCGAACGTGATCGGCCTGTCGCTGCCGCTCTTGCGGCGCCTGCTCTCGGCCGTCGGGGTGGACGTGGTGACGTTGTGGCGTTGACCCGAGCAGCGGCCGCGCTGCGGATCGGGCCGCTGACCGTCGACCCGCCGGTCGTACTCGCGCCGATGGCCGGAGTCACCAACGCCGCCTTCCGCGCACTGTGCCGCAGCTTCGGTGCGGGCCTCTACGTGAGCGAGATGATCACCGCCCGGGCACTGGTCGAGCGCAACGGGCGGACGATGCAGATGGTGTCGGCGGAAGCCGGCGAATCGCCTCGCAGCGTGCAGATCTACGGGGTCGACCCGGCGGTGGTGGGCGAGGCCGTGCGGCGCCTCGTGGGCGAGGTGGGCGTGCACCACGTGGATCTCAACCTCGGTTGCCCGGCTGCGAAGGTGACCCGCAAGGGAGGGGGCGCAGCGCTCCCCGTGCGCCGGGCGTTGCTGCGCTCGATCGTCCGGGCCGCCGTGCTCGCCGCCGAACCGGCCGGCGTACCCGTCAGCCTCAAGTTCCGGATCGGTGTCGACGCGCGCCTGCGCACGTTCCTCGACACCGGCCGCATCGCCGAGGACGAAGGCGCCGCGGCTGTCGCCCTCCATGCCCGCACCGCCGAGCAGCTCTACAGCGGCGGTGCGGACTGGGGCGCTATCGCCGAGCTCAAAGCGGCCGTGACGACGATCCCGGTGCTGGGCAACGGCGACGTCTTCGAGGCCGGTGACGCCCTGCGGATGATGGCCCGGACCGGCTGCGATGGGGTCGTCGTCGGGCGCGGTTGCCTCGGCCGGCCCTGGCTGTTCGGCCAGCTCGCTGACGCCTTCGCCGGGCGGCCGGTCCGTCCCGAACCGCCGCTCGGCGAGGTGGTCGCCGTGCTGCAGCGCCATGCGGTCCTGCTGGGCGAGCATCTCGGCACCGAGCGAGCCGCTCGGGAGATCCGCAAGCACACCGGCTGGTACCTCAAGGGCTTCCCCGTGGGCGGTGACCGGCGGGCGCGCCTGGCGCAGGTGGCCACGCTGGCCGAGCTCGACGAGCTCCTCCACGCGCTGGTGGACGAGCTGGGTGCGGACCTGCCCTCGCCGCCCGGCGCGGGCCGGCTCGTGCGCGGCCACACAGCCGGGCCGCGACCCGTCGCGCTGCCCGCCGGGTGGCTGGCACGGGCCGACGACCCCACGCCGCTGCCGCCCGAAGCCCACTCCGAGGTGCACGCCATCAGCGGCGGCTGAGGCCCGAGCGCGGCCGGTACGACCGCGTCCACGACGCCCGTGACCGGCCAACCGGGCCGCGGGGCCGCGGGGCCGCGGGCTCTTCGCGCCGCCCCGGGCGGTGGGCGCAGCCGGGGCGCCGATCGTCGGGGCTTGCCACCGAGCGCCCGGCGACGCGGCGGCGATGTCCCCTGGCTTCAGCCAGCGGCCAACCATCGATGCACGTTCTCGGTGAAGACGACCTCGTACGGAACACGTCGCAGGTCCTCCGCCGTCACATCCAGACCGCGAGCCCGAGCCAGGTCGGCGAGCCAAGCCCACGGGTGGTCGTCGGCGCACTCATCTTCGTCGGGGAGGACGACGTTCAGGACGTCTCGAGTCAGACCTTCCAGAGTTTCGAGTTCTCGGACGTCGCCAGAACGCGATTCGCCGGTTGACCTCCAGCCAATGGTGAAACCCCGATCATCGTGCAGGATCACGCGCCGGCCATCGTCCAACGTGACGAACTCACCTACGGAAAAGGTGCGAGCGTGATGTGCACCGGATGGCCGTGACCTGAGATCGCAGATGGCGCCAAGACCCACGACACGGCCTGGCTCGGCGGGCGGGAGACGGCTCGCGTCGACACCGGGAGAGCCCGGGTGGGGCGCCCAGCCACCCTCGACGCCGCTCATCCCAGCATTCCGGCGAGCGGGCGAGGAGTCATTGGAACACACGCTCGGTTCACCGGGGCAGAGTACGTATATCCCGAGGGATCGGGGTTGTCGATTGCCTGCCTGTAGGTGCAGGAGCCGGCCGTGATATCGCCCGACTCTGCCTGCGGGGTGACGTTGTTCCCAGGGTAAGGCGCAAAGTAGCCAGACGCCGCAAACGTACGGGCTCGCGCTGGTGAGTGGTTCGGGCCTGCGGAAGTAGCTGCGGCCGCGCCTGAAGCGGATGCAAAGACAAGGAGCAGAGAGATGGCTACGGCCAACTTGATGCGCACGGCTCCACTGTGCTTTGTGTGCATGGAGCCTCCTTGCATCCGACGAACGGCGACGTGGTGATCGTCCCATTGCGCCCGCCAGCGGGCAACCGGGTCCCGAGAACGACGGCTCTGCGGTCCGTGTCAGAACCGCGCTGAAGGCTTCACCATCCGAGGCCGGGGCCTCCGCGATCGGTCGCGGACGGAACCCGCTCGCGCCCCAGGTAGGTTGCCGCGGTGACCGACATCCCGGCCGAGCACCTCGCCGAGCTCACCACGGTCGGATCGCGCGAGGCGGTCGTGCACCGTGCGCTCGAGGTGGAGCGGCTCGACGGGTTGGCGCCCGGCTCCACCCACGAGCTGGCCGGCTTCGAGTTCGAGACCCTCCCCGAACCGGGCGAGCGGCTCGCCACTTTCGCGACGGTCAACGACGTGCACTTCGGCGAGGAGGTCTGCGGTCTCGTCCACGACAACCCTGACGTCGGTCCGGTCTTTCGCAGCGAACCGGGGGAGCCGCCCTACCCCGAGACGATGAACGCCGGCGCCGTCGAGGAGATCTCCGCCGTCGATCCGGCCGTCGTGCTCGTGAAGGGCGACCTCACGGCGACGGGGACGCACGCCGAGTACGAGCGCTTCGTCGAGGTCTGGCAGGGCGCGTTCGGAGCCCGCCTTCTCCACGTGCGCGGCAACCACGACGCCTACTACGGCGCGACGTTCGCGGACATGTCCTGCCAGCGCGTCGACTTGCCCGGCGCCACGCTGGCCATGCTCGACACCACGGTGCCCGGCCAGGCCGGCGGCGGGCTGACCGCCGACCAGATCGAGTGGCTGGACGAACTGGCCGCAACGGCCGACCGGCCGGTACTCGTCTTCGGCCACCACCACGCCTGGAACCCGGCGTCCAGCGAGCGGCCCGACCCGTACTTCGGGGTCCACCCCGACTGGTCCGAGCGGCTCGTCGAGGTCGTGGCCCGCCGCCCCCGCATCGCCGGCTACTTCGCAGGGCACACCCACCGGAACCGGGTGCGGCACTTCGCGGCCACCGGCACCGTGCCCTGGGTGGAGGTGGCGTGCGTGAAGGACTACCCCGGTGCCTGGGCGGAGTACCGGGTCCACGAGGGCGGGGTCCTTCAGATCGTGCACCGCATCTCCACGCCCGCCGCACTGGCCTGGACCGAACGCACCCGCCACATGTTCGCCGGCATGTACGGCACCTACGCGCTCGGCGCCCTCGCCGACCGGTGCTTCGCCATCGCCACCGACCGCTGAACCGCGACTCACCGGAGGAAGGATCGTTGCTCGACCAGGTACCCGCCGACGACCCACACCGCCGCCCCGAGGGCACGTCGGACGAAGCGGTGTCCGCCGCCGGCAAGCTGAGCGAGGCGCTCGAGTGGGTCGAGCGATCGGTGCGCGAGGCGCTCGTGGGCGGACGGCGCCACATCCACGAGTCCGAGATGAACGAGGACCGGCGCACCCAGGGTCGGCCCGCCCACGAGGCCCGGCCCGGCACGGGCACATGAGCGGGCAGGAAGCCACCGGCGACCGAGCTGCGGAGACCGTGCCGGGCCCGCTCGCCGACCTGCGTGTCGTCGACTGCGCCACCGTCGTCGCGGGCCCGGGCTGCGCCCGCTACCTCGCAGACTTCGGAGCCGACGTCATCAAGGTGGAGCGGCCCGGCACCGGCGATACCACGCGGGCCATGGGGTGGCGGGACCCACGCGACGACGTCACGCTCTGGTGGAAGCTCATGGGCCGCGGCAAGCGCACGGTCACGCTGGACCTCAAGGATCCGTTCGACGTCGAACGGATGCGCCGCCTCGTCGACAGCGCCGATGTCCTCGTCGAGAACTTCCGGCCCGGCACCCTCGAGCGCCTCGGGCTCGATCCCGCCGATCTCATCGCCCGCAACCCGAAGCTGGTGGTCACCCGGGTGACCGGGTTCGGCCAGGACGGCCCCTACGCCGGCCGGCCCGGTTTCGCCACGATCGCCGAGGCCATGTCCGGCTTCGCCGCCATCAACGGCGAGCCCGACGGCGGCCCGCTCCTCCCGCCCATCGCCCTCACCGACGAGGTGGCGGCGCTCGTCGCCGCCTTCGCCACGATGGTGGCCCTGCACTCCGGTGTCGGCCAGGTGGTCGACGTCAACCTGCTCGAGAGCCTGTTCCAGCTCATGGGCCCGCTCATCGGCGCGCACGAGCTGCTGGGTTACGTGCAGCCCCGGCTCGGCTCGGGCATCCCGTACTCGGTGCCCCGAGGCACGTACCGCTGCGCCGACGGCCAGTACGTGGCCATCTCGACCTCGGCCGAGTCGGTGGCCGAGCGGGTCATGGCGCTCGTCGGCGCCGGACACGACGAGCGCTTCGCCACCTTTGCCGGCCGGGTCGAGCACCGCAGCGAGGTCGACGCGCTGATCGGCGGGTTCTGCGCCGCCCGCACCCTCGCCGAGGTGCTCACGGCGTTCGAGGAGGCCCACGCCGCCGCCGCGCCCGTGTACACGATGGCCGACGTCGCCGCCGACCCGCACTACGCCGCCCGTGGCGCCGTCCAGGTCGTCGACGGAGTGCCGATGCAAGGGCTCGTCGCCCGCTTGTCGGCGACGCCGGGTCGCATCCGCTGGACCGGTCGACCGCTCGGTGCGGACACCGAGCAGGTGCTGGCGGAGCTGGACGGCGCCGCGATCGCGGACCGGACCGAGCCGGGAGTCTGAAGCCGCCGGAGCGCCGCCGGCCCGCTCGCCGCCGCCCCGCGCGTCGTCGGCCCGCTCGTCGTCGCCCCGCTCGCCGCCGCCTCGCTCGTCGTCGGCCCGCTAGTCGTCCGGCAGCCCGGCCACCTCGATGCGGTCCTGGCGCCACTCGGACGCGGCGCCGAGCGCCCGCCGAGCCTGGGCCAGGAGGTCCTCGGCCGCGAAGGCGTGGGCCGGATAGCACGAGAGCCCGGCCCACATGGTGGCGTCGCCCAGGCCTTCGACGACCCGGCGCCGGAAGCGCTCGATGGTCCACACGGCACCGTTCTCGGGGGTGTCCTCGAGGACGACACCGAAGCGGCCGTCATCGAGCCGGCAGCACGTGTCGGCATCGCGCAGCGTGTGGGTCAGGGCGTCGGCCACGATCTTCGGGTCCGCGGGTCGCACCGTGTCGCCGTCCCGGTGCACGACCTCGATGATGCCGACGGCCAGGGGGCGCAACCCCCGGCGCGCCGCCGACACCCGCTTGTCGAGCGTGGCGGTGAAGAACCGTTCGGTGAACAGCCCGGTGGCCGCATCGACCACGGGCGGGGCGTCATCGTCGCCGGCCGTCTCGGTCGACCCACCGGTCCTGCCGGGGGCGGAGGGACCGGCCGAGCGGCGCAGGGCCTCCTCGAGCGACGAGCGGGCCTCGATGGCTTCGGCCTCGAAGTGGGCGGCGCGGGCGGCCATGCGGTCGCTCTCCTCACGCGCCCGGCTGGCCAGCGCCTCCACCTCGGACTCGCGCCGGCTCACCTCGTCGAGACGGCCGAGCAGACCGAACGTGGCCGCGGCCGCGACGACCACGGCGACGGCCGCACCCGCGACCCACCAGACGTCGCCGGTGAGCAGCGCGATGACGGACAGCAGCAGTCCCACGAGGCAGGCGAGCAGCCCCGGCAGGGCGCGGCGATCCATCAGCGCACCCGTCTGCAGCCGTCCACCAAGGGATGATCGGTCCGGCGAGGCGGAAGTCAAGGACTGACCGCCGCGCTGCGTCGGCTCGAACCCACCCGGCCGTCACTCAGCGTGCCGTACGTGGGGACGGAGAGGGCCAATCCACTCACTCCGGACGCTCCGCCTCCTCGACCGTCCCCCGCTCGGCGCGCCGGGCTCGGGCGAGCGCCTCTTCGGCCGCGGCTCGCAGCTCGCGGTCGTCGATGGCGTGGACGGGATACGTGGCCACGCCCGCCCAGACCTGCGCCTCAGGGTCGAGGGTGACCAGCGCGTCGCGCAGGCGGGTGGCCGCCCGCAGGGAGCCGTCGACCGGCGTGAGCTCCAGCAGGAGCGCGAGGCGACCGTCGTCCAGCCGGCAGGCCGCGTCAGAGTCGCGCAACGTGGCTCGGGCGGCCTCGGCCACCGCGCCCAGCTCGAAGCTCCGGGCGTCGTAGGCGACCAGGACGAGGCCGAGCTGGCGCAGGCTGCGCCGAGCCGTCGCCACGCGCAACGGCAGCTCGGCGTCCAGAAAGGCCTCGCTGAACAGCCCCGTTTCCGGATCGGTGATGTTGTCGCTCATGACGTCAGCCTCCCCGCGGCTTCCCGGTGCGAGCCCCACCGGAAGGCGACATCCTGCCCTACGCCGGGGGTCGGTCGCGCATCGAGGTCAGCCGCCCCCGCGCGCGGCCGCCTCGGCCAACCGGGAGGCCGGGCTACCGGCTCCGGTGTGCGTCCACGAGGTCGACGATCTCGCCCATGATGCGGGCCAGCTCGAAGTCCTTCGGCGTGTACACCGCGGCCACGCCGGCGGCCAGCAGCCTCGGCCGGTCGTCGGTCGGGATGATGCCGCCGGCCACCACCGGTGCATCGACGCCCTCCTCGCGGAGCCGGCGGACCACCTCCGGCACGAGCTCGAGGTGGCTGCCCGACAGGATCGACAGGCCGACCACGTCGACGTCCTCGTCGCGCGCCACCGAGGCGATCTGCTCCGGGGTGAGGCGGATCCCCTGGTACACGACCTCCATGCCGGCGTCCCGGGCGGCGACGGCGATCTGCTCGGCCCCGTTGGAGTGCCCGTCGAGACCGGGCTTGGCGACGAGGAACCGGGGCGGCCCACCCTCGAGCGCCTTGACCCGTTCGGCGACCGCCCGCAGGCCGTCGAGCCCGCCCGCCATCCCGGCCGCCGCGGCCACGCCGGTCGGCGCCCGGTACTCGCCGAACTCCTCGCGCAGCACGGCCGCCCACTCGCCGGTGGTGCCTCCCGCATGAGCCAGGTCGATGGTGGCCGGCATCACGTTGTCGCCCGACGCGGCGACCCTGCGCAGCTCCTCGAGGGACCGCTTGACCGCGTCCTCGTCGCGCTCGGCCCGCCAGGCCTGCACGTCGGCGATCAACGACTCCTGCACGGCGGGGTCGACCTTGAGGATGCTCTCCTCACCACCGAGGGGTGACGGTTCGGTCTCGGTGAAGCAGTTCACGCCGACCACCTGGAGGTCACCCGCCTCGATCCGGCGCATCCGTTCGGCGTGGCTGCGCACGAGCCGGCCCTTCAGCTCGTCGATGCACTCGAACACGCCGCCCATCTCGAGCACGTCGTCGAGCTCGGCCCGGGCGGCGTCGACCAGCTCGGCGGTGCGGGCCTCCACCACGTGCGAGCCGTCGAGCAGGTCGGGGTACTCGAGGAGGTCGGTCTCGTACGCGAGCACCTGCTGCATGCGCAGTGCCCACTGCTGGTCCCAGGGGCGGGGCAGGCCCAGAGCCTCGTTCCAGGCCGGCAGCTGGAGCGAGCGGGCTCGGGCGCGCTTCGACAGCGTCACGCCGAGCATCTCGAGCACGATGCGTTGGACGTTGTTCTCGGGCTGGGCCTCCGTCAACCCGAGGCTGTTCACCTGCACGCCGTAGCGGAACCGGCGGGCCTTCGGGTCCGTGACGCCGTAGCGCTCGGCCGTGATGCGGTCCCACAGCTCGACGAAGGCCCGCATCTTGCAGGTCTCCTCGACGAAGCGGATGCCGGCGTTGACGAAGAACGAGATCGACGCGACGACGTTCGGCATGCGGTCCTCGGGCACCTGGCCCGACTCGCGCACCGCGTCGAGCACGCCGATGGCCGTGGCCAGCGAGTAGGCCAGCTCCTGCACCGGCGTCGCCCCCGCCTCCTGCAGGTGGTAGGAGCAGACGTTCATCGGGTTCCAGTACGGGATCCACTCCTGGCAGAACGCGAACATGTCCACGATCAACCGGCGCGACGGCAGCGGCGGGAAGATGTAGGTGCCGCGGCTCAGGTACTCCTTGACGATGTCGTTCTGGGTGGTGCCGCGCAGGCGCTTGGACTCCACCCCGTGCTTCTCCGCGTTGGCCACGTAGAGACCGAGCAGCCACGCCGCCGTGGCGTTGATCGTCATCGACGTGTTCATCTCGCCGACGGGGATCTGGTCGAGCAGGCTCTGCATGTGCCCCAGGTGGGCGACCGGTACACCGACCTTGCCGACCTCGCCCGCGGCGAACGGCGAGTCGGGGTCGTAGCCGGTCTGCGTGGGCAGGTCGAAGGCGATCGACAGCCCGGTCTGCCCCTTGGCCAGGTTCGTGCGGTAGAGCCGGTTGGACGCCTCCGCGCTGGAGTGCCCGGAGTAGGTGCGCATCATCCACGGCCGCTCGCGGGTGGCGCGCTCGGGTGCCTCGCTCATGGCCCGAGTCTTGCCGCGACCAGGAGGGACGGCCCAATGGCGGGGCAATCCCGACCGATCCCGGGAACGGGGACGAAAGTTGCGTACTCGCCACTCATGCGCGTCACGGGCACCGGGGGTACCGTCGTCTTCGAGGGGCGAAGGCCGCCGGGAATCCCTTCGGGGGGAGGGGCGCCGGTCTGCCGGAACCACGATGCCGAGCCCGGCGCCTCGTGCGGGAGGTGCCGGGCTCGCCGCCGTCGTGGCGAGCCCGTTCCGTGCTCCGACCCCGCGACGCGGCGACCGGCGACCGGCGACCGGGGCGATCAGCCACGCCGCGCGCCAGCAGGCCGGCTCACGCTGGGGCTCACGGCGACCGGCGGAAGACCTCGGGCAGGGGTCGGTCGAGGGCTTCGGCCAGGCGGCGGAGGTACTCGTCGCGGGGGATGTCGACGGCACCGAGCGAGCGCAAGTGCGGAGTGGTCCACTGCACGTCGAGCACGGTGGCGCCTCCGGCCCGCAGGTGCTCGACCAGTCCCACGAGCGCCACCTTCGAGGTGTCCCGCTCGGTGTGGAACATCGATTCGCCGGCGAACAGGCCGCCGATGGCCACGCCGTAGAGGCCCCCGACGAGGTACCCGTCGGCGGTCCACGTCTCGACGCTGTGGGCCCAGCCGAGGGCGTGCAGGCGCAGGTAGGCGCTGCGGATGTCGCGGTTGATCCAGCCTCCGGGGCGGCTCGGGTCTCCGCACGCGTCGATGACGTCGACGAAGGCGGTGTCGACGCGCACGTCGTAGCGCCGGCACGACTTGGCCAGCGAACGGCTGACGCACAGGCCGTCGATGGGCAGGATCCCCCGCGGGTCGGGCGACCACCACGCCAGCCGCCGGCTGCGGTCGATGTGCATGGGGAACAGGCCCTGGCGGTACGCGGCGAGCAAGGTGCCGGGCGAGAGGTCGGCGCCGAGGCCGACGATGCCGTCCTCGTCGGCGGACGTGGCCGGGGGGAAGGCCCACCGCGTGGGAGGCGGCTCGACCGGATCCAGCGCGTCGCCCATCGTCCGTGACCGGTCGGCGGCGGCGCTCACGACCGCGGTGGCGGGATCCCGAGCGAGCGGGCGACGGACAGACCGAGCCGCCGCGTCGCCCGCCGGTTCAGCTCCGCGCCCGCCGCCGCGCCGGCGAGGAACGGGACGAGGGAGCCGAGGTTGCGGCCCGCCCGGCGCATCAGCCGCCGGCGGATCTGGGCGCTCAGCCGGTCGCGCGCCTGGCGCCCGAGCAGGCTGGAGGTGGCTCCGGCGAGCAGGCCGGGGTCGCCGAGCCCGCCGCCGGTCAGGCCGGCGAGCTCCGTGGCGGTCAGGCCGCGCGTCTCGGCCCACGACCTCGCCACCACGACTCCCTTCTCGCGCAGGCCGGCGGGAAGGGCGATCCCGGCCGCCTCGTGCAGCTCGCCGACCAGCTTGAGCTCGACGGTGACGACGACGAGCGTCTCCACGGCCAGCTCGAGGGGCAGCGTGCTCCACGTCGCGGGCGTGGTCTCCGACGCGGCGGCCAGGGCACCGGTCGTCGCCCCCACCGCCGCAGTGGTGAGACTGGCGTTGCGGATCAGCGGGTCCGCCAGCAGCGAGCCGGCCAGGCCGCCGTGGTGCTCGCGCAGCGCGGCCAGGTTGCGCACGGGGATGTGCTCGGCTGCGTTCAGCACCACCTCGCTGAGCCAGCGGCCCGACGCCACGGCCCGCCCACCGGCGGCACGGGCGGACCGGGCCGCCAGAGCGGCAAGGTCGCGCAGGTCGCGCCCTGACGGCCGGCCCTCGGCGCCACCGGCCCGGGCGACGGCGCGCGCGAGCGCCTCGTCCACCGCCGTGTCCTCGGGCGGTGGGGGCGTCGTCACCGCGCCAGTCTGCCCGGCGCGGTCCGGGCGCGGCGCCGTGGACGGCGCCGGCGATGGCCCTGGCGGCGCGTCATGGCGAGCAGCCCGCCGCGGGCCGCACCCGCGCAACCGGAAGGCTCAGCGGCTGGCGTAGTCGTAGAAGCCGCGACCGGACTTCCGGCCGAGATGGCCAGCGGCGACCATGCGGCGGAGCGCGGGAGCGGGGGAGAAGTTCGGGTCGGCGAACTCGGCGTAGAGCGCGTCGAGGATGGCCACCGAGGTGTCGAGGCCGACGAGGTCGAGCAGCGCCAGCGGTCCCATGGGGAAGTTGCAGCCGCCCTTCATGGCGGCGTCGATGTCGTCGCGGCCGGCGGTGCCGTTCTCGAGCATCCGAACGGCGTTGTTCAGGTACGGGAACAGCAGCGCGTTCACGATGAAGCCGGCCCGGTCCTGCACGAGCACAGGTTCCTTGCCACAGGTGCGGGCGAACTCGGCCACGGTGTCGATCGTGTCGTCGGAGGCGGTCAGCGGGCGGACCACCTCGACCAGCGACATGAGCGGAGCCGGGTTGAAGAAGTGGACGCCGCACACCCGCTCCGGGCGTTCCGTGGCGACGGCCATCTCGACCACGGGGAGCGTGGAGGTGTTGGTGGCCAGGATCGCGTCGGTGCGGACGATCTGATCCAGCTCGGCGAACAGCGCCCTCTTGATCGCGAGGTCCTCGACCACCGATTCGATCACGAGGTCACAGTCGGCCAGGTCACCGATGTGGTGCGTGCCGGACACGCGTCCCAGCACGGTGTCGCGCTCCTCGGCCGACATGCGCCCCTTGTCGACCTGGCGGCTCAGCGACGTCTCGAGCCCGGCCACCATGGCGTCGGCCGTGGCCTGGCGGCGCGAGCGCAGCACCACTTCGTGGCCGCTGCGGGCAGCCACCTCGGCGATGCCCGACCCCATGATCCCCGACCCCACGATCCCCACGCGCTTGATGCTCATCGCGCGGACGGTACCGACCGTAACGAAGGCCGGCCAAACCTCGGGTCGCTACACCACGCGGGTCCCCGGCGGGGCTGCCATCGGCTCCCGCACCGGCCCGGCGAGGGTAGGTTCGGCCGCCATGGCCGGCCCCCTCGCGCTCGTCGGTGGTGCGCCGTTCACGGACGGCTGCACGTTCGACCGCGAGCTGGTCGAGGCCAGCGGTGGCCGCGAGGTCCTCGTGCTGCCGACGGGCGCCGCCTTCGAGCACCCGGCTCGCCTCGTGGAGCGGGCGGCGTCGTGGTTCGGCGCGATGGGGACGACGTCGCGAGGCCTCGGCGTGCTCGGCCGGCCCGACGCGTTCGATGCCGGCAATGCGGCCGCGGTCCGCGCGGCGGGCTTCGTCTACCTCGCCGGCGACTCGCCGATGCACCTGCGGTCGGTCCTCAAGGACACGCCGGTGTGGGAGGCGCTCGTCGAGGCGTGGCGCGGCGGTGCCGTCCTGGCCGCCGCCGGTGGAGGGGCGATGGTGCTGTGCGATCCGATGGTCGACCCCCGCGGCGGGGCCTTCACCGTCGGCCTCGGGCTCGTCCGGGGCATCACCGTGGTGCCCGAGTTCGAGCGGTGGTCGGCCGAGGTCGTGCACCGCACTCGGCGCCTGTCGCCGGCGGACCTGGTGATGATCGGTCTGCCGAGCGCCACGGCCGTGCTGCGCGACGCCGGGGGCGCGTGGGCGGTGGCCGGCGTCGGCGAGGTGAGCGTGTTCCGCGGAGGCGAGCCGGCCATGCTCGGCGACCTTCCCGCGAGCGTCGAGGTCGACGTCCGGCCCGCGTCTAGCCCGACTCGGTGATCGTGACGGACCGGATGGTGACGACCTTGGTCGGCGTGCCGTCGCTGCCCGGTGTGCCGATCCGCTCGGCCAGCTGCTGCACGGCCGACAGCCCGGTCGTCACGGTCCCGAAGCGCGGGTACTGAGCCGGTAGCGCCTGGCCCTGGGTCCCGACGACGATGAAGAACTGGCTCCCGGAGATCGTCTGCGCTTTGGCCATGGCGATGTCGCCCATCTTGTACTTGTAGCCACTGGGCGGGAGCTCGCCCGCGCCGAGGTCGTAGCCCGGCTCGCCGGTGCCGTAGTCGGGGATGCCCGACGACCCGCCCTGCACCACGAAGCCGGGGATGACCCGGTGGAAGGGCAGCCCGTCGAAGTAGCCGTACTTCGCCAGGACGACGAAGTTGTTCACGGTCGTCGGCGCCATCGCCGGGTCGAGCTGGATGTCGAAGGAGATGTCGGACGTCTTCACCGTCGCCGTGTAGCGCTTCTTCACGTCGATGCACATCGGCGGCGGTTGGGCGAACTGAGCCACCCTCGCTTCGCCGGCTCCCGGGCACGGCGTCGCGCCCTTGAGCGTGCGTCCCGGCGGCGGCTTGGGCAGGGACACCGTGGGCTGTTGCTTCTGCGTCGAGGACGTGCTCGAACCGCTCGACCCGGTCGAGGCGGCCGACTTGTCGCCGCCGCTCGACGCGTTCACGACGGTGGCGATGCCCGCCACCAGCGCGACGATCCCGACCACGGCGATGGCCCCGACGGCGGAGCGGCGGCGGCGCTTGGCGCGCTCGGCGGCCTGTTGCGCGGCCGCCACCCGCGACCGCTGGGCTTGACCCTGGCGCTTGGACTTTGCGGTGGCCATGGGTCCGACAACGTAGGCGCGCAGAGGACGGCACCTGGCGTCGGGTCCGATCGGTCATGATTGGGAACGTGTTGGGCGAAGACAACGACGTGGCCGGGCGCGACGGCGCCCGCATGGACGACGGCGACGCCGGCTTCGCGCGCCAGGTCGGTCGGC
Organism: Actinomycetota bacterium; assembly: GCA_016185275.1. Lineage (GTDB taxonomy): Bacteria > Actinomycetota > Acidimicrobiia > Acidimicrobiales > Iamiaceae > JACPNX01. The sequence continues at coordinate 87,481 of JACPNX010000002.1, read as the reverse complement.
GCCTGCGCGCCATCCGCCAAGCGCAGGGCCTCGCTCTGGCCGATGTCGAGGAGCGCTCCGGCGGGCGCTGGAGCGCGTCGGCCATCGGTGCCTACGAGCGGGGGTTCCGCAACCTGTCGCTCCCGCGCCTGAAGGAGCTGGCGGACTTCTACCGCGTCCCCGTCAGCGTGCTGCTCGGCGAGTCCGAGCCCGGCGAGGCGCCCATCGACCGCTCCAAGGTCGTCCTCGATCTCGCCGCGCTCGACCGTGTCGACCCGGCCGAGCCGATCCAGCGCTTCGTCCGGTCGATCATCGAGGCGCGCGGTGACTACAACGGCCGGGTCCTGTCGCTGCGCCACGACGACCTGCGCGTGCTGTGCGTGCTGGTCGGCGGAGACGTGCCGACCGGCGTGTCGCGGCTGCGGACCTGGGGGGTCCTGGCCGAACGGGCGGCCGCCCCGACGCCGGACGCCGCGCTCGACGACCTCGAGGGTTGACGCGCGATCCGGAGTGGCGTGCCGGAGTGGCGTGCCGGGGCCACGGCGTTGCCGCCGCCGGGCGTCCGGCGCGGCGTACGGGGCGCCCGTCGCCGTCAACGTCGGTGTACCGGCTCCGCTGAGGTAGAACCGACGGTCATGGCGCTCGTGGTCCAGAAGTTCGGCGGCACGTCCGTCGCCGACCCCGACCGCATCCGCGCCGTCGCCGACCACATCGCCCGCACCCGACGCCGGGGGGACGAGGTCGTCGTCGTCGTGAGCGCCATGGGCAAGGAGACCGACGAGCTGTTGCACCTCGCCGGCCAGGTGTCGCGCACCCGGCCCGGACGCGAGATGGACATGCTCATCACCGCCGGCGAGCGCAAGGCGACGGCGCTGCTGTGCATGGCGCTGCACGACCTCGGCGTGCCCGCCGACTCGTTCACCGGCAGCCAGGCCGGCTTCGTCACCGACGTGAACCACACCAACGCCAAGGTGCTCGAGGTCCGCCCCGACCGGGTGCGCGAGGCGATGGAGGCCGGCCGGGTCCCCGTGGTCGCCGGCTCGCAGGGCGTGTCGTCGGACCGTGACGTCACCTTCTTGGGCCGCGGCGGCTCCGACACCACCGCAGTGGTGCTGGCCAAGGTCCTCGCCGCCGACGCCTGCGAGCTCTACACCGACGTCTCGGGTGTCTTCACCGCCGACCCGCGCATCGTCCCCGCGGCCCGCCGCATGAGCCGCGTCAGCTTCGACGAGCTGCTCGAGATGTGCGCCTGCGGCTGCCCGAAGCCCGCCATGCGCGCCGTCGAGGCGGCCCGCACCCACAACGTCGTCCTGCACGTCCGCTCCGCCTTCACCTGGGAGCCGGGCACGTGGGTCACCCAGGAGGATGCCGACATGGAGCAGGTGATCGTCACCGGCGTGGTGCCCGACGACTCCGAGGCGAAGGTGACCGTCTCCGGCGTACCGGACCGGCCCGGCATCGCGGCGACGCTGTTCCGTCGCCTCGCCGACCTCGACGTCAACGTGGACATGATCGTGCAGAACGTGTCGGACCACGGCAGCACGGACATCTCCTTCACCATCCCCCACCCCGACCTCGAACGGGCGCTCGAGGCGATGGCCGAGATGTCCGCGGACATCGGCGCGACCGGCGTGTCCTCCGACCACGACGTCGCCCGCGTGAGCCTGGTCGGCGCGGGCATGAAGTCGAACCCCGGCGTGGCCGCCACCGTCTTCGAGACGCTCGCCGCCGAGGGCGTCAACATCGAGATGATCTCGACTTCGGCCATCCGCATCTCCTGCGTCATCCGCGAGGCCGACCTGGAGCGGGCCACCCGCGCGCTGCACAGCGCCTTCGGCCTCGACGCCGTCTGAGCTCCCTCGCGGTCGCTCCGAAAGCGGTCGCAGTTTCGGGACAGAATGTGTCCCGAACCTGCGACCACTACGCGGAAGTGGTGGGGGGCGACGGGGGGCGGCCGGTACCGTTGAACGCCATGAGGATCGGGATCGTGGGAGCCACCGGTCAGGTCGGTGGCGTGATGCGCACCGTGCTCGCCGAGCGCGCCTTTCCCGCCGAGGAGGTGCGCATGTTCGCCTCGGCCCGCTCCGCCGGCCGCAGCCTGCCCTGGGCCGGCGGCGAGATCGTCGTGGAGGACGCGGCCGTCGCCGACCCGTCCGGGCTCGACATCGCGCTGTTCTCCGCGGGCAAGGCCACGTCGCTCACCGAGGCGCCGCGCTTCGCCGCAGCTGGCGTGACCGTGATCGACAACTCGTCGGCCTGGCGCATGGACCCCGACGTGCCCCTCGTGGTGAGCGAGGTCAACCCCGAGGCGCTCGCGTCGATCCCCAAGGGCATCGTCGCCAACCCGAACTGCACGACCATGGCGGCCATGCCGGCGCTGCGGGCGCTGCACCGGGCCTTCGGGCTCGAGGCGCTCGTTATCTCGACCTACCAGGCGGTGTCGGGCGGCGGTCTGGCCGGCGTCGACGAGCTGGACCGGCAGGTGAAGGCGGTCGTCGACAAGGCGGCCGAGCTCACCTTCGACGGCAACGCGGTCACCTTCCCCGAGCCCGAGACGTTCGCCCGGCCCATCGCCTTCAACGTGCTCCCGTTCGCCGGTGCGATGGTCGACGACGGCCTCGACGAGACCGACGAGGAGCACAAGCTCCGCAACGAGAGCCGCAAGATCCTGGGCCTGCCCGAGCTGCGGGTCTCGGGCCTGTGCGTGCGGGTGCCCGTGTTCACCGGCCACTCGCTGTCGATCAACGCCCGCTTCGCCGAACCGGTCACGCCCGCCGCCGCCCGCCACGTGCTCGACGGGGCTCCTGGTGTCGTGCTGGCCGACGTGCCGACGCCGCTGGACGCGGCGGGCAGGGATCCGTCCTACGTCGGTCGCATCCGCGCCGACGAGACGGTCGAGGGTGGCCGCGGCCTCGCCTTCTTCGTCTCCAACGACAACCTGCGCAAGGGCGCCGCGCTCAACGCGGTCCAGATCGCGGAGCTCCTCGCCGCCCGCCGCTGAGCGGGCCGAGCCACCAGCGGATGCGCCACCAGCGGATCGGGCCCTGGCCGGGGTCAGGGGCACCCGCACGGCATGCGGCCACAGCGCGGGCAGCCGCCGGCGTAGCGGGCGGCGGCCTCGTCGAGCGAGACACCGAGTTGGTCCGCGAGCGACGCCAGCCAGGCCAGCACGTCACCCAGCTCGTGGAGCTGATCGTCGACCGAGCCCTTCCGCACCGCCTGCGCGAGCTCGCCGAGCTCCTCGGCGAGCCAGGCCACGCTGGCCACCCTGCCCCGTGCCCGGTCACGCGCGCCGTAGGTGCGGGCCATGAGGGCCTGGAACTCCGCGATCTGCACCGCTCGACCCTAGGCAGGCCCGGTGGACCGCCGGCGTTCCGGAGCAGGACCAGCGCCGGCCACCGTGCCACCATGTCGCCGTGCGCCGCCGCCGGCTGCCGACCACCCGTCCCCAACCGATCCTGCGCGGCGACGGCGTCGTCCTGCGCCGCCCCGAGCACGACGACGTGCCCTCGCTCGTCGCGCTCGAGGACGACGAGATGGCCCGCCGGTTCGGTCTCTTCGGGCCGTCCACGGCCACGTTGCTGCACGCCGCCGTCGACCAGTGGCACCGCGGCTGGGACGTCGATCGCTCGGTCGCCAACTTCTTGAGCTGCCGGGGGGCCGACGGGGCCATCGTCGGTGGGGTCGAGCTGCGCCACCAGGGCGACGGCGTCGCCCAGCTCTCGTGGTGGACCTTCGCTCCCTACCGGCGGCGGGGATGGGCTGGCGCTGCGGTGCGCCTGCTGTGCCATTGGGCGTTCACCGATCTCCGGCTCGCTCGGCTGGAGGCGCTGGTCGAGCCGGACAACGTGGCCTCGCTCGGCACCGCTCGCGCCGCGGGTTTCACCGAGGAGGGGCTGTTGCGGTCGAAGCAGACGATCGGGCCACGGCGGGCCGACCTCGTCCTGCTCGCCCGCGTCGCCGCCGATCCTGCCCCCGAGGACCTCACCGCGGGCTCGTCGCGCCTGTCGGCCCACGGCGTCGACGAGCACTGATTCGGCCCTCAGCGCAGGAGCGACTCCGACTCGAGGTCGAGGGCGTGGAGCCCGGCCCGCTCGGCCATCGCCACGAACATCTCGTCCCCCCGCGGTGTGCGTTGCACCACCATCGAGGCGAAGACGGCCATGATCAGCCCCGCGAAGGCGTAACGCCGGTGGTCCTCCCAGCAGGCCTCCCAGGAGCAGCCGACCCCGCCGGCCACCAGCCTCTCCCAGTATCCCCTCACGAGGCCCTCCTCGACCTCTCTGCGCGCGGCGGGCACGAGGCTTCCGCCGAGCAGGTAGCTCGCGTCGGAGAGCGCGGCACCCACGCCGACGGTCTGCCAGTCGAGGACCACGACACGGTCGAGGCCGAACATCAAGTTGTCGATGCGGTAGTCGCCGTGGATGATCGTCTCCGGCGCCGACCCGTCGGTGCCGTAACGGTCCAGCCGGGGGACGAAGCGCTCGGTCAGCGCCACCACCTCGGGCGACATGCGGTCGCCGTAGCGGTCGAGGAAGCCGGGCAGCATGGTGGCCAGCACCGGGCCCAGGTCGCCGCCCCGATCGCGGCCTCCGTCACGGGCCAGCCAGTCCACGTCGCGCAGCGACCGGTCGCCCCACCGGGGCGCGTGGAGCCGCGCGAGCTCGGCGAGCGCCGCGTCCGCGTCGTCGGGCGTGCAACCGGCGACCTGGTCGCCCTGCACGGCAGGGGCGACGTCCTCGAGCAGCACGGCGTAGGCCGCGGCGCCACCGTCGAAGCCGGCCCAGTGGCACCTCGGCACCCGTGCCTCCAGGTCGGGTGCGATCTGCAGGTAGAAGCCGACCTCCACTTCGTAGGTGCGGCTGAACAGCCCGGCCTGGCGGCTGGCCTCCGACGCGGCGGTCACCTTGGCGACGACGGTGGGCGGACCGGCCGCGGGCGGATCCCAGGTGAGCGTGACCCGGGCGCTGTCCGCGATCTGGCCCGTCCCGATCGGTTCGACCCGCGCGTCGACCACCCGCGCCGCGACGCCGGGGGGCGAGGCGGTGTCAGGCGCGCCGGGTGCCGGACCCGCGAGCGCGGCGGACAGCCACGCCGGCGTGAGGTCGGCCAGCCCCGTCGGGATCGGGATCGCGCTGGTGCGCACCGGCGACGCTCAGGCCTCGTGCCCGGGGAGCATGTCCTGCACCGCCTGGAAGCCGAGCTGGTGCAGCGGCGCCCGGACGTCTCCGGCGAAGGGCTCGATCACGAAACCGGTGTGGTCGTCCTCCAGGCTCCCGAGCCGGTCGACGATGTGGCCGGCGATCCATCCTGCGCAGCCTCGCAGGATGGGGAGGCCTTCGGGCCCCTCGTCCCATTCGACGAGGCGGAACTTGTCGACGTCGTCGCCGGACAGCTCGCCGAAGATCTCGGCGAGGCGCCGCTCCGACCGGTCGGGCAGATGCAGGGCCAGGGCGGTCGCCGCCGCGGCCACGTCGTGGGTGTGGTTCTTCTTCGAGACGAACACCACGTGGCGGGGCGGGGCGATGCTGCACTGCGTGTGGAACCCCACCAGGCAACCGGAGCGCCGCCCGTCGGCGACGGTGGTGACGATGCCCATGGGATAGTCGAGCCGGGCCACGAGCTCGTGGTAGGCGCTCACGTCCGTCCCGCTTCGACCAGGTACCGCAGCAGGAGCTGACCGTCCGCCTCGATCACATGGTCGAGGGCCATCGAGCGAAGCCCGCCGGGCAGAGGCCCCGGCAGCAGGTGCACCGGGTCGCCGCCGAGCCGGGGCACGAGGGTGAGGCACAGCTCGTCGACCAGATCGGCGGCCAGCAGCTCGGCGAGGAGAAGGGGCCCGCCTTCGGTCAGCAGGATCTCGACACCCCGCCGGCGCAGCTGCGCCAGCGCGTCGGGCAGGTCGACGTAGGCGTCGCCGGCGTGGACGACATCGGCGACCTCGGCCACGGCGGTCCGGCGCTTGCGGTCCGCGGCTGCCGGCGCGACGACGATCGTGCGGGGGTCGGCGCGGGTGAACAGCGGGCGATCGAGGTCGAGGTCGAGCGAACGGCTGACCACCGCGATGGGCGGGACGGGCGTCCGGCCCCGGGCGGTGCGGCCGGCGCGCTGGTCGGCACCGAGGCGAACGGGCCCGTAGCCCTCGGCGCGCACGGTGCCCGCGCCGACGAGCACCGCGTCGGCCAGCGAGCGCAGCAGCCCGAACAGGTCCTGGTCGACGGGTGTGGACAGCTCACCGACCTTGCCGGCGACCGCGACCGAGCCGTCGAGTGCGGTCACGAAGTTCGCGACGACCCAGGGCCGGTCGGTCCGGGCCGGCCGGTCCGCGTCGGCGTAGCGCCCCAGCGGATCGGCTGGGCGCACGTCTCCACCCGGCGGCATCAGCAGGCGCGGCACCGGTGCAGCATGCCCGCTCGGCGACCGGCGGGGCGCGGCAGCCGCGCCGTGGGACTCCGTGGGACTCCGTGTCGGATCAGCGGGGGGTCACGACGGCCACCGCGTGCAGGGCAGCGGCGCCGGCCAGCCGCTCGTCGTAGGTGACGATGCCGTCGAGTGCATCGCCGACCGCGAGGGCGGCCGCGAGGTGGAGGGCGTCGAGGCTGCGCACGATGGCTGGGTCGAGGGCCGCAGCCGTCTCGCAGACAGTGGTACCGAGGGTCAGCAACGGCGTGGCGTCGAGCAGGGCACGCACCCCACGAGCGACTGCGGGGCCGAGCCGGCGGGCGGCGCGGAGCGCCTCGATGCGCAGCAGATCCGATGAGATGACGTCGAGCGCGTGGCGCCGGTACCAGCGCCGCACCGCGCCGCTGTGCTCCTCCGCCACGATGAGCTTCAACGCGGCGGAGGTGTCGAGGTAGAAGGGCAACTCAGCGCTCGTGGCGGCGCATCTCCGCCAGCACCTCGGCGGCCGTCGGCGTTCCGGCGGGAAGGCGGATCAGTCGGCGCAGGCCTGGCTGGCAGCGGCGCTGACGCAGCCGCCCGCTGGCGACGAGCTCGTCCAGCGGGTCGCGGTGCAGCGGCACGAGCCGAGCGACGGCGCGCCCTCGATCCGTGATCTCGAGCTCTTCACCGGCAGCCACCCGGGCGACCACCTTCGAGGCGTGCTGCTGCAAGGCGCGGATCCCAACTGACTCGGCCATGTGCGTCAATGTAGTACGCGGACTCGCCGGGCGCGGCGCTCGGCGACGGGGCAGCCCCGGTGCTGCCCCGAGGCCCGGCCGAGTCGGGGTGGCGGGATTTGAACCCACGGCCTCTTCGTCCCGAACGAAGCGCGCTGCCAAACTGCGCTACACCCCGTGAGCCGACGAGAGTACCCGACGGGCCGGGGGACCCCCGAAGCGCGCTAGACGGCTTCGCCGAGATCGGCGGCGCCCATGTGCTCGGACTCACCGAGGCCCTCGGTCCAGCGGCCTCCGGCCAGCACCGCGTCGGCCGCCCGCCGCAGCCGGATCGAATCGATCGGCTTCACCAACCAGCCGTCCGCGTCGGATCGCTGCGCGAGGAACAGGTCGGCGCTGCGGTCGAGCAGCATGATCACCGGGAGGTGGGGAAGCCGCCCGGCGCCCTCCTCGAGTCGCAGCGTCATGCATGTGGCCATGCCGCCCATGTTGCCGATCTGCAGGTCGAGGATCACGAGGTCCGGTTCCACGTCGTGCACTGCGGGCAGCACGTGCTCGCCGCGGCGGACCCGCCGGATCGACGTGTCCATCTCGCCCAGCGCCGCCTCCACCTCGTCCGCGATCCAGTCGGCGTCGGTGGCGAGGAGGATGGCGGGCACGGCGCGACGTTACCGCCGGGCGGCCCGGAGCCTCCCACCGTCGGCGTGCGGGGCGGTGTGTGGCGCGGTGTGTGGCCCATCGGACGGGGCCCCTCACGTTCCGTGGCGGCCAGGTGTCTGCCGGAGGGGGCTGGGTAGGCTTCGGGTCCCATCGGCCACGTCTGGAGGGACGCGTGCTGGAGATCGAAGTCGAGCAGAACGGGTCGTACACGCTGTGTAGGCCCGTCGGTGAGCTCGACGCCTACACGGTGAACGACTTCAGGGAGGCGCTTGGGCGCCTCGCGCACGAGCCCCGGTTGCTGATCGACCTCTCGTCGGTCCCGTTCATGGACTCCGCGGGGCTCGGCGCGCTGATCGGTGGGATCCGCCGCGTCCGCGAGGCCACGGGCGACGTCGCCGTGGCCTGCAGCCGGCCGACCCTCACCCGCCTCCTCCACACCACCGGCTTCGACCGCATCGTGCCGGTCACCGAGACGCTCAACGGGGCCATCTCGGCGCTCACGGGCGTCGACGGCTCGGGCTGACCGGGCCCGGCCCGCGACCGGCCGCGTTCGGTCCGGTCCGCTGACGGGCGCCGGTCCGGCAACTCAGGCGCGCGTGCGGCCGAAGAGGCGATCGCCGATCTCGCGCAGGCCGTCGAGGTCGTGCACGTCGGTGCTGAGGAAGGGCACGCGCACCACGGGGGCGGGAGCGACCTGCTCGGCCAGGCCCGCGAGGTGGTGTTCCTCGCGGTCGGCCACCAGTGCGAAGTCGGCCAGGTTGGCGTAGAGGCCGCCGAGGTCGGTGCCCCGCAGGGTGCGGGCGCGCTCGGCCACCGCTTCGGGCAGTGCGTCGGTGAAGGCCGGATGCATGCGGTTGACGATGAGCGTGCGTACGGGGATCTCGTTCTCGCCGAGCTTGGAGGCGAAGAAGCGCGCCTCCTCGACCGTGTCCCGCTTGGGCGACGCGACGAGCACGAACGCCGTGCGCGGGTCCGACAGCAGCTCGAGCACCCGTTCCGCGCGCTCCCTGAAGCCGGCCTCCATCCCGTCGAAGGCCTGGAAGAAGGCGATGGCGTCGTCGAACACCTCCGCCCCGACGACCTTGGCCACCGTGCGGACGAAGGTCTGCGCCGCGGCGTTGACCGCGCGCATCATCCCGCGCGTCGGCGCGGTCAGCACCCGGTACAGCCGATGGTCGAGGAACCGGGTGAGCCGGCGTGGCGCGTCGAGGAAGTCGAGGGCGTGGCGCGTGGGCGGCGTGTCGACCACGACGACGTCGAAGTCGGTGCCCGCCTGGAGCTCGTAGAGCTTCTCCATCGCCATGTACTCCTGCGTGCCGGACAACGCACCGGAGATGTTGCGGTAGAACCGGTTCTGGAGGATCCGCTGGGCCTGGACGGGGTCGGCGGCGTACTTGACGACGACGGCGTCGAACGTGCTCTTGGTGTCGAGCATCACGGCCGACAGCTCCCCGGCCCAGTCGCCGTCGATGACCACCGGGGTATCGCCGATCCCCTCGAGGCCGAGCGCATCGGCGAGCCGCTTGGCGGGGTCGATGGTGACCACCACCGCGCGCCGGCCCCGTGCGGCCGCCTCCATCGCCAGGACCGCCGCGGTCGTGGTCTTGCCCACCCCTCCGGAACCGCAGCAGATCACGATCTCGCTGTGGCCGACGAGGTCGTCGAGCTCGCTCACCTCGGCGCCCCGGACGCGCTCGACAGGTCGGTCAGACCCTCGATCCCCGCGACCAGCTCCCCGGCGAGCCGGTCGAGCTGCGCGCGGCCCAGGTCCGCTTCGAACAGGAACGGCAGGCGGATCTGGGGCAGCGGCAGCCGCTCGGCCAGGCGAGCCACCTGCTCTCGTTGCAGCGCGGTGCGCATGCGCCGGAAGCCGGCCGCGGCGGCGAGCGCCTCCGCCTCCCCGGAGCGCAGCTCGGCCGACGCCCGGGCCGCGGCTTCGCGCGGATCGCTGTCCATCCCTTCGACCGTCGGGTAGAGGCCGTTGACGACCACCGGCCCGAGGCTCACCCCCACCCGGTCCTCGAGGCGGTAGGCGGTGTCGATCAGCTCGTTGACCGGCGTCTCTTCTGGCATGGTCACGAGCACCACCGAGCATCGCCCCGGATCGGTCAGCATCTCGAGCACCTCGCTGGCCTGCGTGCGGATCGGCCCGACGCGCACCGCGTCCACGAGGCCGCGGGCCGACTGCAGGAACGTGATGGCGTGGCCGGCGGCGGGGGCGTCGAGCACCACCAGGTCGGGCGCGTCGCCGGCGCCGGCGGCGGCCGCCCTCTCGATCTGCTTCACCTTGCCCAGCACGAGGATGTCGCGGATGCCCGGCACCGCGGTGGCCACGACATCGAGGACCCCTGAGCTCACGAGCCGCTTCGAGAGGCGGGCGAGGCCGTGGTCGCGGAGGTACTCGAGCAGCGCGTCGTCGGGCGTGAGGGTGCGCCCGCGCACCTCGGCGCTTCCCGGGGGCGAGCCGCCCTTGGCCAGCACGACCTCCCGGTAGGCGAGGGGCTCGCGCCCGAAGATGGCGGCGAGGCCGCTCTTGCCCTCCACCTCGACGAGCAAGGTGGTCAGCCCCGCGATCGCGGCGGCTCGGGCGAGGGCCGCCGACACGGTCGTCTTGCCCACGCCGCCCTTGCCCGCCACGATGACCAGGCGGGAGGCAGCGAAGAACTGCCCGGGATCCACCCGGATCCCTACCTTGTCGGCTCTCTCGGAGGCATGTCGTGCGCAGGCTATCGACCGTCGGCCTGCTGCTCGCCGCATCGGCGCTCCTGCTCGTCGCCCTCCCGGCGGGAGGTGCCACTGCGCCACGACAGCAGCCCCCACCGGCGCGGGCCGCGATCGACGTGGCCGAGGTGAGCGGGTTCCTCGACTCCGTCGTGGCTGCGTTCGTGGACGGCCGCATCCGCGAGGCCGAGCGGTCCGGTGCGCCGTGGCTCGTGGTGCAGGTGAACAGCCGTGGTGCCGTCGTCGGATCGGAGCGAGCCGCGGCGCTCGTGGAGCGCGTGCGCACGGCTCGCGTGCCCATCGCCGTGTGGGTCGGTCCGAGCGGTGCCCGGGCCCAGGGCGCCGCGGCCCAGATCGCGGCGGTCGCCGATCAGGTCGGCATCGCTCCGGGCGGTCGCCTCGGTCGCCTCGGCGAGCCGCTGGTCGACCCCGCCCGGTTCCGGGCTCCGTTCCGCCGTGAGCTGGCGCGCCTGCGAGACGGCACGGTCGGTGCGGCCGACGCCGGCCGTCTCGGCCTGGCGGCGCGCCCGGCGCCGACGGTCGGTGACCTGGTCGTGAACCTCGACGGGGTGCGCACCAGGCGGATCCAGACGGACCGCGGGCCTCGCCGCACGCCGCTCGACCAGGTGCGGTTCGTGAGCCTGCCGCTCCTCGACCAGCTGATGCACACCGTCGCCAGCCCCCCGGTGGCGTACCTGCTGCTCGTGATCGGGATGGCGCTGATCCTCCTCGAGTTGTTCACCGCGGGTGTGGGCATCGCCGGGGTGGTGGGTGCGGTCTGCTTCCTGCTGGGCGGCTACGGCCTGGCCGGCCTGCCGACCCGTCCGTGGGCGGTCGGGCTGCTCGGCCTCGCGATGTTCGGCTTCGCCGTCGACATCCAGACCGGCGTGCCGCGGGTGTGGTCCGCCGTCGCCGCCGGCGCGTTTCTGGTCGGATCGGTGCTCCTCTACGACGGGCTGTCGCTGCCGTGGATCACGCTGCTCGTCGGCGTCGCCGGCACGGTCGCGTTCATGATCGGGGCGCTGCCCTCGCTCGTGCGGTCCCGGTTCTCCACGCCGACCATCGGGCGGGCCTGGATGGTCGGCGAGGAGGGCGAGGCGGTGGCGGACGTGGCGCCCGACGGTGTGGTGCGGGTGCGCGGGGCGCTGTGGCGGGCGCGCACGAACCGGGCCACGCCGATCGGCTCGGGGGTCGCGGTGCGGGTCGTGGAGGTCGACGGTCTGCTCCTCGAGGTGGAGCCCCTCGAAGGTGGGGCCCGCGACCACCGCGAGCGGCGCCGGTCGCGCCCGCTCGACGCCGAGGCGACGGGCTGACCTGCGACTTCGCCCGTTGCGTCAGCTTCTGCTCGCGAAAGTTGCCTCTTGTCGGCCACCCGGCGCGGGCCTATGGTCGTCCGCCGTCGGGGGGATTGAGCCGACAAGGGGGATCGCCGCCGGTGAGCGCACAGCGTGTCGAGGAGGCCTGGCAGCTGCGAGCAGCGTGCCGGGGCCCGCAGTCAGCCGTCTTCTTCCCGCCCAACACCTTCGAGCGCAAGGACGACAAGGTCGAGCGCGAGAGCCGGGCCAAGGAGATCTGTCGCACGTGCCCGGTCCGCGAGCCGTGCCTCGCCTACGCGATCAAGATCAAGGAGCAGCACGGGATCTGGGGCGGCCTCAACGAAGCCGAGCGCCGTTCCCTCGTGCCCGCCCGCGCCTGAGGTCCGCGCGCTCGGGCACCGGCGATCTCCGGTGGCGCTCCGGGCCGGGTCGGCCCGTAATCTTCCCTGCGCATGTCCACCCCCATGCCACGCGCCGAGCCCGCCCCCGAGCCGGAGCCTCCCGCCGGCCACGACGCGGCCGAGCTGGTCGACCTCACCACCGCCTCGCCGCTCGTGTGGCGGCGCACCTGGGTGGAGGACCGACCGGCCCGTTACGGGGTGGCCGGAGCGGGTCTGCCCGTGCTGTTCCTCCACGGTTGGGGGCTCGGCCACCGGGCCTACCGGCAGTCGATCACGCGGCTGGTCGACCTCGGATGCCGGGTCCACGCGCCGGCCCTTCCGGGGTTCGCGGGCACCGCGGACCTGCCGTCCCGCCAGTTCTCGCTGGCCGGGTTCGCCCGCTGGGTCGACGCCTTCCTCGACGCCGTGCACGTCGACGAGCCGGCGTTCGTGGTCGGGCACTCCTTCGGCGGTGGTGTGGCCATCAAGCTCGCGGCCCGCTTCCCCGAGCGCGTGCGCCGCCTCGTGCTGGTGAACTCGATCGGTGGATCCGCCTGGAAGGACGGCCCCGCCGGCGTGCTCAAATCGATGGCCGAGCGACCACTGTGGGACTGGGGGCTGCACTTCCCCGGCGACGTCTGGCCGATCCCCCAGGCCACCAAAGTCCTGCCGGTGCTGGTATCGGAGATGCTGCCCAACGCCGTGCGCAACCCCCGGGCGATGCTGCGGGTCGGCAACCTCGCACGCCGGGCCGACCTCACGCCCGAGCTCGAAGTGCTCAAGGAGCGCGGCCTTCCCGTCGTCGTGCTCTGGGGCACGAGGGACGGCGTGATCCCCCGGGCCTCGTTCGACGCGATGTGCCGCGCCATCGGGGCCGAGGGCGAGGTGATCGACGGCAGCCACTCCTGGCTCGTGGGCGACCCCGACGCCTTCGGTGAGGTCATCACCAACCACGTCGCGGTGGCCAAGCTGGCCCGAGACCTCGAATCCGCCGCCGGTGCCGCCGGTGCCGGTCGTCCCGGCCCGGTCCGCCGCGGCAAGGAGATGCTCGACCGCCTCCGGTCCGCCTGACACGCCGGGCCCGCGGCTGCGGCCGGGCGGCTCGGCCGGCGGAGCGGGACGGGCGATCGGGCTGGGCCGGCGGCCGGGCGCGCGGTGTGGCGGGCGAGCGGTGCGGGCGGTGCGGGCGGGCGGGCACGGTGCGGTCCGCCGCTGCGGTCATCGGGGGAGGCGCGGTCCGGCGATCCTCCGGTCGCCACGGCGCCGGGTGACGCCGCGGGTGTCGAGGAGGCCGAGCAACGGGACGGCCCACTTGCGGGTGGTGCCGAGCATCTCCCGGGCTTCGGACACGGTGAACCCGTCCGGTCTCGTCGCGAGCAGCCGGGCGACGGCGCGCTCGGCTTCGGCGACGGCGGTTGCCGAGAACCAGGCCCCGTCGTGCTCGACGACGAGGGCCAGGTCGGCGAGCCGGCGCAGATCCGCCCGGGAGATCCCTTCCGGCGGCGGTGGGCTGAACGGTGCGGCCTCGAGTGCGATGAGCCAGGGGTGCCGGGCCAGGTCGTCGGCCCCGGCCTGGCGCGCCGACCGGGCCCGGCCGCGCTCGACCACCACGCCGTCGAGCAGGCGGACCACGGCCCGATCGCGCTCGTCGAGTGACGCCAGGTCCAGCCCCGCCGGGCCGGCTCCGTCGACGGCCGCCCCGACCCGGGTGACGGCCGCATCGCGCTCGGCGGGGGAGACGACCCAGCGGCCGACCGTCGCCTCGCGACGCTCACCGGTGAGCCGCTCCAGCACGTCGCGTTCGACCCAGCCCCGCTCGGCCACGACCCGGTCGGGCGAACGATCGGGCCGGGCCCGGCGGGCGGGCACCACCGGCGCCACGTCGAGAACCTCACCGCCTCCGACTGTCTCGGAGCGACCGGCGTCGCGCAGCACGAACCGGTCGCCGGGCAGGAGCGGCAGGGCCACCGGGAGGTGCAGCCGGACGAAGCCCTCCCGGCCCGGCTCGATCGCCTCGCCTCCGAGGACCCGCACGCGCACCGGTTGCTCCCCGGAACCGATGTAGGCGAGCCAGGCCCCCCGCCGCGAGACCGGGTGGTCGAGCGAGGCCAGCACGCGCAGCGTCCCGTCGACGGTCGTGGCGCGGTGCCAGCGGCCGGGTTCGACGAGCGCGTCGCCTCGGACGACGTCGCCGTGGGCCACACCCACCAGGTTCACGGCCGCTCGGTGCCCCGGGCCCAGGTGAGAGCGAGCCTCGCCGAGGGTCTCGAGCCCGCGAACGCGGACCACCCGCTCGCCCGCACCACCCGGGCCGGTCACCGCCAGCGTGTCGCCCGACCGGATCGTGCCGCCGCTGAGGGTCCCCGTCACCACGGTCCCCGAACCGCGTGCCGCGAAGGACCGGTCCACCCAGAGGCGGGGCCGTCCGACGTCGGCCGCCGGCGGCGTGCGTGCGATCAGGGCGTCGAGGGCGTCTGCGAGCCGATCGACGCCGGCACCCGACGGCGCGTCCACCTCCACGACCCGGGCGCCGGCGAGGAACGTGCCGGCGGTGCGGTCCTCGACCTCCACGCGGGCGAGGGCACGGGCGTCGTCGTCGACCGACGCCACCTTGGTCAGCGCCACGAGACCGTGCTGGACGCCGAGCACCTCGAGGATGCGCAGGTGCTCCTCGGACTGCGGCTTCCACCCTTCGGTGGCGGCCACGACGAAGAGGCAGGCGTCGACCGCACCCACGCCCGCGAGCATGTTCTTCAGGAACCGGACGTGACCCGGCACGTCGACGAAGGCCACGCGGCGGCCGGAGGGCAACGTCGTGCCCGCGAAGCCGAGGTCGATCGTGAGGCCGCGGCGCTTCTCCTCCTCCCACCGGTCGGGGTCGGTGCCGGTGAGCGCGAGCACGAGGGTCGACTTGCCGTGGTCCACGTGCCCGGCCGTGGCGATCACGTGCACGGCTGGCCCCTGGTGGGAGCGGCCGGCACCTCGCGCACGACCACGACGCTACGGCGCTACGCGACGCTGACCGCGGCGAGCGCGGCGGCCACGACGCCGTCGTCGTCGGGCTCGACCGTGCGCAGGTCCACGACCGTGCGCCCGTCGACCACTCTCGCGATCACCGGCGGGTCTGCCGCGCGCAAGGCGCCGAGGTGGTCACCGGGGACCGCGACCCCGAACGACGCGATCTCGACTCCTGGCAGCGTCCCGCCCCCGGTGAGGGAGGCGGTCGCCACGACGTCCGCGCCAGGACCGCATGCCGCCGCGATGGCCTCCGCTCGGGAGCGCAGCCCCTCGGCCGGTGCGGTCGCCATGCGCCAGAAGGGCAACGCCTCGGCGGTCCGGTCGAGGTAGGAGAGCGCGACCTCCTGCAGCGCGTTGAGCACGAGCGCGCCCGGTCGCAGCGCCCGCGCCAGCGGGTGGCGTGCGCACGCCGACACGAGATCGGCGCGGCCACAGATCACGCCGGCCTGGGGGCCCCCGAGGAGCTTGTCGCCCGAGAACGTGACCACTGCGGCGCCGGCGGCCAGGGTCTGGCGAGCGGCCGGCTCGCCCGCGAGCCACGACGGTGGACCGTCCGCCAGCCACGGGCAGGCGGCGTCGATCAGCCCTGATCCGAGGTCGGCGACCACGGGCACGCCGAGTGCGGCGAGGGCAGCGACGGCAACGTCCTCCGTGAAGCCCTCGATGCGGTAGTTGGAGCGGTGCACCTTGAGCACGAGGGCCGCGTCTCCGGTCGGGTCGCCGACCGCCTGGCGGTAGTCGGCGAGGCGGGTGCGGTTGGTGGTGCCGACCTCCCGCAACCGTGCTCCGGACTCCGCCATCACGTCGGGGATCCGGAAGCCGCCTCCGATCTCGACCAGCTCACCGCGGCTGACCACCACCTCCCGACCGCGGGCCAGCGCGGCCAGCACGAGCAGCACCGCCGCCGCGCCGTTCCCCACCACGAGCCCGGCCTCTGCTCCGCACGCGCGCGCGACGAGCGCTCCCGCCGAGGCCGAGCGCGATCCCCGGCGGCCGGTGTCGAGGTCGAGCTCGACGTTCCGGTACGCGGCAGGCTGGTCCACCGCGAGCGGGGCCCGGCCGAGGTTGGTGTGCAACAACACGCCCGTGCCGTTCACGACCCGCTGGAGGAGCCGGCGGCGGAAGGCGTCGGCGTGGGCGCGCGCCCGGCCGGGCTCTCCGGCGGCGATGGCCGCGCGCGCGGCGTCCACGAGGACGGGGTGAGGAAGGCCGGTGTCCGCCATCGACCGGGCCAAGGCGTCCACCGACGGCGGCCGGTCCACCAGGCGAGCCTATTGCCCGCACGATCGCCCGTTCGCACGGCACCGCGCGCCCAGAACCGGCCCGGACGCATGGAACATCGGGGAGGCGTGCCGGCCGGGGGATCTGGGTACTGTGGCCGCACGATCGGGAGCCGGGGGCTCCCCGCAGACGGCGACGGAACCCCGGGGCGACCGATGTCCATGACCGAAGAACGCAGGCACCGCCTGTTCACGAAGCTGGAGGAGATCCTCGGTACCGAGGACGCCACCGCGTTGATGGAGCACCTTCCACCCGTGGGTTGGGCCGACGTGGCCACCAACCGGGAGCTCGACGTCCTCCGCGCCGCGGTCGAGGCTCGCATCGCCGCTCTGCAGAGCTTGCTCGAGGCGCGCTTCACGGCCCTCGAGGCTGCGCTGAACGCCCGGATCGATCAGGTGGAGGCGGGTGGGAGCGCCCGCTTGGGTGAGGTCGAGGCTCGGCTGAACGCGCGGATCGATCGGGTGGAGGCTGGGCTGAACGCTCGCCTGGATCAGCTCGAGGCTGGGCTGAACGCGCGGATCGATCAGGTGGAGGCGGGTGGGAGCGCCCGCTCGGGTGAGGTCGAGGCTGCGCTCAACGCTCGCCTGGATCAGCTCGAGGCTGGGCTGAACGCGCGGATCGATCGGGTGGAGGCTGGGCTGAACGCCCGCGTCGATGCGGTCCAGACGGTTCTGGTGGCGCGCCTCGAACAGCTCGACAGCCGCTTCGAGACCCGGTTGGGCGAGGCGGAAGCGACCCTCGGGCGAGACGTCGGCCGCGTCGAGACGGAGTTGCACCGCGAGGTGAGCGCGGCCACCCGCACGCTGTTCGTGGCCGTCACCGGTTTGAACCTCACGCTGGTCGCCGCCGTCCTCGCGGCAGTCCGCCTCGCCTGACGCTCACCGAGCCAGGTGCGCCAGCTTGGCCGGGTTCACCACGGCGTGGATGGCCTCGACGGTTGCGTCGCCCGCCGTGAACGCGATCAACAGGAGCGGCGCACCGGATGCGTCGCGGAAGAGCATGGCGGGATCGCCGTTCGACCAGAGGGGGTCCACGGAGGCGCCCCTCGGCACGCGCGCGGCGAGGTTGATGATGAGCCGGCTGACCCGGTGGCGGCCCACGACCGGTCGCCGGGCCGCGTGCGTGTCGGCTCCTCCGTCGGAGACCAAAACGATCTGCTCCGCGAGGAGCCGTTGCACCCCGTCGACGTCGCCCGCCACGGTGGCGGCCACGAGCGCGCTGACGATCTGTTGCGCCTTCGCCCGGTCCACGGTGCCCCGTCGGGCGGCGCGGCGTTGCTCGTCGGCCACCCGCGCCCGGGCCCGGTGGGCGATCTGGCGGCATGCGGCGTCGCTCCGTCCGACGACGGCCGCCACCTCGCCGTAGGGATACGAGAACACCTCGCGCAGCAGGAACACCGCTCGCTCCAGCGGGTCCAGCCGCTCGAGCACGCACAGGAAACCGAACGTCAGGCTGTCGGCCGTGTCGGCGTGCGCGGCGGGGTCCGTGGCCGCATCGGTGACGAGCGGCTCGGGCAGCCACGGACCCACGTATGCCTCGCGCTGTGCCCGCGCCGACTTCAGCCGGTCGAGAGCGATCCGCCCGGCCACCGTGCCCAGGTAGGCGCGTGGCGACCGGATCACCGAGGCGTCCACGTCGCGCCACCGCAGCCACGTGTCCTGGACGACGTCCTCGGCCTCGGCGACGCTCCCGAGCATCCGGTAGGCGACGCCGAAGACGTGCCCACGGTTGGCCTCGAACAGCTCGGTTGCCGCGACGGTGGCGCCCTTCGGCGGCCCGGGCCCGGGCGCGGATACGGCGTCGACGTCGGCGCTCACGGCGCCATCCTGGCCGCGGCCGCGGCCGCGGCCTCGGAGCTACGAGCGCTCCCGGACGATCGGCCGGCGGCGAGAGCACCCGCTCGCGCACCCGAGGCCGCGGCGGCATCGGCCAGGTTGCCCTCGGGGCCCACCCAGTCACCGGCCACGTACAGCCCGCCGGCCGCGGGCACCTCCGGCCCCGGGCGGCCCGCCAGTCCGCCGGTCTCGGGCCGCGGACGGTCGTGTGCGACCACGAGGCGGGCGCCGAAGCGGATGTGTGGGCGCTGGTCCTGCCACCCGGGGCGCACCCGGTCGAGGAGACCTTCGAGCTCGCACCGGTCGGCGTTCGGATCGGGCGTCTCGCCCGCCAGGTGGTAGCGCATGGCCGACACCATCGTCGTGCCGCCAGGAGCGAGGTCGGCGAGGGGTGCGTGGACCGACAGGTAGGTCGGGCGGTCGAGGCCCAGCACCACCGACGGTCCGTGCCAGGCGCCGTGCACCCCGACGTCGAGGTGCGACGCGGTCACCGGCACGGCCCGAGCCGCCCACTCCGCCAGCACGGGGGCCGCCTCGGCGGCGAGCTGCGCGGCGAGCCCGGGACCCCCGGCGGCCAGGATCACGGAGCGGGCCTCGACCACGTCACCGTCGTCGGACTCCACGCTCCATGCGCGCCCGTCCGCTGAGCGCCGCACCTGCCGCACCGGTCGGCGGACGGCGAGAGCGACGCCGCGGGCGGCGGCCGCCCGCAGGAGGCCGTCGACGACCGTCACCCACCCGCCGTCGAGGTAGCGCACTCCCGTTGAGGCGGCCCGCTGCAGCTGGACGATGGCGGCGTCGGCGGAGAGCCGGTCGAGGTCGGGGACGTAGGTGGCGAGTCGGACCAGCGCGTGCACCATCGAGCGTCCGAGCCCGGGCCTGACGGTCGCGTCGAGCCACTCGGCGGCGGACCGGTCGGCGTGGCGAGCGGGCCGCAGCACCGCGAGCCCGCCGAGCAGGCGACCCATCGCCGCCTTGTCGCGCAGGCCCAGAGCCTGGTTGCCGAGGAGCTGTCCGGCCGTGAGCGGCACGGGCACGGTCTCACCGTCGGCGCTCAGACCGCCGTAGGTGCCGCGCGCCGGGTCGCCGCCCCGCACCGGAACGCCGAAGCGCCGGAGCGCCGCGTTCAGCTCGCCGCCGAGGTAGAGCGCGTGAGGTCCCTCGTTGTGGAGGTAGCCGTCGACCTCGTGCGTGCGGGCTCGGCCTCCGGCCGACCGGCGCGCGTCGAGCAGCAGCACCGAAGCGCCCGACTCGGCCGCCGTCGCCGCCGCCACCAGCCCGGCCACACCGCCACCGACCACCACCACATCCCGGTCCTGTGCCACTCCAACCTCCTCGATCGCGTCCTGCCCATGAGACGAGACACGCCGTCGCGATGTGACCGGTCGCGGCATCAGCCGCCCGAGATCTCGACCAGCGTCGTCACCGTGCGCCAGTTCCGGACCGTCATCGGCGCCGGCGGCTTGCGCGTCACGTACTCGGCGAGCTTGCTGCGACCGAGGCCGTTCGGCAGGTGGAGGTACAGCTCGGTGCCTCGCAATACGGCCGCGTCGGGCGCGAACCGCTCCAGGTCCGCGCCGGGGAGGGCGCCGGCCGGCGCGGGATGGGCGAGGAAGCCGACGTGCAGCGACGACGGGTCCTCCTCGGGGAAGGGGTTGGCGCCGACGATCTCACGGAGTCCTGCCGGCGTCCGCACGATCACCGTCACGGCCAGGTCGAAGGCCGCCGAGATGGCGGCTTCGAGCGAGCCGGGCGACGGCGTCCCGTCAGCGTCGAACACCACGTTGCCGCTCTGGATGTAGGTACGGACCTCCCGGTGGCCGAGCTCCTCGAACACCTCGCGGAGCCGGGCCATCGGAACCTTGCCCCGGCCGCCGACGTTGACGGCCCTGAGCAGCGCGACGTGGGTGCTCATGCCGCCGGTCTAGCGCCGTTCTAGGGAGCAGGCGTGCGGGTACGCGGGCACGGCCATGCCGCGCCTCCGTCGCTCGAATCCGAATGCTCCCGGCATACGGCGCCGCCGAGTCGGCCGCGGGTTCACCTACCACCGTGCCGACGGCGAGAAGGTGACCGATCCCGAGGTGCTCGCCCGCATCGCCGCGCTGGCCATCCCACCGGCGTGGACCGACGTGTGGATCTGCCCGTGGGCGAACGGCCACATCCAGGCCATGGGCACCGACGCGAGGGGTCGGCGCCAGTACCGCTACCACGACGTCTGGCGCATCCGGCGCGACGCCGAGAAGTTCGACCACATGCTCGTCTTCGCGCAGGCCCTGCCGCGGCTGCGAGAGGTCGTGGCCGAGCACCTCGCATCCCCCGACCTCACCCGCGACAGAGTGCTCGCCTGCGCGGCCCGCCTGCTCGACCTCGGCTTCTTCCGGATCGGCACGGAGGGCTACGCCGAGGAGAACAACACGTTCGGGCTCGCCACGATGCGCAAGAAGCACGTCTGCGTGGACGGCGACGTCGTCACGTTCGACTTCACCGCGAAGTCCGGCAAGCGGCGCATCCAATCGGTCGTCGACCCCGACGTGGCCGCCGTCGTGCGCGAGCTCAAGGATCGCCGGGGCGGTGGCTTCGAGCTGCTCGCCTTCCGCGACGGCGGCCGCTGGGTCGACATCAAGTCGACCGACATCAACGCCTACCTCAAGCAGCACACGGGCGAGGACATCACGGCGAAGGACTTCCGGACGTGGAACGCGACGGTCTTGTGCGCGGTGGGCCTGGCCGTGTCGACGGCGGCGCGCAGCGACAGTGCCCGCAAGCGAGCGGTGGCCCGGGCGGTCAAGGAGGTGGCGCACTACCTGGGCAACACGCCGGCGGTCTGCCGCAAGTCCTACATCGACCCTCGGATCGTCGATCGCTACCACGCGGGCGCGACGGTCCAGGACGCGCTGGTGGCCCTCGAGGACGACAACGTGGTCGTCGGGAGCGGCACGACGCAGAGCTCGGTGGAGGCGGCCGTGCTGGACCTGCTGGCGGAGGAGTCGGCGGGCGCCCGCGCCGCCTGACGTACCGCCTGCGCCGCCCTGACGTACCGCCCGCTCAGCAGGCCACCTCCGACGGTTGGCCGTCGCCCAGGCAGAACAGCCGGTAGGCGCTGCGGATCACCGGCTGGGCCACGTTGCGCACCGGCACCCCGGCCGGCGTCGTGCCCCGCTCGCGGCCCGCGTGGGCGTGGCCGTGGAGGGCGAGGTCCGCGCCGGCCCGGTCGACCGCCTCGGCCAGGAGATAGGAGCCGAGGAAGGCCCAGATCTCGGGCCGCTCGCCGATCAGCGTCTCCTGGACCGGCGAGTAGTGCATGAGGGCGATCCGCAGGTCGCACCGGCCGGCGAGGTCCCGGAGCAGCGCTTCGAGCCGGCAGGCCTCGTCGCGGGCGTGCGCGAAGTACGCGCGCGTGATCGGCTCGCCGAAGTCCGAGCAGCTCGCGCCCCGGAAGCCGACGCCGAACCCCTTGACGCCGGCGATGCCGAGGCGCTGGCCGCGCACGTCGACGACCGCCGAGTCGCCGTCGAGCATCCGGATGCCGGCGCGCTCCAGCACCGCGCACAGCGCTTCGCGCCGGTCGAGGTGGAGGTCGTGGTTCCCCAGGACGGCGAACGTCGGCACCCCCAGACCGTGCAGCTCGCCGGCGAGGATCGCGGCTTCGTCCGGGTCGCCCCGGCGGGTGAGGTCGCCGGCGACGAGGAGCACGTCGGCCCGCGCCCCGAGGTCCGCGAGGTGGGGCCGCAGGGTGCCGGCCGAGTCGGCGCCGAAGTGGACGTCGGCCACCGCCGCGACGCGGATCACGCCAGCCGCTCCGAGCCCTCGGGAGCGGACAACCCGTCGGCGAGCACGACGAGCGAGTCGTCGACCCGCCAGCCGGGCAGTCCCCGCGCGATCAGGGCCCTGACCGCGTCACGGCGCGCCTCGGTGGCCACCGCCCCCTCGACGTGCACGACCCCGTCGGCGGCGCTGACCCGCAGGCCCTGCTCTCCGACGTCGGGGTGCTCGGCGAGCAGCTCCTCGAGATCGGCGGCCAGGTGCTCGGGGGCGTCGCCTTCGTGGATCTCCATGCTCAGCTCCGGTAGATGTCGTCGAACAGCTGCTCGATGACACGGTTCGGCACGATCAGGTCGTTCGACTGCGCGTAGACGAGCAGCGAGAGCACCCGCCGGGCGCCGTACGTGCGGGCCCGGCGCAGGAGGTAGTCCCAGTCGAGGTCGCAGCGGGCCACCAGGCCGAGGCCGTCGTGCCAGTGCCGGGGCATGTGCTCGTCGTGCACGACGGCCTTGATGACGAGGAGGTCCTCGGGCGGGATGACCGGAGCGACCACACCGCGGAAGTCGTGCTCGCGTGCCCGCTCGATCAGCTCCTCGTCCACGACGATGCCGCCGGTCGACCGGAAGATCAGGTCCACGACGACGCCGCTGCGCTCGGCCTTGAAGAGCCAGTCCCAGTGCGTCTCCTCGGTCTCGAAGCCCGCGGCGCCGAGGGCCTCCAGGGCCCGGCCGGCGTCCTCGGGGCGCAGGAAGAGGTCGATGTCGTGGGTCCACCGGTCGCGGCCGTGGGTGGCCGAGCCGATCCCGCCCATGAGGACGAACGGCACGCCGACGGCGCGGACCGTCTCCACCGCAGCTCGCAGGACGGCCACGAACGTCTCGTCGTCGACGGCCGGCTCGTGACCGCCGGCGAGGTGGTCCAGCACGGGTCGTGCCCTACCCATCAGGGCGAGCGGGTCCAGACGGTCGCGCCGAGTGAACCGTGCGCCCGAGGCCACGCCGGTGAGCGACCCGGGCCGGCTGTTGCCCCGTCGAGCTGCCGGTCGGCCAGCGTGGCCCGAGCCTGTTGCAGCGCGCTGTTGACCGACGCCACCGACGTGTCGAGCAGCTCGGCCACCTCGGTGGCCTGCCAGCGCAGGACCTCGCGCAGGAGAGCACGGCCCGCTGGCGCGGCGGCAGCAACTGGAGTGCGGCGACGAAGGCAAGGCGGATCGACTCCCAGGCGACGTTCCTCCTGGCGGGCGCAGGTGCGCTCGGGTGGACGCACGGGATCGCCCGGGCTCAGCGCCTTGCCGAGCTCGTCATCGCAGCGCGATCAGGCCCGCGTTCGTCGGCGCAAAGCCGCAGGCGTCGAAGTAGAACGAGCGCAACTCGTCGTCGAAGTCGACGTGCAGCCACTCGCACTCGGAGCCCCGCACGGCCTCCACGGCCGTGGCCACCAGCTGGCGCCCGATCCCGTGGCGGCGCGCCGACCGGCTCACCATGGTGTCGAGCAGGAACGCGTGGACGTCTCCGTCCCAGGCCACGTTGACGAAGCCGAGGAGCGACTCGGCGTCGTCGCGCGCCGTCACCCAGCCGAGGCTGTGGCGGGCCACTCTGCCCTCCCAGTCGTCGCCCTGGATCGACTCGTGGGCGAAGGCCTCCGCGTGGAGACGGTTCAGCTCGGCGTTGGCGAAGGTCCCACGCCACTCGCACTTGACGTCGATCACCCGACGACCGTACCGGTGCGAGGGCGGCTCACCCACCACCCGGTACGGGCGCGCCTACCCCGGCGCGCACCGGCGCGCCGGGATGTCCGCCGGTACGGTGCCGCGCCATGGCGCACGACGCGGGCCGACCGCGCATCCCACCGCTCGCCGAAGCCGAACGGGACGACAGCGCCCGTGAGCTTCTCGGTCAGGTGGGTGGATCCGTCGCGGCCGACATGCACATCTTCACGACGCTCGTGCGCCACCCGCGCCTGTTCCGGCGGTGGTTGCCGTTCGGCGGTGTCCTGCTGTCCGGCGCCCTGCCGGCGCGCGACCGCGAGCTGCTGATCCTGCGCACCGCCGTCCACTGCGACGCGGCCTACGAGTGGGCGCACCATCTGCCGATCGGGCGCGACGCAGGCCTCACCGACGCGGAGATCCAGCGCGTGAGGTCCGGTCCAGCGGCACCCGAGTGGTCCGACGCCGACTCGCTGCTGCTGCGGGCGGCCGACGAGTTGCACGAGCGCTCGTGCCTGTCCGACGAGACGTGGACGGCGCTCGCCGCGCGCTACGACGAGCGCCAGCTGATCGAGGTCCCGATGGTGGTCGGCCACTACCACCTCGTCGCCTACACGCTCAACAGCCTCGGCGTGCAGATCGAGCCGGGGTTCGAGCCGGGGCTCGAGCCGGGATGAGCGACGTCCGGCCCGGCGCCGGGGCGGGCGCGCCGTCGCTGCCGGACGAGGCGCTCGGGCGGGCCCCGGGCCGGGGCCGGTTGGCCGGGCGGCGCATCGCGGTGGTGGGCGCCGGAGCCCGCCCGAACGACGACGCCGACCGCCCGATCGGCAACGGGCGGGCCATCTCCGTGCTGGCCGCCCGCGAGGGGGCGGCCGTGGCCTGCGTCGACGTCGTGGAGAGCGCCGCATTCGAGACGGCGTCGCGCATCGAGGCTGAGGGCGGCACGGCGGTCGCCGTGGTTGCGGACGTCGCCGACCCAGAACGCTGCGCGGGCGTGCTCGAGGCGTGCTCCTCCGCGCTCGGCGGCCGGGTCGACGGGGTCGTGGCGAACGTCGGCATCGGCGCCGGCGGTGGCCTACGGGGCACCTCGGTCGACGAGTGGGACACGACCTTCGCGGTCAACGTCCGCTCCCACTTCATGCTGGCGAAGGCGGCGATCGAGCGTGGCGGCGTGGCGTCGATGGTCTTCGTCAGCTCCGTGGCCGGGCTGCGGTCCGGCAGCCGCATACCGGCCTACGACACCTCGAAGGCGGCGCTGCTCGGCCTGTGCCGCCACGTCGCCGCCGAGGGCGCCCGGCACGGGCTGCGGGCCAACGTCGTGGCGCCCGGGTTGATCGACACGCCACTCGGGCGTGTGGCCACGGCGGGCCGGCCCAGCCGAACCGCGGCGCCGGTGCCGTTGCGCCGCCAGGGCACGGGCTGGGAGGTCGCGTACGCCGCCGTGTTCCTGCTCTCCGACGAGGCCAGCTACATCACGGGCCAGACGCTCGTGGTCGACGGTGGTCTCACCGCCACCTGACCCACCGGAGCGGCGCCGGTCTCGTCGCGCCCGTCGCGGCGGTGGCGGCGAGCGCGAGGGCCGCCCCGGGCCTACCGTCGAGGCCATGTGCCGGAACATCACGACCCTGCGCGGCCTGCAGCCGCCGGCCACGGGAGAAGAGGTCGAGGCCGCGGCTCGCCAGTACGTCCGCAAGGTGAGCGGCGTGCAGAAGCCGACGGCCGCCACGGAGGAGGCGTTCGAGGCTGCGGTCCGGGCTGTCTCCGACGTGACCGCGGCGCTGCTCGACCAGCTTCCGCCGCGGCGGCAGCCTCCGCCGACGGTGCCGCCCCTGCGCCGGCCCGACGTGCGCGCCCGCATCGCCGCCCGTCACCCGTAGCGGACGGGTCACAGGCGAGGACCCGGAGCCCGGCGGAACTCGAACGGCGCACTGTCCCTGCCGGCCACCACGTACCAGCACTCCCCGGTCCGGTCCGCGTCGAGGATCGCCATGAAGGCCTCGACGACGGATTCCACCGGCAGGATCGGCGTCCCCGCCTGCTCCAGGAACGGCTTGATGCCGGTGATGATCGCGGTCTCGGTGAACGACGGGCACAGCGCGTTCACCGAGATGCCGTCGCCCGCGAGCAGCGGGCCCAGGGATCGCACGAGGCCCACGACGGCGTGCTTGTTGGCGCAGTACACGGGGTCCAGCGGCACGGGTACCACGCCGGCCATGCTCGAGGTGGCCACGATGGCCCCGCCGCCGCGGGCCCGCAGCGCCGGCACCGCCGCGTTGACGCCGAACACCACGCCGTCGAGGTTGATGCCCATCGCCCGCCGGTAGGCGGCGAGATCGAAGGTCTCGGCCACGCCGCACCCCGAGGACACGCCGGCGTTGAGGAGGACGATGTCGAGCCCTCCGAAGCGCTCGACCGCAGTCGCCACGGCCGCCGCGCTGGCGTCCGGCTCACGCACGTCGCAGTGGACGTAGGCGCCGCCCAGATCAGCGGCGAGCGCCTCCCCGGCGGTGTCGTCGACGTCCGCCACGACGACCGACGCGCCCTCCGAGGCGAGCCGGCGGCTCACCGCCGCGCCGATCCCGTTCGCCGCTCCCGTGACCAGCGCGACCTTCCCGTCGACGTCCATTCCGTTCTCCTCCGTAGTGGTCGTGGTGGGTGGCGGCGGACCTGACGCCGCGGCTGTTGCAGGATGGCAGGGCGCCAGGACGCGTGACGACCGCGCCCGATGCAGCCGTCGGCCGCGACTGCGGCCGGATCGGTGGGATCCCCGAGCTGCACCGGCACCCCCGGTACCGTCGTGGCAACGGCGCCGCCGTCTCGGGCGCCCCGTCCCCGGGGGGATGTCATGGCCTTGGCTGGTACGGCATGGTCGGGCTCGGTCTCACTGCGGCCGGCGTATCCCGATGTCGCCTGGAACGACTGGGCGCTCTGGCGAGTCGAGCACCACACCGACCAGCCGGTGTGCGGGGCCGTGCATCCCTCACACCCCGGGTGCACCTGCCGGGCCGTGCTCGGCCACGTCGGCCCGCACGTGCCGGTCACCAATGCGCTCGCGGTCCGGCACAAGCTGCGGTTGGTCCCTGTGGTGCAGATGGGATCGGCCGGGGACGTCCTCGACGAGCAGGACGAGCTCGGGTCCGTCTGAGCGCGTGGCCGCGCGGGCGGTCCCGCCCGCGCGCCCGCCCGCGCGCTGAGCCCCGCGGCAGCTTCGACCACGGGCGCGCGCACGATCGGGTAGGACGGCGGCCATGCCGTTGCCCGAGCTGCTCCGCCGGTTGCTCCGCCGGTCGCCCCAGCCCTCCCTGAAGCCGTCGGCCGAGGCCCGCACACCGAGGCCGTCCGACACCGAGGCGCCCCTTCCGCCGCCGCTGCCCGAGGGTCGCACGGTGCTGCTGCCGGGGCGCGGCGAGGTGTTCGTGCGCGAGGCGCCCGGTCCCCCGGGTGGCCCGGTGATCCTGCTGCTGCACGGCTGGACCGCCAGCGCGGACCTCAACTGGTTCGCGCTGTACGGGCCTCTCGCCGACGTCGGGCACGTGATCGCGCTCGACCATCGCGGTCACGGTCGCGGCATGCGCAGCGAGACCGCCTTCGCGCTCGACGACTGCGCCGACGACGCGGCCGCGCTCCTGCGCGAGCTCGGCCACCGGGAGGTCATCGCCGTCGGCTACTCGATGGGCGGGCCGATCGCCATGCTCCTGTGGCGCCGCCACCCCGCCCTTGTGCGCGGCCTCGTGTTCGAGGCCACTGCGCTGGAGTGGCGGGCGTCGATCCGCGAGCGCCTGACGTGGAAGCTGTTGGCGGGAGCCGAGCTGTCGTTCCGGCTCGGTCCGAACCGGAGCGTCGTCGCGTGGCTCTTGCGGCGAGCCGCGGAGTACGCCCCGGAGGTCCGCTCGCTCACGCCCTGGCTCAAGGCGGAGCTGCGGCGGGGCGACCCGGCGGCCATGGCGCAGGCCGGCCGGGCTTTGAGCCTCTACGACGCTCGACCGTTCGCCGGTGAGGTCGACGTCCCCACGGCGGTCGTGGTCACGACGCGCGACCGGCTGGTACGGCCGCGCAAGCAGCAGCAGCTGGCGCGGGCCGTTCCCGGCGCCGGCGTGTTCACCGTCGCTGCCGACCACGACGCGCCGCTCGTGAAGCCGGTGGAGCTGGCCAAAGCGACCACCGATGCGCTGGCGTACGTGCTGCGCGGCGCGGGCGAGCCTCGAGCGGCCGTTGCGGCGGCCGTTGCGTCGGCCGCTGCGTCGGCCGCTGCGTCGGCCGCCGCGGGCGGCGACGGGACGCTCTCGGAGGCGCGGTAGCGGGCCGCGCGTGCCAGGTGGATCGATCAACCGGCGCCGTGCTTCGGCGGAACAACCGGCCGCCGCACCCGGTTGAGGTACTTGCTCGCGCAGATAACTGGAGGAAGCCGATGCCCGCCGTCACCGCTGACACCCTGAGCCTCACCAAGATCGAGACTCCAGGGCCGGACGCCGTCTCGCGCCCGGTCCGCTCCGTCACCACCGCGCCCCGGGGCCACGAGGGTCTCGGGTTTCCGGTGCGCCGCGCCTTCGCCGGCGTCGACCTGTCGCAGCTCGACCCCTTCCTCCACATGGACGAGATGGGCGAGGTCGACTACGCGCCGGGCGAGCCGCGAGGTACCGACTGGCACCCCCACCGGGGCTTCGAGACCGTGACGTACATGCTCGACGGCACCTTCCTCCACCAGGACTCACACGGCGGCGGCGGCGTCATCACCGACGGGGCGACCCAGTGGATGACGGCCGGAGGCGGCATCCTCCACATCGAGACGCCTCCGGAGCAGCTCGTGCTGTCGGGCGGTCGCTTCCACGGGATCCAGCTCTGGGTGAACCTCCCGGCGGCCCAGAAGATGGTGGCACCGCGGTACCAGAACCTCGAAGCGGCGAACGTGCAGCTGCTCTCGTCGGCCGATGGCGGCGCGCTCGTGCGCCTCATCGCCGGTGAGCTCGGCGGTCACCGCGGCCCGGGCGCCACGTACACGCCCATCACCGTCGCCCACGTGACCGTGTCCGCGGGCGCGCAGACGACCCTGCCGTGGCCGCCAGGCTTCAACGCGCTGGCCTACGTGCTGTCGGGCGCGGGCACGCTGGGAGCCGAGCGGCGACCGGTGGAGGCCGGCCAGCTCGCCGTGTTCGGGCCCGGCGACGCCCTGTCGCTCGGAGGGAGCCGGGATCGGGGTCTCGACGTCATGGTGCTCGGCGGGCGACCGCTGCGCGAGCCGGTCGCCGCGTACGGCCCGTTCGTGATGAACACCCGTGCCGAGCTCGTCCAGGCGGTGGACGACTTCCAGTCCGGGCGGCTGGGCCGTGTGCCCGAGGACGGCCTGCGCCCGTTCCATCCCTGAACCCATCCCCGACCTGGGCCGGCCGGTGACCCCCACGTCGTAGCGTCACCGGCCGTGGACGACGCCGTGGACGGTGCCGTGGAGGAGGTGGCCGGAGCACCGGCCTGGTTCGACCGGGCGCTGAGCGTCCCGATGGACGAGGGCGAGGTCGAGGTCGGCGGGTGTCGCATCCACCACCTCGCCTGGGGCCGCCCGGGCCGGCGGGGCGTCGTCTTCGTGCACGGCGGCGGCGCGCACGCCCACTGGTGGACGCACGTGGCGGCCACCTTCGCCGGCGACCTGCGGGTCGCAGCCGTCGACCTGTCGGGCCACGGCGACAGCGGGCACCGGCAGGCCTACAGCCTCGAGCAGTGGACCGAGGAGGTGGTGGCCACCGCCGAAGGTGCAGGGATCGCCGGTCGCCCGGTCGTCGTCGGCCACAGCATGGGTGGGTTCGTCACCATCGGGACGGCCGCCATCCACGGCGACTCGCTGGCCGGCGTCGTGGTCTGCGACTCGCCGGTGACCCAGCCCGACCCCGAGGTGACCTCGTACCGCCTGAAGGAGGCGTTCGGTCGGCCCCGCGCCTACGCCACCCGGGAGGAGGGCATGGCCCACTTCAGGACGGTTCCCGCGCAGGAGCGCTACCTGCCCTACGTGGTCCGCCACGTGGCCCGGCACTCGCTGCGCCGCGTCGACGGCAGCTGGAGCTGGAAGTTCGACCGCAACGTCTTCCTGCAGTTCGCCGGGTCCATGCGCGGCATCGCGCTGCCCTACCTCGCCGGGGTCCGCTGCCGGTTGGCGTTGCTGCGATCGGAGAACGGTCTCGTCACCCGCGACATCGGCGCCTCGATGTACGACGCGATGGGCCGGGTGACGCCGGTGATCGAGCTCCCCGAGGCCGGGCACCACGCCATGCTCGACCAGCCGCTCGTGCTGCTGAGCGCGCTGCGGGCCCTGCTGGCCGACTGGGAGCACTCCGAGCCCCATCGCCCGGCCGCCTGACGCGGGACGGGGACGGGGACGGGGACGGGGACGGTGGGCGCCCGCGCCGTCCCGGACTGCCGCGCCCGCGCGTCAGGGCAGGCGCTTGAGCAGGCGCAGCAGGCCGAGCCGGGCGGGTGACTGGTGGTGGGATCGGCCGCCACCCTCGAGCGAGGACCGGTGGGCCAGGAACCACTCGTACGACTCGATCAGCGCGCTGGTGTTGGAGTGGGCCGGCGCCCAGCCGAGGTCCCGCCGGGCCGCGGTCGTGTCGAACCAGAGGGACTCGCCGTAGAGGAGCCAGTGGTACGGCGCGAACGGGGCCGACCCCGCCTGCGCGAGCAGCCGCATGGACAGGCGCGCCGCGCCGGCGGGCAACGAGCGCACCCGCGAGCCGGTACCGGCATGCACGGCGAGGGCCTCCAACGTCTCTCGCATGGTCCCGAACTCGGTGGCGCCGACGTTGTACGACGCGGGGCCCGGCCGGTCGGCCGCCCGCAGGCAGGCGTCGGCGAGGTCCGCGGCGTGGACGAACTGGTACCGGTTCGAACCGTCACCCAGCACGAACACCGGTGCCCCCTCGGCCACGAACTCGAACAGGATGGCCATGATCCCGAGCCGGCCGTGGCCGAGGATCGTGCGGGGGCGGATGATCGTGACGTCGAGGCCCGTGGCCGCCGCGTCCCGGCACAGCACCTCGGCGTGGAGCTTCGCCCGCCCGTAGGCCTCCAGGGGCCGGGGTGGCGTGGTCTCGTCGACCGGGTTCGCGTCGGGGATCCCGTAGATCGCACTGGTCGACGTGTGCACGACCTTGGCCACGCCGGTGGACCGGGCCGCGAGCAGGACGTTGGCGGTGCCGAGCACGTTGACCGACCAGAACAGGTCGCGGTCACGGGCCAGCGGGACCTGCGCCACGTTGTGGAGGACGACGTCGGCGCCGGTGCAGGCCCGCTCCACGACGGCGCGGTCCCGCACGTCGCCAGGCACGTACTCGTCGACCGCGACGCCGACCTCGTCGGGCGGCGGGTTCACGTCGAGCACGCGGACCCGGTCGCCGCGCTGCGCCGCCTGCTCGGCCAGGACCGAGCCGAAGTAGCCGCTGCCGCCGGTGATGAGCACCGTCTTGGCGCTCACAGCGCGATGCCCCGGTCGAGCGCCCAGCGGACGCTGGCCCGCATGCCGTCGACCAGTGACGTGGTCGGGGCGTAGCCGAGCTCAACGCGCGCCCGGGTCACGTCGCAGGCGATCGTGTCCTTCAGCTCGCCGAGCACGTGCAGCGGCTGCACGTAGCGACCCCTCGCCTGGGCCAGGGCGTCCAAGCGGGCCGCCAGCGCCGCCGCCGCCACGGGGACCCGCGGCGCGCGGGCACGCACGGGTAGCCCCTCGGCCGTCAAGGCGTCGCGCACCGCACCGATCACCGCGCGCAGCTCGTACGGCTCGGCATCGGCCACCCAGTACGCCCGTCCGGCGGTGCCGGGCACCGACTCGGCCAGCAGCAGCCCCTGCACGAGATGGCCGGTGTAGACGAGCGACCGGCGCTGGCGGCCGTCGCCCACGAGCGGGAAGCGGCCCCGGCGCACCGCCGAGAAGAACCGGCTCTGGCGCTCCGGCTGGAACGGCCCGTAGAACCAGGGCGCACGGACGATCACCGTCTCGACGTCGCCCCGCTCCTGCGCTCGCCGCACGAGCCCCTCGGCCTCGAGCTTCGACGCGCCGTAGCCCAGATAGGGGTTGGCGGGTGAGTCCTCGTCGAACCGGTGCTCGACCGACGGGTTGGCACCGAACGGTGAGTTCGACGAGATGTGGACGAACCGGGCGGCGCCGCTCCGGCGGGCCCGGTCGAGCACGTGCTGCGTGCCGCCGACGTTGACGTCGAACAGGTCGCGCACGGCTCGGCGTGGGTGGATGACGGCCGCGCCGTGGAAGACCGTCGCACCGCTCGTGCCCTCCACCAGCCGGTCGACCGCCACGGGGTCGCGCACGTCGCCCACGATCACCTCGACCGTGGACCCGGCCAGCTCCACCAGGGGCGCCTCGTCGGCCGACTGCACCAGCGCTCGGACCCGCCGCCCGCTCGCCGCGAGGGCCCGCACGAGGTTCTGCCCCAGCCAGCCGGCCGCGCCGGTCACGACGGCGGTGCGGTCGGCGCCGACCGGGGGCGCGCCGGATGCGTCGTGGTCATCGGGGGGCATGCGGGCACGTTACCGATCGCCCGCGGTGCGCCTGCTCGGCCTCGTCGGCCCGGGGCGGCGGTCGCAGGGGGGGGGGGGGGGCGGCGGCGACGCCCGTGCCCCCCCCCCCCCCCCCCCCCCCCCGCGACGCCCGTGCCGCACCCGACGGTCGACGCCCGGTCGGGTAGGAAGGCACGGCACCGTCCCGTCGCACCCGTGCGGCCCGATCCGAGGAGAAGCACCGAGATGGCCGACCAGCCCGAACGAGCCGTGCTGACGACCGGAGCCAACTCCGGCATCGGGTTGGCCACCGTGATCGAGGTGGCCCGCCGCGGCTTCCACTCCATCGGGACCGTCCGCTCCAAGGCCAAGGCCAAGGTCGTCGAGGAGGCCGCGGCCGAGGCCGGCGTGGAGGTCGAGACGATCCTGCTCGACGTCACCGATGCCGACCGCTGCAGGACCGTCATGGCCCAGAACGACCTGTACGGGCTGGTCAACAACGCCGGCTACGCGGTGACCGGAGCGGTCGAGGACGTCGACGACGACGAGGCCCACGCGCTGTTCGAGACGATGGTCCACGCTCCCGTGCGTCTCGCCCGGCTGGCGCTGCCCGCCATGCGGGCGGCCGGAGGTGGCCGGATCCTGAACGTGTCCTCGATCGCGGGGCGCACCTCGGCGCCCTTCGCGGGCCACTACACGGGCGCCAAGCACGCGCTCGAGGCGCTGTCGGACTCGCTGCGCATGGAGGTGGCCGGCGACGGGATCAGGGTGGTGCTCGTCGAGCCGGGTGGCTTCAGGACCGGCATCTGGGAGGAGTTCGAGCGCGACATCGACAAGCGTGAGCGGCTCGGGTCCCGGTACGGCGATGCCTACCGCCGCTCGCTCCGGGGCCAGAAGCTCCTCGAGCCGATCATGGGCAACCCGGAGGCGTGCGCCCGGGTGATCGCCGGCGCGCTGACCGCCCGCCTGCCCCGCAGCCGCTACGTGGTGGGACTCGACGCCCAGGCGTTGCTGCTCGGCAGCACCCTCACCCCGACGGCCGTCAAGGACCGCCTGATCCGCCTCGGCCTCGGCATCTGAGCGCAGGTCGCGCCCCCTCTCTTCGCGCCGGCATCGCCTCGCCGCTCTCGATTCCCGACAGATCCGGCCAAGCGTTGGCCGGATCTGTCGGGAGACGGTAGGGCGTGGGCAGGAGGTTGACGCCGAGGGTCAACGGCTGACCCGCAGTCGGGCGACGACCGAGCGCAGCGTGTCGACCGGGATGGCGAAGCCGATGTTCTCGGCGCTCACCCCCGAGCCGCTGCTCGCGACGGCGGTGTTGAGGCCGACGACCTCACCGGCGGCGTTCACGAGCGGGCCACCGGAGTTGCCGCTGCTGATCGACGCGTCCGTCTGCACCAGCCCGGTCAGGGTGCCGGACTGCGTCTGGATGGAGCGGCCGAGGGCGGACACGATGCCGCGGGTGACGGTGGGCCCGCCGTCGAGCGCGAGGGCGTTGCCGATGGCGACGACGTCGTCGCCCACCTGGAGGTTCGACGAGCGGCCAAGCGAGGCGGTGGCGAGACCTGCCGCATTGCGCAGCTCGAGCAGTGCGAGGTCGGCCGAGGTGTCGGCGGCGACCACGTCGGCCACGAAGGGCGTCGAGCGGCCCGGCACCCGCACCGAGATCGCCGTGGCTCCCTCGATCACGTGGGCGTTGGTGACGATCTCGCCGTCGGCCGTGAGCACGACCCCGGTCCCGGCCGACCGGCCCTGCTGCGAGTAGGGGCCGTCGGAGACGGTGACGTCCGCGGTGATCGACACGACGGCCGGCTCGACCTTCGCCAGCGCGGCGGCCACGTCGAGGCGCGCCCCGGCCAGCGACGCGCTGGCGCGCGTGATCGCGGTCGGACGGGTGGCGCTGGCCGAACCGCTCGGGTCGGACAGGTGTGCGCCCGCGTATCCGCTCACCCCGCTGGCGGCGACGATCGCGGCTGCGGCCAGCCCGCCGAGGAGCCGTCGTCGACCCCGGTTGCGACCCGGCGCGGGCCCGGCGCCCGCCCCGCCGGTGCCCGGGCCTGGGCCCGACCCGCCGGTGCCCGCCCCGCCGGCGCCCGGGCTGCCTGCGCCCGGGCCTGGGCCGGACCCGCCGATCCCCGCGCCCAGGCTGCCGATCCCCGCGCCCGGCGGGCGGGGTGCGTCCGAGAGGGGCGGGGCGTCGGGGCGGCTGGTCCAGCGGTCCGGCGGCAGGAGGGGAGCGGTCATGAGCCGATCCTGCGACCGGCGGCTCCGAGCCCGGACCGAGCACCCTGGGAAGTTGCTGGGAACCTGTGACGCCGCGGTCGCGGCTCGGCGTCGATCAGCCCTGCCGCACGGGCAACCGCAGTTCGAACCGGGCGCCGCCTCCCATGGCGTTCGCGCACGCGGCCCGGCCTCCGTGCTCCTCCGCGATGGCCGCCACGATCGACAGACCCAGCCCGGCACTCGACCCGGCCCGCGCCGGGTCGGCCCGCCAGAAGCGGTCGAAGGCGTGAGCCAGCGCCTCACCGTCGAGTCCAGCGCCGTGGTCGCGCACGGTCACGACGGCCGCATCCCCACCGTCCACCCGCGCACCCACCTCGATGGGTGTGCCGGGCGGCGTGTGGGCCACGGCGTTGCTGACGAGGTTCCCGATGGCCTGGCGCAGGTGGTGGCCGTCGCCGACCACCACGACCGGCTGCGGCGCGTCGAGGGTGATCGGCCGGTCGGGCGCGGTGGCGACGGCGTCCGAGCAGGCATCGGCGGCGAGGACGGCGAGGTCGACGGGGGAGCGCTCAGCGGGTCGGGTCTGGTCCAGCCGGGCCAGCAGCAGCAGGTCCTCCACGAGGGTGCGCATGCGGGCCGACTCCTCCTCGATGCGCCGCAGGATGACGGCGAGCTCCATGCGATCCTCCGCCGGGCCGATGCGGAACAGCTCGGCGAACCCCTGGATCGACGTGAGCGGCGTCCGCAGCTCGTGCGAGGCGTCGGCCAGGAACTGGCGCAGCCGCTGCTCGGTCTCGGCTCGCGCCCGGAAGGCCTGCTCGATCTCGCCGAGCATGGTGTTGAGGGCCAGGCCGAGCTGTCCGACCTCCGTGCGCTCCTCGGCCGGGGCGACGCGCAGCGACAGGTCGCCCGCCGCGATCGATCGGGCCGAGGTGGCCATGCTCTCCAGCGGCCGCAGCCCGCGGCGCAGGATGATCCACGCCCCGACGGCCAGCAACGCGAGCAGGGTCGCGGCTGCGGCCGCCTCGATCGCGGTGAGGCGCCGCAGCGCGCTGCTGACCTCGGTCATCGGGGTGGCCACGACGACGGTGCGACCTCCGATGGACGGGTCCGTTGCGGCGTACACCCGCCACTCGGCCGAGCCCTGCGCCGAGCCGACGGTGAAGTAGCGGCCGTTCTCGCCCACGTCGCCGAGCCGCGCCGGGATCTTCGGAACCACTTCGTTGTCCATGACCTGGATGCGCACGAGCACGCTGTCTCCGGCGCGCAGCTCGCCGTAGGTGCCGGGTGGGACGACGGCGGGAGGCCCGCCGCCGTGGGCGTTGCCGGCCGCGCCGGCGCCGTTCTG
The DNA here is from genome assembly GCA_016185275.1 of Actinomycetota bacterium. GTDB lineage: Bacteria > Actinomycetota > Acidimicrobiia > Acidimicrobiales > Iamiaceae > JACPNX01. The sequence goes on along the minus strand of JACPNX010000002.1, from coordinate 51,639 downwards.
ACCTTCACCCCGTACGTCGCCCGGGGCGGCGAGCCCCGCCTGCGCCAGGAGTGCGTTGGTGATCAGCGGCGTGGACGCCTGGATCTGGTCGTCGAGGCGGCGGTACTGGCTGCGCGCGTACAGCGAGTAGGTGGCGAACCCGAACACCGCGAGCCCCGCGGTCGACAGCACCACGAGGGCGAGCACGAGTCGGAGGCGAAGGGTCATGGGTGCAGTCGGTGGGTGGAGCGGCTGCCCACGATCCTGCCCGATGGCCCTCGCGCGCGCGGGCTGCTGCCCCGGCTCGGCCGCAGGTCGATCCGCCGGCCGCGTCGACCGGCCGGCTCCCGGCTCTCGGGCGCGGCCGAGGCCACGAGTCGGCGCGTCCCCCGCGTTCGGGCGTCGATCGGGATCGGCAGAACGCCAGGATGCGCCGCTTCGCGTCAGAGCCCGCTCCGGCCATGCTTGGAGTTCGCTCCGAACCGTTCCTGGGGCCGCCGGTCCGGCAGGCCGTCGCCGTAGCGTCCGTGCCGGTCGCCCGCCGACGAGGAGCATCCCCGTGCCAGACCCCGCCCGTTCCCAGCCCCACGTGATGGTGGTGGACGACGAGGAGCACATCACCGAGCTCCTCGCCATGGCGCTCGGCTACAACGGTTTCGACGTCGAACGGATCGCCACGGGCCGGGCCGCGCTCGAGGCCGTGGCCCGCCGGCCACCGGACCTGTTGATCCTCGACGTGATGCTCACCGACATCGACGGGTTCGAGGTGGCCCGCCGCCTCCGCCAGCGGGAGGGCGCGGCGACCGCGGTGCCGATCATCTTCCTGACCGCGCGCGACACCACGGCCGACAAGGTGGAGGGCCTCCGCCTCGGCAGCGACGACTACGTCACCAAGCCCTTCAGCATCGAAGAGCTCATCGAGCGGGTGAAGGCCGTGCTGCGCCGGGCCGGAGCGCACGGACCCGGCGAGCGCAAGCTGAGCTACGCCGACCTCGAGCTCGACGAAGACACCCGCGACGTCTGGCGGGCCGGCCGCCTCGTCGAGCTGACACCGACGGAGTACCGGCTACTGCACTACCTGCTCACGAATGCCCGCCGCGTGCTCACCCGGGACCAGATCCTCGAGCACGTCTGGGACTACACCTTCGCCGGCAACGCCAGCGTGCTCGAGACCTACATCAGCTACCTGCGCCACAAGATCGACGACGCCGATCCGCCGCTCATCCACACCGTCCGCGGTGTCGGGTACAGCCTGCGCCTGCCGCCCGACCGTGACCGGTGACCGAGCCCGGCTCAGCGCCGGTCGCCGACCTCCACCACGACGGCCTTGCCCGCGCCCTGGCGCTTCGATCGCTGCATGGCCTCCCCGGCCGCGCTCACGAGCTGACCGCCGGACACGCCGGCGTCGGTCGTCCACGCCACCCCAACGCTGGCCTGCACCGGCACGCTGAGCGCAGCGGGCCCGCCCGGCTGCGGCGAGCGCCCGACGTCGCTGCGGAGCACGTCGGCCAGCCGCTCTCCGAGCCGTCGAGCGACGTCCGCGTCGCGCACGCCGGGGCACGCCACCAGGAACTCGTCGCCGCCGATGCGCCCGACGTGGTCCTCGTCGCGGACGCTGCGCTGCACCCGCCCCCCGACCGCGCGGAGCACCTCGTCGCCCGCGGCGTAGCCGTACCTGTCGTTGAGGTCCGCGAAGCCGTCGACGTCGACGAGCACCACCGCGGTACCCGTCGTCCGCTCGGCCGCCTGCGCCACCATCCGGTCGAGCGCAGCCAGCACGGACGCCCGGTTGCTGCACCCGGTCAGCGAGTCCTGTTCGGCTCGCTCCTCGAGCCGGCCGCGCGCCCGCAGGCTCTCGGTCACGTCGGACAGGCACCCGATCGCACCGGTGACCGTGCCCCGCTCCGACGTCAGCGGCCGCAGCGCGAGGCGGCAGATCCGCACGCCACCACCGTCGCCCACCGCGCTGATCTCGACGTCGACCTCGGCCCGCGTGCGCAGCACCTCCTCCACCGCGCGCTCGACGAGCGCCCGATCGCCCGGCTCGAGGTGCGCGAGCTGGTCGGCCAGCCGCTCGGCCCGCGGCGCGCCCAGGATCTCGTGCAGGCGCCCGTTCGAGAAGGTGACCTGACCCGTGACGTCGATCGTGAACACGCCGACGGGCAGGGCCTCGGCCAGCCGGAGCATCCGCTCCTCGCCGGCACTCGGAGCGTCCCTGGCGGCGTACTCCGGTGAGATGTCGACGATCTCGGACACGACGTCTCGATGGGCGGGGTCGTCGAGCCGGCTCCGGTGGGTCTGCTCCACCCAGAGCCAGGTGCCGTCCTTGCACAGGTGACGGCCGCGCCACCGTGACGGCACCGCGGGATCGGCCAGCACCCCCACCCAGCTCTCCACGATGGAGTCGTAGTCGTCGCGATGGATCACGTCGACGGTGGGCCGGCCGGCGAGGTCTCCGGTGGACCAGCCGAGCATGGCCGTCGCCACCTGGTCGAGCTCGAGCACGTAGCCGATGTGGTCGCGCCGGATGTGGCCGACGCGCGTCGGCGCCGGAGCGTCGGTCCCCGAGATGTCCGGTAGCGGCGCCCCTTCCCGGTCGTCGACGAAGACGGCCAGGATCACGCCGTGGGTGCTCCGCAGGTCGAACAGGTACAGGTTGCCGGCGTCGCCGCTGCGGAGCACGGAGCGGGTCTGGCTCACGCCGCGGCTGCGGGCCCGCGCCCAGGCCTGGGCCACGCCGCCGCGGTGCTCGGGTGTGCGGCTCCAGTCCCGCGGGTTCGGGAGCAGGCGGTGCGCTGGCGTGATGGGCAGCGTGTCGGGCAGCGGGACCACCCGCATGCCGTCGACGACGGCGAGAAGGCGCGCCTCGGGAAACGCATTCAGCAGCGCCTGCGCGGCCCGCTCCGTCGCGGCGTGATCGGTCGCGGCGTGGTCCGTCCTCGCCGTCTCCGCGTCGAACCCGTCGGCGTGTCCCGGAGGCTCCCAGGGGTTCATCGGCTCGTCCGCTCCGGGCACGGCAACCTCCCCCGTCGCCCCGCCAGCCTACGCCCGCCATGCGTGGACGCCCTCGCTCTCCTTGGCGGGCCGAGCGTTCTTCTCGATGGGGCGGCGGACGCCCTCCGGTGAGCGCCTCCGCCGCCGTCGTCCGGCCACGACGGCGAAGCGGATCGGAGCAAGCCGGGCCCGCCGGCGGTTCGACGGCTGGGTCAGCGGCGCGCGAGTGCGAGCGGCAGGACGGCGGGCACTCCGGCGTCGCGCAGCCGCGCGGCGGCCACCGTCATCGTCCAACCGGTGTCGTAGACGTCGTCCAGCAGCAGGACCGGCGCGGCCAGCCGGTCGGGCGACGGCAGCGACGAATCGTCCACCGCGAGCGCACCCCACACGTTCGCCAAGCGGTGTGGTCCGTTCTGGGTCGACGACTGGGGTGGGGCGTCCCGCACCCGCACGAGAGCGGGTGCGACCTCCAGCCGGCCGAGGGCGGCGAGTCGCTCGGCCACGGCCCGCAGCAGCGGTTCCCGCCGCCGGGACGGGACCCAGGTGATCCAGGCGGGCCGCTGCGGCCACGGCCATCGCTTCAGCATCGCCACGATGCCGGTGATGAGCTCGCCGTCGGCTCCGAGCCATCCGCCGGCCGCATGTGTCGCGCCGGCCGCGCTGGCCGCGCTGGCCGCGCCGGCCACTTGGGCGGCGTCGGCCGCATCGAAGACCGCGGCTACGGCGGGCCACCAGCCGGCATCGCCCTCCCGGCACAGCGCCCGCCCCTCCTCGGCGCGCCGCGCCGGGCCGATGTTCCCCCTTGGCTCGACGAGGCCGCGCGCCCACTGCTTGCGCGGGTCGAGGGGGACGTCGACCCCGCGCAGGAACGCGACGGCGGACCCGACGACCTCCGCGTCGAGCACCACGGGATCTGGGGTACCGGTGCACACGGCGCACCGGCCGCAGTCCTCGGCGCCTCGATCGTCGAGCTGGGTGCGCAGGAAGCGCATGAGGCAGCTGTCGCCGGCCTCGTAGGTCTCCATGGCGGAGGCTTCTGCGGCCCGTGCGGCTTCGACCCGCTGCACCCGCGGTGCGTCGTAGGTCCACGTCGCGCCGGTGCCCACCCAGCCGCGTCCCTCCCGCCGCGCCGCGCCGTCGACGTCGAGGATCTTGAGGAGCGCCTCGAGCCGCCCGCGGCGAAGGTCGACGGCCCGCTCGAGGTCGGCCACCGAGGCCGGTTCGTCGCCGAGGGCGGCGAGGACGCGCCGGACCAGGTGCTCCGGGGGGAGTCCGACCGCACTGAACCATCCCCAGATGGCGCGGTCCTCTGCGCCAGGCAGCAGCCAGGCCTCGGACCGCGCCAGCGACCGACCGGCCCGGCCGACCTGCTGGTAGTACGCGACGGGCGACGGCGGAGCGCCGAGGTGGATCACGAAGGCGACGTCGGGCTTGTCGACGCCCATGCCGAGGGCCGAGGTGGCCACGAGCACCTTGAGCCGGTTGGCCCTGAACGCCTCCTCGAGGCGCTCGCGCTCGTCCGCGGGCGTGTCCGACGAGTACGCCGTGGCGTCGATCCCCCGGCTCTGCAGGTAGGCGGCCACCTGGACGGTGTGGGCGACGGTGAGGCAGTAGACGATCCCGGTGCCGGGCAGCTCCGGCACACGCGTCGCGATCCAGGCCAGACGGTGTGCGAGCGACGGCAGGCGCGCCACGCCCAGCACCAGTGACTCCCGGTCGAGCGGTCCCCGCAGCACGGTGACGTCCTGGCCGAGCTGCTCGGCCACGTCCGCACAGACCCTGGCGTTGGCGGTCGCCGTGGTGGCCAGCACCGGGGTGCCCGGCGCGAGGGCGCGGATGGCGTCGCGGATGCGGCGGTAGTCCGGCCGGAAGTCGTGCCCCCAGTCGCTGATGCAGTGCGCTTCGTCCACCACCAGCAGCCCGAGCCCGGACGCCAGGCCGGGCAGCACCCGCCGCACGAAGCCCGGGTTGTTGAGCCGCTCGGGGCTGATGCACACCAGGTCGACCTCGCCCGAGCCGATCGCGGCCTCGATGGCGTCCCAGTCGTCGAGGTTGGTCGAGTTGATGGTGGCCGACCGCACCCCCATGCGGCGCGCAGCGGCCACCTGGTCGCGCATCAGCGCCAAGAGCGGCGACACCAGCAGGGTGGGGCCGGCGCCCGCGTCGCGCAGGAGCCGCGTGGCGATGAAGTAGATGGCCGACTTGCCGAAGCCCGTGCGCTGCACGACGAGCGCCCGGCCGCGCGCCCCCGCGACCGCCTCGATGGCGGCGAGCTGGGCGGGTCGTAGGCGCGCCTCGGGGCCGGCCAGCGCGGCGAGCAGCTCCTGCGCTCGGGTTGCGAGGACGGGGGACGGCGCAGCGGGCATCGCGCCATGCTGCCAAGGGGGTCTGACAGCGGCCGCGCGCGCCGGCGGCCGTGCCGTGGCCGACCCGGCGCGCTACACCGGTGGCGCACACCTCCCACCGCTGCCTCCGGAAGGACCGCCATGGCCGACATCGCAGGGCTCTTGAGCGACATCGTCGGTGCCGAGCACGTGCTCACCGGCGATGCCATCAACGACGACTACACCCACGACGAGTCGTTGACCGCCCGTCCCGTCCGGCCCGCCTTCGTGGTGCGGCCCGGTTCCACCGCCGACGTCGCGCAGATCGTGCGCCTCGCCGCGGAGCACGCGCTGCCGTTGACGGCCCGCGGGTCGGGCACGGGCCTTTCCGGCGCGTGCATCCCGTCGGCCGAGGGCATCCTGGTGTCGTTCGAGCGGATGGCCGAGATCCTCGAGATCGACCTCGGCAACCACATGGCGGTCGTGCAACCCGGGGTCACCCTCGAGCAGCTCGACGAGGTGACCAGGGGCCACGGCCTCGTGTACCCGGTGTTCCCCGGAGAGAGCTCGGCCAGCCTCGGCGGCAACGTCAACACCAACGCGGGCGGCATGCGGGCCGTGAAGTACGGCGTGACGCGCCACCAGGTGCTCGCCCTCGAAGCGGTGCTGGGCACCGGCGAGGTGGTGCGCACCGGCGGGCGGTTCGTGAAGGCGACCTCGGGCTACGACCTCACGCAGCTCGTGATCGGCTCGGAGGGCACCCTCGGGGTGGTGACCGAGGCGACGCTGCGGCTGTACCCGCGGCCCGAGCACTCGGCCACCGTGCTGGCGCCGTTCGCTCGCCTCGACGAGATCACCGAAGCCGTCCCCCGCATCGTCGGCAGCGGCATCGGCCCGCTCATCCTCGAGTACATCGACCTCGTCTCGATGGGCGGCATCACGTCGGCCGCGGGTCTCGACCTGGGCGTCCCCGCGGAGATCAAGGAGTCGGCACTCGCCTACCTCGTCGTCGTCCTCGAGCAGCGGCGGGCCGATCGCCTGGAGGAGGACGTGCAGGAGCTGGCCGAGATGATCGCGGGGTTCGGCGCCCTCGACGTCTACGTGCTGCCACCCCAGGCCGGGTCGGCCCTCATCGCGGCGCGGGAGCGGGCCTTCTGGGGAGCCAAGGCCGCAGGTGCGCACGACCTGATCGACATGGTCGTGCCCCGGGCCCAGATGACGCGCTACATGGCCGAGGTCGCCTCCGTGGCCGAGTCGACCGGATCCTTCATCGTCGGCTGCGGGCACGCCGGCGACGGCAACGTGCACCTCTCCGTGTTCCAGCCCGACCCTGGCGTTCTCCACGACGCGGTGCACCGCGTGCTGTCCGCGGGGGCGGCGCTGGGCGGCGCCGTGTCGGGCGAGCACGGCATCGGCGTGGCCAAGAAGGACCACTTCCTGGCACTTGAGGATCCCGCCAAGATCGAGCTCATGCGCCGCATCAAGACCGCGTTCGACCCCGCCGGGATCCTCAACCCCGGCGTGCTGTTCTGAGGTTGACCGGTCGTCCTCCGCTCGCCGCCGGCCCTGCCGCCGTCGCGGCGGCCCACGCCGCGCCCGGCCACGACCGCGGCGGCCGGGCGCCCGTCGGGCAAGAATCCCATTCCCCTGTCGTGAGGAGCTCCGCATGAACGGCGCGCAGGCCCTGATCCGCACGCTCGTCGACGCCGGCGTCGACACCTGCTTCATGAACCCGGGCACGTCGGAGATGCACTTCGTCGCCGCCCTGGACTCGGTGGCGGAGGTCCGCGGGGTCCTCGCGCTGTTCGAAGGAGTGGCCACCGGCGCGGCCGACGGCTACGCGCGCATGGCCGGGCGACCCGCGGCCACGCTGTTGCACCTCGGGCCCGGCCTCGGCAACGGCCTGGCCAACCTGCACAACGCCCGCAAGGCCCGCACACCCGTGGTCAACATCGTCGGTGACCACGCCACCTACCACAAGCGCTACGACGCCCAGCTTGAGTCGGACATCGAGACCGTCGCCCGCAACGTCTCGCGCTTCGTGCGCACCTCGCAGCGCGTGGAGGACCTCGCTGGTGACGCGGCGGAGGCGATCGCCGCCGCCGCCGGTCCGCCAGGGGAGGTCGCCACGCTGATCCTGCCCGCCGACGTGTCGTGGTCCGACGGCGCCAGCCCGGCCGCCGTGCCCGCGCTGCCCGGCCGGCGTGCCGTCGCCGCGGACACGGTCGAAGTCGTGGCCAAGGCGCTCCGGTCCGGCGAGCCGGCCGCGATCCTCGTGGGGGGTTCGGCGTGCCGGGCCGACGCGCTCCACGCCGCCAGCCGGGTCGCAGCCGCGACCGGAGCCAAGCTGGCGTGCGAGACGTTCCCGGCCCGCCTCGAGCGGGGCGCGTGTGTGCCCGAGGTCGAGCGCATCGCGTACCTCGGTGAGATGGCGGCCGCCCAGCTCGACGGGATCCGGCACCTCGTCGTGGTCGACTCGAAGGCGCCGGTGTCGTTCTTCGCCTATCCCGGCAAGCCGAGCGACCTCGTCCCCGACGGTTGCGAGGTGCACGTGCTCGCGGGTCACGACGAGGACGCCGCCGGCGCGCTGGCCGCGCTGGCAGACGCGGTCCGGGCCCCCGCAGCCTCGGCCGTCGTCTCGGACGGCTCACGACCTGACCGGCCGACCGGCGCGCTCACGGCCCAGGCGCTGGGCGCGGCCATCGGCGCGCTGCTCCCGGAAGGCGCGATCGTGTCCGACGAGGCCAACACGTCGGGGCTCTTCGCCACCGCGGCCACCGCCGGCGCTCCCCGTCACGACTGGCTGTGCCTGACCGGAGGAGCCATCGGCCAAGGGCTTCCCGTGGCGGTCGGCGCGGCCGTCGCCTGCCCGGACCGCAGGGTGCTCGCCTTCCAGGCGGACGGCAGCGCGCTCTACACGTTCCAGGCGCTGTGGACGATGGCCCGCGAGGGGCTCGACGTCACCACGGTGCTGTTGAACAACCGCTCCTACGCCATCCTCAACATGGAGCTGAACCGCGTGGGTGCCGAGACACCGGGGCCCAAGGCCAAGGCGATGCTCGACCTCACCCGGCCCGACATGGACTTCGTGGCGCTCGCTGCCGGCCTCGGCGTCCCCGCCTCGCGGGCGACCACCGCGGACGAGCTCGTCGACCAGCTGGGGCGCTCCTTCGCCACGCCCGGTCCGAGCCTCGTGGAGGCGATGATCCCGTCGCCGTGGTGACGGCGCGCCGGCGTTCGGGATGCGGGCGATCGACCATCGCGCCCCTTGGTGCGCCCCCGTCTCGACACGGACCATCTCCAGCGGCCAAGATGTACGCCGTTCACTCCGAGAAATGAGTTCTGACATGGCTACCGGTACCGTCAAGTTCTTCAACGCTGAGAAGGGGTACGGCTTCATCGCCCGCGAAGGCGGCGATGACGTGTTCGTGCACTACTCCAACATCCAGGGCTCCGGGTACCGGACCCTCGAGACTGGCCAGGCCGTCGAGTTCGAGGTCGGCCAGGGCCGCAAGGGCGACGAAGCCAAGGACGTCCGGCTCATCTGACCGGTCGGCCGCCGGGCTCGTCGGGCCCGGCGGCTCAGTCCACACAGGGCAGCCGGATGCGGCTGCCCGTTGCTGCGTCGCGACCGACGGTCCGCTTCGTTGAGCGGCCCGACGCAGGCGGGGACATCGCCGGCCACGGTCGGTCGGGCCGCGCCCCGAGGGTGACACACCGTCGAGCGTGATCTTCATCGCGCGGTGGCGCGTGCCGTCATGGCCGCGCCGTGGGAGCGGCGGCGGCGCCGACGGCGAGCGGATCCACCCCTTGCCCATCGGGAAGCGCACCGCCAGGTCGGCTTCGCCGATGGTCGAGCGCGCCACGGTGCCCGGTTCGCGGCCGGGTAGCGTCCCGCCGTGCACGACCGCGCCCGAGGTGCTCAGGCCGGCTCCCCATCGGGCGTCACGCGCCTCGAGGCGCTGGTGGTCCTGCTCGGCCTGGCGGTGCTGGCGCTCGTGATCCTCTGGGCGTTGAGCGGCCTGCCGGGCTGAGCGCCGGCCCGCTCAGACAGTCGGTTCGGCCAATGTGATGCCGACCTCCGCGGCGTCGGCCGCGGTCGCCGGCTCGTCGAGCGCCGGGTCCGCCCGGCGGCTGCGGTGCCGGGAGATCGCCGCCGTGACGATGGCGACCGCGCCGGCCACGAGGTTGCCGATGAACCACGCGGCGCTCGCTCCGTCCACGCCGTCGCGGGGCACGGCGATCAGCGCCGGGACGACGACGGCCACGGTCAGGACCACCGTGATGACCACGGTGGCGGCGTGCCGGTGCAGGATCCGCACCTCCGACAGCAGCAGCGAGGTGATGGCCCATGGCACGCCGGCCGCCATCATGACCGGCAGCACCCGCGCCGCCTGGTGGTAGCCCGATCCGTAGACCCGCTCGACGAGCGTGCTGCCGGCGAACGACGCCAGGGAACCGACCGCCATGAGCCCCAGGGCCAGGAGGAGCGCCAACCCGACCTGCGCGCGCAGGTGGGCGCCGTCTCGGCCGCCCTCGGCCAGGAGCGCCTGCCCGATGGCCGAAGGGACGTAGAAGGCCACCGCGACGATGCCCCAGGCGACGTTGAAGCTCGCGTACGAGCGGGCCGACACGTTCGCCAGCACGATGACCGGCAGGGCGAAGTACGGCGCCTGGTACGCCAGCGTCGACACGTAGTTCACCGCTGAGTACCGGATGGCGGCTCCGGCGCTCCCGGGCCGGGGCCGCAGCCCGTGCCGCCCTCCGGCGACGCGCGCCGAGTAGAGAGCCGCGACGGATCCCGTCAGCGCGACGGGTCCGGCGGCCCACACGAACAACCAGAAGGCGCGGTCCTCTCCGCCTCGCAGGACGAACAGCAGTGGGAAGCGGAGCAGGCCCACCGCGGTGATCCGCACGAGCACCAGGTTCCACCGGCGCGCCGTCATGCAGCGCACGTCCGCGATGAGCGACAGGGCCGATCCGGCCACGATGACGGCGAAGGCCAGCGGTCCGAGCAAGCGGTTGGTCTGCGAGAGCACGTCGACGGCGTCCGACGGGATCACGACGATGTAGACGGCGGCCAGCACCAGCGCGGCGGCGACGGTGGCGACCACGCCCCAGGTGAACGTCACGTCGCTGTCCCGATCGCGGCCGGCGGCGTACCGGGCCAACGAGACGGGCAGGCCGAGCCCGGCAAGGTAGGTGACGAACAGGACCGAGGTGTTCAGCTTCGCAGCGGCCCCGACGTCGGCCTCGACGTCGAGGCGGGCGGCGATGAACCAGAAAAGGGCACCGCTCAGCGCCTGGATGGCCGCACCGACCACGAGGAGGGCGGAGCCGGTGAGCAGGTGCCGGTGCCCTTGCGCCCGGGCCGGGCGCAGGCGGGTCAGTGCGGCGCTCACGAGGGGCACAGCGTAGGTGGCCCGGTGCCGGCGGCCCCGGTCCGCGTGGCTCCGGCGCACCCGGGTACCTGGTCGGCGTCTCCGCAGCGGTGGCTAGGGTCGAGCAGTGGCCGATCCCGACCTCGCCCCGCCAGGCGACCACCCCGCCTCGGGCGACGACCTGCCGGCGGACGACGAGCCCCCGGCGGATGCGGACCGCTTCCCCGGCGCGTGCGCGCCCGACCGGACCCGCACGGTCGACGCGGGCGGCCTGCGCCTCGCGGTCAACGAATGGGGCGACGAGGGCGCGCGGCCGATCCTGTTCGCCCATGGTGGCTTCGACTTCTCCCGGACGTTCGACGTCTTCGCCCCGCTGATCGCAGCAGGCGGATGGCGCGTGGTGACCTGGGACCAGCGCGGGCACGGCGATTCCGAGCACGCCGCCCTGTACTCGTGGGAGGGCGATCTGCGCGACGCGGTCGCCGTGCTCGACACGGTCTCGAGCCGGCCCATGCCGGTGCTGGGCCACTCCAAGGGCGGTTCGCTCATCCTCCAGCTCGCCGAGACGTGCCCGCACCGCGTCAGCCACGTCGTCAACATCGACGGGCTGCCCTCGTCGCGCTCGTGGCCCGACGTGGCCGAGCACACCCGCACCCGCATGCTCGCGTCCGAGCTGACCGGCTGGCTCGACCACCGGCGGCGGGCCGCCCGCTCGCTGCGCAAGCCGGGCACGATCGACGACCTGGCCCGGCGGCGCGCCCGCATGAACCCTCGCCTGTCACCCGAGTGGCTGCGCTACCTCGTCACGGTCGGGGCCCGACGCGACGAGGACGGGTGGCGCTGGAAGATCGATCCGTCGCTGCGCCTCGGCGGCTTCGGCCCCTGGCGACCCGAGTGGTCGATGTGGCGCCTGCCGTCGCTCGGCATGCCGGTCCTCGCCATCCTCGGGCTGGTCCAGGAGGACATGGGGTGGGGCACGCTGCCCGACGACGTCTACCCCTACCTCCCGCCGCACGCTCGCTTCGTTCCCTTCGACGAGGTGGGGCACTTCGTGCACATCGAGGCGCCCGAGCGGGTCGCCGATCTCGTGCTGGAGTTCCTCGGATGACCGAACCGGTCGCGCTCGTGCACAATAAGGTCCGGCTGGCGTTGCACCCGCTGCGCGGCGCGCGTGACGGATCGGGGCCGGGGTCGCCCACCCGTCCGCTGCTGTGCCTGCACGGTCTCGGCGAGCTCACGTCGCCCGAGCCGCCGGCCGCGGCCGACGCCTGGCCCGGCCCGGTCTGGGGGCTCGACCTCACGGGCCACGGCGCGTCGACCCGACCGAGCGGCGGCGGGTACACGGCCGAGCTCCTGATGGCCGACGTCGACGCGGCTCTCGCCCACCTCGGTCCCTGCACGCTGCTCGGCCGGGGCCTCGGCGCCTACGTCGCCCTGCTGAGCGCCGGAGCCCGCGCCGAGCTCGTGCGGGGCGCGGTGCTGGCCGACGGCCCCGGCCTCGCCGGGGGTGGCGCCACACCGGCCTCCCCGGCGCTGGCGCCACACCTGCCACCGGGCGCGCGCGGCGACGACACGGCACCCGACCCGTTCGCGCTGCTCGAGCTGGCGCGCGACGTCCGCCCGCCGGACTACGCCGTCACCTTCGTCCGCCTCGCCGTCATGCTGTCGGGCCTGGACGCTCCGATCGCGGTGGCCGCCGTGGTGCGGCCCCCGTGGCTGGCCGCGGTGGCCGACGAACCTGGCGTGCTGGTGCGGCCGGCCGCCGAAGCGTTGGCCCGCTACGCCCGGGAGGCCGGCCCTCCGGCGAGCAGCTCGATGGCGTCGGCGTCGGCGAGTGGGCGACCCAGCAGGAACCCCTGAGCCACGTCGCAGCCGAGTCGGCGCAGCTCGTCGAGCTGCAGCTCCTCCTCGACCCCCTCGGCCGTGGCCCGCATGCCGAGGGCGTGGGCGAGGTGCACGATCGACGCCACGATGGCCGAGTCACCGGGATCGGTGCCGAGCCCGGCCACGAAGCTGCGGTCGATCTTCAGCACGTCGACCGGGAACCCGCGCAGGCGGGCCAGCGAGGAGTAGCCCGTGCCGAAGTCGTCGATGGCGAGCTGCACCCCGAGCTCCTTGAGCCGCTCCAGCGTCACGAGGCTCGACTCGACGTCCTCCATCAGGACGCCCTCGGTGATCTCGAGCTGGAGGCTGCCGGGAGGGGCGGCCATGTCGGCCAGCACCTCGCGCACCGTATCCACCAACCGTGAGTCGGTGAGCTCGCGGGCGGACAGGTTCACGCCGAGCCACAGCGGGCCCGCGCCCTCCGCCGCGCAGAGGCGGTCGAGGATGCGGCTCGACTGCTGGAGCACCCAGCGCCCGACCGGGACGATGAGGCGACTGCCCTCCGCGACGCCGAGGAACTCGTCGGGCTCGAGCAGGCCCCGCTCGGGGTGCTCCCATCGCAGCAGCGCCTCGAAGCCGACGGTTGCCCCGGTGCGCAGGTCGACCTGAGGCTGGAAGCGCAGGCGCAGCTCGCGGCGCTCCACGGCCCGCCGCAGCGAGCCCTCGAGCTCGAGGCGGGCGACCGCGCGCGTCCGCATGGCGAGGTCGAAGATCTCGGCTCGGGCCCGCCCCCGGGCCTTGGCCTCGTACATCGCCGAGTCCGCGTCGCGCAGGAGATCCTCCGCGGTCGTCGAGGCCTGCGAGGCGAGCGCGATGCCGACGCTGGCGCTTACGACGACCTCCGTGCCGTCGAGTCCCACCGGCTGGGTGAGCGTCTCCGCGAGGCGCTCGGCGACGAGCGACGCGCTCTCGTGCCCGTCGACGTCCTCGCACACGACGACGAACTCGTCACCGCCGAAGCGTCCGACCGTGTCGCCGGGCCGGACTGCGCTGACCAGCCGGCTGGCGAGCACCTCCAGCAGGCGATCGCCCATCTCGTGGCCGAGGCTGTCGTTCACGACCTTGAAGTCGTCGAGGTCGGCGAACAGCACCGCCACCTCGCCGCCCCGGCGCAACGTGCGGGCCAAGGCCACCCGCAACCGGTCGAGCACGAGCGTCCGGTTCGGCAGACCGGTGAGCGGGTCGTGCGTGGCCTGGTGTTCGAGGCGGTGCTCGAGGGCCTTGCGGTCCCTGATGTCGCGGGCGATGAAGCTGATGGCATCCGGCTCGGAGATGTCCGCTCCGTGGGCGGTGATCGACCACGACAGCGCCACGGGTTCCCCGGTGCGATTCAGGCCCGACATCTCGCCCGACCAGCTGCCGGACTGCTGGAGCGCCGGCGCGATCTCGTTGCGCCAGTGAGCGGTGAAGTTCGGTGGTAGGCGCTCCATGAGCGCCTCGAGGGTCTGCTCGGCGTCGTCGGGCAGTCCGAGGAACTCACGGGCGGCGGCGTTGAGCGCCACCCGCCGGGAGCGGATGTCGTAGATGCCGATGAGGTCGTTGGCCGCCTCGACGATGCTCGACAGCCGCAGGCTGCGGGCCTGGGCCGCGATGTCGTCGGTGATGTCGCGGGCGTTGATGAGGATGCCGCCGACGTCCGGGTCGTCGCTCAGGTCGGTGGCCAACATGCCCAGGGTCCGCCAGGTGCCGTCGGCGGCGCGCACGCGGCCGACGGCGGTGGCCGTGGGCCGGCCCCCTTCGGTCTGCGCCTCCAACGAGTCGAGCACGGCGGCCACGTCGTCGGGGTGGAGGAACTCGGTCGTCAGCCGACCGGTGATCTCCTCCGGGTCGAGACCGAGCACCCGGGTGACCGCGGGGCTGATCCAGCGGATGCACGCCTGGTCGTCGACCACGAGGATCAGGTCGGAGCCGTTCTGCACGAGCTTGCGAAACCGTCGCTCGCTGGCGTCGAGACCCTCGATCGCCTCCTGCCGGTCGGTGACGTCGTGCAGGTTCAGCACGAGGCCGTCGACGCCCTCGCCGGGTGGCGGGTGCCGGAGGCAACCCTCCAGCAGGCGCCAGCGCCCGTCGGCGCCGTGCACGCGGGCACTGACGTCGATGAGCTGGCCCGGGCGCCCCAGCGCATCGGCGATGGCCTGCTCCACGCCCGGCAGGTCGGCGCGGTGGACGTGGGCGCGCAGGTCCTGCCCGATCACCGTGTCGGCCTCGACGCCGAGCACCATGGACGTGCCCGGACTGGCGTAGCGGATGGCACCGGCGGTGTCGGCCACGACGAGGAGGTCCGTGGCGTGCAGCACGAGTGCCCGGAACCAGGCCTCGCGGGCCCGCAGCGCCTCCTCGACGACGACGCGCTCGGTGATGTCCCGCAGCGTGATGACGATCCCGGCGACCGCGGCGTCGTCGAGGCGGTTGACCAGCGTGGACTCGATCCAACGTTCACGCCCGTCGGGCAGCCGGTGGCGGACCGTGACCTCGACCGGGTCACCGGGCTCGAGGCGGCAGCGGGCGAGGCTTCCGGCGATCAGCGACCGGTCCTCGGGCACGACCCAGTCCTCGGGCCGGTGTCCGAGGAGGTCGCCGACCTCGTAGCCCAGCGTCTCCACCGAGCGGCTGGCGAAGGCGGCCACCCCGTCACGGTCGACGAGGACGATGGCGCCGTGCCCCGTCAGGAAGCCGGCGCGCGCCAGCTGGTCCTGCCGGCGGTCGTGCCAGTCGCGCACGAACGAAGGCATCGACGCACCGGACGGCCAGAGCACCACGAGGAACCGGTCCGCGAAGTCCCCGGCCGGGCCGAGCCCGAGGGAGTAGAACGGCCGCCAGCTCCCGTCCGGCTGGCGCAGGCGGAGGCGGATCGGGCGGTCGTCGACGCCCGCGGGCCCGGCGCGGTTCGCCGCAGCCACCACGGCCGGCAGGTCTTCGGCATGGACGAGCTCGGCGGCCGAGGACCCGACGAAGTGTTCGGCCGGCCGTCCCCCCACGCCGCTGCCGTCGTCGTGAGCCCACCAGACGAGGCCGGCGGAATCGATGTGCAGCAGGAGCCGCCCGGTGCCCTCGGGCGCGCCGCCGTCCTCGTCGTCCAGGCGTTCCGTCGACCCCGGGCTGACTTGTGCCATTGCCCTTCCCGCGCTGCCTGCCCGGCGGCGTGACCGGGCGTCAGCGAAGGCTACGCCGGCCGGTGTCCCGCCACCACCCACTCTGCGTACGGGCGCGGCGACGCCTCGCACGACCGGCGCGCCCGGCCGGGGTGCCACGCGGCGGGGCGGTCGGGTGCGGTCAAGGTTCGGCAGCGTGCCAGCGGCTGCCGCCGGCCCGCTTGGCCGCGTAGAGGGCCTGATCGGCTGCCTCCACCAAGGCGTCGTGGTCGGTGCCGTGCTCCGGGGCGCGCGCCACGCCGGCGCTGGCGGTGAGGTGGACCACCCGGCCGCCCACCTCGAGCGGCTCGTCGACGGCGCCGATGAGGCGCTCGGCCAACCGCGCCGTCTGGTGCAGGTCACCCGCCGATCGGCACAGGACCGTGAACTCGTCGCCGCCGACACGGGCCACGAGGTCGTCGGCGCGCACCACCCGGGTCAGCCGGTAGGCCACCTCGGCGAGGACGAGGTCGCCGAAGCGGTGGCCATGTGCGTCGTTGAGCGGCTTGAACCCGTCGAGGTCCAGATAGACGACGGCGACGTCGGTACCCCCGCGCTCGACCAGCGCCCGTTCGAGCAACCGGAAGAACGTGGCCCGGTTGGGAATGCCCGTGAGGGGATCGGTGGTGGCCGCCCGCACGAGCCTCTCCTCGGTCCGTTGGCGCTCGAACGCCAGTGCCGCCGCCGCCCGGAAGCGGCGCAGCGCCTCGCGGTGCCCGACGCGGGGAGGCGTGTCCAGCCTCCGCCACACGACGACGGCGGCCACCGGCTGGGGCTCCTCCGGCATGAACACGGGCTCGGCCCAGCAGGACGCGAAGCCGGCGCGGCGGGCGGCCTCGGCGAGGTCGGCCGGGAGGCGCGTGAGGTCCAGCTCGAGCGCCGTCTCGCCGGTGCGCAGCGCGGCGAGCCACGGCACGTCCGGGTCGTCGCCGTCGTGTTCGTCCTCGTCGCCTTCCGGGTCACGGGCGGCGGGGAGGAGGCCGTCGGGTACCGAGGCCGTGGCCCACTCGTGGACCCGTCGACCGTCCCAGCCGAGAGCGAACGCGCTCGCGCACTGCTGGATCCCGTGGTCGATCGATCGGGCCAACGTGGCCAGCGACCGTGCGACGGGTGCCGCCCCTACCAGCTGGCGCAGGTACTCCTCCAGGTGCGCCCAGCTGTCGTAGGCGCGCACGCGCAGGCTGATCAGTCCCAGCTCGGGTTCGTCGAGGTAGCCCTTCGCGCCGAGCTCCACGTACATCGTCGTGCCGTCGGCCCGCCGCAGCCCGAACACCATCGGCACGCCCTCGCTGCGGGGGTCGTACTCCTCCATCTCGTGGAGCGCCTCGAGTGCGAGCGCGACGTCGTCCTCGGCCACGAAGTCCAACACGTTGCGGCCGACCGCCTCCGCGGGCGACAAGCCGGCCATCGACGCGGCGGCCGGGTTGAGGTGCGCGATGGTCCCGTCGCGGGCGATCAGCATCCGGCCGAGTGGATCGTCGCGGATGAGCCGCTCGCACCATGTCGCGTCCGGCATGGCGGCGCCCGCCGCCTCCGATCTGTCGGTGCCCTCGAAGTCGGGCATCTCGCCTCCCCGGGCAGGCAGGGCTGCCCCGCCACTTCGGCCCCCGCCTTGGTGACGATCGGTGAGATGGTGGCACAGAAGGTGAGGTTTGTCGTGACGCTGGTGGCCGAGGTGCGATGATACGGGGCGGGGGTATGCTGCGGGGGTTCGATCCGGCCGCAGGGCCAAGGGGGCGAGATGCCGGGGTACACCGACAACCGTGCTGCGCACCTGCGCCGCCTGCGCCGCGTCGAGGGCCAGGTGCGGGGGCTACAGGCGATGATCGAGGACGGTCGGTACTGCATCGACGTCCTCACGCAGATCTCCGCCGCGACTCGGGCGCTGCAGGCCGTGGGCCTGGAGCTGCTGGAGGAGCACCTGTCCCACTGTGTCGCGGAGGCGGTGGCCGCAGGCGGCGACGAGGCCGATGCGAAGGTGGCCGAGGCCTCTGCGGCCGTCGCCCGGCTCGTGCGGTCCTGACCCTCCCCGCATCGCCTTCGTACCCCCCCGGGGTATAGTCACCCGAAGTCCGAACCAACGACGAGGAGCTGTCCTGATGGCCGAGGAGACCTACCGAGTGTCGGGCATGTCCTGCGAGCACTGCGTCCAGTCCGTGACCAAGGAGTTGAAGCAGCTCCCCGGGGTCGAGCAGGTCGACGTGGACCTCACCGGTGGCACCGTGACCGTCGCGAGCGCCGAGCCGCTCGACGTGGAGTTGGTGCGGGGGGCGGTGGACGAGGCCGGGTACGAGCTGGTGTCGTGACGGCGCCCACCACGGCGCCCACGACGGCGCCCACCACGGCGCTGGCCCGAAGCGTGGAGCTGGAGGTCGGCGGCATGACCTGCGCGTCCTGTGCGATGCGCATCGAAAAGAGGCTCAACCGGCTCCCGGGCGTCGAGGCCAGCGTCAACTACGCGACCGAGCGCGCCGTCGCCACCGTCGCTCCCGACGTGGCTCCCGAGCGCCTGGTCGAGGTGGTCGAGGGCCTCGGCTACTCCGCTCGCGTGCCGGCGCCGGTGGGCGCGGCCCCCTCGGCCGCGGGTGATGCGGGCGACGCGGGTGCCGAGCCCGAGGATGCCCACGAGGCGGCGACGGCGGCGCTGCGCCAGCGGCTGGTCGGGTCCGCCGTGTTGTCGGCGCCGGTCCTCGTGATGGCGATGGTCCCCGCGCTGCAGTTTCGCAACTGGCAGTGGCTGGCGCTCACGCTGGCCAGCCCGGTCGTGTTCTGGGGGGGCTGGCCCTTCCACCGCGCCGCCTGGAAGAACCTGCGCCACCGCTCCGCCACGATGGACACGCTCGTGTCGGTAGGGACCCTCGCGGCCTACGGGTGGTCGCTCTACGCGCTGTTCTTCGGGACCGCAGGGATGCCCGGCATGCGCATGATGATCGACCTGACGCCCTCCCGCGGCTCGG
This sequence comes from Actinomycetota bacterium, assembly GCA_016185275.1. Classification (GTDB taxonomy): domain Bacteria; phylum Actinomycetota; class Acidimicrobiia; order Acidimicrobiales; family Iamiaceae; genus JACPNX01. The sequence continues at coordinate 32,989 of JACPNX010000002.1, read as the reverse complement.
GCATGAACGACCTCTACCTCGAGGTCGCGGCCGTTCTCATCACCTTCCTGCTGGCTGGCCGCTACCTCGAGGCCCGCGCCAGGCGCCGGTCCGGCGAGGCGCTGCGGGCCCTGCTGCGGCTGGGTGCCAAGGATGTCGCGGTGCTGCGCGACGGCGCCGAGATCCGCGTGCCCATCGGCGAGCTCCAGGTCGGTGACCGCTTCGTGGTCAGGCCCGGCGAGAAGGTGGCGACCGACGGCGAGGTGGAGGAGGGCACGTCCGCCATCGACGCGTCGCTCCTCACCGGCGAGAGCGTGCCGGTGGAGGTCGAGCCGGGCGACACCGTCGCCGGGGCCACCGTGAACGCCGGTGGTCGCCTCGTGGTCCGGGCCACCCGTGTCGGCGCCGACACCGCGCTCGCGCAGATCGCCCGCCTCGTGGCCGAGGCGCAGTCGGGCAAGGCCGCCGTGCAGCGCCTGGCCGACCGCGTGGCCTCGGTGTTCGTCCCCGTGGTGATGCTGATCTCGCTGTCGACGCTGGCGGCCTGGCTGCTGACCGGCAACTCCGCCCAGCTCGCCTTCACGGCCGCGGTGGCCGTGCTGATCATCGCCTGCCCGTGCGCGCTCGGGCTTGCCACGCCGACGGCGCTGCTGGTCGGCACCGGGCGGGGTGCGCAGCTCGGCATCCTGATCAAGGGACCCGAGGTGCTCGAGTCGACCCGCCGGGTCGACACGGTCGTGCTCGACAAGACGGGCACCGTCACGACGGGAGCCATGGCCCTCGTCGACGTCGTGGTGCCGCCGGGTGCCGAACGGCCCGAAGCCCTGCGCCTCGCCGGCGCCGTCGAGGCCGCGTCGGAGCACCCGATCGCCCGCGCCATCGCCGCGGCCGCAGCCGACGAGGCGGGTGGCGCGCTGCCGCCGGTCGACGGCTTCCGCTCCACGCAGGGTCTGGGCGTGGTGGGCACGGTCGACGGCCACAAGGTCGTGGCCGGCCGCGAGCGTTTCGTGCGCGAGGAGACCGGCCTGCTCGGCGCGGCATTGCCCGAGACCCTCGGCCAGGCGCGCGATGCCGCCGAAGCCGCCGGGCGGACGCCCGTCTTCGTCGCCTGGGACGGCGCCTTCCGGGCCGTCGTCGTCGTCGCCGACACGGTGAAGCCGACGTCGGCCGAGGCGGTCCGGTCGCTGCGTGGCCTCGGGCTCACCCCGGTCCTGCTCACCGGTGACAACGCCCGGGCCGCGAGTGCGGTCGCGGCAACGGTGGGCATCGAGGACGTCGTGGCCGAGGTCCTGCCCGAAGACAAGGTGGCCACCGTACGGCGGCTGCAGGACGAGGGACGCGTCGTGGCGATGGTGGGTGACGGGGTCAACGACGCCGCTGCTCTCGCTCAGGCGGACCTTGGCATCGCGCTGGGGACCGGCACCGACGTCGCCATCGAGGCCAGCGACCTCACGCTCGTGCGCGGCGATCTCCGGGCCGCGGCCGACGCCATCCGGCTGTCGCGGGCGACGCTGCGCACGATCAAGGGCAACCTCTTCTGGGCCTTCGCCTACAACGTGGCTGCCATTCCTTTGGCGGCCGCCGCGCAGCTCAACCCGCTGCTGGCCGGCCTGGCCATGGCGTCGTCGAGCCTGTTCGTCGTCACCAACAGCCTGCGGCTGCGGCGCTTCTCGGCCCTCGGCGCCTGACCCGCCTGCGCCTCAGCGCCGGCCTGGTGCGGCGGGGTCGGGTGCGGCGCGGGTGGACTGTGGCCGGCGGGACCGGTCCGGTGCCACGGATGCACGGCGGGAGCGATGCCGCCGATCAGGCGGCGCCTGGCCGCATCCGGCGGAGGATCCGGCCGTCGCCGAGCACGGTGGCACCGCGGGCGGCCGCCTGCCTGCGGTCCAGGCGACCGGCGAGGAGGCCGAGCACCGCGTCCGGCGGCCCCATGACGACGAGGTCCGGCGCGTCGGGCGCCCCGGGGTAGACGGTGACCTCGCCGTCGACGCACTGGATCGTGCAAGCAGAGCCTTCGGCCCGGACCTCGATGGTCGTGGTCGGGCGGCGGACGTCCCTCTCGCCGAAGAGGACGCTGAGGGGGTGCACGAGCCAGTGGCCGCGGAAGGTGTCGTCGGGTCCCCGCTCGCCGAGCAGCGGTGCCGCCCATCGGCCGAGTGCGTAGACCGGCTCCCGGAGCGCGTCGCCCCGATCGGTCAGTGCATAGCGACCGGCGTCGTCACGCTCCACCACCCCCGATGCTTCGAGGTGCCGTAGGCGCTCGGCGAGCAGGTTGGTGGCGATGCCAGGCAGACCGTCGAGCAGATCGCGGTAACGGCAGGGACCGACGAGGAGCTCGCGCACGATGAGCAGGGACCAGCGGTCGCCGACGACGTCGAGCGCCTTGGCCAATCCGCAGTACTGCCGGTAGGAGCGCATCCACCGGGAGGGTACTGCTTGCCAACGGAACGCAACGACACTTGACAACCTCAAGTGTGGCGCCGTAGACCTCGGTTGTCGGCGACCGAACCGCCGCACGGGAAGGAGGGGCATGGACATGGACGGGCTCGTTGCGCACCGGAGGGCTCAGGACGCCTTCGCCCGGGTGTTGGCCGACGTGACCGACACGATGCTGGACGAGACGACGCCGTGCGAGGGGTGGCGTGTGCGGGATGTGATCCACCACGTCATCGGGGGCAACGCTCGTGTTGCCGGCGAGCCGGGGCCCGTCGGCGCATCGGCCGACGACCTGCGTGGGGCCCACGCCGCGTCGGCACACGCGGCGGCCTCCGCCTTCGCAGCTCCGGACGGGCTCACGCGGACCTTCGACGCGCCGTTGGGCGCCATCCCTGGCGCCATCTTCATCAGGCTGCGCATCACGGATGCGCTCACGCACGCCTGGGACGTCGCCACGGCCACCGGCCGGTCCACGAGCGACCTCGACCCCGACCTGGCCGCCGCCATGCTCGACTTCGCACGCGGCCTCATGCGCCCCGAGCTCCGCGGGCCCGGCCGCGCCTTCGCGGCCGAGCAGCCGTGTCCCGACGATGCATCGGCCGTGGACCGCCTCGCGGCGTTCCTCGGCCGCCGACCCGCCGCCTTGGGCTGAGCTCGCGCCGCCGCCGGGCCGCGGCCCGGCGCCGCCATGAACCGCCAACCGTAGGTAGCTGGCGGCCCGCTCGTGGCGCGTCTCGGGTGGAGCGATGTCAGTAGGCAGCCGCAGGAGGATCACTGCGCTCCCACGATGACCCGCCGATCGCCGCCGCCGTACCGTCGTGCCGGGACGACCGAGGAGGTCCACATGTGGGACTGGCACGTGTTCGGATGGGGCGGCTGGCTGCTCATGACGGGCGTGATGCTCGCCTTCTGGGGGGCCATCGCGTATCTCGCGCTGGGATGGTGGCGCAACGGCGAGACGGCCTCGGCGGCTCGGCGCGATCCGAAGGCGATCCTCGACGAGCGCCTGGCTCGCGGCGAGATCGGCATCGAAGAGCACCGGGCTCGCCTGGAGGCTCTGAGGACTCCCGCTGAAAGTCGGGGATGATCGGACTGGCGCGGGGGGTCCGCGACGTGCCCATCAGGGGCTGGCGGGGCCGGCGGGGCCGGCGGGTTGCCGGCCGTCATCGCGCGTGAACAGAGGGGTGCAGCGCGCCGCCCGGCGTCGGCGCCGTCAGATCGCGAGTGCCGCGAGCCGGCACGGGTTGGGCGTAGTCCTGGGCCGTCCCGGTCTCTGGCGCGTGGTGCCGTTCCATCGCGGTCTGCTCGGCCACGAGCGTCGCCCGCTGCCCTACACCCGCCCGGAGCACGTCCGCCTGGCGCTCGAGGATCTCGGGGCGACGTTCGTGAAGCTGGGCCAGATCGCCTCGACCCGCGGCGACCTGCTGCCGGTCGAGTACCAGGTCGAGCTGGCGCGCTTGCAGGACAGTGCACCCGCCGAGGCCACGGGGCGCATCCGCGCCGTCGTCGCCGAGGAGCTCGGTGGATCTGTGGCGTCGCACTTCGCCTCGTTCGACGACATCCCACTTGCCGCGGCGTCGATCGGTCAGGTCCACGGGGCGACGCTTCTCGACGGCACGCCGGTCGTCGTGAAGGTCCGCCGGCCGGGGGTGGTCGAGAAGGTGAACCTGGACCTCGACCTGCTCGGGGACCTCGCAGCCGAGGCGGCGCGCCACTGGCAGCCGGCGGCGAGGCTCGACGTGGTCGAGCTCGTGCGGGAGTTCACCGACACCTTGCGGTCCGAGGTCGACTACCGGCGCGAGGCGGTCAACGCGCGCCGCATCGCCGCCAACCTCGCGTTCCGGACCGACGTGCACGTCCCGCGCATCCACGGCGACCTGAGCACCGCCCGGGTCCTCACCATGGAGCGCATCGACGGCGTCAAGCTCGGTGACCTGGCTGCGCTCGACGCGGCCGGCATCGACCGTGTGGACCTGGCCCGACGCGCGGCCTCCATGACTTTGCACATGGTGTTCGTCGACGGCTTCTTCCACGCTGATCCGCATCCCGGCAACGTCCTCGCCGAATCCGACGGCCGCATCGCGCTGCTCGACTTCGGGATGGTCGGAAGTGTCGACAGCGCGACCCGCCGCCGGCTCGTCATGGCCCTCGTGGCCGCGGCGGGTCACGACCGCGAGGGCCTCGTCGACGCGTTGGACGGCCTGGGAGTGACCGGGCCGGACGTCGATCGAACGGCGCTCGGCGTCGACCTGGGGGAGGTGGTCGAGCGCCTCGATCGCCCGTTGGCCGATGTCGCCGTGGGTTCGCTCCTGGGCGAGCTCGTCGGCGTCCTGCGGCGCCAGCACCTCCGGCTGCCACCCTCGCTCGCCCTGCTCGTGAAGACGATCGCCATGTGCGAGGGCGTCGGCGCATCGCTCGACCCGGGCTTTCGCCTGATGGAGGTGCTGGCGCCCTTCGCGGCGCAGCTCCTCGCACCGCCCTTGCCGTTGCCGGCAGCCAGCGCGCCGAAGCCCGAGCCCGGTCCAGCCGAGCCCGCGGCACCCGCGCGCGCCCCGACCGCTCCGACCGCTCCGACCGATCCATCGCTCCCTTCCCCTGGAGGAAACCAATGACCGCCACCGCGAACGCTCGCGCCACAGCCGGCTTGGCCGGCATCGTCGAGGACCTCCTCGGACGAGAGCTGCCCATCGCCGTCGAGTGCTTCGACGGCACCAGGACGGGGCCGCCGGACGCGCCGACCAAGCTCGTCGTGCGCTCGACCGACGCCTTGCGCCGCATCCTCACCGCACCCGGCGAGCTGGGCTTCGGTCGGGCCTACGTCGCCGGCGACCTCGACGTCGAGGGCGACATCTACGCCGCGCTCGAGCTGCGCAAGCACCTGCCCACGGTGCGGCTCACCGCCGCGCAGTGGGGGGCGCTGGCCCGGCTGGTCGGCACGGCCGGCGTCCGCCCGCTGCCGCCACCGTCCGAGGAGGCGCGCCTCGGTGGGCGCCGGCACACCAAGGGCCGAGACGCGGCCGCCATCGCGCACCACTACGACGTCTCCAACGACTTCTACCGGTTGGTGCTCGGCCCTTCGATGACGTACTCATGCGCCGTCTGGCCCGCTCCGGACACGACGCTCGACCAGGCCCAGGCGGCGAAGTACGAGCTCATCGCCCGCAAGCTCGACCTCCGCCCCGGCCAGCGCCTGCTCGACGTCGGTTGCGGCTGGGGTGGCATGGCGATGCACGCGGCCCGCCACCACGGCGTCGAGGCGGTCGGCGTGACGGTGTCGAGCCGCCAGGTGGAATGGGCGCGGCGGGCCGTGGCCGAGGCCGGCCTCGCGGACCGCGTCGACATCCGCCTCCAGGACTACCGCGAGATCGCGGACGGCCCCTACGACGCCATCAGCTCGATCGGCATGTTCGAACACGTCGGCGCAGCCCGGCTCGACGAGTACTTCGCACGCCTCTACGGCTTGCTCCGGCCCGGAGGTCGCCTCCTCAACCACGGGATCGCCCGCCGTCCGGGCCCGCGAGCCCGCTTCAGCCGCCACGGCTTCATCGACCGCTACGTGTTCCCCGACGGCGAACTGCACGAGATCGGCTCGGTGGTGTCGCGCATCCAAGCCGCCGGCTTCGAGGTGCGCCACGTCGAGAGCCTGCGGGAGCACTACGAACGGACCCTGCGCGCCTGGGTGGACAACCTCGAGCGGTCGTGGGACGAGGCCGTGGCGCTCGTCGGACCGGGGCGCGCTCGGGTCTGGCGCCTGTACATGGCCGCCTCGGCGGTCGGCTTCGGCGACGGCGGCACCGAGGTCCACCAGGCGCTCGCGGTCCGTTCGCAGGAAGGACGCAGCGGCATGCCGCCGCGGCCGACGTGGGACTGCGACGCGCTCGTCCCGGGCCCCTCCTGACGGTTCCGCACGTTTCCCGCAACCGAGATCAGGGCGGTGCCCCGATGCCGCGAAGGCCGTCTCGGCGGACGATGAGCCCATCGAAACCGTTGCAAAGGAGCAACCATGGACATGGGACGTGGCCCCAAGACCTTCTTCGCGCTGGCCCTCGGGTTCTTCGCACTGATCGTCGTGATCGGCGCGGTCTCGACACCACGCGACGCCAGCGCCTCCTCCTCAGTCGGCACGAGCCGAGGGACCTACTCGACTGCGGTCGTGCGGCAGGACTCGGCGATGACACAGCAGATGTCGGTGAACAACGCCAACGGACCGATGCAGCGCTACCAGGTGACCGACCCGCAGCTCCAGCACTCGGCCGATCCCGCCTTCGTGGCGTCGATCGAGCAGTACCAGGGCGAGGTCAACCGGATGCTCGCCCTCGCCGCGCCGTAGCCCGCTGAGATCTGACCGGACCGCCGACCCATCGACCGACAAACGAACGAGGTACACGACATGCGTTGGCTCACACAGAACTGGTTCCTCATCCTGCTGATCGGCGGGATGGTGGGAATGCACCTCAGGCACGGCGGCCACGGCGGCCATGCCCGTCAGGGCGGCAACGGCAGCTCCGATGCAGGGGAATCGCGCGGCGGCGTGCGGCGCATGCGGGGCATGCACGGAGGCGGCGGTTGCGGGCAGAAGCCCGGCGCCGGCCTCGAGACCACGGCGGCCCGGCCCGCTCCTCCCCGGACCGGGCCGCCCCGAGGCGGTGCGTCCCTCGACCGGGACCCGCTCTCGGTCGAGGGCCGGGCCGTCGGGTCGACCGGCGTGGCGAAGCCGTAGCCGTCATCCGTAGCGCCCACCGACGCAGCCCCTGGCCCGCATCCGGCAGGATCGACGTCATGTCCCGATCTCCGGCCACCCCGGCGCGACCTCGCGTGCCGTCACCGCCGTGCCGCACCCGGGTCGCCGTGGCCGCCCTGCTGCTCACGGCGCTCGCTCTGTTCGCCCCTGCTGCGTCGCCCGCGGGCGCCGGCGAGCCGGGGGGCAGCACCGAGGCCGCCCAAGTCGTCCGCCAGGCGATCGCCCTCATCGTCAACACGCCCGGTGACCGCATGGGCATCGAGGACCGGCTCTCCGACGCTCTCAGGGCCCCGAAGCGAGCTGGCGTCGACCTCGGGCTCGTACGCCGGGCGCAGGCGGCGCTGGCCACGGGCAACGTGCACGAGGCCCGCCGGCTGCTCGAGCGCAGCATCGGCGCGCGACCGCACCTGGGCAGGACCGATCCGCAGCCCATCCGAGAGGTGAGCGGCGAGCCGCTCGCCACCGGGGCCGAGGCGGGCACGAACGTCGTGGCCGATCCGCTGCCCCCCGATCGCAGCCGCAGCGGCGGTGACTGGTTGGCGCTCGCCGGTCTGGCCGCGCTCGGCGGGCTCGGGCTGTGGCTCGCCGCGCGCTTCCGACCGACGACCCACGGCACCGAGGAGGTTCGCCCGTGACCGTCACCGCTTCGGAACCCGCGGCGCCCCAGGGCACCGGGCCTTCCGACCGCAACAGGTCCGACCGGAGCGCGTTCCGCCGAGCCCTCGACGTGGTCGACGACCGCCTCGGCGTCAGCGCGCTGCAGTATCCCGTCCCGGAGCACGCCAACTCGCTGGGGTGGAGCCTCGGCGGTCTGACCGCGGCGACCCTGTTCGTCCTCATCGCCACCGGGATCGTGCTCGCCCAGTTCTACAACCCGATGCCCGAGGCCGCGAACGCCTCGGTGCGCAACATCATCACTGCGGTGTGGGGGGGCAAGTTCCTCCGCGGTGTCCACTACTGGGCAGCTCAGGCCATGTACGTGCTGGCGGTCCTGCACCTCCTGCGGGTCTACTCGACCGGTTCGTACAAGCGGCCCCGCGAGGCGAACTGGCTCGTGGGCGTGTCACTCCTGGCGCTGACGCTCGGCGCGCTGTTCACGGGGACGGTCCTCAAGTGGGACCAGGAGGGCTTCGAGGCCCTCGGCCACAACCTCGAGATCGGCCGCCTCCTCGGGGGGGCGGGCTTCTGGTTCTCCGACAAGTTCTCGGTCGGTGTACCCCTGCTCGTTCGGCTCTACGTGGCCCACGTGGCGATCATCCCGGGCCTGCTGCTCGGCCTGTTCGCGCTCCACGGCATGTTGATCAAGCGCCATGCCATCTCGCCGAAGGGCAGCGCCGCCGACCCGGGCGGCGTGGAGGGCGCGTCGGAGCCTCGGGCGCCATTCACCCACCACCTCCGCCGCATCGGCGCCTTCGCTCTCGTCGTGCTGGCCATCCTCGGCGTGCTGGCTGTGCTGCTGCCGCCGGGGGTCGGCCCGACGCCGGTCGAGGGCGTCGAGGTGACGCGCCCGCTGTGGATGTTCTGGTGGGTCTTCACGCTCGAGAACCTGTTCGGGCTGAAGGCCATCCTCATCGCCTCGGTGGCGCTGTTCGCGCTGCTCGCCGCCGTGCCCTTCGTCGACCGCGGTCCGAACCGGTGGTGGCGGCGCCGCCCGGTCGCGATGATCGCTGCGACGGTCGTCGTGATCACGCTCGTCGTGCTGACCCTCATGACCCTGGTGACCCCGGCGGCGAGCCACCTGTGATGGACCCCCTGCGGCGCGTCCGGCTCACGTTCGCGGTGCTCCTGGCCGTCACCGTGGCGGCCGTCGGCGTCTTCGGCCGGGCGGTCACATGGCCGGCTGCGCCGTCGACGGGCGTGGCCGTCGGCCTCAGTGGGGCCGTGGCGCTGGTCGCTGGCGGCCTGGCGCTGCGGGTCCTCGTGGCGCTCGACCGGGCGTCGATGGGTCGCAACCCGCCAGACGCCGATGACCGCTGAGCGCTGCCCCGTCTGCGATGCCACGCCTCGCGTCGTCGTGGCGGTCGCCCATCCACTCATGCGCCGTTTGATCGCCGACCTCCTCGGCTCGTCGCACGACTGCTGGGAGGTGACCCTCGCGGAGCCTGGGGAGCTTGCCTCCCTGCCGGCCGGCACGGATCTCGCGGTGGTCGACGCCTCCAGCTTCCCCCGTTGCTGCGCCTCGCCTGGCTGCCTGCCGAGGAGCCACTACATCGTCATCGCGCCCGAGCGGGACGAAACCTACAGCGCGTCGGCGAGCCGGCAGGGGGCGGGAGGCTGGCTGGCGCGCGACACCGTGGCCGAGGAGCTCGAGCGCCGGCTGCGGGATGCGCTCGGGTGCCGGCACCACCCCTGCCCGCCGCGCCGGCCCGAAGCCCCGACGGTCTGACCCTTCAGCGGCCAGGCGGTTCGTCGAGCAGTCCCCAGTCGCGCGCCAGGCGGACCAGCTCGGCTCGGTTGCGGACGTCGAGCTTCTGTTGGATGTGGGCGCGATGGGTCTCCACCGTGCGCACCGAGACGTAGAGATCCTTCGCGATCTCGGGGTTCGTCAAGCCGAGCGCGATGAGCCGCAGGACCTCCAGCTCGCGCCCGGACAGCTCGCCGCCCGGTCCGGCCGGCCGGGGACCGGGCGCGTCGGGGGCCAACAGCGCGGCGCCCAGGCGGGGATGCACGTACGACCGACCGGCGGCGACCTCGTGCACCGCCTGCACGAGCTCGACGTCGGCCGCCTCCTTGAGCAGGTAACCGGACGCGCCGGCATCGAAGGCACGGCGCAGGTAGGCCACGTCGTCGTGGACGGTGAGCATGAGCACGCGCGTGGCGGGGCTGGCGCGCCGCAGCCCTTCGACGGCGTTGAGCCCACTGGTGTCGGGCAGGCCGATGTCGAGCACCAGCACGTCCGGCCGCTCCGTCGCGACGAGGTCCAGCGCCTCGGCTGCCGTGCCGGCTTCCCCGACGACTTCTAGGTCGGGCTCTTCGTCGAGGATCCGCCGGAGCCCCGAGCGAACGATGGCGTGGTCGTCGCACAGGGCGACGCGCAGCGGCTCAGCCAACGGGCACCTCCAGGACGACGGTCGTCCCCTCGCCGGGCGTCGACGTGACGTCGACCGCTCCGCCAGCCAGCTCGGCGCGCTCCATCATGCCCTGCACGCCGAGGTGACGGCCGGCGACGGTCCCGGGCGAGAAGCCGCGGCCGTCGTCCTCGATGATGGCGCGGACCCGTCCCGCGTTGCGGCTCACGACCACGCTGGCGTGGTTGGCGTGCGCGTGCCGGACCACGTTGGTGAGGGCTTCCTGCACGACGCGGTAGACGACCGTCTCGAGCTGGGGGGAGAGCCGGCCTCCGTCTTCCACGCCGTCGACGTCGAGGTCGACCGGCAGGTTCCGTGCGGTCACGTCCTCCGCCAGGCGCGCCAGGGCGGGAGCGAGCCCGACGTCGTCGAGGACGGTCGGCCGTAGCTCGAAGGCGAGCTGGCGCACGTCACGCAAGCCGTCGGCCACCAGCGAGCGCAGCTCGGCGATGCGCTGCCGGGCCGCGACGACGTCCGCCTCGTGGACGCCGTCTCCGGCCAGAGACGCCTCGGTCAGCTTGAGGGCCAGCAGCACGGACGTCAGCGTCTGCCCGATCTCGTCGTGCAGGTCCCGCGACACGCGGGCCCGCTCGGCCTCCTGGGCCGCGATCACGGCGCCGAGCAGCTCGCGCTGGGCACGCTCACGTTCGGCGGCGGCCGCGAGGTCGCCCACGGTGCGGACGATCTCGGCCGTCTGGATGGCGGCTGCGGCGAAGGTGGCCAGCGTGACCACGAGCGCCTCGTCCTCCTCGTCGAAGGGCGTACCCGACCGCTTCTCGGTTAGGTACAGGTTCCCGTAGCGGCGGTCGCCGCGGGCGACGGGCACGCCGAGGAACGTCCTCATCGCCGGGTGGCCGGGCGGGAACCCGCACGCGCGCGGGTCGGCGCCGAGGTCGTCGAGCCGGATCGGACCGTCGGCCACGATCACCTCGCCGAGCAGTCCCCGTCCCCCGGGCAGGCGGCCGATGCGAGCGACGGTGTCGTCGTCCATGCCGTGGTGGATGAAGCGGGTGATGTGCCCGTGGTCGTCGTACAGGCCCAGCGCGGCGTAGCGCGCACCCACGACCTCGGCCGCGCCCGAGGCGATGCCCTCGAGCACGCGGTCGAGGTCGCGCTCGGTCGTGAGCGACAGTGCCGTCCGCAGCAGCACGCGGACGCGGTCCGGCCACGTCGGAGGCGTCCAAGGCATCTTGGCGATGGTACCGACGGGGTCGGCGCCCGGGTTCCCCATCACGATCGAGGTGCAGGCGAGGTGGCGGGTGCGGGTCGGGGGGCCTGGTCCACGGCATGAGCATCGGCGTTCCGGAGGGCCCGTGCATCAGGGCCGTGCGCTGATGCCACTGCGGCTTTCCCGCCCGCGCGACCCGCACTGCGTGCGGATGGAGACGCCGGCGCACGAGCACAAGATGCCGGCATGAGCCGACCCGACGCGCCGACCCCGACCGCCTCATCCGCGAGCGTGCTGCGCCGCCCCGTGCTGTGGGCGGCCGTGGCCATCGCCGCCGTGGCCGCGCTGGCGACCGCGCTGAGCTACCTGGGAGGCTTCCTGAACCCCGACGGCAACGCGCGCGACCTCCCCATCGCACTCGTCGACGGCGACGCGGGGGCCCGCTTCGCCGGCAGCCGGGTCGACCTCGGTGCCGACGTCGTCGCGCAGATCCGGGCCCCGAACCCGGCGCTCGGCCGACGCGTGCGTTGGATCGTGCTGCCCGACCGGGCCGCGGCGCTGTCCCGCATCCGCGCCGATCGCGCCTACGCGGCCATCGTCGTGCCGCCGGACTTCTCCGCGAGGCTCGTCGCCATCGGGACCTCCGCCGTGGCCGGGCGCGCGGAGCGACCGGCGCGCCTCGAGGTGCTCACCAGCCCCGCGGCCGGGAGCTTCGCAGGCACCTACGCGTCGACGGTCGCCCGAGCCGCTGTGGACCAGGTGTCCCGGGCCAGCAGTGACCGCCTCGCCGGGCTGCTCGCCCCGACCGGCGCCCGGCTGACGCCCGCAGCGGCGCAGGTGGTCGGGCGACCGGTGGAAGAGGCCGTGACCGTGGCCCAACCGCTGCCCCCCAAGGCAGGGCGCGGCCTCGCTCCCTTCTACTTCGCGGTGATGCTCACGTTGGCCGGCGTGATCGCGGCCAACATCGTCCACGCCGTCGTGGACCTGCTGGCCGGTCACTCCGAGATCGAGGTGTGGGGTCGGACGGTCCGCGGTCCCGACCTGGGCTGGACCGCCACCCGCCGCTGGCACGCCAAGCTGCTGGTCGGTGCGGTGACGGCCGTGGCCTCGGGCGCCGCCGTCACCTGGGCCGCGGTGGGTCTGATCGGGATGGGCACCACGACCAGCGCCCTGGCCGTCGGCGCCTTCGCCGTGCTCGGCGTGGCCGCCGTCGAAGCCATAGCCCTGGCCCTGCTGGGCGCGCTCGGTCTGGCCGGCTCTCTCGCCTCGGTGTTCGTGACGACCATCCTCGGTGTGCCATCCGCCGGCGGTGTGTACCCCCTCGAAGCGACGCCCGCCGCCTTCCGCTTCCTCGCCGGCTGGATGCCATTGCGCTACCTGACCGACGGAGCCCGTGCCCTGATCTTCTTCGGGCAGGAACGGCCCCGGCTCGGTGCCGCAGTGCTCACCACGTCGCTGTGGCTGGCTGCGGCCACGGTGGCCGGCACGCTCGTGGCCCACCGGCTCGATCGGCGAGACCGCCTCCAGCGCAGGCACGAGGTTCGGCTGGACAGGATCGCCGCGTCGCCGCTGCCGAGCGACGGCGGCACTCCGGCGCTGGCCGGCGCCACCGCCAGCCGATGACCGCAGACCGTTGAGGCCCACTGCGGTGGTCGTCCAGCCCGTGGGCCGACTGTCGGACCAGAACACGGCGTCGAAGGCTCTGCCCGCGCCCGTGCCCGCCGCGGTTCCCGCCGGGGTGCCCGTTGCCGAGGCGGCGCCGTGGCGCCGATGGGGCGTCCGCCTCGGCGGGGTCGGCGTCGCCGTGGCCCTACTGACCGCGCTGGCCACGCGCGTGGGCGACGTCGGCGCGGTGTTCGACGCACTGTCGCGCGGCATCTCGCCGATCGACGTGGCCCTTCTCGGAGCCCTCACCGTGGCGCAGGTCGTGACCGGCGCCTGGGGCCTCGTGGCCGCCTTGCCCGGCTTGTCGATGCGCGACGCCGCCAAGGTGAACGTCACCTCGACCGCGGTCGCCTACTCGCTGCCTGCCGGAGGCGCCGCCGGTGCGGCGGCTCAGGTCACCATGCTGCGACGCCTCGGCTTCGACGGTCGCGAGGTTGCCACCCAGCTCGCCGTGACGGGGCTGTGGGGTACCACCGTGAAGCTCGTGCTCCCGGTCGTTGCCCTCGCGGCACTGGCGTGGGGTCCGGGAGCACCGGCCGGCCTGTCCGCAGCTGCGGCGGCCGGGGCGGGGATGGCGGTCGTCGTGCTGGCGGTGGCCGCGGCCGCCCTGGCCGGAGACGGAGCGGCGCGTGCCATCGGTCGGGTGGCGGCTCGCGGGCTGGGGCCAGCGTGCCGGCGACTCCATCGCGGTGATCCGGCGATCTGGCCGGAGCGGATGGCGGCGTTCTCGGCCCGCACCCGCCGGGTGGCTCGCCGCCGCTGGCTGGGGCTGACCGCGAGCACGCTGGCCTACAACGCGGTGTTGTGGGCGTTGCTCGTCGTGGCCCTCCGGGCGGCCGGGGCACGCGGGGTGTCGCCTCTCGAGGCTCTGGCCGTGCTCGCCGTCGCCCGCCAGCTCAGCGCGCTGCCCATCACGCCTGGGGGCACCGGCGTGGTCGAGGTCGGCCTCGTGGGTGGCCTGCGCCTGGCGGGTGGCGCCCTCCCGGCCGTGACGGCCGCCGTGCTCGTGTACCGGTTGCTGACCTACGCCGCCTACCTACCGCTGGGTCTCCCGATGTGGTTCGCCGTCCGGCGCGGGCCCGCTGCGCCCCTCGCGCCGCCGGCGATGTCGCCGGCGCCGGCGATCTCGGCGCCGGCGGCGCTTCCGCCGGCTCGGCACCGGCACCCAGGCGACGTGTTCCGCCTGGTCGGCGCGCTGGGGGTGCTCGTGGGGCTGGGCGTGGCCGCGTACGGCGGGCGGGTCGTGCGAGCCGAGGCCGACCTCTTTCGCCTCGTGAACGGCCTGCCCGACGGCCTGCTGCCGGTGCTGAGCCCGATCATGCAGGCGGGGACCCTGGGAGCGGTCTTCGGGGCCGGCGCCATCGCGCTGCTGGCCAGGCAGCGGCGGCTCGCGGTTGACCTCGTCGCAGCCGGGTGGGTGACGTGGACGCTCGCCAAGGGGGTGAAGCTCGTCGTCCACCGCAGCCGGCCGGGAACCCTCCTGCCGGACGTGATACTGCGCGGCGGCGCGCCGGCGACCGGGCACGGCTACGTATCGGGCCATGCCGCGGTGTCCGCCGCTCTGGTCACGGTGGCGGGAGCAGCCCTGCCACGGCCGGCCCGCCGGGCGTTGTGGGGTGTCGCCGGCGTGGTGGCGCTGGCCCGCGTCTACGTCGGCGCGCACCTCCCGTTCGACGTGGTCGGCGGGGCCGCGTTCGGCGTGATGGTCGCCGCCGGGCTGCAGCTCGCACGCGGCGTGCCCGTGCGCGTGCCTTCGACCGCCTCCGTCATCGACGCGCTCGCGTCGCTCGGGTTGCCCGGGGCCGCCGTGGCCAACGTCAGCGTCGACGCGCGGGGTTCCGTGCCACTCGCGGCGACCGTTGGGAGGCGCGAGCTGTTCGTCAAGGCATTGGGGCGCGACCAGCGCGACGCCGATCTGCTGTTCAAGCTCGGCCGCTTCGTGCTGTTCAGGGAGCTGGAGGACGAAGCGCCGTTCGCCACGGCCAAGCAGCTCGTCGAGCACGAGGCGTACCTCACCTTGCTGGCGGCGCGGGCCGGGGTGCGCGTGCCCGCGGTCGTGGGCACCGCTCCGGCGGGCGGCGGTTCCGTCCTGTTGGTCCTCGACCGGCTCGACGCCGTGCCCCTCGGCACCTACGGCAACAGCGACGCAGAGATCGGCGATGCCGTCCTCGCCGACTTGTGGGAGCAGGTGGAAGCGCTGCACCGCGCGGGGATCGCGCATCGCGACCTGCGACGAGCCAACGTCCTCGTCGGCACGGACGGTCGAGTGCACCTCATCGACTTCGGTTTCGCCGAGGCCGGCGCCACCCGCCACCGCATGGACCAGGACGTGGCCGAGCTGGTGGCCAGCACTGCCGTGGCCGTCGGTGCGGAGACAGCGGTCTGCACAGCGCGGACGGCGCTCGGCTCGGAGCGCCTGGCCGCCGCCGTGCCGCTGCTGCGACCACTGGCGCTGGCCACCGCTACCCGCGCGGAGCTCCGCCGCCGGCCAGGTCTGCTCGAACGGGTGCGGGAGGAGGCGGCCGCGTCCTCCGGATGCGCCCCGCCCGGAACCGGAGTGAATGTCCGGGTGCGACCGGCCGCCATGCTGGCGCTGCTCCTGAGCACCGTGGCCGTGCACCACCTGATCATCGGTCTGGCTGGCTTCGGCGAGGTAGGCCGGGTCCTCGGCGCGCTGCGCTGGCGCTGGCTAGTGGTGGCCGCAGCGGCCGCGGCGACGACCTACGGCGCCGCCGCTGTCACGCTCATGGCGGCGACGGGGCGCGCGCTGGCGTTCGGGCGGACCGTCGCGGCCGAGCTCGCAGCCTCGTTCGGCGCGATGCTGCGTCCAGGTGCGGATACGGCTACGGCGACCACGATGCGATACCTCGAGGCAGGCGGAGTCGAGCGGGAAGATGCGGCATCGGCCCTCGCCACGCGCAGGGCCGCGCGCTTCGCCGCCCATGGCGCTGCGCTGGTGATCGCCGCCGTGCTCGCCGTTCGAACCGGGCTCCCTCGACGGCACCTGCCTGCGGCGACGTCGGTGCTCCTGGCCGCGGCGCTGGCGGCCGCCCTTGCCGGGCTCGCGTGGTGGCGCCCGCTGCGCCGCCGCGCGGCGTTCGCCGGGTTCTCACGAGCGCTGGCCCGGCTGCCTTCGCTGACGCGGTCACCCTCGCGTGCGGTCGAGCTCACGCTCGCGGTCGTGGGCGCGCACGTCGCCGAGCTCGCGGCGTTGGTGGCCTCGCTCGAGGCGACGGGGGTGCGTCGGTTCTCGCTGGCCCCCGCGGTCGCCGGGTTCCTGCTCATCCAAGCCGCGGCGCCGCTCGGTCCGCTGCCTCGTGGGCTGGGCGTCGTCGAGCCCGGCCTCGTAGTGGTGCTCAGCGCCGCGGGGGTGCCGCTGCCTTCGGCCGTCGTGGCCGTGCTCGTGTTCCGCGTGGTGACCTACTGGCTGCCGTTGCTGCCGGGTGCCGTCGCCTGGCGCCACTTGCGGGCCGACGGCTGCTGCTGATCGAGTGGCGACCACCATGACGACGAGCGGGCGGCCCGGCCGTGGCGGGCAGCGTGACGGTGCGGGAGGGCGCAGGCCGGGTCCGGCCCCGCTTCGGATGCTGTGGATCACTGCGGTCTGGGGCGCGTGCTTCGTCGTCATCCGCTGGGCGTTGCCCGACGCTCCTCTGCTGTGGTTCGCCTCGCTGAGGGCACTGGTCGCCGGCGTGGCCCTGCTCGCCTGGGGTGCTGCGAGGCACCGGCCGTCGCCTTCCGGCCGGCGGGCATGGTCGCTCGTGAGCGCCCTCGCGCTGGTCAACGTCACGCTGGCGTTCGCGGCCATGTTCGCGGGAGTGGCGGGACTCAGCGCGGGCACGGCTGCCGTCCTGGCCAACGCGCAACCGCTCCTGATCCTGGTGCCGGCATGGCGGCTGTACGGCGAGCGCCTCGGCGGCTCGCGGATCGTCGGCCTCTTCGTGGGCTTCGCCGGGCTCGTGTTCGTCGCGCTCCCGGGCGGCGGGGGAAAGGGGGCCGGGCTCTCGCTGCTGGCCGCCGCCGGCATCACGGGCGGCACGTTGCTGTCTCGACGCCTCGCGGGACTCGATCTGGTCATGGTGAGCGCCTGGCATTTCGTCATCGGCGGCGCCGTGCTCGCCGGCATCGCGGCGGCTGTGGAGGGTCGGCCCGACGTTCACTGGACGCTCCGGTTCCTCGTCGCCCTCGCGTTCCTGGGGCTGATCGGCACGGCACTTGCCTTCGTCGCCTGGTTCACGGAGACGCGGCGGGCCCCGTTGGGATCGGTCGCGGCGTGGACGTTCCTCGTGCCCATCTTCGGCTTGGGGCTCGGCGTCGTGCTGCTGGGTGAGCGGCCCAGCGGGTGGACCCTCGTCGGTGTCGTCGTGGTCCTCGCATCGCTGTGGCTGTCGCTGCGAGACTCGTCGTCGCCGGCTCGGCCCGGATCGGCGCCGATCGAGGCGGCGGGCGCGCCGCTTGCTCGCGAATCGTTCCGCGACCCGGGTGCGTAGTCGCGCCTCGCACGATCGTCGTTGCCTGCGGATGACCGGCGGAGTCGAACTCCGTACCGTCGAGGCATCGAGCGAACAAGAGGAGATCCCGATGCGCCGTCTGATCGACTTCCTGCTGACGACCGTAGGGGCGGCTCCCAGGCGTGTGCTCGCACCCGCCCGCCCGCCCGCTCACCTGACCACCGCCCGGCAACTCGGGAGGTGGTCCTGATGCGCCTCGTCGTATCGCTGGGTGAGGCCGGGGCACCCTCCACGGCCGACGTCGACGCCCGCCGCCGCGTCGCGGCCGATCTGGCCGCTTCGCTCACGGCACCGCTGATCGACAGCCTCGTGGTCGTCCACGCCGGCGGCGACGCCGCGGGCGAGCCGAACGTGGCCGGCTCCGGGACCGACGGCGGCTTGGGCCATCTGCTCGACGAGGAGCTCACGAAGGCTGCGCCCCACCAGCCGGTCGCCACGCTGCCCGCGCAGGTCGTGGTCGACCTCGGCCCGTCGGACGACCTCCCGAGCGTGAGCCCGCAGGGCCGGCACCGGCCGGTGGGCCTGGTGGAGATGGCCACCTTGCGGCGGCTGGTCACGGCCGGTGCGACCGTGGTCGTCTCCGGCGCTGCACCTGTGTCGGTCGACCTCGGCGGCCGGCTCCGGCGCATCCACGCAACGGTGGACGGCGACGCCGTGGCTGCACTCGTCGCCGAGGCCGTCGGAGCCGATCTGCTCCTGCTCGCCACCGATGTCCCGGCCGTCGTCGTCGACTGGCGCACCCGCCAGGCGCGCGCGGTCCGCCGTGCCGGCTCCGGGCACCTGCGGGACCTCGTCCTCGACTCTGACACCATGGGCGCCAAGGTGGCCGCGGCATGCCGCTTCGTGGACGCCACCGGTCACGAGGCGGCCATCGGTGCCGTCCACGACCTGATCGACGTGGTCGAGGGTCGCAGCGGCACGCGTGTGCTGGGTCGGTCGCACCCGCTGACGTTCTACGGCCGCCGACCGGATTGCTGCGCCACCGCCGATGCCGATCGTGTGGCCCCTGCCGCGTCCGCAGCCGCCGCCGCTTCGCCGGGTGGCACGGACGGGCATCCGGTGGCGGTGGCGTCATGAGCAGTCCCTTCGTCTCCCGTTCGGCACAGCTCGCTGACGCCGACGCAAGCTGGGACCGCAACGGCCTCGAGAGGCTCAGCCGTGAGCGATGCCTCGTCCTGCTGCGCACGGCCAGGATCGGCCGCCTCGGCTATGGCATGGACGGCGTTCCCGCAGTCGTGCCAGTCAACATCGCCACGGACGCGGCTGCGGTCGTGTTCCGCCTCAGCACCGGCAGGGCGCTCGCCGCCATCGAAGCGCGCCAGCTCGTGGTCGTCGAGGTGGACGAGGTGAACCTCGACGCCTGCTGCGGATGGAGCATCAACGTGATCGGCGTGGCCGCGGAGGTGCCCGCCGCGCTGGTGGACGGCCTCAGCGACGTGCCGACCACGTGGGCGCGCGGCGACCACGGTCGGGTGTTCCGGCTGCCGTTGACGGTCGTCGAAGGACGCAGGCTCGCGTCGTAACGCTCGTCAGCGTGTCGGCCACCCGGCCAGGATCGGCCGCCTCGGCTATGGCATGGCCGATGACCGGGGTATGGCGCACGTCGCGTCGGCCGGGTGGGCGGCCTCGCCTTGGCCGCTCCGGAAGGGCTGACGCCGGCTCGCGCACCCGCCTTCCAGCGCACGGCGGCCGCCATGACGGACCGCCGGAGGTGGCGGGCGGCCGACTCGCCCGGTGAACCACGCGGGTCCCAGGGTTGTGATGGTCGGGGCGGCCCTCGACCGCCAGCTGGCACTGCTGCACGGACACTCAAGCAACCTTGCATGAAGCGGCGGCACTCTAAAGGGAGTGGCGGTTTCCTTTAGCGTCCCCCATCATTGGCCGATGGAAGTCGAGCGCTTCGCGAGCACACCGTTCGGTCGGGCACGCCGAACACTTGGGCGGCACGGTTACATCGCCTACTTCCCGCGGACCATCCCGCGCGCCCTTGACATCTCGACGGAGAACCTTCTGCGCCTCGCGGACGCGGAGGCCGCTCTCGGCCGACTCGCGGGAGCGGGTCGGTTGCTCCCCCACCCGCACCTGCTCGTGCGGCCGTACCTTCGACGCGAGGCCGTCGCGTCAACCCGAATCGAGGGCACCCAGGCGTCTCTCGTCGACGTCTTCGACGCCGAAGCCAGTCAGCAGCCGCCGACCGCTGACGTCGAGGAGGTGGTCAACTACGTGCGAGCGATGGAGGTCGGTCTCCAACGGCTCGCAGAGCTTCCGCTGAGCACTCGGCTCATCCGCGAGATGCACGCAGAGATCCTCGCCGGTGTGAGAGGACGCGACCGCCAACCCGGCGAGCTCCGGTCGACGCAGAACTGGATCGGACCACCGGGGGCCACGATCGAGACCGCCACGTTCGTCCCACCACCCCCCGACGAGCTGGACGACCTCCTGTCAGACCTCGAGCGGTTCGTCCACGAACGACCGACGTTGCCGCCTCTCGTCCAAGCCGCGCTGGTCCACTACCAGTTCGAGACGATCCATCCGTTCCTCGATGGCAACGGGCGTCTTGGGCGGCTCCTCGTCGTGTTCTTCCTCGTGATCCGCAAGCGCCTCCAGGAGCCCCTGCTCTACCTGTCGCCCTACCTGGAAATCCGCCGCGACGACTACTACGCGGCGCTTCAGGGCGTACGTGAACGTGGCGACATCGCACGCTGGCTCCAGCTGTTCCTCGACGGTGTGCGCGTCCAGGCCGCGGACGCTGTCGTCCGCGCGGAGCGTCTCACCGACCTCCGTGAGGAGTACCGAGCGCGCGCCCGGTCCATCACCCGGGGTACCGCAAACGCACTGGTGGACCTCGCCTTCGAGCATCCGGTTCTGAATGCTCGCCTCGTCGAGAGCCGCCTGGCCGTCACCCGCCCGGCTGCACTGACCGCGCTTCGCCAGCTCGCCGAGGCCGGCGTCCTGAGCGAGATCAGCGGCGGACCCCGGGGCCAACTGCGATGGCGGGCGGAGGAGGTGCTGCGGGTGCTCGTCGAGGAACAGCAGGTTCCGTAGCCGGCGCCAGTGGACGGACGACGCCGATCGATCCGAAGCGTGTGCTCGTGGCCGGGGCGGCGACTGGCTACGGGCTGCTCTGGCTGGCGGTCGCGACCATGCCCCTCCTCGTCGCCGTGCAGTCGATGACGGCGCCGGCATGACGCACTGGCCGAGCCAGGGGTCGTTGCACACCGGTCTGGGCGCAGCGGCGTGGGGCCGAATCAACCGTGATCCAGCCAGAGCATTCGGAGGCGTGACGCGTCCTTCCGGGACGCTCGCGAAACATCGGTCACAGGCCTCGAGCCGGCAGAGATCGTCGCGGAGGCGGTGGTCGTTGGCGCGCGGCGTAGGGTTCACACTCGTGGCGGATGACGAAGATGGGAACCGCTCGACGGACTCCTCTGCGGCACCATCGCAACCTCCCGGCCTTGTTCTGCCACCGCCGATATAGCCGACACGTTCAGGCGGTTTCTCCCTGGAGTCGAGGTCGTGGTTGACGAGGAAGGCACGATCGTGATCCGTGAGCTACCCGGGGGCTCGAAGGCCGGCGATTGAAGGTAGGTGCGAACCCGACGCCGTGCGCTGTCTGCCCCTCGCGCCTGTCGTGCGCGGCGCGGGACAGGCGGCTGCCCAACCCTGTCCAGCGGGCGGATGGCTGCACCGATCGCCCTGCCGGCGGCGTTCGGCCCGTCTTGAACGAGCGGGAAGCGTGCCGGGGAAGTGCCACCAAGGGCCCTCGCTGAAACTCGTTGGGCGTGCAGGCGATGGAGTAGTTCTGACCTGTTTCCGACTTCGGCGCCGGTCGATCGACTGACCGCACCGTGCGGGCTCCTACACCACCTCGACCACGACGCCTTGGGCGTGTGCGGCGAGTGCCTCGAGGTCGGCCCGATCTCCCGTGAGGACGGTGCCTCCGGGCTCGGCCATCGCGACCAGGAGTGCATCGACGGCTGATCCAGCGCCGGCGCGGGCGCGTAGATACCCGGCGCGGCGGGCCGTCGTCTCCGGCACGATCGTCTCGACGTCGCAGCTCTTCAGGAGGCGGTTGACGTTGGTGTCCGTGCGCGCGGCGCCGGAGGTCGATTCAGCGATGACGACCGTTGGGACGACCGGTGGCCAGAGGTTCTCGTCGCGCAGGGCTGCGATGAGCGCGGCAGCACGTCGAGTCCGTTGGCTGAGGCGGCTCAGGCCGCCCGAGTCCAGGATGAGCAACGTCAGCCTGCGCGAGCCGCGGCTCGGTCTCGGATCCGCCGCGCGATGGCGGCAGCCCGTGCTCGCTCTCGAGCCGAGGGCTCCCCGACGTCGGAGACGAGCTCTTCGACGTAGTGCGCTGCTTCGTCGTTCAGATGCTGTCGCCGGAGCTCCGCTTGTACTGCTTCCTGAAGCAGCTCGGAGGCGGGAAGTCCCCGGTCCTTCAGTGCCTTGTACAGCTCGTCGGGGAGGTAGACCTGCATTCGTGGCATACGCCTAACCATACACACAGCCGCCCGCCTCCGGGGAGGCTCCTCGGATACGCCGAGCCACCGCCACGACGAAGGCAGACCTCGCCGTGGGCGAGAAGCTGGTTGCCGGCTGTGAGTCGAACTTCGAACCAGGCCGAGCGGTCAAGGACGTTGACTTCACCGCGACTTTCGAGGCGGCGACGTGGGGCGCCGAGCTCGCCTCTGGTGAGGATGGCAGGCGGACCTACGTCGTCGAGCCGATGGGCGAGTTCGAAGACCACCCCAACGTGACCGACAAGAGGCTGAATCCTGGGTCCTGGGCCCGCTGCGGTTTGGCAGACTGGACCCGATGGATCGCGACATGCCACGCCGCCACTCAGCCGGCGTTCGGGGACGCCCCTGCAGAGGAAGATGAGAAGATGAGCAGGTGCGAACTGCCCTCGTTACCGGTTCGAGTGGCCAAGTAGGTGGGTCGCTGGTCCGTCGCATGGAGGCGCAGGGATGGGTCGCCCGCGGGTTCGATCTCAAGGCAGGTGACGACCTGCGTGACGAAGATGCCGTGCTCGACGCTGCGGAAGGCTGCGATGCCATCGTTCACGCCGGCGCGATCGCGCACGACTCCGCCGGCTCGCCAGCCGACATCGTCGCGACGAACGTTCTAGGCACGTGGCATGTCCTCCTCGCCGCAGAACGCCACAGAGTCCCGAGGGTCGTGTATTTCTCGTCGGCTCAGGTCTTCGGCTGCGCTGAGGGCGAGGGCAAGCCGGCATACCTGCCAGTCGACGACGACCACCCTGTGCGAGCCGCCCGCCCCTACGGAATGTCGAAGCGTTTGACGGAGGAGATGTGTGCAGCTTGGACGGCGCGGACCGGCATACCCACGCTCGTGCTTCGTCCGGTGATGATCCTGGCCGACGAAGGCCTCGGTCGCATCCGTCAGCACGAGGCAGAGTTGGGAGCGTTCGTCCACGTCGATGACGTCGTCGACGCCGCCGTTCGCGCGCTCGACGTCGACCTCGATGGTCATTGCCGCATGATTCTCTGTGGGCCAGGTGAGTTCGACACGTCTCTCGCCCAGCAGGTGCTCGCCTGGACGCCTCAGCGGCGTTGGCCGTCGAGTTCGTAGCCGGCGCTTGAGCTGGGCGTTGGCTGGCAGGTCGCGATGTGCTGCTTGATCCAGAGGCCCTCTGCTGCAACTTGGGTGGGCGTTACCGCACGATACATCCATCTCCGAAACCAGCCGCTGCGTCCGCGGGATTGGCGGTACTTCTTGTGGTCACTGCCTGAATGATTTTGCGCCCGCCTCGGTTGCTTACATGGGTCTTGGCCGTCGCCTTGCCTATTGTATTTGCGCTTCTGCTGATGTTGCTTCCATTGCGGAATTGGAGCGTGATGTCATTCTTCTCGGGCATAGTCGAGGGCGCGCTAGTTCGCTCTCTCTGGAGGGGCAAGCGCCGCACCGTTCGCACACGGTTCCCGACGTGAGCGGCTCGATGCCAAAGGTCCTTGTTCGGCATCGACGTGTTCTTCGCAGAATGCGTAGCTCCGGTCGTTCACGCGGCTTGGTGAGTTGAGGGCTGCCCATCCGCGGGAGTGCCCGCCTGACAAGGGATTCTGGCGTTGTGGAGACGGCAGGATCTCGAGTCGGGAGGGCACTCGCGAGGTGAACGGTAACAGCACGGTTGCGGTGGTGGTGGAAGGGGGCGGGGAGCAGGTCGTGGCCCACGTCGGGCTGCATGCGCTTGGCGCCTTTGGTGACCGGTTGGGGTTGGGTGATTCGTTGTCGGCGCGGATCGCGGTCACCGGGGAGCGGTTGCCGTTGCATGACCGGGGCAAGGTGCTCACTCAGGCGATGCTGATGTTGGCCGGCGGCGGCGAGGCGTGCGCTGACATTGAGCACCTGCGGGCCCAGGAGGATCTGTTCGGGTGGGTGCCGTCGGACTCGACGCTGTACCGCACGTTCCGCCGCATTGACGCGGCGACTCTCGACGGGCTGTGGGCGGCGATGACCGAGGTGCGTGCCCAGGTGTGGCGTCGTTCGTCGGCGACGACGGGCACCGACACGGTCGTGTTGGACATCGACTCGTCGCTGCATCAGATCCACTCGGAGAACAAGCAAGACACCGCCGCGAACTACAAGGGCGGGTTCGGGTTCCATCCGATCTACTGCTTCGCCGATGCCACCGGTGAGACGCTGGCGGTGCGGTTGCGGCCCGGCAACGCCGGCGCCAACAGCATCGCCGATCACGTCGCCGTGCTCGATCAGGCGATCGCCGGGTTGCCCGAGCAGATCGCCGTGGGCCACCGACCCGGCGATGATCCTGGGCTGGTGCGCCGGGGCGTGCAGGTGCGGGCCGACTCGGCGGGCTGCACCGACTTCGTGTGGCACTGCCGCGACCGCACAACGTCGGCTTCGCAGCGGTGGCCCGCTCCAATGCCGCCATCAGCCGCATCGCCTGGGATGACGACGCCTGGCAGCCCGCCCGGCGCCAAGATGGCGACGCCCGGCCCGGCGCCGCGGTGGCCGAGCTCACCGACCTCGTCGACCTGTCCGACTGGCCCGAAGGCACCCGGCTGATCGTGCGCCGCGAACCGTTGCACCCCGGCACCAAACACAGCCTGTTCGCCTCGACCATGTTCCGCTACTGGGGTCACTACACCGACGCCGACGGCGACCCTGTCGGCCTCGACGTGCACAGGCTCAGCCGGTGGGCCGCCCGGGACTCGAACCCAGAACCTGCGGATTAAAGGGCCGTCGGAGTTCGTCCACTGAGTGCTGTCCACTGCGCTGACGTGGGCTTTCGTCGCCTCGGCCGTCCGGTAGGTGCCCTGGGATCCATCCAACGTCCCGTAGTTGCGCGCGCGGCGGGCCGTAGGCGCGCCCATCGCCGGACCGGCCCGCCAGCATCACACTGGCCCGCTCGAGAACGAGGCATTCTCTGGCCGTGCATCGGCCTTGCCCACCGTCGCGGTACACGACGACCTACGACTACGACGACTCGGGCAACCAGACCTACACGCGCGACCCTTGGGGCAACCTGAGGACCGCCGAGTTCTCGCCGGCCAACGAGCAGACCAAGGCCACCGACGCTCTGTCGAAGGTGACGACCTACACCCGCGATGTCGGCGGTCGCACCGTGCGGGTCACCGACCCCCTGGGGCGTTCCACGCGCACGACGTTCGACCTGGCGGGGCGGCCGACGGCGGTGGCCTACTTCGACCGCAACGGTGTAGCTGCGCGCGCGGTTGCGCGCGCGGCGGGCCCGTACGGCGCGCCCATCGCTGGACCGGACCGCCAGCATCAAACGCCCCACCGGGAGTGGGTTCTCAGTCGGCGCCGTCATCTGAGCTGAGGTTTCGCGCATCTGACCTCTCGGTCCGTACCGCCTGGTGTGGTAGGGCCCCGTACCGGGTGGCTCTGTAGAACGAAGCCTCAGGCCACCGTTCGGTCGAGCAGATGGCGATTCTTGGCCACCGAACCGGGCAGGATCGAGAAGTGCACCTGACCGTCGTCATCGATGGCCACGACCCGGACCACGGCCTGAGCCTGACTGTTGCCAGCGAGCAGCATGGCGCCCGGCCGCACCCGCTCAGGAGCGTGGGCATCGGCGACCCTGGACCAGCCGAGGCCATCGTCGTCTTGGGCGTTGAGGTCGGCATCGAGATCGAGGTCGTTCATCGGGTCACCACGCTTCGGGTCAGTCCTCATGATACGGGTTCACCCAGCTGCGGTGCTCGCAGCGTTGCAGGTCTGCGATGCCCCTCTCGAGGTCGTCGAAGGCCACGGTGAAGTGCCTCGGGTTCCGGCCGGTGGGCTCCAGACGGAACCCGGCAGCCCGGAGCACGCCGACCCGCACCAGGGTCAGCACCTCGAACCGTACGAGCGGCACCTGCTGTGCGAGTTCATCGACGGCCACGTCGCGCGCAGCGAACACCGAGAGGCCGTAGTCGCCGTAGATCGAGTGGTAGCGCTCGGCATCGGAGCGCAATGCCGCTGGGTCGAGGTCCCCGCCTCGCACCACGACGATGTCGTCGTCGTCCAGGTCATCGTCAGGGCGGAGATGCCGTTGCTTTGCCATCGCTACCTCTCGGGAAGGAAGAACGAGACACCACGGGGTGGGCTGGCCCGGCGCCACCCTCGGTGTTCCAGCTCGAGGATGACCTTCTTGCGCAGACGGTCCCAGCGGTTCGGGTCCTGGAGCGGGTACAGCCGGTCGAGGGCGTGCCAGAGCCCCGGGCGTCCCCCGAAGTAGAGGTCTTCGGTGTGTTCGCTCGCGTTGGAGCGGCCCCAGGCATCGAGGAGGTCAGCGAGCTCGGTGATGCTGCCGAGCGGGATGGCGGTCGCGCTGTCGAATCGTCCGCCGCCTTCCTCCGACCAGTGATCCCAACGCGGCTGGGCGGTGCGCTCGACGGTGGTCAGGTCTTCGGTCCGCGGAACCTCGGGGACCTCATGGCGAAGCCGTCGGCCTCGCGGCAGGGAGCCACCTTGTTTGGACATGTCGGGTTCCTCTCAGCCATCGAAGGTCTCCGCCTCAGCTGGGTCATCCATAGCGCAACTGTCCCGGATGGTCTCTCGTGGGCGTACCAGGCGAGGCGCACCTCGCCACGGGGATCCCCCGCCTCGATGCGCCCGACCAGGCGCGTATCGCCTGGGTCATCGAGACCGATGACGGCCCGAAACTCGACACACCGTCGCAGCGGCCTTTCGACGACGTCGGCTCAAGCCATCCAGCCCCTCAGCCCGGAGTTCCGCAGCTGACCTGCTGGCGTGAGCACCGAAAGGGCGCGTGAGCAGGGTGAACGTCGTCAACGGCTGGAGACGTGTAGTGCCTACGCGCCGGGGGATGCGGGTTTCGGAGGGGTGGGCGTGATGGCCGGGAACCGCTTGGGCTCGTCAACCCCGAGAGCCTTGAGGATGGCCGCCTGGCCCGGGGTGGTTTCGGTGCGTTGGAGGACCTGGCCGGCGGGGGCCGGCGAACAGGCCGACGTACATGCGGTCCAGCTCGTGTCGCAGGTTGCGCCAGGTGTCGCCGGTGGCGGTCTCGGCCAGGCGGATCAACAGCAGAGCGAGCCAGCACAGCAGCACGTGGGCCAGGATGCGTCGCTCGAGGTGGTGGTAGACGGGGCGCAGGTCGAGGGTGGACTTCATGTCCCGCCAGCCTCGTTCGACTTCCAGCAGCTGCTTGTACCCGAGGGCGACGTCCTCGGCGGACAGTGTGGGATCCGAGGTGCGCAGCAGGAACTTGCCGTCGAGGCGTTCCTCGGCGCGGATCGCTGCCCGGTCGATCAGCAGTCGCCCGGTGGTGGTCTGGCGCAGGTAGCGGCTCAACGTCTTGTGGTCGCGCAGGGCGCACTCGGCCTTGCGGTGAGCGTCGTCGGTGACCTTGCTTGAGCGCTTCTTGCCGGTCTTCTTCGCCTTGGCCGCGTCACGGGCCCGGGCCTTGGCGATGGCGTCGAGCTCGGCTTCGAGACGAGCAACCGCGGCGTCGCGCTGGGCCTCGTCCCGTTCGGCCTCGCCCGGGTTGTGGCACACGATCCACCGCTTGCCGGGAGAGCCGTCGACGCGGACATCCTTGACCCGCAGGTTGTCCCGCACGGCCTGGTAGCGGCCCTGGCGCGACAGCGCTTCGAGCGCGTCGGGCGAGCCGTCACGCATCCGTTCCCCTGCGATCCAGTGCCCACCGGCACGGGTCAGGTAGGCGAGGTTGGCGTCGCTGGAGAACCCGCGGTCCACGACGGTCACGACCCGCCGCAGGCGCCAACACCACCCCGAGGGGTGTCAGATGGTCTGTGTAGGAGTTCCTTATCGAGTGAGGTAGTGACATGGAGACCATGACCAAGGACAAGGCGGCGGTGACGGCCGAGGATGCTGCGGTGCAGCAGCGCGTCGGTGTTGGCCTGCTGGACGAGCTGATGGGCCGGTGGGCGCTGGTGACCTGCAGCTGACCGGGGAGGGCGGGTTCCTGCCCGGTTTGATCAAGGCGGTCCTGGAGCGCGGCTTGCAGGCCGCCGCACTCACCGATCGACTCGGCCACGAGAAGGGCGATCCGGCCGTGCGGAGCGTCGATCGCCTGATCGCTTCGAGGTCACGGGGTCGGTAGGCAGGTGTGGCCCGGTCGGTCGTGCTGGTCACCGGGGCATGTATCGGGCCGAGGACCTACTCGGTCGCGAGGAGCGCACGCAGACGCTCGATGACCCGGTCCGTATCGATGTCCGCGTCAGCTTGATCGGCCCACGCGAGGTGGCTGGCGAGGATGCGGATCTGGACGAGTCGTCGGAGGTCCGTCACGGCATCGAGGTCGAGGTCGTGGTCGATCCGTGTGGCGTAGGCGTCGACGAGGCGCTCGGTGGCGATCAGGTCTCCTCCTCCGATGAAGTCCCACCAGCCGAAGTCGAGTCCGACTGGGCCGCCCTTTACGCTCTCCCAGTCCAGCAGCGCGACGACGGCATCGCCACGGACGAGCAGGTTGGCCGGGCTGAAGTCGCCATGGATCAGCCGCGAGGAGGCTGCATCGAGCGTCTGGCGGGCCGCCTCGAGCGCCTCGGCGGCACGGGTGAGAGTGCTCGCCGCCGCGGCCGCTCCGAGGCGCTCGGCGACATCCCGTGAGGCGGCCACGGAGACGAGGCCGCCGTCGACGAACCAGCCGCTGAAGGTCGGCCAGGGGCCGGTGAGCCCGACATCGAGGTTGCCGAAGCCATCGACCGCGATCGAGTGGACGCGGCTGAGCACCGTCGCGATGTCGTCGACCAGCTCGGCACCGATCTCGGACCGGGCGAGGTCGGCGAGCCGTCGTCCCTCGACCCACTCGCTCACCATGGCTGTCTCCGTCGACCCGTCGACGGTCACCTCGCCTGCGAACAGCACCGGGGCGACGGGGACGCCAGCAGCGCAGGCCCGTTCCATGGCGACGCGCTCGACGTCGAAGCGGCCGGGCGTGTGCTGTGTGACCCGGACGGCCCACGCGCGACCTCGCGCATCGTCCGCCCTGAGCACGGCGTTGCTCGCGCCCTGCGACACAGGCGACACGGTGTACGGCCGTGGCAACCCGGCCGAGTCGAGGGCGGCGTCGGCGTAGCTCGCGGTCGTGACCGCAGGTCCGCCGGCCGCCATCACCCCTGCACCATCGTCGAGTCGAATGGCTCGAGACCGAGGCGGCACCGAAGGGCCTCCAGCTCGGTGCCGGCCCCGAGGGTGGGGAAGAAGCCCTCGGGGGTCCGCATCTTGGGAACGTCGAACGGCAAGCGCGCGAGGAGCGCACGTTTCTCCTCGTACACCTCGGCGAAGAGGGCATCGAGGTCCGCCTGCTCCGCGTCGGGCATCGGCGGGAGCGCGGCGTAGCGGGACAGCGCAGGGCTGTCGCTGGCGGCAAGGATCGTGGCGACGTCGAGATCGACGGTCGACATCGGGTCCCCGTCGATCGTCTGGTCGGCGATCGCGATGGCCTGGAGCGTCGTCGCCGCGCACTCGAGGGCAGTGGCCAGGTCGCCCGCCTCGCGCGCTCCTTCCATGTCGTCGATGCCCGCCTCGAGGGTGAGGGCGACGCACCACGCGGCCTCCATTGCGTCTTGGGGGACCCAACGTGCGTTCAGGCCGCTCACCGCAGCGCTCCGTCGACGACGTCAGGATCGACCTCGAGCGTCGTCGCCCCATGCGCCAGCGCGTCCAGCACGAACGACGGTCCTCGCTCGTCGACGGGCGCCTCGAGGGGGGCGTGGAGGTCCGACCCCTCGGAGAGGAGCCGCCGGGAGCGCACGAGGACGAACTGCTTCGACACCAGCGACAGCGACTCGACCGCTGCGGCGCGCAACCGAAGGGCCGTGACGGGATCGATGAACGGGACCCCGCAGAGGTCGGACGCTCGGCGGAGGTCGTCGCGGCTGGGCACCGCGTCGGCCGCTGCGACGAGTTCGGTTCGGACGCCGGCCCCGGCCGCCTTCGCCCAGATCCACGTGCGACCGACGAACACCTCTCCGCGGGCGCGCGCGTCCACCTCGAGCAGCGCTCGGCCCGGCGGGCGGTGCGCTCAGCGACGCGCCGCACCCCGACGAGATCGTCGGCATGCTCGCGGACGAAGTGCGGCTGCGGCTCGTGTGTCACCTCGTGGTGAACCCGGGCCTCGACGTCGGGGAGCTCGCCGACCTGGTCGGCCTCGATGGCCGGTCGATCGCCAGCGCGCTCGACCGTCTCGTCCACATCGGTCTCGTGACACGCGTCTCCGGGCGCCACGAGGTGGACACGGGATCGTTCGCGCGCTCCGTGCGGGCGGCCGCGGCCCTGCGCCCGAAGGAGGTGCGCACCCCGGTGGCGGATGCGCTCCGCCGCTACTTCCAGCGTGGACGGCTCGTGGCCATCCCGCAGGTCGGCGAGTGGGGCTTCGAACCGGTGCTGAGGGTGCTCGCCGACTCCTTCGAGCTCGGGGTGGATGTGGACGAGCCCGAGGTCAACCGGCGACTCCTGGCGTGGCACCCGGACTACGCCGCGCTGCGCCGGCACCTCGTCGACCAAGGACACCTCCGGAGGGATCACGGCACCTATCGACGTGTGCGGTGAGATGAGGATCTCCGACGATTGGCCGGGCCTCGCCGAGCATGGGCGCGAGCGGAACCTCGACTGGGATGCTGGCGCGATCCGCCGGCAGCCGATCACGGTGGTGCCGAGCGGTGACGGCGACGACCGGCTCCTCCTCGTCGACCGCCACGTCGAGCGCGGCCAGCTGGCCTTCCGCTCGAGCGTCTGCCACATGTAGGTGTCGAAGCTGCAATCGGTCACGTAGCGCAGCACTTGGACCTCGTCGTTCTGGTTGCCTTGGCGGAGGATGCGGCCGTCGCGCTGTCAGGTGGCTCGCCGACGAGGCGCAGGTCGAGGCCTGCGTGCCTCCCGTCGCCGGTGAGCTTGAGCATGTTGTCCTCGGTCGGGTCGACCGCCCGGGAGCGGACGCGCTCGGCCCGACCCGCGAGCGTGGACACGTGCTCCGCGAGCGCGTCGCTGCCGGGAACGACGATGGTCTCGGTTTGCCCGCCACTCAGGGTTGGCACCAACAACCGCACCCGCAGCCCCCGCCGCCCCGACCCCCACCGTCGCCCACGGCGACGGTGAGTTCACCGCAGGTGTGCAGCATGCACACCTGCAAAGGTGTATCGGCGGCTCCTGCCACCCGCGCGCGAGGGCCTCAGCCGTTCACCTGGCTGCGCGGGCAACCACTTTGGCACGCCGGCTGCCCGCCGCCCGGCCCGTCACCGGTCCAACCCTTCACGGCGGGCCGCCGACCGCAACGCCAACCGCCGCCCCACGTCGGCCGCCGCCCGCGGGGACGGCCCCCCGCCCGTTGCCACACCACCAGCGCCCAATCACGGGGCCCGCCGATCGGCTGTCATGGCGGCCGGCGATCGACGCCACATGGGCTGCGTGCAACGCATCGTGGAACACGACCACCGACGCCGGCGCTCGCCGTCGCTGCCGCTCCGACAGGCCAGGCACCGAGTCGAACATGACGATGCCCGTCCGGTTCGGTGTCGTGCGGGCGAACCCGAACGACTCCAACCGGCCGAACGCCCGGCTGATCGGCGAGTTCTTGCCCGCCGAGTTCCCCACGCCCACCGAAGCGCCCAACTCGGCCACGTCCACGACGAACCCACCCGGGCGCTCCGAGAGCATCCAATGAAGGCGCCGCGCGGCGAGTGTCGCCGTCGGGCCGACCACCGACGCGTACACCAACTCGACGTAAGGATGATCCAACGGGTAACCGTGCACGCACCCCGGATGCGGCGCGCCCGACACCCGAAGACTCGGGGCGAAAGGTTCCATGCGACCCGAAGGGCCGCCACCCCGACCCCTACGTCGACATGCGGGCCGCCCCCACAACTCGTCCGCGGCCGCCGTCTACGTCACAGGGTCCGGTCCATCCCGGCCGCCGAGGGTGCGCTCCGGCCGCTCGGCCCGTCCTTGGGGTCCGGTGATTGCGAGGCGGCCGCCATCGCGGCTGTCGTCGCCCGGCGTCGGCTCGGTCAGGAGTGCGCCGATGTGGTCGGTCATCTGTTGGTCGGTGCTTTTGGTGCGGTGGACGTACACGCGGTTCATGACGTTGGGGGTGTGGCCGCCGCGCAGTGCCACCTGTTGAGGGTTGAAGCCCGCCTCGTTGAGGCTTGTTTGTGTCCAGTGGCGTAGGGCCTGGAGGCCGGCGTCGAAGTCGCCGACGTCGAGGTCGAGGCGGTCCCGTAGCCGTTTCATTCGCCGCGACAGGTACTCCGGTGGGGTCGGAGCGCTGCAGTCGGCTTCGTCGCTGAACACGAACGCGTCCGGTCCCAGCGAGGTTCCGAGGCGTGCGGCGCGTGTGTCCATCTCGGTGCGGAGGCGGCGCAGCAGCGCCAGCGTGGCGGGGTCGACGCCGACCCAGCGGGCCCGGCGGGTCTTGGTGAACGGGTCGATGACCACCTTGCCGCCGGCGTCGTTGACCGTGGTGTCCACACCGATCTGGCCGGTGTCCCAGTCGCGCCGGCTCCACCGCAGCCCGGCGAGCTCGCCCCGGCGCATGCCGGTGACCGCACCGAGCTGGCACGCCACCCCCAAGCCGAGATCCGTTTCCAGGGCGGTGGCGATGATGAGCCGGAGCGTCTCGAGATCGGGGGGCACCACCTCGCGGGTCGGTTTGGTGCTGCGCGGCTTTTCGATCTCCCCGAGCGGGTTGTCGCGCACACCCGACCAACGGTTGCGTTTGGCCCACTTGAACGCCCCGTTGAGCAGCGTGAACACCTGGTGGATCGAGCTGGCGCTCTGATCGGCGCGCCGCATCTCTCCGAGCACCCGGTCCACGTCGTCGGGCCGGACCCGATCGGCCCGCTTGTCACCGATGACAGGACCGATCCAGCAGCGGACCAGCCCCCGGTAGCGGACGAGCGTCGAATGCTTCCGGCCCTTGTCCACCTCGAGATGGCGCAGGTACGCCTCGACCAGC
>JACPNX010000009.1 GCA_016185275.1 Actinomycetota bacterium | reverse complement strand
GCGGCGAGTGCGGCCCGGCGCCCCACCCGGCGCCGGCCGATCCCGGCCCGGCGCCCCACCCGGCGGCGGCGGATCGCGGCCACGCGACCGTGACTTCCGCTACATCAGTGTTGCGATACAATCGTGTAGCGGTAGTACTGGATGGCCGGCGGGACGTCCGCGGGTACGTGGCCGAGGAGACCGATCGCATGACGCGGATGGAACGGGTGCAGGAGCGGGCGTTCGAGCGGCGGTGGGCGATCCTCGCCGTGCTGTGCTTCAGCCTCCTCGTCATCGTGCTGGACAACTCGATCCTGAACGTCGCCATCCCGACGCTGGTCGACAAGTTGAGCGCTTCGAACAGCCAGGTCCAGTGGATGGTGGACTCCTACACGCTGGTGTTCGCCGGCCTGCTGCTCACCGCGGGCAGCCTGGGTGACCGGTTCGGCCGCCGCGGTGCGCTCCAGGTGGGCTTCGCGGTGTTCGGCCTGGGCTCGGCGATCTCGGCGGTCGCGACATCGGCGGGCCAGCTCATCGCCACCCGCGCCGTCATGGGCATCGGCGGCGCGTTCATCATGCCGGCCACCCTGTCGATCATCACCAACCTGTTCCCGCCGCACGAGCGTGGCCGCGCCATCGGGGCGTGGGCGGGGGTCGCGGGCCTCGGAGGCGCGCTGGGCCCGATCGCCGGGGGCTTCCTCCTCGAGCACTTCTACTGGGGATCGATCTTCCTCGTGAACCTGCCCGTCGTGGTCCTCGGGGTCATCGCCGGGTTCTTCTTGATCCCGACGTCGAAGGACGCCACGCACTCGAAGCTCGATCCGCTCGGCGCCGTCCTGTCGATCGGTGGCCTGGGCGCGCTGCTCTACGGGATCATCCAGGGCCCGGACGCGGGCTGGCGCGATCCCACGACCGTGGTCGCACTCGCAGCGGGCGCGGTGCTCCTCGCCGGCTTCCTCGCCTGGGAGCGGACCACGCGGCATCCGATGCTCGACGTGTCGTTCTTCCGGAACCCGCGCTTCTCCGCAGCCAGCGCGGCGATCACCCTCACGTTCTTCGCCATGTTCGGCTCGGTGTTCCTGCTCACCCAGTACCTCCAGTTCGTGCTCGGCTACTCGCCGCTGACGACCGGTGTCCGGCTCCTGCCGTTCGCGGGGTCGATCATGATCGTCGCCCCGGCCAGCGCCAGGGTGGCCGAGCGCATCGGTACGAAGCTCACCGTCACCCTCGGGCTCGTGCTCGTCACCGCCGGGCTCCTGTCGTTGACGGCGCTGCGCGTCGACACCACCTACGCAGGGCTGGTGTGGCGGCTCGTGCTGATGTCCACGGGGCTCGGCCTCACGATGGCACCGGCGACCGACTCGGTGATGGGCTCCCTGCCCCTCGCCAAGGCGGGCGTGGGCTCCGCGGTGAACGACACGACCCGACAGGTCGGCGGCGCCCTCGGCGTGGCCGTCGTCGGCTCGATCCTCTCGTCGACCTACGGGAGCAAGGTCGCCGGCTTCTTCGCCGGGACGCAGGCTCCGGACGGCGCCCGCGAGGCGGCCCGCCGCTCGCTCGGAGGCGCCTTGCAGGTGGCCGACCGGCTGCGCAACGCCCGTTTCCCGGGGGCGGCCCGCTTGGCCGGTGAGCTCGCCCGCACCGCCGAGCAGTCCTTCGTCGACGCCATGCACCGCAGCGTCCTCGGGGCCTCGGTGGCGACCGCCATCGGCATCGTCGTCGCACTGCGCTTCCTGCCGGCGACCGCGCCCCCAGGCCACGGCCACCCGGGCCCCGGCCACCCGGCCGAGGCCGCACCCACGGACGCCGGCGGCGCGCTCATCCTCGAGCCGAGCGCCGACGTGGACCTCGAGGCCGACCCCGAGCCGCACGGGGACCTCGCCCCCCAGCCGGTGCCATGACCTCCGCGGCGGAGCGGGCCAGGCAGGAGGGCCGACCCCGCTCGGCCCAAGCCGATGCCGCCATCACGCGGGCGGTCGTCGACGTCTTCGCCGAGCGCGGGTACGCCGGTCTGACGGTCGAGGCGGTGGCCGAGCGGGCGGGCGTCGCCCGCACCACCGTCTACCGCCGGTTCCCGGCGAAGTCGGACCTGCTGTTCCACGCCGTCGAGGCCTGCAAACCCGCTCCCGTGGCCGCCGTCGACACCGGCTCCACGGTGGGCGATCTCGTCGCCATCGCCGCCGCGATGCGCGACGGCATGCGCTCGCCGGACATGGGCCGGGTGGTCCCGGCCGTCCTCGCGGCAACCGCCCGGCACCCCGAGCTGGCCAAGGACTTCCGGCGATGGATGAAGGGCAACCGGCGGGTGCTGCCGGCCGTGATCGAGCGCGGCATCGAGCGCGGCGAGCTGGCCCCGGGCACCGACGTGCAGCTCATGGCCGACATGGTGGGCGGCGCGCTGTTCTTCCGCATCTTCGTGGCCGGCGGCGACGTGAGCGACTCGACCCTCGCGGAGCTGGCCAAGCGGGTCGTGGCCGGCTTCGCCCGCTGAGCCCGATCCGGTCCGCTCCGCCCGACGGCGCCGGCCCGGACCCAATGGGCCGGGCCGGCCCGGAACCGCGGTCGCCGCCACAGCCGCACCCACCCGGTTAGCGTCCGGCCGGTCCGCGAGTGGGGAGGCGAAGCCATGACGGTGGTCCTGGTGCACGGGGTGCCGGAGACGGCCAGGGTGTGGGACCGGCTGGTGGCCGCCCTGGGCCGCGACGACGTGGTGCGGCCCGGGCTCCCCGGGTTCGGGACACCCCGCCCGGACGGCTTCGCCGCCACCAAGGAGGCGTACGTCGACTGGCTGGTGCGCGAGCTCGAGGCCACCGACGGTCCGGTCGATCTCGTCGGCCACGACTGGGGAGGCGGGCTCGTCGTGCGCCTGGTGAGCATCCGGCCCGATCTGGTCCGCTCGTGGGTGACCGATGCGGCGGGGATCGGCGACGTCGCCTTCGAGTGGCACGACTTCGCCAAGATCTGGCAGACGCCGGGAGAGGGCGAGGCGTTCTTCCAGCAGCAGCTGACCGACCGGGACACCGAGGGTGCGGTCTTCGCGATGTTCGGCGTGCCGCCCGAGCCGGCCCGGGAGATGGCCTCGTGGCTCGATCCCACGATGGCCGACTGCATCCTGGCGCTGTACCGGTCGGCGGTTGACGTCGGCAAGGAGTGGGCACCCGACTTCGAGGACATCCCGAAGCCGGGCCTCGTGCTCGTCCCGACCGACGACCCGTTCCTCGGCGAGACCGGCGGCGCGACGGGTGCCCACCGGTCCGGCGCATCCATGGCGCGGCTCGAGGGTGTCGGCCACTGGTGGATGCTGCAGGACCCGGAGCGGGGAGCGGCCGTGCTGCGCGACTTCTGGTCGACGCTCGACGCCTGACCCCGGTAGAACCGGCACCGTGCAGATCGGCGTGGTGTTCCCCCAGTCGGAGCTCGGCGGCGATGCCGGTGCCGTGCGCGCCTACGCCACCCAGGTGGAAGCCTTCGGCTTCGGCCACATCCTCGTCTACGACCACGTGCTCGGCGCCGACCCGGCGCACCACGCGCCCTGGCGCGGGCCCTACGACGTGGACACGACCTTCCACGAGCCGTTCGTGCTGTTCGGCTACGTCGCGGCGCTGACCTCGCTGGAGCTCGTCACCGGCATCGTCATCGTGGCGCAGCGCCAGACCGCCCTCGTGGCGAAGCAGGCTGCGGAGGTCGACCTGCTCACCGGTGGTCGCTTCCGGCTCGGCATCGGCATCGGCTGGAACCCGGTCGAGTACGAGGCGCTGGGGCAGGACTTCTCGTCGCGGGGGCGCCGCGCGGACGAGCAGATCCCGTTGCTGCGGCGGCTGTGGACCGAGCGCGCCGTGACCTTCGCGGGCGAGTTCGACCGGATCACCGCGGCCGGTCTGGCGCCGCCACCGCGGCAGCGACCCATCCCGATCTGGGTGGGCGGCTCCTCCGACCCCGCCTACCGGCGAGCCGGGCGGCTGGGCGACGGCTGGTTCCCGCAGATGCCACCCGGTGACCGCCTCGACGAGGCCCGGAGCGTCGTGGAGGCCGCGGCGCCCGGAGCCGGCCGGGACCCCGCGACCATCGGGATGGAGGGACGGGTGAGCTGGACGAGCGCCGGCGGCACCGACCGGCTCGTCCACCACGTGGGCCGGTGGGACGCCGCTGGGGCCACGCACGTGTCGATCAACACGATGGGCGCGGGGCTGGCGTCGGTCGACGACCACCTGCGGGTCCTCGGCGAGTCGGCGTCCGCGCTCGGGCTCGGTGCCTGACGTGGCCGGCGAACCCGATGCCTCCCCGCTTCCCTTCGCCGGCGCCGTCGCTCTGGTGACCGGGGCGGCGCGACCACGCGGGATCGGGCGCGCCACCGCGCTGCGCCTGGCCCGGGGTGGGGCCGACGTGGCGTGCCTCGACATCGCCCGCCCCTACGCCGAGGCACCGGCGCACGGCACCGCCACCTCCGACGACCTCGACGCCGTCGTGGGCGAGATCGAGGCCCTCGGCCGGCGTGCCGTCGCCGCGCCCGCCGACGTGTCCGACCCGCAGGCGGTCGAGGCCGCCGTGGCCGCGGCCACGGACGCGCTCGGCACCGTCACGCTCGTGGCCAACGTGGCGGGCGGCAGCGGTCCGGGCTTCGGCGTGGGACCGCTCCTGACCGTGCCCGATGCGGAGTTCCGCCGCGTGCTCGAGGTGAACGTGGTGGGCACCTGGCTGGTCACGAAGGCCTGCGTGAACCGCATGGTCGCGGCCGGGGTGGGAGGGCGGGTCTGCAACGTGTCCAGCCAGGCCGGCAAGCGGGCCTTTCCGATGCTCGGCGCCTACTGCTCGGCGAAGGCGGCCGTGATCCTGCTGACGCAGACGTTGGCGCTCGAGCTCGGACCCTCCGGCATCGCCGTGAACGCCGTGTGCCCGGGCACGGTCGACACCGACCTCGTCAATCCGGGCGGTCTGTTCAAGGATCTGCTCGGGGGCGCGGCCGGGCTCGACGCCTACCTCCAGCGCGAGATCCCGCTGCGCCGGCTCCAGACCGCCGAGGAGATCGCCGCCGCCATCTGCTGGCTGCTCTCCCCCGACGCCGCGGCCGTCACCGGCGAAGCCCTCAACACCAGCGCCGGCCAGACCATGGTCTGACCCCGCGGTCTGACGCCGGCCACCACGGCGCAAAGCCGCCAGAGGCTCTCGGCGACGACCGGTACCGTCGCCCCATGAGCAGCCACGAGGACATCACCACGCGCTTTCGAGACCTCCACCGGCCGGGAGCGCCGCTGCTGATGCCGAACCCGTGGGACGTCGGCTCGGCGGTGCTCCTGGAGTCGCTCGGCTTCGAGGCGCTCGCCACGACGAGCAGCGGGTTCGCCGCCACGCTCGGCCGGCTCGACGGCTCCGTCACACGCGAGGAGGCGCTCGCCCACGCGGCTGCTCTCGTGGCGGCCGTCGACGTGCCCGTCTCGGCTGACCTCGAGGACGGCTTCGGGCCCGAGGTCGACGACGTGGTGGCGACGATCGAGGGCGCGAGGGCGGCCGGTCTCGCCGGTTGCTCGATCGAGGACGTCGCGAACCACGGCGGGCCCGTCGCCTACGAGCGCGACCGTGCCGTCGAGCGGGTCGCGGCAGCGGCGGACGCCGCGCACAAGGGCGGCGTGGCTCTGGTCCTGACCGCCCGTTGCGACGCCTTGCTCCACGGGCTGTGCGACCTCGACGAGGCGATCGCGCGGGTGCAGGACTACGTCGCCGCCGGCGCCGACGTCGTCTACGTGCCCGCCCTGGTGGAGCCGGACGCGATCCGACGGCTCGTGGAGGCGACGGACCGCCCTGTCAACGTCCTGGCCCTGCCCGGTGTACCTCCCGCCGCGGAGCTGGGCGAGCTCGGAGTGGCCCGGATCTCCGTCGGAAGCGCGTTCTCCCAGGCGGCGCTCGGCGCGACGGTCGAGGCGGCGCGTGAGCTGCGCGAGCGCGGCACCTACGGCTTCTACGAGCTGGCCGCCACGGGGCGCGGCTCGGCCCGGGCCGCCTTCGCGGCCCGGGCTCCCGCCGCGGACCGGTAGCGCGCGGCGAGACGGCCGGCGTTCAGGCGCCCGTCGGTTGGGCCGACAGCTCGCCCGTGGGCGCCCCGGCGAGCACCCGGATGGCGAGCTGGCCGTTGGCCAGCGAGGCCTCGAGGCCGCGGCCGTAGCCCTCGGGCACGTCGAGCTCGCGCTCGTAGCCGCCGTAGTCCCACTCGTGGACGAGGTAGTCGCGTGCCCCCGCGCTGCGCAGCCGGGCCCAGAAGCGGAGCTTGCGGTCGCGCAGCTCGACGTGCACGTCGCTCGCCTGGACGGCCGGCAGCGGTGCCAGCACGACCAGAGCGCCGGTCGCCTCGTACACGTTGACGGGGACGACCTGGGGCCGCATGGTCTGCTCGGTGGCGGCTGTCAGATCGACCACCGCCTGGTGCGATGCCTGATCATGTGACGACGTCATGGTGCTCACCGTAGGCCCGCCCGGCCGGGCCCGGCACCCGTGGCACGGCACCCGTGGCACGGCACCGCGACGGCGAGCGGGCTGGCCCCGTCCCGCCGTCCGCGCCACGCTTCCCGCCATGCAGCTGGTGCACCTCGTCCGCCACGGCCGGACCGCCTGGAACGTCGAGCGGCGGGTCATGGGCTGGCTGGACGAGGGCGTCGAACCCGGCTGGCGCACCGCGGCCGAGCGGGTCGCCGATGCGCTCGCCGCCGAGCCGGTCCCGGTGGTCGACGTCTGCACGAGCCCCTTGCGTCGGGCCCGCGAGACCGCCGCCCCGCTGGCCCACCGCGTCGGCCGCGAGGCGCGGGTCGAGGCGCGCGCCGGCGAGCTGCACGTGGGCCCATGGGAGGGGTTGCTGGAGACGGAGGTGGCGAGCCGCTGGCCGGACGAGTGGCACCGCTGGCGGACCGAGCCGCACACGCTGACCGTCGCCGGCCGCGAGACGCTGGCCGCCTGCAACACGCGGGTCGGCGAGCTGCTCGACGACCTGACCGGCGCCGCGTCAGACGCCGAGGGAGCCGTCGCGGTGTTCACCCACGACGTCGTCGTCCGGGCCGCCGTCGCGTGGGCGCTCGGCACCGGGCCGGAGATCTACCGCCACGTCGAGGTGGCCAACTGCTCCATCACGACCGTCCGGATGGTCGACGGGGTGCGCCGCCTGGTGCGAGCCAACGACGTCGGCCACCTCCAACGGCACGGCGGCCAGCGGTGAAGCTTCGGCGACGGCCGTCGCCGCCAGGGCCGGGCCCGGCTGCGGCATGCGCACCGGCAGGCGCCGGGTGCGGATGACCCGCCGGGAGACGTCGGTCAGCGACGCCACCACCGCCAGGCCGCTCCCCGCGAAGCCGTCGTGGTGCCCCGGGCGGCTCAGCCCGACGAACCGGACGCCGGCGGCGCGGGCGATGGCCGAGTCCCGGCGCGAGTCGCCGACGAACACGACGCGGTCGGGAGCCACACCGATGCCCGCCGTCCACGCCGACAGCTGGCGCACCTTCGGCCGGCCCGCCGACCACCCGTCGACGGTGAGCCCGGCGCCGGCCAGCCCGTGGGCGGCGCAGTAGCGCTGCACGAGCTCGGCCCGGGTGCTGCTGCACACGAGCACCGGAAGACCGGCCCGGCGGAGCCGTTCGACGGCGGCGATGCCGTCCGCGAACGGCCGGCACAGCTCCATGAGGCCGACCTTGCCGGACTCGAAGTCGGCGGCCAGCGCGTCCAGGTCGGGGTGGCCCGGGGCGATGGCGGCCAGCTGCGTCCTGAAGTCGTCGCCGGTCGTGGCGAGGTACCGGCGCAGCGCCTCGCCGGCCGGCAGCCCGAGCCGCTCGGTGAGCAGGCGGGTGGCTGCATCGGTGAGCGCGCCCATCGTGTCGGCCACGGTGCCGTCGAAGTCGAAGGCGACGGCTTCGACGCCGATGTAGGTCGCCCCCTCGCCGGCGGACCACCACGACGACCACAGCCGGAGGACGACGATGCCGGCGCACAGCACGGCGATGGCGACGACGGCGGCGAGCAGGAAACCGGCGTGGATCGGCGCAGCCACGGCCCCCGCGGTGAGGGCCAGAAGGCGCAGGTCGCGCCCGTGGCCCCCGCCGACGAGACGGCCTTCGTACCGGTGCCCGAGGTCGACCGCCGCCTTGGCCGTCGTGTAGCTGACCAGCAGGTGACCGACGAGCGCGAGGCCCGTCACGGCGACGGCGACGGGCACCTGCGCGCGCCCGAGCGGGCCGGCGAGGTCCGGGCTGCGGGCCAGGTAGGCGGCGATGCCCGTCAGCAGGAAGCCGTCGCCGACCCGGTCGAGCACGGCGTCGAAGAAGGCGCCGAACGACGACGACCGGTACGCGATGCGGGCGATCTCCCCGTCGCTGCCGTCCAGCACACTGGCCAGCAGGATCAAGAGCCCGGCGACGAGGGGCCGGCCGGCGAAGAACGCACCGGTGGCGCCGAGAGCCACGACCAGCGCGAGCAGGCTCACCTGGTTCGGGGTGATGCCGGGCGCGGCCCGCAGCAGCGCCGGCGTGACGATCCGCTGCGAGACGGCCCGGTTGACCCGGGCGGCGACCGCGCCGTCGAGCGCCTTGCCGGTCCCCCGGTGGAGGTGCCGGCTGCCCCTGCGGTGATCCGCTCGGGTGTCGACGTCGAACCACCACTCGTCGCTCCGGAGGGCCAGCGCGCGGGCGGCACCCCGGTCG
Organism: Actinomycetota bacterium; assembly: GCA_016185275.1. Classification (GTDB taxonomy): domain Bacteria; phylum Actinomycetota; class Acidimicrobiia; order Acidimicrobiales; family Iamiaceae; genus JACPNX01. The sequence goes on along the minus strand of JACPNX010000009.1, from coordinate 54,277 downwards.
GCGAGGATCTGGACGGCGGCGGCGAGCGAGGTGTCCCCTCGGGCCGAGGCGCGCTCCACGGCCGCGAAGAGGGCGGGGCCGCACACGAAGGCGCCGACGTCGAACGCGTCGTAGCGGTCGAGGTCCTTGCCGATGCCGCACACGGCCCCGTCGCTCACCGAGACCTTCATGGCGTCGGCGGGATCCACACCGACGGCCCGGCCGAGCGACGGATCCACGGCCACGACGACCTCGTCGCCCCCGACCGGCGTGGACCGGAGCCGGCCCAGGACGCCGGGCGCGAAGACGTGGTCGGCCATCACCAGCGCGAACGGCTCGTCGGCCACCGCGTCGGTGGCGGCCAGGACGGACAACCCGTTGCCGTCGCGGTAGCGGTCGTTGTGCACCAGGCGCAGCGGGACACCGCGCCGGCGGCTGACCTCGAGGGCGTGAGCCGCGACCCGTTCGGCGTTGTGGCCGGTCACGACCACGACCTCGTCGAACCCGGCTCGCCGGGCCTCGACCATCGTGCGTTCCAGGAGAGTCACCCCGCCGATCCGGGTGAGGGGTTTCGCCCCCGTACCCGCCCTCGCCTTCGGTCCGAGCAGCAGGCGCGAGCCCATCCCTGCCGCCAGCACCACGAGCCGGCTGGGCTGCATGGTCGTCGTTCGTCCTCCGTGGCTTCGCACCGCTGTGCTCCTTCCCGGCGTCGCCGCCGGCTCCCGATATCAGTACCACCCGGGAGGCGACCCCGTTCAGGCCCCGCCGGCCGAACCGCGCGGAGCCGCCGGAGGCGACCGTCGCCGCACGGGCGGCACCAGGTCTCCCACCAGGGTGCGCTCCCACCAGGCGCCCGTCGCCTTGCGCTCGGGCCGGGTCGTGAACCGGTAACGGTACAGGCGCACCCGCAGGAAGTTCGGGGGCGCGTCGGGAAAGGGGTTGTAGCGCAGCAGGCGCAGCGTCGCCCGGTCGCCTTCGAGCAGCTTGGCCAGCAGCGCGTCGAACCACCGCCCGCCGTACGCCGGCGAGAGCGCGACGAACCACAGCAGCCAGTCGAGGCGCAGGTGGTAGGGGGCGACCTGCGGCGGACGCCGCCGCGGATCACCGGGCTTGCCCTTGTGCTCGTACTCGCGCCATGCCACGTCGCCGGTGAGCGCCCGGGCGGCCGTCCCTTCGATCACCAGCTCCCGGCGGACCCGCGTGATGCTCCCGAACGCGCCGTACGTGTTGACCAGGTGCAGCCGGTTGAAGCTGGCGTTCATGACCTGGCCCGGCAACGCCATGTTGCGCACGGGCCACCAGCTCATGACGACCACGCCGACCGCCACGGCGACGACCAGCGCGCGGTGCCACGCCGGCCCCGAACCGGCCGCCCGAGGCGGGTCGACCGGCAGCAGCCGAGCCAGGAGCGACCCGTCGACGGCGGCGAGTCCGAGGGCGATCGTGAGCAGGTTCAGCCACGAGAAGTTGCCGCTCAGCACCAGCCAGCACTGCGTGACGACGACGACCACCGCGGCGACCGTCGCCACGGGTTCGGGTGCGAACAGCAGCCACGGCACGACCAGCTGGGCGACGTGGTTGGCGAGGACCTCGATCCGGTGCAGCCAAGGCGGCAGCCGGTGGAACCGCCAGCTCAACGGGTTGGGCATCGGCTGGGTCTCGTGGTGGTACTGCAGGCAGGTGAGGTCCCGCCAGCAGGGGTCGCCGCGCAGCTTGATCAGCCCGGCTCCGAACTCGAGGCGGAACAGCACCCACCGCAGCAGCCACATCACGGCGACCGGCGGGCGCATCGCGGCGTTGCCGAGGAAGGCGGCGAGGAAGCCGACCTCGAGCAGCAGCGACTCCCAACCGAACCCGTAGAAGGTCTGGCCCACGTTGACGACGGACAGGTACAGCGCCCACAGCACCAGCCACGCGACCATCGACGCCCCGGCCGGACCCGCCTGGGGCAGGCCGGCGAGCAGGGCGGCGGCCACCCCGATCCCGAGCCACGCCACCACACCGACCAGCCGGTCCGAGTACCGCCAGTGGAACAGGCTCGGCGACCGGCGGAACCGGGTGCGGGCCAGGTACTGCGGCACGGGAAGCAGCCCGTGCTCGCCCAGCAGCGGCCGGAACTGGTTCCGGACCACCACGAAGGCGATCAGGTACGTCCCCGCGAGGAACCGCTCGAAGACCCAGCGGCTCAGCCAGAGGTCGGCCCCGGTCGCCCACCGCATGGCCGTCGCGCTACCCCGCCAGCGTGGCGGCGTCCCGTGCCGCCGCGTCCGGGATTCGTCGACGTGTTGTCAGGTCATAGCCGGTCGATGCTTCGAGAAACCCCGCGCCGGCCGCTCAGCCGGTCGGCCGCTCAGCCGCTCGGCCGGTCGGCCGCTCAGCCGCTCAGCCGGTCAGGCGGTCGGCCGCTCAGGCGGTCAGCCGGTCAGCCTGGTCAGCCGGTGGCGGAAGCGCCCTCGGCTCGGCCGAGCTTCCAGTAGCCGCGGATCCAGGCTGCGCTCCGGGCCAGGCCCCGCTCGTCGAACAGCAGCCGGCGGAGCCGCTGCACGGCCGCGGCTTCCCCGGCCGCCCACACCCACGTGCCGGCCGGGATCCGGGCGTGGCGCACGGCGTTCACGAACGCGTCGCCGGGTGCCGCGCCCGGCGACGCGTCGTGCCAGGTGACCGTCGCGGACGGGTGGTCGGGGAGCGCCAGCCGACCGCTCGGCTCGGCCACCTCGACGTGGACCTCCACCGGGTGGGCGCCTGGCAGCGCCTCGAGCAGCTGGCTGATGGCCGGGAGGGCGGTCTCGTCACCGGCGAGCAGGAAGCCGGAGGCGTCCTCGGGCACCGGGCTGCCCCGCCCCGGACCCGACACCGCGACCTCCGTGCCGGGCTCCGTCGAGCGCGCCCATGCCGCCAGCGGACCGCCCTCGTGGAGGACCACGTCGACCGCGAGCTCGAGCGTCGCCGGATCGAACGCCCGCGGGGTGAGCGTGCGGATGATCGGGCGCGACCCGTCGGGGCGCAGGAACTCGTTGCCGTCCCAGGCCGGCAGGAGGAGCCCGTCGTCACCGGGCGAGGGGATCAGGACCCTCACGCTGGCGGCCGGCTCGTCGACCCCGAAGCCCTCGAAGGCCGGCCCGCCCACCACCACCCGCGCCATGCGGGGCCCGAGCCGCCCGGTCCGCCGAACCTCGACCTGCCGGAACCGGGGCGGCTCGCGCCGCAGGCGGATCGGGCCGGGCGCGGCTTCACCGGCGACGTCGCCGCCCGGCTGGTCAGCGCTCACGGGCCACCGGTCCGTGCCCGGCGTTGGCGGCGACGTAACGACCCGGCGACAGCCCGAGCAGGTCGGTGAACTCGCGGGTCAGATGCGCCTGGTCGCTGTAGCCGAGCTCGGCGGCCAGCGCGGCCCAGTCCACTGCGGGCCCGGCTCGGGCCCGTTCGGCCGCCTCGTAGAGCCGGTACCGCCGGATGACGGCCTTGGGGCTCAGCCCGACGTGGTCGGCGAAGCGCCGTTGGAGCTGGCGCACCGACACCGCCTGCCCGGCGGCCAGCGCCTCGACCCGCCGGCAAGCCGGGTCGGCCGCGATCTGCTCCGCCAGCTCGGTCGTCGCTTCGGACGACCGGCGGCCGTGCGGCACCAGCGAACGGAGCGCACCGTCGACCACCATGGCCATGTCCTCGGGGCCAGAGGCTCGAGCTACCGCCGCGGCGACGCCGGCCGCCGCCGCGCCGAGGACCGTGCCGAGCCGGACGTCGGCGTCGACGATGGTCGACATCGACCGCCGGAGCATCGGCCGGAACCCGGCCGGCCGGAACATGACTCCCAGCGCCCGGCCCGCCCCGACCAGGGTGCGCGAGCCGAGCCGGGTGGTCGGACCGTGCACGATCCCCGGTCCGCCGTCCACGAACGAGATGTTGACGACCGGGTGGGCGAGCACGTGCTGGGTGTAGGGCGGCTGGCCGCACCGGTCCCACGTCACGACCCAGTAGCGGTCGACGAACCGGCCGACGGATGGCGACGGTGGGAACCGCTCGAGGCGGAAGTGAGTCAGCCCGAGATCCGGTGCCACGATCCCCCGCGCGTCGTCCTCGACCGGCCGGACCATGCGCCGGCGATGGTAGGTCGCATTCGTTCAAGACGCAGAGCCGTTCATCGGGGACCATCGGGGGATGACCGACGTCGCCGACCGCTACGCCCGCCTCGCCGACGCCTTCGCCGCCACGGTCGCCGCCGTGCCCGGGGAGCGCTGGTCGTCGCCCGCTCCGTGCGAGGGCTGGGACGCCCGTGCCGTGGTGGCCCATGTCGTCGAGACCCACGAGATGTTCGAGGGCTTGGTGGGTCGATCACTCGGCGACCTCCCCTCGGTCGGCGACGACCCGACCGCTGCGTTCGCCGCGGCCCGCACCGCGGTGGAGGCCCACCTGCGCGACCCGCAGGCGGCCGGCGCCAGCTTCGAGGGCTCGCTCGGCCAGGTCACCTTCGCCGAGGTGGTCGACCGCTTCATCTCCTTCGACCTGCTCATCCACCGCTGGGACCTCGCCACCGCGGCAGGACTCGATGCACGCCTGCCCGCCGACGAGGTCCAGCGGGCCTGGGAAGACGCACACGAGTTCCCCGACGGCATGCGCAGCCCTGCGGTGTTCGGTCCCGAGGTTCCGGTCCCCGGCGGCGCCGACCTGCAGACCCGGCTGCTCGGCTTCCTGGGCCGCAGGGGCTGACACCGCGCCGCTCCGGCGGTCGGAACGGGCGGCCGGGGCGGGTCAGGCCGCGGCCGGCTCCGGCGCGTGAGCCGGCACCGCCGGGTTGGAGTAGACGAGCGCGTCGTCCTCCACGTCGCTCAGCTTCAGCGCCCGGTAGTCCTTCAGGTAGCTCTGGTACACCTGCCACGGGAAGCGCGAGCCCTGCTTGGGGAACTTGTGCATCGAGCGCTGCACGTACCCCGACGACAGGCCCAGCAAGGGCTCGGGCACCACGGTGGCGTCGCGGTTCACTGCGGTCACCTGGCGCTGGCCGACGGCCCGCATGTGGTTGAGGACGCGGGCCACGTAGGCACACGTGAGCTCGGCCTTGAGCGTCCACGACGCGTTCGTGTAGCCGAAGGCGAACGCCGCGTTGGGCACGCCTTCGAGCATCATCCCCTTGTAGGTGAGGCTGCTGCCGGCGTCGACCTTGTTGCCGTCGACGAGCAGCTCGATGCCGCCCATGAACAGCAGGTCGAGCCCGGTGGCCGTCACGACCACGTCGGCCTCGAGCTCGGCGCCGCTCCGGAGCCGGATGCCGTTCTCCGTGAAGGTGTCGATGTGGTCGGTCACGACCGAAGCACGGCCCTCGCTGATGGCGGCGAAGAGGTCGCCGTCGGGCACGACGCACAGGCGCTGATCCCAGGGGTCGTAGCGCGGCGTGAAGTGCGTGTCGATGTCGTAGCCCGCCGGCAGCTGCCGCTCGAGGCCCTTGCGCAGCATCTTCTTCACCAACGCCGGGCGTCGCTTGCTCAGCTGGTAGAAGGCCTGGGTCAACAGGGCCAGCGCCCAGCGCACGGCCGGGCCGGCCCACCGCTCGGGCAGCACCTTGCGCAACAGGTCGGCGATCGGGTTCTGCGCCGGGACCGAGGTGACGTAGCTGGGTGAGCGCTGGAGCATCGTGACGTGCGCGGCGGTCGCCGCGAGGGACGGGATCAGCGTGATGGCCGTGGCGCCGCTGCCGATGACCACGATCCGCTTGCCCGCCGCGTCGAAGTCCTCGGGCCAGTGCTGCGGGTGGATGAGCGTGCCCGCGAACCGCTCCATGCCGGCGAAGTCGGGCAGGTAGCCGTGGTCGTAGCGGTAGTAGCCGCTGCACGAGAACACGAACCCGCACGTGAGGTGGACCGTCTCGCCCGTGTCGGTGCGCTCGGCGGTGACGTGCCAGCGGGCCTCGTCGGTGGACCACTCGGCCCGCAGGACGCGGTGGTGGTAGCGGATGTGCTCCTCCACCCCCGTCTGCCTCGCCGTGTCCTGGATGTACCGGAGGATCGACCCGCCGTCGGCGATCGACTTCTCGCCGTCCCACGGTCGGAAGGAGTAGCCGAGCGTGAACATGTCCGAGTCGGACCTGATGCCCGGGTAGCGGAACAGGTCCCAGGTGCCGCCCATCGCGCCGCGCGCCTCGAACACGGCGAAGCTGGCCCACGGGCACTTCGACTTCACGTAGTAGCCCGCGCCCACACCGGACAGGCCGGCGCCGACGACGAGGACGTCCAGGTGCTCCACGGGTGCGTGCTCCTTCAGGCGGCGGGCGCCGTCGCGGGCTCGCGGGTGACGAGCCGTTCGTTCAGGATGCCCTGCCCGCCGAACAGTTCGCGGCGCCAGCGCTCGATCAGCTCGGAGGTGTCTCGGTCGTCGGGGTGGAAGCCCTTGCGGTTGTAGTCGCGCAGCCGGTCCCACAGCTCCTTGCTGACGATGGGCGAACGGCGCAGGCGGCGCAGGCTCTTCACGAGGGCGCGCGGTCGGTAGGTGTCCCGGTCGCCGAGCATCGACAGGGCCACCTGCACGGTCATGCCGCCGAGGAACCCGACGGTGAGGAGGTTCATGGTGAGCGTGCGCAGGCGCTCGCTGCCGCCCATCGCCTGGTAGACGTCGAAGGCGACGGCCTTGTGCTCGGACTCCTCGAGGGCGTGCCACAGGAAGAGGTTGCGCACCTCCGGCGCGCCGAACAGGCGGCGCGTCTCCTCGTCGGACAGCAGGAGCTCGGCCAGCGTGGCCGTGAAGTGCTCGAGGGCGGCGGTGGCGGCCAGGTTGGAGATCGGCGGCAGCAGACGTTCCCTGGTCTCGAGACCCCACTTCGTGAACCGCTCGACCCGCTTGGTTGGATAGCCGAGGCGCTGGAGGTGGTCGTTGAAGGCCCGGTGCTCGCGGCCGTGGATCGCCTCTTGGCCGATGAAGCCGGCCACCTGGCGCTTCAGCTCGGGATCGGCGACCTGGTCCCTGAAATGACGGACCGAGCGGACGAAGAAGTCCTCACCGTCGGGGAACACGGCCGACAGGTTGGCGGCGATGTGGCTGAGGATGAGATCGCCGTCGGCCGCGAAGTGCTTGGGGATGTCGCGCAGCGACTCGTCGAAGGAGATGCGGCGGGTCGGCACGGTCCTGGGGGGAGTGCTCGTGGTGGAGGTCATCGACGTGCATGGTAGAGGATCTGAGCGTTTGACTCAATCCCTCAGTTCTTCAGATTCCTGGTACAGTCGTCACATGGCGAGAGCCAGGACCTCACGGCGCAGCAGCGGCAACCCGACCCCACGCGCCCGCATCGCGGCGCGCCCGAAGGCGGTGCCGGCACGGCCGGCCACCGGCCGGGGAGATGCGCCGGGCTCGGCGGCGACCAAGGGTGAGCAGACGCGCCACGCGATCCTGCGGGCCGCCATCGCCCGCTTCGGCCGTGAGGGCTTCCGCTCGACGTCGGTCGCCGACATCGCCCGCGACGCGGGCGTGGGCGGCACCGTCGCGTACGCGTACTTCCCCAACAAGGAGGCGCTGTTCCTCGCGGCGGTGGACGAGGACGCCGCAGCCGTCATCAACGAGGGGCTCGCCGCGCTCGACGTGGCCGGTGCGGGGTGGGGCGAGCGGCTCGTCTTCACGCTCCTGGAGGCGGTCGAGCGCCACCCGATGGCGCGGCGCCTGCTGTCGGGGCTCGAGCCGGACGTGACCACGCGGGTCCTCGAGATCCCGGCGCTGGCCGAGCTACGCAAGGCCTGCGCGGAGCTGATCCGGGCTCAGCAGGTGTCGGGCGCGGTGCGCGACGACATCGATGCCACGCAGATCGCCAACGGCATCGTGGCGATCATGCTCTCGTTGCTCATGTCGCTCGTGCAGTTCGGCCGGGAGGCGGCGCTCACCTACGGCGCCGACGTCACGGCCGTCTTCGACGCCGCCCTCGACCCGCCAGCCGACCGGGCCACCCGCCGCGCCCGCTCCTGACGGGGCCGGCCGAGCCGGCGTCACCCCGGCGCCACCGCGGCGGCCTCGCCGTAGTGGGTCACGGTCTTGACCGTCGAGTTCGGGAAGATCGACACGTAGAACTCGGCCGCCTCCTCGCTCTCCGTGTCGAACCAGAGGTTGGGGATGATCCTGGGCATGGTCGCCTCCTGAAGCCGGGTCGTTCCTACCAGGACGGCAGACGACCGCGAGGCGCGAAGGTCATCGGTCGCCGCCACCGGCCGGGTCGGGCGCGGAGCCGTCGCAGGCTTCGTCGATGGCGGCGAGGATCCGCTCCGCGGCCGAGGCGATCTGGTCGAGCTGGCGCGGTGTGAGCCGGTCGATGAACAGCCGCCGCACCGCATCCACGTGCCCGGGCGCCGCAGCGGCCAGCTCCTTGCGACCGCGGGCCGTCACGGTGACGAAGGCGCCCCGACGGTCTCCGCCGCAACGGCGCTTGCGGACGAGGCCCCGCGCCGTCATGCGCGTGATCTGGTGCGACACCCGGCTCTTCTCCCAGCCGAGCATCCGCCCGAGCTCGAACATCCGCATGGTGCCCTCGGGTGCGTCGGTGAGCGCGACGAGCACTGAATAGTCCTGGTACGACAGCTCGGAGTCGGCTGCGAGCAGGCGGCTCAGCTCGCCGTTGAGCCTCATGTGCATGAGCTGCAGCGCCCGCCATGCCCGCGCCTCGCGATCGTCCAGCCAACGGGTCTCTTCCACGGTGATCAGCCTAGGTGACGACCAGCCCGGAATAGTGGACACGTCATCTTGGTTGGGGGATGTGTCAACCAACTTCCCCCGAGGAGATCCGCCATGTCGTCGACCAGTCCCGCCACCGACACCTCCACCCTCACCGGCAGCTACACGATCGACCCGGCCCACAGCCGCATCGGCTTCGTCGCCCGCCACGCCATGGTCACCAAGGTGCGTGGCAGCTTCAAGGAGTTCGAGGGCTCGGGCTTCTTCGACGCCGACGACCCCACGAAGTCCAAGCTGAACCTCACGATCACCGCAGCGAGCATCGACACCGGCAACGCCGATCGTGACGGTCACCTGCGCAGCAACGACTTCTTCTCGATGGACCAGTACCCGCAGATCACCTTCGTCTCGACCGGCGTCGAGCGTACGGGTGACGACCGCTACCGGGTCACCGGTGACCTGACCCTCAAGGGTGTCACCAAGCCCGTCAGCGTCGAGTTCGAGCACACCGGTGCCGCGGTCGACCCGTTCGGCAACCACCGCGTCGGCTTCGAGGGCTCGACGACCGTCAACCGCAAGGACTGGGGCATCACCTGGAACGCCCCGCTCGAGGCGGGCGGCGTGCTCGTCGGCGAGAAGGTCGTCCTCGAGTTCGACGTCTCCGCCATCCGCACCGGCGACTGACTCGACTCGGAGCCGGGCGCCGGGCCCGCCGGTGCCCGGCTCCGCTCGCTCGACTGGCGGCGCCCGTGTTGGGCCCGGCGGTCGCAGGGGCGCTCCATCGGTCGGTCCGTGAGCACCGCGGACGACGACCGCTCGGCCTCGGCGAGGGCGACGCCCCCGAGCGGTCCCCCGGTTTGACGCCCGTCGCGGTCTGCGCACCGGACCCGGAAGATGTCACCGGTGCGATGGAGCTCATCGAGGCATGCCTGGTCGCTGACCGGGCCGCGGCGCGATGGCTGCGGCCCGGTCAGCGGCGCGCTGGCGGATCAGGAAGGCGGCCCGAAGTAGGCGGCGGGGACGGGTGCAGCGTTGCCGACCTGGATGATCCGGGTCATCCCGACTGGCGCACCCTGGAAGCCGGACTTCCCGGCGTTCGCCTGGTGACCCGGGAAGCTGCAGTGGAAGATCCACGTGCCGGGGTTGTTGGCCCGGAACCGCACGGTGAAGAACTCTCCGGGTGCGATCGCCTTCGCGGTCACCGTCTGGGGACTGACGGGATGGCCGTTGATGTCCACGACCGTCATATCCGTGCCGTGCATGTGCATCGCGTGGCTCATGCTCGAGGCGTTGTAGAGGCGGATCTGCACGAGGTCGCCCTGGTTGACCTTGATGGGCCCGTTCGGTGCACCTGGCACGCCGGTGTTCGAGGCGTCGCCGGTCTTGCCGTTGATGGTGAAGAACGGGAACATCCCGCGGTCATCGGGCATCGGGGCGATCAGGCCGCCCTCGTCGGAGGGGTTCAGCATCTTGCCGCCCTCGCCGGGCACCGTGGTGTCGTCGGCGTCGGGGCCGTCCGGGTTGAACGTCTGCAGGGTCATCCCGATGTCGACGTTCGGCTTGTCCATCCACGCCACCCGTTGGGGCAGGATCGTGATCAGCCCGACGACGCCGCGAGGCTCCTGGGTCGCGGTGTTGGTGTGGGTGTGGTAGGCGAAGGTCCCGGCGTGCCCGGGCCTGTAGGGCGTGTACGTGCGGGTTTCGCCCGGGTTGATGGGGTCGAAGTTGATCCCCGCGACGCCGTCGTTTTCGTTCGGCTGGTGAGTGCCGTGGGGGTGCAGGCTCGTCGGCTGCGGAAGGTTGTTGGTCACGACGAATTGGATCCGTTCGCCCTCGTAGGCGACCAGGGTCGGTCCGGGCGTGGAGCGGGTCTCCGGCCGGCCGGTGACCTGCCAGCCCCAGACGGTGGCGTTCCTGATCGGGAACGTGGCGAGCTGCTGCTGGAACTCGGTTGCCGTGAGGCGGAAGATGCGCGTGTCGCCGTTCTTCTCGCCCTGATAGGTGGCGACGCTGGGCGTGATCGGAACGGTCGGGGCGACCTGTCCTCGGTTGCCGTCTCGCCCGCCTCGGCCAGATCCTGCTGCCTGGCCAGAAAGCAGCGTCGGCACGCCGAGAACGAGCGCAGCCGTGACCACGATGACCGACGTCGTCCGCCGCATCGCCAGTCCGCGCCTCATGAACGAGCGGCCTCGAGCTGACCTGCCTTCGGTGTTGGACACGGGGCCGTTCATGCCGCCATCGCCCGGCAGGATTCGGCACAGCGGCGGCAGGCCTCGGCGCAGCGCCGCATCTCATCGTCGTCGCCGAGCTGCTCACAGGACTGGGCGCAGCTCTCGCAGATCTCGGCGCACACCCGGCACGTGAGGCCGTGCAGCTCCGAGTCGCGGGTCATGAAGTTCGCTGCGGTCTGGCAGATCTCGGCGCAGTCCAGCAACAGCACGATGTGGTCCGGTCGGGCGTGATCGCCTCCCTTGGTGAGGCAGTGCGTCACCGTCTCCAAGCAGACGGTGTGGCAGTCGAGAGCGGCCTGGGTGCCGCTCCCCATCGCCGTGGCATGAGGCATGGGTGCTCCTTCGGGCGTGACGTACTACAACGACCGCGTGTCGCTGTCGCTCGTGGCCCTATCCGCACATTCATCCGGACAAACAGCGAAGATCGACGAGGGCGGTGGCGACGAGGCAACCCTGCCGCGGCGACGACTGCGGTCACGGCCCCACTGGAGACCGCGGCGTGCTGGTGAGCGAGAAGGTCGTCCTCGAGTTCGAGTCTCCGCCATCCGCACCGGCGACTGACCGGCGCGTCCGACGGGCCGGTGCGCGCCGGCTCCGCTCGCTCGACGGGCGGCGCCCGTGTTGGGCCCGGCAGTCGCGGGGTGCTACATCGGTCGATCCGTGAGCACCGTCGACGACCTCATCGCCAACTCGCAGCGGTACGCCCGCGACTTCGAGGCCGCAGGCGCGTCCAAGGCGCCGGCCCTACGCCTCGCCGTCGTCGCCTGCATGGACGCGCGCCTCAACCTGTACGGACTGCTCGGCATCGGTGAGGGCGACGTCCACATCATCCGCAACGCCGGCGGCGTCGTCACCGACGACGCCATCCGGTCGATCGTGATCTCTCAACGGTTCCTGGGAACGACGGAGATCATGCTCGTACACCACACCGACTGCGGGATGCTGACCTTCCGCGACGACGACCTGCGGGCGCGGATCGAGGCGGAGACCGGCGTGCGACCGCCGTTCACGTTCGAGGCGTTCCCCGACGTCGATGCCGACGTGCGCCAGTCGATGGCCCGCATCAAGGCCAGCCCATTCGTCCCTCATCGGGACGCCATACGGGGGTTCGTCTACGAGATCGAGACCGGGCGGCTGCGCGAGGTCGTGTAGGCGGGGCCGCTCACGAGTGGCTCACCCGCTCGCTCACGAGGCCTCGGGGATCTTCTCCCACCACTGGCACCACCACTCGGCGCCGACGAGGATGCGCAGCTTCGGATGCCAGCAGTACGAGACGTCCGCCGTGTTCTCCAGGTAGTAGAGGCAGTTCTCGCACTTCTCCTCACCCGACGGCCGGCCCTTGAGCACGGCGTTCTGGGCGAGGTGGCGGAGCTCGATCGAGAGCTTCTCGTCGATCTCCTTGGGCTCGGGGTCGGGGATGACGTAGTCGGACATCGCCAGGACGATAGGCGGCGGCCGTCGGCCCGAGTGCGCTCGGGCGAGCTCGACGCCCACGCACCGACGGCCGCCTCACGCGCCCTCTGGCGGTCCGGACCCAGGCGCGGCCTGGCCCGGCCGAGCCCGGCGGTCCGGACCCAGGCGCGGCCTACGCCGGCCGAGCGAGTGGCTTGGTGGTCGTCCCCACCCACTCGAAGTGGGCGCCGTCCGGTCGCAACCAGCGACCGCCCCACGTGAAGCCGTTGCGCTCCATCACCGCCACCAGCCGAGGGTCCTGACGAGGCGTGGCGCCGAGAGGGTTGTGGGCGACGTTGATGTCGACGGCGATCCCCCACGTGTGGCGCGAGACGGCGGAGCCGTCGCGCACCGTGCGCACGCTCCAGCAGCCGCCTTGGCGGGCGAAGTCGGCGGTCTCGACCAGGTCGCTCAGACCTCGCCTCGCCAGCTCGGCCATGGCCGCGCCGAGCGCGGGCAGCACCTTCGCGTTGCAGGTCACGCGCCCCAGGAGGGGCACCGATCGCTCGGCGATGTTGGCGGCGACCCAGGCCGGGTCGACGGTGAACCCGTTGCCGTCCTGGCGCAACCGCAACATGCCGAAGCGTGCCTGCACCTGGCTCTGCGACAGCACGGTGGCCGACGGCGAGAAGTACGCGTCGAGTTGTGGCACCGTGAACCGCAGCCTCCGGTCGGGCAGCGCGGCACGGATGGCCGACTCCGTGTCCGCGCGCGCCGTCGCCGTGGCCCGGACGATCACGTAGTCGACGTCGTCGGCCAGCCCGAGCGGCGAGGTGCCTTCAGCGGTGCGACCCAAGAGCACCTCGTGACCGCCGAGCAGCGCGTCGTCGACGACGGCCGAGATCGCCAGCGAGCCGCCCGACGCCGGGCGCAGTGAATCGCCGGCCACCACGCCGAGCATCCGGGCGGCGCTGCGGGACACGACCGCGCCACGGGACAGCTCCGCAGCCAGCGTCGGCTCGGCCGCGGCGCTCGCGTACCGGGCGCCGTCGACGATCATCGTCGCCAGGGGAACCTGGCCGTCGCCCGAACGAGGCGTGACCAGCAGCTCGGTCACCGTGACCGGTACGGGCGGCTCGGGGACGGCACGCCCGAGCCGCGCCACCTCCGCCGCCGTGAAGGCGCCGAGCCCTTCGACGATGAGCCGGTCGCCGAACACCACCGCCGACGGGGAAGTCACCGGCGTGCGCGCCGGCGACACGGTCATCGGGGCGCGCGACGCCGGCTCGGAGACGCCGCGCCACACCGACACGACGGCCACGACGGTGAGGACGGCGGCGGACGTGAAGGTCACCCGGCGGCGCCGGCGGCGGATGGCGCTCGAACCCATCCGGGCCACAGTGCCACGGGAACCTGGGTGGATCCTTGGCGCGCGCTCCACCTTCCGTCGGAGGCGCACTGCGGGCAGGGTCGCCGTCGGCATCGGCGTTGGCATCGTCGTTCTGGAGGTGTCAGCACCGCCAGAGCGGTGCCCGCACCTCCAGAAGCGGAGAAGAAGAAGGCGGGCGAACGCAGGTTCACCCAGTCTCCGCGCTCAGCGTGGCCCCTACCGCTCGTGCGATCTCGAGGTCCTCACGCGCCGCGATGACGAAGACCCTGACGGGCCCTGTACCGGTGATCTCGGTGTCCGGCACGGCGGCTCGGTTGCGCTGCGGATCGACCGTGATGCCGAGGAACTCCAGACCCGTGGCGACGCGCTCGCGCACCTCAGGCGCGTGCTCGCCGATGCCGCCGCTGTACACCAGGGCGTCGATGCCGCCCGCGGCTGCGGCCATCGACCCGATGCCGGTTCGGAGCCGATGGAGGTACACCTCGACAGCCAGGCTCGCATCATCATCCCCGCGGCTCGAACGATCGAGCACGACCCGCATGTCGGGCGTGCCCGCCATGGCCGCCAGCCCGGACCGGTGCTCGAGTGCGTCACCGATCTCATGAGGGTGCATGCCGGCGTGGTTCTGCAGCCACAGCACGACAGCCGGGTCGACGGCGCCCGAGCGCGTGGCCATGACCAGTCCGTCGAGCGGCGTGAAGCCCATGGTCGTGTCGGCGCCGCGACCGCCGACCACGGCCGCGAGCGAAGCGCCCGCACCAAGGTGGCACGTGACGAGCCGCGCCGACGGCCCCTGCTCACCGAGCATCTCGGACGCTCGACGCGAAGTCCACGCGTGGGCCAGACCGTGGAAGCCGTACTTGCGTACACCGAGGTCCTCCCGCCACGACCGGGGCACCGCGTACGTGGACGCTGCGGCTGGCATCCCCGCGTGGAAGGCGGTGTCGAAGCAGGCCACCGCCGGCACGTCCGACGCTGCAGCCACGATGTCGACCGCCCGCACGGCAGGTGGTTGGTGGAGCGGCGCCATCGACGAGAGCCGTTCGAGCTCGCGCCGGACGGCCGAGTCGATGAGGACCGGGGCGCCATAGGTCAGCCCGCCGTGCACGATCCGGTGTCCGACGGCTTCGAAGGGGCCGAGACCACGGATCGCCGAACCGATCGCTGCGTCGCCCGCCAAGTCCACCGGTGGAAGGTCGGCCCGGCCTGCGACGGAGTCGCGACCGTCCACCAGCCTGAGCTTGAGGCTGCTCGAGCCGCTGTTGACGACGAGGATCCGCACGTCAGCCGGGCCAGGTCCAGTCACGCACCGAGGGCTCGTCCTCCCCGATGCTCCTGGTGTACGCCCGAGCCGCCATCCGTCGATCGATCATGTCCTGGCGGGTGCGGGTCGCCGCCAGCCCGAGCGACGGGACGCGGTCGATCACGTCGACAACGAGCCGGAAGCGGTCGAGGTCGTTGAGCATCACCATGTCGAACGGTGTCGTGGTCGTGCCCTCCTCCTTGTAGCCACGGACGTGGATGTTGGCGTGGTTGGCCCGGCGGTACGTGAGCCGGTGGATCAGCGTCGGGTATCCGTGGTACGCGAAGATCACGGGCCGATCGAGCGTGAAGAGGGCGTCGAAGTCCCGCTTCGACAGACCATGCGGGTGCTCGCTCTCCGGCTGGAGCCGCATGAGATCGACGACGTTGACCACCCGCACGCGCAGGTCGGGTAGGTGCTGGCGCAGCAGGTCCGTCGCCGCCAGCACCTCGAGGGTCGGCACGTCGCCCGCGCAGGCGAGCACCACATCGGGATCGGCGCCACCGTCGGTGGAGGCCCAGTCCCAGATGCCGATGCCACGAGCGCAGTGGGCAGCCGCCTCGTCCACGGAGAGCCAGTTCGGAGCGGGCTGCTTGCCGGCCACGATCACGTTGACGTAGTGACGGCTCCTGAGGCAGTGGTCCATGACCGACAGCAAGGTGTTGGCGTCGGGCGGCAGGTACACCCGGACGATCGCCGCCTTCTTGTTGACGACGTGGTCGATGAAGCCGGGGTCCTGGTGTGAGAAGCCGTTGTGGTCCTGGCGCCACACATGGCTCGTGAGGAGGTAGTTCAGGGAGCCGATCGGTCGGCGCCAGGGAATGTCGCGGCTCACCTTCAGCCACTTCGCATGCTGGTTCAGCATCGAGTCGACGATGTGGATGAACGCCTCGTAGCAATTGAACAGACCGTGTCGACCGGTGAGGAGGTACCCCTCGAGCCAGCCCTGGCACAGGTGCTCGGACAGCACCTCCATGACCCGCCCGTCTGGCGAGAGGTGTTCGTCGCCCGGCTCTGACTGACCCATCCACGCGCGCTCGGTCACCTCGAACAGCGCGCCGAGGCGGTTCGACGCGGTCTCGTCGGGCCCGACGACGCGGAAGTTGCGGCGGTCGCCGTTGGCCTCCATCACGTCACGCAGCCACGAGCCGAGCACCCGCGTCGCCTCGGAGGTGGTCGAACCGGGAGTGGGCACGTCCACAGCGCGGGCCCGGTAGTCCGGCAGCACGAGATCGCGCAGCAGCCTTCCGCCGTTGGCGTGGGGGTTCGCGCCCATGCGCCGGTCACCGGCGGGCGCGAGCGAGCGCACGACCTCGTTCGGTGCGCCGGCGTCGTCGAACAGCTGCTCCGGCCGGTAGCTGCGGAGCCAATCCTCGAGGGCCCGCAGGTGCTCAGGGTTGTCGGCCAGGCCCGCGAGCGGAACCTGGTGGGCCCGGAACGTCCCTTCGATCTGGACGCCATCCACGTGACCGGGGCCGGTCCAGCCCTTGGGCGTCCGCAGCACGATCATCGGCCACCGCGGGCGGGTCCTGTCCCGGCCGGAGCGCCACCCGCTTTGGATGCGGTCGATCTCGTCGAGCGCCACGTCGAGCGTCGCGGCCATCTGCTGGTGGATCGCCTCAGGGTCGTCGCCGCTGACGATGAGCGGGCGGTGCCCGTAGCCCTCGAGCAGCCGGCAGAGCTCGCTCACTGGGATCCGACCGAGCACCGTCGGGTTGGCGATCTTGTAGCCATTGAGGTGAAGCACCGGCAGCACCGCCCCGTCGGTGGCCGGGCTCAGGAACTTGTTGGAGTGCCACGACGCCGCCAGCGCGCCGGTCTCGGCCTCTCCGTCGCCGATCACGCACGCCACGATCAGCTCCGGGTTGTCGAGCGCCGCGCCGTACGCGTGGACCAGTGCGTACCCGAGCTCGCCCCCTTCGTTGATCGAGCCGGGCGTCTCCGGTGCGGCGTGGCTCGGAATGCCCCCGGGGAACGAGAACTGGCGGACGAGCGCGGTGAGCCCGTCGACGTCGCGGGTGACGTGCGGATAGAGCTCGGTGTAGGTGCCTTCGAGGTAGGTGTTGGCCACCATCGCGGGACCGCCGTGGCCCGGCCCACAGACGTAGACGACGTCGAGGTCGCGGGCGAGGATCACGCGGTTGAGGTGGGCGTACACGAGGTTCAGTCCGGGGCAGGTACCCCAATGGCCGAGGAGCCTCGGCTTGATGTGGTCCAGCTGCAGCGGCTCCCTCAGCAGCGGGTTGGCCAGCAGGTAGATCTGGGCGGCGGAGAGGTAGTTGGCCGCTCTCCACCACGAATCGAGCCGTGCCAGCTCTTCCTCAGGCAGGGCCGTGGAGGGCACAACGGCTTCGGCGCAGGATGCGAGGTCGCTCATGGATGGGGTCCTCCGTTGGGACGTTGCTCGGAAGGACCGGGGTTACCAAACATCGCGGCCACGGCCCCCTGGGGACGATCGTCGCATCCGGGGTGCGAACGCAGTATCCGGTCGCAGTACGGAAGCACGGCTGCTTGCGTCACCTCGGAGCCTCGACGGACCGCGTGGACGGCCTGCGCGTGGCTCGAGTCCCGATCCGTAGGCGGCTCGGATGGCGAGAACCCGTGGGCGCGCAATCCTCGCGGTCGAGGCCGCACGTTGACGAAGCGGCGAGATGGACGCCGACGACCATGAGGTTCGCTGATGTCAGCACCGGACCACGACGATCCCCACGATTCGGCGGACCGAACCGATAGGGCGTTCTCCCGTTTCCTGGGCGCCCACATCGCCACAGACGTCGAACGGGCGGTCTTCTGGGTGATCGCCGGCTCGGCCAGCAACGATTGGACCGTCGGCGTCGTTGCTCGCGAGGCGCGAGTCGACCACCATGAGGCCGAGCAGGCTCTGCGTCGCTTCACCTCAGCCGGGATCCTCGAAGCCGTCGACGGCCAGGGCGGCGTCCCCAGTCGCTACCGGTGGCGATCCGAGATGCGCTATCTCCACGACGGCGGCGACCCACCGGGTCGGACGGACCCCGTGTGCGGCATGCCGGTGTCGGCGAACTCCCCCTACGTCGTCCCGGACGTCGATGGGGAGGACGTCGCCTTCTGCTCGGTGACCTGCTTGGTGCGGTGGCGGTCCGGGCGCTGACGTGCTGACCCGTCCCCTCGGTGTTCTGGAGGTGTCAGCACCGCTATGGCGGTGCTGACACGTCCAGAAGCGGAGACGAAGAAGGGGGCTGGAGCCGGGGAGAAGAAGGCAGGGCGGGCGAGGCCCCTCGGATCCATGTGGCGGTCCGCCCGATGCGGCGCGACGCTGGTGGCCGAGCCATCCCGGGGGGGACCATGCAGGTTGACCTTGGCAGCGCGATCGCGGGGGTGGGTGTCGCCACATCGGTGATCGACGACTACATCGGTGAGCTGGCCCGCCTCGGCACGTTGACGACACGCTTGACCATGAAGCGGACGGTCGGGTCGACCGTGCTCGACATCACCGTGCTCCTGGACCGGCCCCGGTTCGAGATGGCGGCCTCCAGCACCGCCGCGCCGTACACCCGCCTCGTGCTGACGGGCACCATCGAGGCCCGAAGGGAGGGCACACCACCGGACTCCACTCCGATCGCGACCTTCGCCCTCGACGCCAAGGCCAAGCTCGGGCTGGTCCACGTAGCCGACGTCGCCGACCCCGGTTCCACGGAGCCGCCGTCGCCGCTACCGGTCGTCGGGCTGGAGTACCAGGGCGCCGACGGCACCCCCGCCACCCCGGTCACCGCTGCCGACCTCGACGCCGCCTTCGCCGATCAGGCGATCGCCGACCTGCTCGCCGGCGTCCGCATCGACCTCGCCGGTCCCTTGGTCCTCGGGCTCAACAAGACCGTCTTCCCCGACGAAGCGACGCGCCCTGATCCATCGGCCTGGCCGGTGTCGCTCCAGCTGATGCCGGGCGCGCCCGCGACCGGCGCCGGCGTGGGCCCGGAGGTGGCGACCGTCGACGCCTTCGCGTGCCTCGTCGGTCTCCCCGGCACGAGCGCCGAACCCGCGTTGAAGCAGAGCTTCGTGGCGGAACGGACCGGCCTGGGCATCGCCTGCAGCCGCACGTTCCTCGACCAGATGCTGGAGGCGGGCGCGGCAGGCCGGCGGGGCAAGGAGGTCGACGATGCCACCATCACCGACCTGACCATGGCGATGACGGACGACGCCATCTCCGTGGACGGCAGAGGCTTCCGGGCGGTGACCGCCCTTCCCGACGTCGACTTCACGTTCCGCGGACCGATGGTGCCGTCCCTGGTGCGGGGCACGACCGTGATGGCGTTCGACACGTCGGGAATCGTCGTGGACGTCGACGACAGCGACGAGCTGTTCTTCGACATCTTCAAGTGGTTCGTGACCGCGCTCGCGGGTGTGCTGCTGTTCACGGGGCTCGGATCGGCGACGCTGATCGGGATCGGCCTGTGGCTCACGGTCGTGCAGAAGGCGTGGAACGGCGACACCGAGATCGACAACGCGCCGAACACGATCCGCGACGGTCTCGCCAACGCGCTCGGCGCCTCGCTGGCCAAGCTGTCCGACGCCTTGGACGACGACACCGATGTCGGCTCCCTGCGGGTCGACGCCACCCCGGATTCGCTGGTGGTCGTGACCGGGAACATGGTCTTCCTCGCCCAGATCCTCGTCGTGCCGATCTCCGCCAAGATGCGTTCGGCCGAGTACTCGAAGAAGCTCAGGAGGTTCGGCATCTTCGAGCTCGAGGACGGTCGCCGTTTCCGCGCCCAGGAGCTGGCCCGGCTCATGCGGGCCGGCAAGGTGACCGTCCCGGGGTTCCACGAGGTGCGGGGCGACTACCTGCGCGCCGACCCGGACGATGTCGAGGCGAACAACCTTCTCAGGCGCTTCAAGGCCAACCCGACGGCCGAGACCGTGGTCCGCAACGTCCGGCGCTGACCCGACCGGGCCGCGGCTGGAAGACTCCCGGCCGTGCGCCTGGCCATCGATCCGCCGCTCGACCCGGCGGCCTACTCGTTCCGGCACCGCCTCCGGGCCCGGTTCGCCGAGACCGACGCCATGGGCGTGGTCCACCACAGCGTCTACGCGCTCTACTGCGAACAGGCGCGGGTCGAGTGGATGCGCCACCTCGGGCACGACTACCAGGCGCTGCGGGACGAGGGCGTCGACTTCGCGGTGGTCGAGCTCTTCACGCAGTTCCGAGGCCCGGTCCGCTTCGACGACGAAGTCGTGGTCCACGTCGGCCTCGGGCGGCCGTCGCGGGCGACGTTCCAGGTGGGCTACCTCCTCACGGTGGACGACCGAACCTGCGCCACCGCGGTTACCGTGCACGGCTGCGTGAGGAGCGACGGGCGCGCCACCCGTATGCCCCAATGGCTTCACGAGGTGTCGAGCAGGAGACCACTGCCGCTCCGGTGACACGCCGGCACCCCGGTGCCCGCACCGCCGGCCAGCGCCCGTGCCAACCGCGCCCGCGTCTCACGAGACGGCACCGGCGCCGGCGGAGTCGTTGCCCCTGGTCCGGCGAGCGGTCACAATGCCAGCCGACCGGCGCGCTGAGGCCACCGACACCGAGTGGCGTCGCCGAGGGGGAGCAGACCGTGCACACACCGATCGAGCGGTTGACGACCGACGGATCGCCTCGCCGACGCCGCCGGCGCTCGACGGGTCTGCGTGGCGCGACCCTGGCCCGGTTCCTCGTCGCCGCGCTGCTGGCTCTGGCCGTCAGCGTGCCCCTTGCGGCGAGCCCGGGCCGCCCGGCCGCCGCCGTCGCCACGGTCACCAGAGGCAGCGTCAACCAGGTGTACACACACGGGCGGACGCCCGGCGCGTCGCTGGCGCTGGTGAACTCGGGCGGCACGACCGTCGCCACCGGCACCGTCGACGAACAGGGCGCGTTCATCTTCCGCAAGGTTCCGGCCGGCTCGGGCTACGTGGTTCGGGAGGGTTCGGCGTCGTCCGCTCCGGTCACGGTGACCAACCCGGAGGACGTCCCCCCACCCGCCTTCTACAGCGGGGCCAGCTTGGAGGCCGGCTTCGGCTACCTCCCCACCCGGGACGGCACGCTGCTCAGCGTCAACGTCACGATGCCCGCTGACGGCAGCTCGGGACCGTGGCCGGTGCTGGTGGACTACTCGGGCTACAGCCCGTCGGCCCCGGGCGGCGCGCCGGCCGAGGCGGCCATCTACCCCTTCCTCGGCTACGTGGTGGTGGGCGTGAACATGCGCGGCACCGGCTGCTCCGGTGGCGCCTTCGACTTCTTCGAGCCGCTGCAGTCCACCGACGGCTACGACGTGATCGAGACCGTCGCCCGCCAGAGCTGGTCCAACGGCCGGGTCGGCATGGTCGGCATCTCGTACCCGGGCATCTCACAGCTCTACGTGGCCGCCACTCGCCCGCCCAGCCTGGCCGCCATCACCCCGCTGTCGGTCATCGACGACACCTACCGCGGCATCCTCTATCCCGGCGGCATCAAGAACAAGGGGTTCGCGTCGAACTGGGCGGCGCAACGCGATGCAGCCGCGCGGCCCTTCGCCGACCAGTGGGTCCGCGACCGCGTCGCCGCCGGTGACACCACCTGCGAGACCAACCAGGTGCTGCACTCGCAGGCCGTGCCGCAGGTCCCGCAGATCACGTTCGACCGCTCCGCCGACCCGTCGTTGTCCTACCTCGCGCCGGCCACGTTCGTCGACCGGATCCAGGTGCCCACCTACCTCCAGGTGCAGTTCCAGGACGAGCAGACCGGTGGCCACGCCGCGGACCTCGCCCGCATCCTCGGGCGATCGCTCGGCGCACAGGGCATTCCGTTCAAGGCGACGTTGGGCAACGGCACGCACGCCGACCCGCTCGGGCCGCACGAGATCACCCGGGTCGCCGAGTTCGTCGACATCTACGTGGGCCGCAAGCGTCCCGGGCTCACCCCGGTCCTCGTCGCCGGGCTGCCCGCCGCGCTGCGACCCCTGTTCGAAGACCCGATCGTGATCACCCCGAGCCCGTACCAGGACTCGTCGAGGTTCCCGACGATGGCGTCGATCGTGGCCGACTACGAAGCCCGCAAGCCCGTCCGGGTCCGCTGGGAGAACGGCGGCGTTCCCGGCAAGGAGGGCTCGCCCTACGCCACCGCGGAGAACAGCTACGACGCCTGGCCGATCCCGTCGGTCGTGCCGCAGCGGTGGTACCTCCAGCCCGACGGCCAGCTGGCGGGGACGCCGCCCACCGTGGCCGACACCGAGCCGCGCAGCTCGTCGAGCTACCTGTACGACCCTGCGTCGAAGCGGGCGAGCACGTTCGACGGCACCACCAGCGAGATCTGGAAGCGCCACCCCGACGTCAAGTGGCTGCCGCTGGCCGAGGGCCGGTCGCTCAGCTTCACCACGCCACCGTTCACGGCCAAGACCCTCTACGCGGGCACGGCCAGCGCCGACCTGTGGGTGCGCTCGAGCGCGGCGGACACCGACTTCGAGGTGACCTTGACCGAGGTGCGCCCGGACGGCAAGGAGATCGCCATCCAGAGCGGTTGGCTGCGAGCCAGCCGGCGGGTGCTCGACCCGGCCCGCTCGACGGTGCTGCAGCCGGAGCCCACCTACCAGGCCGAGGATGTCGCGCCGCTGCCAGCCGGTGAGTTCGTGCCCGTGCGCATCGAGATGTTCCCGTTCACCCAGATCGTCCGGCCCGGGTCGCGCCTGCGCTTCAACATCGAAGCGCCGGGCGGCAACCAGCCCTTCTGGCAGTTCGACACGCTGCCCGGCGGCGCGACCAACGAGGTGGCCCACTCGGCCGGGCGCCCGTCGAGCATCGCGCTGCCGCTGCTGCCGTCCGACCCGACGGTGTCCGAGGGCTCACCCGCGACCCCGCCGTCGTGCTCCGTCCCCGGTGTGACCACGCAGGCGCAGTCGCTGCGCAACCAGCCCTGCCGGGCGTACCTGCCGGCCCGCGTGCCGACCGGGGTGAGCGCGTCGGGTCTCGGCGGGAGCGTCGAGGTGCGCTGGGCGGCGCCGCCGGCCTGGCCCACCGGTGGGGCTCCGACCGGCTACGAGGTGCGCGCCGACCCGGGTGGTGTGACCCACACGGTGCCCGCCGGCACGACGACCACCACGATCGGCGACCTGCCTTCCGGGGGGCCGTACACCGTGCGAGTTCGTGCCCTGTACGCCGGCGGCCCTGCCCCGTGGTCGGACGCCTCCGGCCTGGTGTCGGTGGGCAGCCACGAGCGCACCGTCGAGGCGTGGTACGCGGACCTGCTCGGTCGGAGCCCGGATCCGGGAGCGCTCACCTACTGGTCGGGCCGGTTGCGCGCCGACGAGCCTCCCGCCCGGGTGGCGCTGGCGTTGACCGGCAGCGAGGAGTACCGGCGGCGCGTCGTCCGAGCCGAATATCTGGCGCTCCTGCGGCGCGAGCCCGACGAGTCCGGTTGGACGTTCTGGAGCGATCGCCTGAGGGTCCGGCCGTCGGTCGACGAGCTGCGGGCCATGCTGCTCGCCTCGCCCGAGGCGTTCGCGCAGGCCGGTGGCGACGCCGGCGGCTACGTCGATCTGCTGTACCAGCGGGTCCTCGACCGGGCACCCGATCCCGGCGGTCGAGCGTTCGTGCTCGACCGGCTGGCCGGGTCGTGGACGCGAACGCAGGCCGCCCGGTTCATGGTCACGAGCCACGAGGCCGACCAGCGCCTGGTCACCCGCTGGTTCTCGGCCTGGCTCGAACGGCCTCCCACTCCCGCGGAGGCGGCCGGGCCGGTCGCCGCGCTGCAGGCGGGATCCAGCGAGCGCCACGTCGTCGCCGACGTGGTCGGCGCCGACCCGTACATGGCCCACGTCACCGCGAGCTGACGCCCACCAACCGTCGTCCACCGGCGCCCGGCCGGTGGACGACGCCGCCCCGGTCACGCACGAGGCCCGCTCCGGGGCTAGGACTGGTCCATGAACCTCGACCTGCACGTGTGGCGCTTCGACTGGGCGGGCCCGCCCTCGACCATCGGGACCGGCGTCGGATCGCTCGCCCAGCGGGCGGAGGCGATCGGCGTGCGGACCCTGTCGTTCATGGACCACTACTTCCAGATGGAGATGGCGGCCCCGGCCGAGCACCCGATGCTCGAGGGCTACACGGCCCTCGGCTACGTCGCCGGCCGCACGGAGCGGCTGCGGCTCCGGCTCCTGGTCACCGGTGTCACCTACCGCTACCCAGGCCTGCTGGCCAAGACGGTCACCACCCTCGACGTCCTCTCCGGCGGGCGAGCCGAGCTCGGCATCGGGGCCGCGTGGTACGAGCGCGAGCACCGGGGGCTCGGCGTCCCGTTCCCGCCGGTCGCGGAGCGGTTCGAACGCCTCGAGGAGACGCTGCAGATCTGCCTGCAGATGTGGAGCGACGACGACGGTCCGTTCGAGGGTCGCCACTACCGCCTTGCGGAGACGCTGTGCCACCCGCAGCCGGTGAGCGATCCACGGCCCCGCATCCTCATCGGCGGCAGCGGCGAGAAGAAGACGCTGCGCCTCGTGGCCCAGTACGCCGACGCGTGCAACATCTTCGGCGACGCCGCGGCGGTCGCGCAGAAGATCGACGTCCTGCGCCGCCACTGCGACGCCCTCGGCCGCGATCCGAACGAGATCGAGGTGACCGCCATGTACCGGGACCTGCCCCCGGACGCGACGGTCCCGCAGATCCTCGAAGGTGCGCAGCGGTTCGCCGACATCGGGGTGTCCTCGCTCGTGACCGCACCCGTGGGTGACGACCCGGGCCGCTGGCTCGAGACGACGTTCGGTCCCGCGATGGAGGACCTTGCAGCCATGCAACCCGCGCGCCTCTAGCCGTTGGCCGCCAGGCGGTGTCAATGGCGAGCAGGCCCCGACAGGAGCGTGTAGGAGGGATTGAGGATGGCGAGTCGGCCGTGGTGGTCGACCACGGTCCCTTCGACCCGGATACAGGTGCCGATGGTGATGCCGGGGATGTGGCGGCGCCCGTGGAACACCGCGGAGATCGAGGCGGTCCCGTCGGTGACGACGCACTCGAGGCCGGCGACGTCGGCGAGGGGCCGCACCCGTACCGAGCGGACCCGTCCTTCGATGGTGACGTGCTCGCGCCAGCGGACGTTGCCGATGGCGGACACTGCTCCCGGCTCGGCGCGGACACGGTCCCTGTGGCCGTTCGGCGAAGCGGCGATCGCGGTGCGCAGCGCGGCCGCCGGAACGGGCGCTTGTGCCGCCTGGCGTGAGTCGAAGTGGAACGGGACGGTGGTGACGTTGGCGTGCGCGAGCTTGGAGACCTCCCGTTCGATCGCGTCTGCGGTCTGGTCGTGGAGCAGCTTGCGCCACAGCCCGCCGTACTTCCGCTCGGGCAGCAGCACGCTCACCTCGGTCTGGCCGTCGGACAGGTCGGCGGCGACGGTGAGGACCGCGGCTCGCGTGAGCCTACGGTCCGGGCATTCGACGATCTCGAGCGGGATGCCCGACAACCCGAGGGACCGCCAGCTGGCGGCGAGCCGCTCGGCGTGGTCCGTGTCGATGACGAAGTGCACGGCCCGCAGCTCATCGGGCTGCAGGGTTCTCGCGTACTGGATCGCTCGGGCCGCGGCGAGATCGAGCCGATCGACGAACACGAGCACGACGTGCCGGCGCAGCACCCGCGCGGTGGCCGCGGCGGGAACATCGGACTCGAGCGCCTCGGCCTCCTGCTCGTACTGGCGGGCGAGCCGCATCAGGAAGAACACCATCACCGGCACCATGACGATCACGAACCAGGCGCCGCGGGTGAACTTCGTGACGGCGATGATGACGTCGACGACGAAGGACAGCAGCGCGCCCGTTCCGTTGATAAACAGCCCGGCACGCCAGCCAGGTTCCTTCTCGGTGATGTGGTGCTTGGCCATGCCCGCTTGCGAGAGCGTGAAGCTGGTGAACACGCCGATGGCATAGAGGGCGATGAGGTTGTCGACCTTGGCGTCGGCCACCACCACCAGGGCGGCGGCGGCGACGGCGAGGAAGATGATCCCGTTGGAGAAGACCAGGCGGTGGCCCCGCTTGGTGAGCTGGCGGGGCATGAAGTTGTCGCCGGCGTGGAAGCTGGCGAGGCGGGGGAAGTCGGCGAAGCTCGTGTTCGCGGCGAGGATCAAGATGAGCGCGGTCCCGGCCTGCAGCGCCAGGTACAACCCGGTCCCGACGGCGGAGCGGCCGTAGACGAGCTTTCCGATCTGCGAGATGACCGTCGGCGTGCCCTCGCTGAAGGGCGCGACGTGCATCCGCGCGGCGAGGACGGACAGTCCGAGGAACATGGCACCGAGGAGCGATCCCATGACGACGAGGGTCTCGCGGGCGTTCTTCCACTCCGGGGCGCGGAAGGCGGGAACGCCGTTGGAGATCGCCTCCACGCCGGTGACGGCGGCGCCGCCGTTGGCGAACGCGGTGAGGACCTTGAACACCGCGGCACCCATGAGCAGCCCGCCTCCGGCGCCGCCGAAGGGAACCATCCCTTCCGGGCGTGCGGACTCGACCGGCAGGTGCCCGAACGCCATGCGGGCGATCCCGTAGGCGAGCAGCACCACCATGTTGATGATGAAGAAGTAGGTGGGTGCTGCGAACAGCCGGCCGGATTCCTTGACGCCGCGAAGGTTGCCGTAGGCGATGAGACCGATGAAGCCCAGCGAGACGGGCACCGCCCAGGGCGCCAGCGGCGACCATGCGGACGCGATGGCGGCGGTGCCCGCGGAGACGGATACGGCGACGGTGAGGATGTAGTCGGTGAGCAGCGCGACACCGGCGACCTGCGCGGGCAGCACGCCGAAGTTGTCCCGGGTCACGATGTAGGCACCGCCGGCGGTGGGATACGCCTTGATCGTCTGGCGGTACGACAGGATCAGGAAGGCGAGCACGACCAGCAGCGCGACGGTCACCGGGATCACCAGCGCGAACGCGGCGACGCCCACGACCGGTACGAGGACCTTGAGGATCTCCTCGGTCGCGTACGCCGACGACGAGAGGTTGTCGGACGCGAACACGGCGAGTGCCGTGGGCTTGCCGAGCCGCTCGTGCGCGAGCTGGTCGGAGTTGAGCGGCGGGCCGAGCAGCTTGTGCTTGACGCGGTACCCGAAGGTGTCCGGAGGCAGCGGGATCGGAGGTGCGGCAGGGACCGGCTCGCGCACCGTGTACGGACGCGCGTTGGTGCGAGGCATGGTCGATGTCATCGGGGCCCTTCCGTCGTTCGCTCCCGTTGATTGAACGACGAGTCCCCGCGAAGCCGCCGCGAAGGTTCGCGCGCGCGGCGTGAAGATCTCGCGAAGACGCGGTAGTCGGAGGCAGGGTCAGGAAGAGCCGGAAACAGCGCTCCGCCGCGTCCTGCCCCAGGTCACCGAGCCGTCGTCCAGCACGGCTCACCTGCCACCGATCGGTGTCGAGGCGATCGGCACCGCGGCGGGTCCACCAATCCCGGGCGCCCAGGTCCGACGGTCAGGACCTCTCGAGCCGGGCCTGGAGGGTCTCGGTCGTCCACGTTGCGACGCCGGTCCCGAGGAAGTCGTTGTCGTTGGTCCAGATGCGTGCCAACAGCTTCTCGCCGGGCTGGCGGTCATGCGTGTCCGGTGCCGCTCGCACGAACCGCCGGCTGTCAACGCCCCCCGGCGTGCGCCTCCTCGACCGCGCCGGTCACCGCGCCCGCAGGTCGAGCTCCGTAGCGGCGGCCATCGTCAGCCCCGATCCGTCGAGAACTCGAGGACCTGGGTCAGGCGGATGTTGTTGCCGGACGGATCGCGGAACGACGTGTCGATGCCATACGGCTGTCGGGTCGGCGGGTCGTTGAACACGACGCCGCGGGCTGACAGCTCGTCGTAGGCAGCCTGGCAGTCATCCGTTTCGAGGAACAAGGTTCCTCCTGCCCCCTTGGCGACGAGCTCGGCAAGCTGCGCGCTGCTGTGAGGCTCGAGCATCGGAGCTCCCGGGATGGGCATGAGGACGAGACCGACGTCGTCCTGCCCGACGGGGCCGACGACGAGCCAACGGAAGCTCCACTCCTCCATCGTGACGTCGGCCCGCACCTCCCAGCCGAGGACCCGGACGTAGTAGGCAAGCGCCTCGTCCTGATCGTGGACCCAGAACTGTGCGTTGGCGATCTTGAGCATCGGCTCCTCCTTCGTCGGTGGTGACGCTAGGAGACGACGCTCGCGGTGGCTTCTCGAAACGTGCGGTTCTTCGGCCGCCCATAGGCCTGGGCGACGCAACTCGGAACGCGGATGTGTCTGCGGGCGGTTGGGAACGCACAGCGGTAGGCGACCGGCGTGGCTCCATGCACACGACGGAAGCTCGACGTGAAGGATCCGACGCTCGACAGCCCGACCGCGACGTTCTGGGAGCCGCGCTCGACAGCGCGATGGCCGAGTCGCAGTACCGGACGGCAGCTGCATCGGTTGCCCGGGAGATGAGCGTCATGCCCCCTGCGGCCGATCACATCGCCAACCTGGAAGCCGCGGCGCGGATCTGAGCGCTGGCACCCTCGCCCCGCCTGCTCGCTACGAGCACGCGCGTTGGGGGTCCCAAGGCGTCCGGGCTCCGAGCATCGTCGCGCAGCCCGCGGCCACCGTGAACCGCCGAGCGATCTACCGCCGGCCGCGGGTCAGGACGCCCCTCCGACGTAGAAGTACGGATCGAGAACCCGCACCTCGGTGACGGAGTCGACCGGCAGACCGTTGGCGGCGGCCGAGCGCCGGATCGCCTCGGGGCTTGGCCCGTCGTAGATGCAGTAGGTCTTCGTCTTGTCGTTCGAGACGTAGGACGTCACCCAGGTGACGTGCTCCTCGGCGTTGTTCTCCACCACGCCGAGGCACGTCTTGGCGCCTTGACCGGTCGTCGGGATCTCGAGCCCGTCGGGAAACGTTCGTTCGACGAGATAGCGGGGCATGCGCACCTCTCCTTGTCGCGCCCGCCACCGTGACGTGCGCTGCGACTGAGGACACCACGACCGGGTCGGAGACCGGTCGAGCGCCGCTCCAGCCCGTCCCGACCGGTCGACCGGTACCGTGCGGTTCGTGCGGATCGGCGTCCTCGGACCTCTGCGCGTCGAAGGCGTCGCGGCCACCGTCGCGCTCGCCGCCAAGGAACGCTCTTTGCTCGCGGCCCTGGCGCTGCGAGCAGGGGAGGTCGTGTCCACCGAGGCGCTCATCCGCGCGCTGTGGGGCGATGACCCCCCTGGGTCGGCCCGCAAGACGATGCAGACCTACATCTCCAACGTCCGCCAGGTGATCGGCGCCGCAATGATCTCGACGCACTCGACGGGATACCTGCTCACCGTCGATCCAGACGATGTGGACGTCCACCGCTTCCGGCTCCTCGTCCGAGCCGGTGACGACGCCCTTCGGGTGGGCGACGTCGCCAGTGCGAGGAGCCACCTCCGCGGTGCGCTGGCCCTCTGGCGCGGTGACGCCTTCGCCGACGTTGCCAGCCACACCGGGCTCGCCGCCGAGGGGGTGCGGCTCCAAGAGGAGCGCCTCTCCGCGCTCGAGTCACGGATCGACGCCGACCTGGCCGCCGGCGCCCACGCCGGCCTCGTCGGCGAGCTCGAGGCGCTGGTACGCGACCACCCGTATCGCGAGCGGCTGTGGGGCAACCTGATGGTCGCGCTCTACCGCTGCGGACGGCAGGCCGATGCCTTGGCGACCTTCCGGCGGGCGCGGTCGCAACTCGTCGAGGAGCTCGGCATCGAGCCCGGGGGCGAGCTGCGCCGCATCGAGGCGGCAATCCTCGAGCAGGCGCCGTCCCTGGCGACGCCGACCCACGACGACCCGCCGGCCGCGGCCGGGACACCCGGCGCGATCCTCCGGTCACCGGTCCGGTACGTCACGTCGAGCGGCGGCGCCAGCATCGCCTACCAGATCGCAGGCGACGGTCCGGTGGACATCCTCGCCGTCCCCGGGTTCGTCACCCACCTCGACATCTGGTGGAACGCACCTACGGACGGGTTGGTCCGCCGGCTCGCGTCGCTCGGCCGGCTCATCGCGTTCGACAAGCGCGGCATGGGGTTGTCGGACCGGCCCGACGCCATCACCCCGCTGGACTGGGTCGACGACGCGGTGGCGGTGCTCGATGCGGTCGAGGGACGGGAGGTGGTCGTGCTGGGCATCTCCGCCGGGACGCCGACGGCCATTCGCCTCGCCTCGCTCCACCCCGAGCGGGTGCGGGCCCTGGTCGTCTTCGGCGGCGGCGCCCGCACGCTCAACGGCCCCGGGTACGGCGTCGGCCACGACCGTCCGACGTTGGAGGCGTTCGCCGACAACCTCGAACGACGGTGGGGCACCGGCGTCGCCATCAGCGCCTACGCCCCGAGCCTCGCCGGCCAGCCCCACGTCCGAGAGTACTGGGCGCGTTACCAGCTACTTTCGGCGTCACCCAAGGCGGCGATCCGCTCGTTCTGGAACGCCGTCGAGGACGACGTGATCGACCTCCTGCCGACGATCGACGTGCCGACGCTGGTCCTGCACCCCGAGCGCGACGTGATCGCCCCCGTGTCGTGGGGACGCTTTCTCGCCGAACGGATCGCCGGTGCCGAGTTCGTCGGACTCGACTCGGACGTGGACCTGATCTGCGTGTCGGACGTGCTCCCGGACGTCGCGGCCGAGATCGCTACGTTCCTCGAGCGCGCCGTGCCCGAGTCGACGGAGCGGAGCATGGACGCGCAGCTGGTCACCATCGTGGCCGTGTACACCGCCTCTGACAGCGTGCGGGCGATGGTCGAGTCGGCGTTGGCTCGAGCCGGTGGTCGCGTGCAGGAGCGTCCCGCGCACACGGCCGTCTTCGACGCGCCCGGCCAGGCGGTGCGCGCCGTGCGTGCGTTGCGGCAGGAGCTGGCGACGACGGCCGTGTCGGTGCCGCCCGTCGGAGTGGCCCTGCACGTCGGCGAGTGCGTGCGCTCGGACATCGGGTTCCGGGGCGAGGCGGTCGAGCTCGCCCACCGGCTCGCGGTCCGAGCCTCGGCCACGTCCGAGGTGCTCGTCACCGACACGATCCGCCCGCTCCTACGGGCGGGCGAGGTGCGTCTCGAGGAGCGACCTGACCTCGACGCGTTCTTGAGCCGGCTCGCAATCCACGCGCTCGTCGACTGAAGGCCAGTCGGCGCTCGGCGGCGGATGCCGGCCCGGGAGCCGCCGCAGGAGCAGGCGGAGGGCGACCATCAGGCGTCCCACCGACGGCGACGCTGGAGCCAGACCGCTGTTCCCGTCGGGCTACCGGATCTCCGACCGCAATCTCGCGCGGCGACAACGGGTCCCCGATGTCGAACACCGCGAGGCCCGAGAGGATCCCCTTCGCCCACTCCGTCCGTTCCGGTTCGCGGCAAGCCGCAACCGTCGCCGACCGCTGGCAGCGTCAGCCCATCGTCTTCGCCCCGTCCAGCGCCTCGCGGAGGATGTCGGCGTGGCCGGCGTGCTGCGACGTCTCGGCGATGAGGTGCAGCAGCACACGACGGGCCGAGCGTGTCGCGCCCGGCTCGAACCAGGGCGCTGCGGGCAGCGGTTGGGAGACGTCGAGGTCGGGCAGCGACCGGACCAATTCGTCGGTCGCCGCCGCATCGCGTCGGGCGCAAGCCGCTGATCGTCGGCCGGATGCTCACCCAGGCGGCAGCCATCGGCTGGATCGCCGCCACCACCGGCTTCACCCCCTGGGCCCTCGGAGCCATCGAACTCGGCGCCGGAACGGCGATGGTGTACCCGACCCTCATCGCCGCGATCGGCGACGTCGCCCACCCCTCCTGGCGAGCCCGCTCCGTCGGCGTCTACCGGCTCTGGCGCGACGGCGGCTTCGCCGTCGGCGAGCTGCTGGCCGGCGTCCTCGCTGACTCGTTCTCGATCACCGCCGCGATCTGGGCGGTTGCCGGCCTCACCGCCTTGTCCGGGATCGTGGTGCTCGTTCGCATGTACGAGACCCACCCCGTGGGCTCGACGCTCAGCGAGGCGTGACCTCGACGCGGGTCAGGCCGTGGAGTCGCGCCGCGAACGCCGCACCGGCGATCACCCACGGATGCCCGTCGCGGCCCTCGATGGTGTCGGCGGCCACCCACCCGGCCACCTCGACGAGGGCCCGCACACACACCACGCCCTGGTGCCACGCCAGCGACGCTCGATCGACGGGGCGGCCGGCCGCTCGTTCGTAGGCGCGAATGAAGCGGCGAGACAGGGCCCGGCCCGCGGCAGCGATGACGGGACGCAGGGCGCGGGGCACAACCAGGGGCGGGGCGCCCACCACCAGCGAGGTGAAACCGAGGTCGTACGTGCCGGGCGCCAACATGGCGGCGGACCAGTCCAACACCGTCGTCGCGCCCCGATCGTCGACGAGCAGGTTGAACGGGTGCATGTCGCCATGGCACACCACGACCGCCTCGGAAGTCGGCCGGTGAGCCTGCAGCCACACCGCGGCAGCCGCGAGATCTTCGCGGCCAAGCGCGTCGGCGGTGGCGCGAAGCGACTCGAGCATCGTGTCCAAGCCCGGGCGCGCTACCCCGGCCGCATCAAGTCCGTTCTCGATCGGTGCCGGATCGAGGCGGTGCAGCTCGGCGAGAACCGTGGCGAGCGTGACCGGGAGTCGTCGGGCGAGCGACGGAAGCTCCGCCAGCGCTCGGATGCCGTCGAGGCCGGCGAGCAGCGGCTGGCCCTCCGCGAGAGTCATGACCATGAAGGCCCGGCCGTCGACGCCCTCGGCGGGACCACCGGCTGCCAACACCGGAGGCGTGGCGAAGTTCTGGTTGGCGACCTCGGCCTGGAAGACGGTCTCCTTGGCGGCGGTCGCGGCGTCGGGCATGACCCGTGCCACGAGCGGCCCGGCCCACCCCATCGGGGGGTCGGCCAGGCGGAAGGTCACCAGCTCGGCCCAGAACCCACCGGTCAGGGCAACCGGGGCACCGTCGAAGGCCAGCTGCGCGTCGCCGGTGACCCGGCGCAGCACGCTGAGGAGGCCCGTCGACAGGGTGGACATGCGATCCGTCATCGTCACGGTGTTTACCGTAACGGTTCATTGCGGTACTGTCCAGATGTGGTCGCCCCCAACCCCACCCCCGATATGGACGAGTTATCCGTCGACGAGCTCGCCCACCGCGCCGGCCTCCCCACCCGCACCATCCGCGAGTACCAGACCATGGGACTGCTCCCCTCACCCGAGCGCCGCGGCCGCGTCGGCATCTACCGGGTCGCCCACCTGCAGCGGTTGCAGCTGATCGGGCGGCTGCAGGAGCGCGGCTACTCCCTCGCCGGCATCCGCGACCTCCTGACCAGCTGGACCGACGGCGACGAGCTCACCGACATCCTCGGCCTCTCGCCCGACGAACTCGTGCACCTCGACGAACCCGGCTCCCCCGCCACCCTCGACCAGCTCACCCGCCTCCTCCCCCAGCTCGTCCCCGACCGACTCGACGACCTCCTAGCCTTTGGCGTCATCGACCACTGCGGACCCGACCGCTACTGCGTCCCCAGCCCCTCGCTCCTGCAACTCACCGTCGACGCCCTCGCCACCGGCTACACGCCGACGGCGGTGCTGTCGCTGTTGACGGCGGTGCACGACGCCGCCGAGCTCGTGGCCGGCGCCGCCCACAAGCTGCTCTCCCGGCCACCCGCCGGTGCCGACCGCCAGCAGCTCGAAGCCCTCGCCACCCGTGGACGAGGGCTCCTCGCCCACGGGACCGGCCGTCTCGCCATCTACACGCTCGGGCGGCGCCTGGAGTCCGACGCCCCCGGTCGACGCGCCCGGCACGCCCGATGACCGGCGTCAACCAGGCCCAGCAGGACGCCTGGAACGGCGAGAGCGGGCACCGTTGGGCCGCCGACGCCGACCGGCGCGACGCCGTGCTCGCCCCAGTTGCCGACGCGCTCCTTGCGGCCGCCGGCCTCCAGCCCGGCGAGACCGTGCTCGATCTCGGCTGCGGCTGTGGGGCAACCACGCTCGCCGCCGCTGAGCTCGTCGCACCGGCCAACGTCCTCGGCCTCGACCTGTCGGGTCCGATGCTCGAGCTCGCCCGCCAACGGACCGGCACCCGCGCCGCCACCTTCGTCCGAGCCGATGCCCAGACGCACGCCTTCGATGGCGAACGGTTCGACGTGGCCATCGGACGGTTCGGAACCATGTTCTTCGACGACCCCGTGGCCGCGTTCACCAACATCGCGACGGCCATGCGACCAGGCGGACGGCTGTGCCTCGCCACATGGCAGGCCCTCGATGCCAACGACTGGCTGCTCGTCCCCGGCGCCGTGCTCCTTCAGCACGGACAGCTACCAGAAGCCGCCACCACCGCCGGGCCCGGGATGTTCGCCCAGGCTGATGCCGACCGCGTGCGCGCCGTCCTCATCAGCGCCGGTTGGTCCGACATCGAAGTCGCCCCCGCCAACCTCCAGCTCCGACTCGGAGCGACACCCGCCGAGGCCCTCAGCTACCTCGCCGACACCGGCATCGCCCGCGCCGTCCTCGACACCATCGACCCCGCTCTGCGAACTGTCGCGCTCGAGCAGGTCGAGGCCACCCTCGCCGAACACCGAAGTGCCGACGGCGTCGAGCTCGGCTGCGCCATCAACCTCATCCACGCACGCGCCTGAGCAATGCGCAAGTTTGAGCGCTTGCCCGCTGGGGCTGCGGGTCGCGAACCCGAAGACCGACCGTCATACCCGTAGAACCAAGGACAACGCTCAGCGATGCGTTGACATCCGTTGACAGGACGGCGCCCTGGAACCAGAAGAGGCCCTCTCCGCTCTCCGGAAAGGGCCTCTGAGCTGAACCGTTGGTGGCGGGGGTGGGATTTGAACCCACGACCTTCGGGTTATGAGCCCGACGAGTCCGGGGTTCGTCCGTCCGGGTGGGTCCGCCTACGTCCGTGTTGGTGCAGGTCAGCCGTGGTTTCGGGCTCCGTTCGTCCGGCGTCATCCGGGCCCGTCCGTCGTGGTTCGTTTGACAAGTTGTTTGACACGCTTCCAGCGCCATGGGCGTCGAGGTAGGCCTCGACGGACGCTTCGCTCACGTGCACGATCCCATCCGCGTCGAGCTGGCCATCGAGCTCACCGGCGAAGATCAGCCGGTAGACATCGGGACCGTCGATTCCCAGGCGTCGAACGACCTCGGGCTTCGAAGGCGGGCGTCGGTCGCGTCGGGCATTGACCTCAACGCTACTCCTGTCCTTCGTCGCCAAGAAGGTCGCCGAGTTCCGGCCACAGCTTCGCGGTGATCAGCCGGATCGCTCGGCGGACGGAGGCCCGTTCGGGTTCTCCGAGCTCTGCGCTCTCCGAGAGGTCGCGACTGAACAGGACCACACTGATCTCGTCGCGCGTGAGCGTGATTGAGTCGGGGAGCTGGGCGAACGGAACGCCGGACACAACTCATGACGGTAGAGCCTCGCGTGCGCGCCCCTCACGCCCTTCGGACGGCGTCGAGTGCGGCGTCGATGCGTCGGGCTGCGTCGTCGGCGACTCCTCCCAGGTCGGGTGAGCCGGACATGTCGGCCATGATCTTGGGGTCGAGCGCCTCGACGACGGTGCGGCCGTCTTCGACCCGGACGACGACGTTGCAGGGAAGGAGAGTTGCGACCCGAGGGTCGATCTCGAGCGCTCGGTGGGCGAGCTGCGGGTTGCAGGCTCCGATGATCAGCTGCGGGTCGGTGTCGACATCGAGCTTGTCCTTGAGCGTCTGGCGGACGTCGATCTCGGTGAGCACTCCGAAGCCCTGCTCCTGGAGCGCGGCCTTGGTGGCGGTGACGGCGGTGTCGTAGTCGAGGTCGATGTCGATGCGTCGGGTGAAGCCCATGACTTTCTTCTCCTTGGGTTGGTTACCAGATGCCGGCGGCCGCTCGGCCGCCGGTGTAGAGGGCAACGACGACGAGCAGCGCGGCAAAGGCGCGCTGCATCGTCTGGGGCCTGATGTGATCGGCGATGCGGGTGCCGGCGCCGACGCCTGCGGTTGCGGCGATTGTGAACACGATGGTGGTGCCCCAGTCGATGGAGCCACCGAGGCGGGCCGCGAACGCCATGGCGGTGTTCACGGCGATGACGACGAGTGATGTACCGATCGCCTGCGGCATCGGGTAGCGCAAGACGAGGGCGAGGGCGGGGACGATCACGAAGCCGCCGCCGACGCCGAACAGGCCGGTGAGGAACCCGACGAAGGTCCCGGCGGCCACAAGCTTGAGAAGCCTCAGGGTGTCAGGACGGACTCGGACGGCGACCCCGTTCCCAGCAACCGGTGTGTCTCGTAGCGCTTGCATCTCGCCGACACGGGTGCAGCTCGGACAGCCGACGATGATGCGCCAGGCTGCGACGAGGATGAGGCCGGCGAAGGCGAGGAGGAGGATGTCGCCGTCGAGCCGACGGTTCAGCGCGGAACCGGCGAGTGAGCCGGCAATGCCGAGCAGCCCGAACAGCAGGCCGGGACCGACCCGCACGCGGCCGTGACGCCAGTGGCCGACCGCACCGACGACCGCGGCGACGCCCACGACCAGCAATGACGTCGTGGTCGCTTGAATGGGTGTCTGGCCGGCGACGAAGACGAGCACGGGAACAGCCAGGATCGAACCGCCGCCGCCCAAGGCACCCAGCGATACGCCGATCAGGAACCCAAGCGGCGATGCGAGCAAGGCCCGGCTGGTCATGTGGCGCTG
The DNA here is from genome assembly GCA_016185275.1 of Actinomycetota bacterium. Classification (GTDB taxonomy): domain Bacteria; phylum Actinomycetota; class Acidimicrobiia; order Acidimicrobiales; family Iamiaceae; genus JACPNX01. Next base: position 17,775 of record JACPNX010000009.1, on the reverse strand, counting down.
TCGCCTCCGGTGACCGCGAGATTGTCGTGCTTGGAGGTCTGGTCCCAGTCGTCGTGGATGGCGACCACGTCGCGACCGGCCCGGTCGACGAGTGACGCAGCGATCGAGGCCCGGAACCCGGACGCGCAGTGCACCCACACCGGCGTGTCGGCGGGGACGTCGTGCATGCGGTCCTCGAGCTGGTCGAGGGGGATGTGAATGGCGCCGTGGATGTGGCCGGCCTCCCATTCGTCGGTCCGGCGGACGTCGAGGACGGTGAGCTTGCCAGCGGGGAGCTCATCGGCGAGCTCGGCGAAGGTGGCGCTGCGGTAGGAGCGACGGTCGCCGCCGGCGGCCCAGGTGTCGAGCCCGCCGGAGGCGGCGCCGGCGGGGCGGTCGATGCCGATGCGTACGAGCTGGCGTTGGGCTTCGGCGACCTCGTCGGCGGTGTCGCCGACGAGGGTGACCGGGGTGCCCCAGCGGATGGTCCAGCCGAGGTAGGTGACGAAGCTGTCTCCGATCTCGACGTTGACGGTGCCGGCCAGGTGCGACTGCGCGAACGCCTTGCGATCGCGGAGGTCGACGACCCACTCGCCGGCATGGATGCGGCGGCGTAGCGCGACCGGGTCGACCGGTTCGGGCGCGGTGAGGTTGACGGGGTCGGGGCCTTGGCGGTTCCGGGGTGCCATGTGGGCGTAGTAGCGGGGGTAGGCGGTGAGGCCCGACAGCAGCTCCTCGACGAAGCGGTCCTCGTCGGTCGTGGTGAGCGCGATGTTGGTGCGCTTCTCCTGGGCGATGGTGCTGGCGTCGGACCCGCTGGACGACGCCGACGAACAGAAGCTGCCGAACCCGTGGGTCGGGTGGACGCTCGCCGCCCCGGGAAGCTCCCCTGCGAGTCGACGAACGGAGCGGTACTGCGCCCTGGTGAGCTCCTCGGTGGCATCGTCGCCGATGAGGTCGGTGCGGCCCACGGTCCCGTAGAGCAGCGAGCCGCCGGTGAACACCGCGACCTGCTCACCGTCGTCGACGACCACGTAGGACAGGTGGTGTGGGGTGTGACCCGGCGTGTGCACGGCGCGAAGCACGACGGTGTCCCCGACGGGAAACTCGTCGCCGTCGCGCGCGCCGGTGTGATCGAACTCGACGTGATCATCGGCGGGAAGCACGTACGCGGCACCAGTGCGCTCAACGAGATCGAGTCCGCCGGTGACGTAGTCGTTGTGCAGGTGCGTCTCGAGCACGACCGCCAGCGTGAGGGATCGCTGGTCCAACTCGGCGAGGACCCGGTCGATGTCACGTTGGGGGTCGACGACCGCGGCGGTGGTGCCGTCGACGATCACGTAGCTGCGATCACCGAGCGACTTGGTCTCGATGGTGAGGATCTCCACGACTGTTCTCCTTGATCGATCAGTGGTCGAACGACACGTGCGGGAGGCGACGATCGACCCATCCGGGGAGCCGCCAGGCCCGCTCGCCGAGCATCCCGAGCAGGGATGGGACGAGCATCATGCGGATGACCGTGGCGTCCAGCAGCACGGCGAGGGCGAGGGTGACGCCGAGTTCGGTGGGAGGGATCGGTCCGGTCACCCCGAAGGCGACGAACACCACGATCATGATCAGCGCAGCGTTGGTGATCGGCCGTCCGGTGCGGGCGATCCCCTCCCGCACCGCGAGCCTGGCGTCGCCGGTGGCGTCGTGGCGTTCCTTGATCGCGGCGAGCAGGAACAGCTGGTAGTCCATCGACAGGCCGAACAGCAGCGCGAAGAAGAACAGCGGCGCCCACGCGTCGACGAAGCCCTGGTGCTCGATGCCGAGCAGTGACGCCCCGTAGCCGTGCTGGAACACCAAGGTGGCGAACCCGAAGCTGGCGGCGACGCCGATGAGGTTGAACACGATCGACGTGACGGCGATGAGCGTGCTGCGAAACACCACCAGCAGCAGCAGGAACGCGACTGCCATGATCAACGCGATGGCCGCCGGCGCGGTGCCCGTCAGCGCGGCGGTGAGGTCAGTGTTCTGGCTACCGGGACCTCCCAGGCGGGCGCCCGGAGCCTCATCGTCCAACTGCGACCGGAGCCGACCGACAAGCTGGGAGGTGTCCTCGGAGTCGACCGCAGTCGACGGCGACACGCGCACCACGGCCCGACCCGACGGGGCCGGCTCGGCGACGACCGTCGCGGCCACGACACCGGGGTCGGCCTCGGCAAGGTTGACCACCCGCGCTGCGTCATCGGCCGGGACGGTGACGAACAGCGGGGCCGGTGCCCCCGGTCCGAACGCATCGACGACGGCGTCGTAGCCGTCACGGCTCTGCTCGCCCCGGTCCACCACGCCGGCGGCGGGCATGCCAAGGCGCATCCCCAGCGCCGGCGCCGCAAGCAGGAGCAGCACGCCGAGACCAGCGGCGAGGGCGACGCCGGGCCGGCGCATGGCTGCTGCCGTCCAGCGTGCCCACCGTCCCTCCGCGGCACGGTCCGGGTCCTTGCTGCCCCGGGTGACCAGCACCCGATCCCCAAGGGCGACCAGGATCGCCGGCAACAGCGTCAACGACGCCGCCGCGGTGGCGACGACCGAGAGGATCATGCCGAACGCCATCGCCCGGAACACCATGACCGGCACCAGGAAGATCGCCGCGAGCGAGAGCACAACGGTGAGGGCGGAGAGGAATACGGCCTTTCCGGCAGTCGCGAGGGTGCGGGCGACGGCGTCGAGCGGGTCGTTGCCGCCGCGTTCTTCGCGGTAGCGGGAGACGATGAACAGGCTGTAGTCGATCCCGACAGCCAGGCCGATCATCATCGAGAAGTTCATGGACCACACCGACAGCGGCGTGACGCTCGTCGCCAGGTTCAGCATGGCGAACCCAACGGCGATGCCCGACAGGGCCAGCAGCAGCGGGAGGCCGGCGGCGATGGCCGACCCGAACGCGACGAAGAGCAGGATGATCGTCGGCAGGCCCGACAGCAGCTCAGCCTTGCGCAACGCCTCCTCGTTGCTCTTGTTGAAGTCGTGCCAGACCGCCCACTCGCCGGTGGCGTCCGCTTTGGCCCCGTCGGGCAAGTCGACGGCGTCGACGGTCGACATCAGCTCACCCGCCGCTTCCGGCAGGCCCGCATCATCCGCCGCGTCGAGCGACACCGGGACCAACGCAACCCGACCGTCGTCGCTGATGAGCCCCGCCTCGGCTGGTTGCGCCAGCGGGTCGATGATCGTGCCCGTTCCCGGGCTCCCTTTCAGCGCCGCGAGCAGCATCCGCAGGCCCGAGGGATCATCGGCGATCCGACCGTCCTGGCGGTAGGCCACGATCGCGGCCTCTGCGCCCAGCTGCGGGAAGTCGCGCCGCAGCTCGTCGCGCACCTCTTGGGCGTCGGAGCCCTGCGCCTCCCACCCGGCGCCGGACAACGCCCCCGTGAGGGTGACCGCCAGCGGGGCTGCAGCGAGGACGACCAGCGCCCAGACGATCAGCGTGCGGCGAGGTCTGCGGGCGGCGGATCGGCCCGTTCGGGCCAGCAGCCCCTCCCGTGGGGCCCGGGCATCGGCGGCGCCGGATATAGGACGATCGAGAACAGACATGACACTCGTTTCGGGTCGGGACGCGACGGGCCATTCGGCGGGTCGCGCCTGAGGCGCAACGGAATCGGTTGTAGGGCCGGAGGCCGGAGGGTCAGGCCAGCTTCGTGAACATCCTCTGGACGTCAGCCACCTCGTAACCCTCGGCGGCGGAGCGCTCAGGATCTTCGAGGCACCACGTCAAACCGGCGGCCACGATGACGAACCCGGCCTGCTCCAGCGCCTTGTTCGCCGCCGACAGCTGCGTCACGATCTCACGACAGTCCCGGCCCTCAGCAAGCATCTGCTGCAGACCACGAATCTGGCCTTCGATCCTCCGCAGCCGACGGGTTACGTCAGCGACGGTCTCCTCCGGAAGTTCCACGATCACACTCTACCCCATACCCGGGGGGGTATACACCTTGGAGGTCGCCGGCACGACGTACATATGGGCGCCATCGACTTCCGCCCGGCCTCGCCACCCGGCCAGCCACGCCAACACGCAGGGCCCGGCTGGCATGTGCGCTTATCTGTGTGAATGCGCAGGAAGGTGCGGAGCCGACGCCGATCCAGGTGGAACGGGCCGTCGAGATGCTCACGATGGTCGCCGACCCGACCCCCTGAGCACATCGTCGACGACAACGTCGATCGTTTCCCCCGCCTCCTGCAGAAGCTGCCACATCTGCGGAACCACGCACTCCGGAGCGGGATCGACGACGCCCTTTGTCAGATCGAAGCAGACCCGCATCTGGCCGTGCCGGCGTATCACTTCGACTCTGGCTCGGTGTCGCTGCTGCTTCCGCTCCGCCTCATCCACGCCGAGTGCGTCGACCTCGCGCTCGTCGTTGGGCCTTTCGGCGAGAGCCGGTATGCCGCGTTTACGGTGTACCCCCTCGAGTGGGCGTACCGCGCCGCTCGCCTCATCAAGGCCCCGTCGGCCGACTGGATCGGCGGGCCGACGCCAGTCATCTCGCTCGGCGAGATGTAGCCCTCGAACCGACGGGTGCGCACCGGCACCGAACGCGGCAAACTACATCGGTGAGATTCACCGAGCCTCGGTGTGTAGCCGGGGTCTCCTGAGAACCTGAGGTCGTGACATGCCTCGAGCTGAACGCAAGGCGCTGATCGAAGCGCTCGAACAACACCGAGGTAGCCGTGTCCTCACCTACATCACCGGCGACAGGGCGCCCACCGGCGCGCAGATCGGGGACGACGCAGTCCGACCGATCTACGACCAACTTCGCTCCGTCGGTCACGTCGAGAAGCTCGACCTCTTCATCTACAGCCGCGGAGGAGCGCTCGAGGTGCCGTGGCGCATCGCCTCTGCGTTGCGCCAGGCATCCGAGTCGTGGGCGATCCTCATTCCCTTCCGAGCGAACAGTGCCGCGACACTCCTTGCGCTGGGCGCCGATGAGATCGTCCTCGGACGTCACGGCGAGCTCGGACCGATCGATCCCATTCTGAACATTCAGCGCATGGTCACGACGCCTGGGCAGCCGGAGGGAACGCCGCTGCAGGACACCATCAACGTCGAAGACGTCATGGCCTTCCTCAGATTCGTGCGAGAGCAGGTTGGGCTAACGGACCAGGACGCGCTCGCGGCAAGTCTGGCAAAGCTCACCGAGAGACTGGATGCCGTCGGGCTCGGATCGGTGTTCCGCACCCGGTCACACATCCGCGACGTAGCGCATCGGATGCTGACGTCGCAGAAGACCCCACCGAGCGATCGGGTCATGGAGACCATCGTCGAGACGCTCGCTGAACGCGTGTACGCACACGGCCACGCGATCGGCCTCGGCGAAGCGCAGGACATCGGGCTGCGCGTGATTACCGCGCCCGACGAAGTCGAGACCGCGATGTGGAACTTGTTGGAGGCCTACGAGGTCGACCTCAAGCTGCGAGACCCGCTTGACCCCGGGCTCGCGGTAGCGGGGACCGATCACTACACCGAGGCCGCCACCATCGCCACGGTCGAGACAACCGAGATGGCCTACGAGTTCGTCGGACAACTGGAGGTGCGCGCGCGTCGCCAGATGCCGCCCAACCTCAACGTCGCGCTCAACCTCAACCTGCAACTCCCACCGGGCTTGCAGCCGGACCAGCTGCCTGCTGAGTTGCAGGCGCTGTTGCAGCAGGTCCAGCAGGCACTGCTCCAGCACGCACAGGTCGCCGTCCAGCAGGCGCTCGCCGCGCAGGCCCCGCTCGTCGGGCTGGACGTCGGACTCCGCGGAGGACGGTGGAATCGGAGCGCTTGATCAGCGCGGAACGCTGACGGAAAGCCCTGGCGAGATACAGCTGGTCGTCGTCGGGATGACGCGAGTTGCCACCACGGGGCGATCATCACGTTCCGTCTGCTGAGGTGCGAGCACCACCTGCGTCTCGGCCTCGAAGGCCGAGAGGACGCGGATGTTGACCTCGACCTGCGTGTGAGGGCTCACAGGTGTCGAGGATACGACTGTGGGCGCGAAATCTGATCCGTGTAATTCCCCGCCAGGCACCTCATCAAGGTAGCCGATGGCGGTCATCGCGGCTCGTCGGCTTGGCCCGCGGAGCCGCGCGATTGGCGCGCTCGGACGTTAGAAGACGTTAGAAGAAGCGCTAGAAGTCGACCCCGACAAGCAGAGAGCCGGCGCCCCTGCACCGGCTCTGACCTGCATCTTCGTTGGTGGCGGGGGCAGGATTTGAACCTGCGACCTTCGGGTTATGAGCCCGACGAGCTACCAGACTGCTCCACCCCGCGTCGTGACGAGCAACCTACCGGGCCACCCCCGGAGGCGGCAACCCGGCCGGGCCGGCAACCCTGTCGGGCCGGCGCGCAACCCGGCCGGGGCCGCGACCCGGCACGGCCGACCGGCCGACAGCTACGCCGTGGTCGTGGACGTGGTCGCGCCGCGCGAGGTCGTCGTGGTCGTCGTGGTCGTCGTGGTCGTGCTGCTCGTGCCGGCCGAGCCGCCGCTGTTCGACGGCGTCGTCGTCGTGGACGTCGAGCCAGACGTCGAGCCAGAACCCGAAGAGCTCGACGAAGTCGTCAGCCGGCGGCTGATCCGCTCGGCCTCCTTGACCGCCCTGGCCCAGCCCTCGGTGTCGCCGGCGCGGATCGCCTTGTCGGCCCGGTCGAACGCAGCGTTGAGCTCGCGCACCAGCCGGTCGCGCTCGGCGGCCGTCGGACCCGTCGTGCCGCCGCCCGTCGCACCACCGGAACCGGTCCCGCCGCCAGTGCCGCCCCCCGTCGAACCACCGGTGGGCTCTTCAAGCGTGCCCGGCGACGTCTTGAAGATGTCGACCAGAGCGGCGTCGAGCGTCGGCTCCACGGCGATCTTGGTGTCGGTGGGCGTCTGGAAGGCGACGATCACCCGCTTCACGAGCGGCACCTTCGGGTCCTGATCGGCGGTGACGTACACCGGCCTGATGTACAGCAGCGACTGCTCGATGGGGATCAGCAACACGTTGCCGTAGGTGAGCTCCGACCCGGTCTGGCCGAGCAACGTCTGGAGCTGCGCGACCTTCTCGTCCTGCGACATGTTCGCGGCCGCGATGGTCGGCCCGCTCGGAAGGTTGCTCGGCGGCATCGTGAACTGCTCGAGCGAACCGTCCGACTTCGCGACCATGAACGACGTCAGCAGCCCGGTCGCGTTCGTGCGCGACGCGGGGGTGAACGGGCGCAGCGCGAGGAAGCTCTCCTGCTTGTCGCCAGGGACCTTCATGAGCAGGTAGGTCGGATCGATGCGGTTGCCGGACGCGGTCCCCTGCGAGCTCTGGCTGCCGGTGGTCGGCGTGGACACCACCGACCCGGCTCCCACACCCGTGTTGACCGTCTGCGCCCCGGGATCGCTGGACACGTTCCACTGGTCGTTGCCCGAATAGAAGGTGGCCGGATCGGTCACGTGGTAGCGACCCCACATGGCGGTCTGCACCCGGAAGAGGTCTTCGGGATAGCGGAAATGGGCTCGCAGCTCGGCGGGTGCCTCGCTCACACTGCTGAACAGCTCGGGGAACGCCTTGCGGTAGGCACGGATCAGCGGATCGGACGAATCGACGACGTACAGGGTGACCGTGCCGTCGTAGGCGTCGATCACCGCCTTCACCGAGTTGCGGACGTAGTTCAACCGGCGCCGCAACCCGCTCCCGCTCGGCAGATCCGAGGTGTCGGCGATCTGCGCGTTCGGGTACCGGTCGGTCGTCGTGTAGCCGTCGACGATGTACCGCAGCCGCCCGCCCACCACGGTGAGGTACGGGTCGGCGTCGAACGACAGGAACGGGGCGACCGTCCGCAGGCGATCCTGCAGGTCGCGGTGCAACAGGATCTTCGACGACGGACGGATGCTGTCGGACAGCACCGGGTTGGGGTCGCCGAAGCGCAGCGCGAAGGCCGCCCGCCGCAACAGGCCCGACAGGCGCACGCCGTCGCGGCCCTTGTACGACCGGTAGACCGTCCGCCCGCCCTTGTCCTGATAGAGGATCTCCTGACTCCGCGCATCGACGATCACGTAGCCGCTCTGCGCCTCGCCGATATAGATCGAAGGCTGGTCCACCTTCGGCGCGCCATTGGTGCTCGACACCGGGATGTCACTCATGTAGAGCACCGGGCTACCGTCGGCCCCCTTGGCGTTGGAGGGAGCCATGATCGCTCCGTATCCCTGGGTGAACCTGAGGCGGCTGGCCTCCCACGTCTGCTGCGGGATGCCGCTCCGGTTCAGCTCGCGAGCGGCGATCATCACCTGCCGGAGCTGGCCGTCGATCTTGTAGCGGTCCACGTCGACGTCGGGCACCTGGTAGAAGTCCCGCAGCCCCTGCAGCTTCTGAAACGTCTCCTGCAGCCGCGCCGGGTCCCAGATGCGGATGTTCTGGACCGTGTCGGCGTTGGCATTGAGCTGCGCCCCGGTGAGCTTGCCGTCGGCCGCGAACCGCCGCGACGTCACCTTGGTCAGCCCGAGCGCCGCTCTGGTGGCGGCGACGTTGTTGCGGATGTAGGGCGCCTCCTTGGCCGACTCGTCCGGGCGCACCTTCGCCCATTGCACGTAGGCGGGCACCGCTCCCCCGGCCAAGACCTGCACGAGCACCCACATCCCGACCGCGATCACCGGCAGGACCCAGCCGCGGCGCCGGATGTTGACGAGGAACAGCACGAAGGCGGTGACCGAGATGATCATCAGCAACGACAGCGACTTCTGGCGCACGTTCACGTCGGTGTACGTGGCGCCGTCCACGAAGCCCTGCTGCGAGAACACCAGCTCGTAACGGTCGATCCAGTACTGGCCGGCCCTGATCAGCGACAGCACCCCGAGCAGCACCGACAGGTGGGCCTTCACCTGCGGGGTGGTGCGGGACCCGGCCTGCGCCCGGATGCCGCCGTTGAGGTAGTGGGCGGCGGCGCTGGCGATGAGCACGACGATCAACGTCGAGAACAACCAGCCGGCCACGAACTTCACGAATGGCAAGGTGAACACGTAGAAGCCGATGTCCTTGCCGTAGGTCGCGTCCTTGGTGCCGAAGCTCACCCGGTTCGTGAAAAGCACCCAGTCGTTCCACCGGCCCGAGGCCGCCGACCCGGCGGCGAATGCGAGCACGAGGCTGACCACCACCCGCAGCGTGCCGACCCGCCGGCCGACCAGCTCCTGGTACCGCTCGACGAAGCCGTCCTCCCCCGCGCCGAACCGGAAGGCCGGCGCCACCCGGTCGGCCAGCACCAGGTTCACCCAGACGAGACCGAAGAAGACAGCGCCGAAGATGAGGGCCAGCGCGATCTTGGCGCCGAGCACGCCCCGCCAGACGCCCGTGAGGTTGATCGAGTCGTACCAGAGGTACTCCGTGTAGAAGGACGCGATCCCGCGCAGCGAGGTCACGAGGAAGAACACGACCACCGCCGCGACGATGAGCAGGACGCGGCCCCGCCCGGTCGGCGGATGGATGCGCCGGGGGCGTTCGGGACCGGGCGGGCGGGGCGGCTGGTCCGGCGGGGGGCGCATCGGCGGGCAGCCTAAACGGTGCCCTGGTCGCGCCCGCGTCAGGCGCCGCCGGGCGGGAGCGGGCCCCGTCAGGCCGGCGACGGCACTCGCGCCCGCGTCAGGCGCCGCCGGGCGGGGTCAGGCGCCCCCGGGCGCGGGCGGGCGCCGCCGAGCGGGAGCGGGCGCCGTCAGGCCGGCGACGGCAACGGCACGGCGACCGGCACGACGAGGCACCGGCAGCCCGGGTGGGCCGGCGGCGCGCAGTGCCCGGTCGGGAAGGCGCTGCCCTTGGCCACCCCGCCCGCGAGCGAGTTGTCTTCGGCGTCGGGACAAGGCTGCCCGCCGTTGTCGACGATCCAGCGCAACGACGTGCCGTCGGGGACGCCGGCCAGCTGACCGCGGTTGAAGGCGGCCAGCACCGAGTGGCGCGTGAGGTCAACGATGCGCTGCGTCTTCCACTCGCGGTAGCAGGCCCTGACCCGCGTGTTGAGCTCGTCCTCGTCGTGGGCCGCCTCGTCGAAGGCCCGCTGCAGGCGCGGTCGGAGCTGGGCGATGAGGTCCTCGCCGAGGGTCAGGGCGAGGTCGTCCACCTCGGCGCTGGCCCCGGTGTCACCGGCGAACGTGGCACCCGACGCCACGGCGGCGCGCAGGTCGTCGCCCGCAGCTGCGGCGTACGTCGCGGCGTGCTCCTCGGCCGGAGCAAGGACCGCGGCGAACGAGGGTGTGCGCTTCGAGCGCCGCACGGCATCGAGCACGGCCGACTGCTCGTCGGCCAGCACCCGCTTGAGCCGGCGGGCCAGGCGCTGCTCGACCTCGTCGGTGGCGGCGTCGCGGCGCTCCAACAGGCTCACGATGTCGGCCTCGTCGGGGTCGCCGTCGGACGGCGTCAGCGGCTCGGTCGCCTCGCCCTCCGTCGCGCCGGCACGCCCGGTCGCCGGCTCGGGCTGGGGCTCGAGCTTGGCCGCGATGTCGGGCTCGGGCTGGGGCTCGAGCTTGGCCGCGATGTCGGGCTCGGGCTCGGCCGGCTCGACCGGGGTGTCAGGCCGCGGCTCGGCTGCAGCCGGGCCGGCCGCACCGGCGGTGCCGGCGGCGTCGACGTCGGCCGGCGCTCCGGCGTTGTCGGGCGGGGTCGCGGGCGTCGTGCCGTTGGTGGCGCCGGCCGCGTCGACGGCGCCGGCCGCATCGGCCGCATCGGCCGCATCGGCCGCATCGGCGGTGCCGCCTGCATCGGTGGCTCCGTCTCTGGCCCCGGTCTGCTCGGCGGCCAGGGCGTCGTCCACCTGTTCGGCGCGGAGGCGCGCGAAGAGCGCGTCGACGTCGGCCGGCGCTGCGGTGCTGTCGGGCGGGGTCGCGGGCGCCGTGCCGTTGGTGGTTCCCCCGTCGGCCTCGGCCGGCCCGCTCGCCTCCGGTGCGGACCGGCTGAAGATGTGGATCGTCGGTACGTCGGCCGCGGACGCAGCCGCGGCCGCGGCCGGCGCCGCCTCGGCCCCGGGTCGGTCGGGGGCGTCGGCCGCCGCCGCTCCCGGCGAGGGGGCCCGCGCACCCGGCGGGGCGGGCGGCGGCCCGTCGAGCAGCCGGGCCGCGGCGATCTCGGCTTCGAGCTCGTACACCGTCTCCTCGCGCTCGTGCGAGACGCGCATGGCCGCCGACTCGGCCGCCAGCCGGGCCTCGGGCAGCGCGGCCTCGAGCTCGCGGGTGACCTCGTCGAGCGTCCGGCGGACGACGCCGTAGGACTGCAACAGGCGGTCCCGTGCGGCGCGGAGCTGCTCGAGCTGCTGGCGGGCGTTCTTGCGCCGCCGGGCCAGGTCCTTCAGCACCCGTTCGCGCACGCGCTGCGCCTCGGCCACCAGCTCACGGCCCTCCTGGCGAGCGGCGTCGATCTCGGCCTCGGCGTCGACCTCGGCCCGGCGCAGGGCCTCGTCGATGTCGGCCCGCGCCCGCTCGGCCTGCTGTTGCACCTCGGCCCGGATGAGGTCGGCCTGCTCGTGGGCGCCGGCCCGGATGCGCTCGGCCTCCTCCTCGGCGGCCGCGCTGCGCACGGAGAGGACCTCGGCCGCTTCGGTCCGCATCCGCTCGGCGTCGGCCGTCGCGTCCGACACGACCTGCTCGGCGCGGGCGCGAGCCTCTTCGGTGAGCGACGCCGCCTCCTCGCGAGCGGACGCCACCAGCCGCTCCGACTCCTCGGTGGCCGCCGCCCGCGCCGCCGCAGCCTGCTCCTCGGCGCTGTGGATGGCGTCGTCGGCGGCGGTGCGCGTCGTGGCCGAGTGCTCGTCGGCCTCGGCCCGGACCCGCGACGCTTCCGCCTGGGCGTCGGCCACCAGGCGGGCCGCGCTCTGCTCCGCCTTGGCGCGGATCTCAACCGCGGCCGCCCTCGCGGTGCTGAGCACGCGCGCCGTCTCCTCGCCGAGCACGGCGGCCACCTCGGCCTCGGTGAGCTCCGGGCGCTCCCCGGCCCGGGCGACGGCCTCCTCGAGCCGCCGCGACAGGTCGGCCCGCTCCGCGAGCAACTGCTCGACCGCCCCTGCCACGCGCGTGAGGAAGGACCGCACGTCGTTCTGGTCGTAGCCGCGGAAGCCGTTGCCGAAGGTACGGGCCGCGATCTGGCCCGGGTCGTAGACGGAGGGATCGGGAAGCTCAGGCACCATCCAGCGCCAGGCTACGCACCGGCGCGCGCCCCGTCCGACCAATCAGCGCGCGCCGACCACGGCTCCCTGCGCTGGTCGTCGGGCCAATCCGCGCGCACCGACCGCGACGGTCCCCGCGCTGGTCAGCGCGGCAGCGTGAGCGACGTCGTCGTGACCCTCGGCAGCGTCACGGTGGTCGTCACCAGCGGTGGCAGGGTCAATGGCACGGTCGTCGTCACCCGCGGGACCGTGGGCGGTGGCGGCAGGGTCGTCGGCACCGTGATGCCGGGCAGGATCGTCGACGGCGTGGTTAGGGGCGGCAGGATCGGCGACGGCGTGGTGAGGGGCGGTAGCACGGTGCCGCCGCCGACACCGCCGCCGCCGCCGGGGACCGTCACCCCTCCGGGCAGCGTCGTGCCCCCGCCACCCGAGCCTCCCCCGCCGGAGCCTCCCCCGCCGGAGCCTCCCCCGCCCGAGCCTCCGCCGCCCGAGCCGCCTCCGCCGGACCCGCCGGACCCACCTGTCCCCGAGCCGCCGGCACCCGTCCCACCGCCTGCGGCGCCGGGGCCGGCACCACCGGTTCCACCCGCGCCACCGGCCGCGCCGGGCCCGCCGAACCCGTCGAGCCCCCGCCCGGTCAGGCTGGCTGCGGACTCGCCCGGCAGGGCCCGCACCGACGAGGCGAGGACGTCGAAGGCGAACGGTGTCCGGTCGAGCGATCGCGCCAGCAGGAGGAGCAGCGCCCGCGGGGTCACGCCCCGATCGAGGGCCACGAGCCCCCACGTCGCCCCCGCTCGGCGGAAGGCGGTGGCCCGCCGCCACGCCACCGTGAACCTCTCGGGCGAGAGGCGGGCGATCGCCGCCGCCACCAGCACGTCTCCCTCCGGCGCGCTCGGCCGCAGCAGGGGACGCAGCTCCGCGTCCGCCGGGAGGCCCGGGATCAGTCCCCGCAGCTCGGACGGCACCCGGGGATCCGGACCGCCCGACGCGGCGTAGCCGGCGACGATCGGCGCCAGCTGGCCGTCGAGCGCCATGGCGTCGGCCAGGAACCGCCGGTCCCAGCGGTCGCTCGTGCGGTAGCGCAAGGCCGCCGTCTGGCGCGACACGTCGCCGGGCGCCGCCACGTCGACGCGCCGCAACGCCCGCAGATCCCGCCTGGCACCGGCGGAGTCCACCGACGCCGTGCCCGCGTACAGGGCGACCTGCAACCCGGACACCCGGCTGGCCCGCAGACCCGCCTCACGGTCCTCGGTGGCGCGCAGGTCGACGAGCGCGTCACCGGCGTCGACCCGCAACCGCCCCCGCGTCGTGGCCAACAGGTCGCCGATCACGAGCCGGGGCGCTGCCGCCATGACGACCACCGTGCCGGCGCGGCTGCCCGCCCGGCCCGTGCGCGTCTCCAGCCCGGCCTTGCCGGCCAGCTCGAAGCGGGCCGTACCCTCGAGCTGCTCGAAGCGGTCGCCCGGGCGCAGCATCGTGGTCCCGGTGACGATGCGAGGCGGGCCTCCTGCGGGAGTGACCCGGGCCCGTCCGGCCACCACGACCCGGGCCTCACCGGGTCCCAGACCCCGGGCCCGCAGCACGGGCACCAGCGCGACGAGGGCGACGACCGCGACCCCGAGCGGCACGAACCACAGGCGACGCAGCCTGTCCACGGGCCCATTCGTACCCTGCCTGCCGCCCCAGCCACGCATCGCGGGTGCAGCCGCTTCGTCAGCTCGGCGTGACGTCGACGGGGTCGGAGCCCGGCGCGGTCACCTCGGCGCCGGTCGAGCCGTCGACCGCGGGGACGACGATCGAGAAGCAGGAACCGCGGCCCGGCACGGACTCGCCGGTGACCCGCCCGCCGTGGGCGCGGGCGATCCGGTCGGCGAGGGCCAAGCCGAGCCCCAGCCCACCGAAGCGGCGCGTCGCCGAACCATCGGCCTGCGAGAAGGCCTCCAGCAGCCGTTCGAGCTGCTCGGGGTCGACGCCTTCGCCCTCGTCGTCGACCGACAGCCGCACGGCGCCCGTCCCGTCCGGCGCGGCGCCGATCACCACCCGACCGCCCTCCGGCGAGTACTTGACGGCGTTGTCGATCAGCTCGTCGAGGGCCCGGTCGAGCTGGGCCCGGTCGGCGCTCACCACACCGGCCGCGGGATCGACGGCCCGCTCGACCGGGTGAGCCGGCTCCGCACGCTCGCGCCAGCGGGCCACGGCCGATTCGACGACCACTGCGGCCTCCACTGGTTCGCGCTGGAGATCCAGGCGGCCCGCCACCACGGTGGCGAAGGCGAGGAGCTGGTCGACGACCCGCTCGAGCTGGTCGACGGCTCCGGTGATCTCCGCGGCGATGCGCTCCTGCTGCGCGCGGGGCACGTCCCGGCGCCTCAGCACCGAGGCGAACCCCTTGATCGGCGTGAGCGGGGTGCGCAGCTCGTGACCGAGGTTGGCGAGGAACTCGGTCTTCATCCGCTCCACCTCGAGCTCGCGGCGCACGTCACGCAGGAGGAGCACCGCGCCCGCCGGCTCGCCGGACGGGCCGACCAGCGCGGCCGCGGTGACCACGACCGGCACGTCGCCGCCCGAGCGCCGCGACACCGATCCCTGCCGCACCTCGATACCGCCGGGAACGGGCAGGAGCGGGACCGCCGGGGTGGCGGCCACGCCGGGCGACGTCGACGTCTGGCTGAACGGGACGGCCTCCGCGAGCGTTCGCCCGGCCAGCTCCGACGCCGGCATCCCGAGCAGCGCCTCGGCCGCCCGGTTCACGTCGGTCACGCGGCCCGCGGCGTCGGTCGCCACCAGCGCCTCGGCCATGCCGGACACGACCGCTTCGAGCCGGCCGCGCAGCCGGGCCTCGTCGGCCGCCGCCCGGCGCAGGTCGTCGGTCATGGACCGCAACGACCCGGCCATGGCATCGAAGGTCGCGCCGAGGCGGCCGAGCTCGTCCGGGCGGTCGACCGCGGCGCGGGCGTCGAGGTCCCCGGCGCGGATGGCCTCGGCTGCACCGGCCAGGCGGCGCAGACCCCCCACCAGCCGCTCGGCGGCGGCGGTGGCGAGCACCGTGCCGAGCAGCGCCACACCGAGCGCGACGAGGAAGAGGGCGCGCAGCAGCGCCGTGCGCGTCGCCTGGACCGTCTCGGTGGGCACCGCCGTCACCAGCGCGAGATCAGGAAGCCCACCCCCTCCGACCACGGGGCGACCGACGAGGAACCAACCGGCCCGGGTGCCGGCGGGCCTGGCATCGGCGGCGAGGACCGGATCGGCGGTGGCGGTGATCAGATCGGGCCGGGGCAGCTCGCCGGCACCGGCCACGACCGCTCGGGCCGTGGCCAGCGCCAGGCCGACCGGCTCGGCCGAGCCGGCGCGCACGCGGAGGTAGGTCGCATCGAGCGGCCGGGCGACCACCACGACTCCCGCGAAGCGGGCGCTGCCGCTCACGGTCACGACGACCGGCGCGACACCGACGGCGTAGGCGGTGTCTCCCGCAACGGTGACCGCCTGGCGCGGGCTCTGCTGATCGCGCGCCTCGGTGGCCACCGAGCTCCCGGCCAAGGCCAGCCGGGTCGAACGGGCGAGCGTGGCGGGTGCCGCCGCCTCGGGCGCACCGGCCGGCGTCAGCACCACGACCGGTCCGGGCAAGGCCAGGGCACGGTCCCCGCCGAGGTCGCCGAGCTGAGCCTCGACGTTGGTGCGGGCCTGGGCGCGCTGGGCGGGCGCCGAGCGGCTGTCGGCCAGGACGGTCAGCTCCGCCACGCGGCCGCGCAGCGTCGCGGCGACGACCCGGGCCTGCGTGAGCGAGTCCCGCCCTGCGCCGGCCGCCACCGATGCCTCCGTGGAGGCCCGGGCCGCGTACCGGCGCAGCGCTTCGTCCTCCACGTTGCGGGCGAGGACGACCGACACGGCGATCGACACGCCGAGCACGGCGACGAGCAGCAGCAGCGCCGCGCTGGCACCGACCCGGGCGGGAAGCGACCCCCGGCCGGAGGCGACCAGGCTGACCGCCAGCAACGCCGCCCCGGCGGCGAGCGCCAGGTCCGGAGCCGCGCCCCGCACGCCGCCCACCCCGCCGCTCACCTCCGCGCCGGCGACCACCGCCAGCCCGGCCAGGAGCAGCCACCGTCCCTGCCGGTCGCCGGCCCAGCGCAGCGAGCCGAGCGCGACGAGCGCGACGCCCGACAGCCGCAGGGCCAGCAGGCCCGCCCGGTCACCGGTCCGATCGACCACGAGCGCACCCCGCAGGGCGGCGCAGGCGGCAAGGGCCACGAAGCCCGTCGCCAGCAGGGTCCGGGCGGCACGGTCGGCGCCGAGGATGGCCGGCCGGGCCGCCAGCACCGCGCCCGCGACGGCGACCACGAACAGGCCGAGCTCGGCGCTGAAGAGGAGCTGCGTGGCTGCGGTCGACATGGCTGCCCCCGGCGGCGGGACACCGTCCCTTCCCCGGCTCGGGCGTTCCCTCCGGCTTCGACGTCGTGGTGGCCGCCGGCGATTCGGCGAGCCGGGCGTTCACCCTCCGGGCCGCTGGGCCCCCTCGTCACCGGCCAACGCCGGCCTTCCCCCGGCGCGGGCCAGCGCCCGCAGGGCATCGCGCAGCGTAGCGACCGGGACGATCTCGATCGGCCCAGCATGGCGGCGGGCCTCCGGCGCCTCGTTGGTCGGCACGAGCATCATCTCGGCACCGGCCTTGCGAGCCGCCACCGCCTTCTGGGCGACGCCACCGACCTCGAGCACCCGACCGTCCGGGCTCATCTCACCGGTCACGGCAACCTTGCGGCCCGCGGTGAGGCGGCCCGGGCTGAGCCGGTCGATGATGGCCAGCGTGAACGCCAGACCGGCGGACGGGCCGCCGACGTCGCCGGTCGCGATGTCGATCTTGAAGGGCAGCTCGTAGCGCAGGCCACGGTTCTGGATGACGACGCCGAGCATGGCCCTCGACGGATCCTCCGGGCGCGGCGCCAGCTTCGCGCTGACCGTGCGTCGGGCCCCGGCCCGGCCGCCGCGCTCGACGACCAGCCGCATGGTGTCGCCCGGGGCCTTGCCCGATATGGCCGCGGTCAGGTCGCTATCGATGCGGACGGGGCGGCCGTCGGCTTCGACCACGACGTCGCCGGCTCGCAGCACGGCCGCGGCAGGGACCCCGGCGCTCACCTGCGTGACCTGGACGCCAGTGCCCGTCACCGCCACCCGGTACCCGAGCTGGCGCAGGGCGACCGATGCCGCCACGAGCTTCGACGTGTCCATCAGCTGCAAGTTCTGCTTGCGGTTCTGGGTCCGGCTCTGGTCCCCGTAGATCAACCGCCGGGGGAACACGTCGACGTCGGAGTCGAGCCAGCCGCGCAGCGCCTCGGCCCACGTCGCCTGGCGGACCGTCACGGTCAGGAAGAGCAGGTCCCCGGCCCCCGTCGGTGTGCGGTCGGCATCCTTGGTGGCCGGGAGGCTGACGAGGCCCTCGACCGGCCGTGCCGACCCCGGTGCGAGCTCCACGTACGGCGACGGGGCGAAGGTGCCCACGGCGACGGCGGCCAGGACGACGACGAGGAGGGGGCCGGCGAACCACCAGAAGGCGCGGTGCCAGCGGGGCGCCCTCGCGATCGGGCGCAGGCCTCCAGGCCCGGTGGCTGCGGGCGGCGCGGGCAGCGGCCCGGCCGTCGGCGAGGCCGGCGGCGCGGCCGGCGGCGCGGCCGGCGGCGAGGCCCGCG
>JACPNX010000008.1 GCA_016185275.1 Actinomycetota bacterium | reverse complement strand
GGGTCACCCTTCGGGCCTGGCTTGCGCGCCTTCATCGCAGCCAGGGCTCCCTGATCGCGTTGGTCACGCCACGCCGAGATCAGCGAGGAGTACAGGCCTTCGCGGCGCATGATCTCACCACGTGCCGTCTTGGAATCGGCGGCGTCGAGCTCGGCCAGGATCCGCAACTTGTACGCCACCGGGTACGACTGACGCGTGGGACGGACTTCGGGGTCAGGACGCGACGCCACAACCTCAACGTTAGTAACCGACATTGCTCCTTCTCGTTCCTCGCCCTACTCACGGGACTATCTCGCTCGGGCGGCAACCAGCATTATGTCAGAGAGAGTTGCGGTACGGCACCTTCAGACCCTCCTCACGCCAGACGCGCTGCACCCGCTTGTTGTTGATCTTCCAGCCCTCGCGGCGCAGCCCCTTCGCGGCGCGCCGCCAACCCCACCGCGGCCGCTGCGTGGAGAACGCGCGCAGCCACGCCCGGGGCTGCTCGTCATCGGCCGCCGGTGGCGGCGGAGCGAGACGCTGCGTCGAGCGGTGCTGACCGACCACGCGGCACGCCCGGCGTTGAGAGACCCCGAACCGTTCCGCCAACATCACCACGGCGCGGCGTAAACCCGGCATAGGGCCGAACCGAAACCCCGTCAGCCCCGCCGAAGAACTCGTGTGTGATCGCGTCGATGCTGGCGATGACGTCGAGCGTCTGATCGCGGTCCTGCAGCAAGGCGAGCACTCGGTCGTCGCCGAGCAGCTGGTACACGTCGTAGAAGTGGCGGCCGCTGCGAGGCGGTGCCGGTCGAACCTGGTCGGCTGCGAGTTGGATCGCCAGCTCGTGGACGTGGACGAGCTTCTCGAGCAGCGTGCGTCCCGGATGGAGAACGGTGACCTCGAAGGGGGCGAGATCCTCGTACTCAGCGAGGTCGGTTCCCGCTGCGCCGAGCGCGTCGCCGAGCAGGCAGCCGATGACGACACGCTCGTGCGGTTGCGGACCACCTCGGACGCCCATCTCGAGGAGGACGCTGGTCGCAATCAGAGCCGTCGGCTCGCGGCGTGCCGGGTAGCTCACGGTGAAGGAGCGGTGACGGCCGGACTCGGCGCCACCGACGCGGGAGGCCTCACCTCCCACACCTGCTGCAGCGACCTCGCCCATCGCCTTCATCAGCTTGTCGACAGTGCCCCGCCCGCGCTCGCCCGGCAGGACGAGCACGTCGATGTCCTCCGAGAAGCGCTCCACGATCCCGTAGCCCTTGGAGAGGCTGGTGCCGCCCTTGAAGATGAAGTCCTCGGGGAAGGTCGCAGCCAGGACGCGAAGCACCTCGCTTACCCAGTAGTCCTTCTCGACAGCGGTGGAACTGATGTCGAGGCGTTCGGCGACCGCGTCCACGGTCGGCCCGAAGTCCTCGGTGTCGCGGAAGCGAGCCATGCGTCAGCCCACGAGGACGCGGTCGTGACGAATGGACTCGCTGCGCGCTGGCCGGACACCGGCGGCGTCGCCGGGCCGGCCGAGCGCAGCCAGGAGGCGCCGGAGTCGCTCACGAACGCGAGGGGGTTCCGTCGTCGATGCCCGCACGACGCGATCCAGGCGGAGCGCACCGCTGTCGACGAGGCTCGCTATGCGTTCCACCGCAGCGTCATCGGGAACCTCCACGAGGCTGTCCCAGTCTCGAAGCACCTCGAGCAGAGCGACCTCTGTCGGGCGCAGCCGCTCGTCTCGGCGCTTGGCGCTGGCCGCGCGGCTGACGAACCGGATGACGCCTGGACTGCGCGGCGCTCGACCAGGAACAGCGACCGTTTCGCGGCGCGGTACTTGTGTGGAGAGCCCAAGTGCGAGGCCAGCGCTCCAGCCGGCGGGACCGGTTCCCGGAGCGTCGATGACCTCGTGGACGAAGCGGTCGGACGGTGGGGGAGCCATGCCGACTGGAGTCGGTGCCCCGCGCCAGTAGAGCCCTCGACGGACGCGACGAAGCTCATGGGCACGAGCGAGACGGGAGAGTGCTTGAGCGACGGCCCCTGGCGAGCCGTCGAAGTCCTCGGGACGCCAGAAGCGATCGTGCGAGCGGACCACCTTGCCCCGGACCTCTCGCGCAACGCTCGCTTCACTCACGGCAGTCATCGTAGCGGTGGTGTCGGTAAGTCGCTACGCGTAGTTGACAGCCCGGGTGTGTGACTTGTCAGCAGCTTGTCCGCGAGCACCCACGGATTTGGGCCTACGGGAAACTACAGGGCATCACGAATCAGGCGTGAAAACAGCCACCGAGCAGCACGAACGCGGACTACACGGCACGCGCAAACACGTCACCAGCACGAGCTCAAGTCTCCCCTCCGACACCGTTTGACCGGGTGGCGCGCCTCGATGTGAGGGCGACGGCCCCGAGCCCAACTCCAGCCAGAACCACGCCGTAGAGTCCGATCGTGGCCGGCGTCGAACCGGCGCAGTTGGCCGCGTCCTCAGCCTTACCGGGACCGAAGTCGATGAGCGCCTTCGGAAATGCCGGAGACCCGCACGAAACGGTCGAGCACTCTCGACCAATGCAAATGGTCTGCTTGGCCGGGCCCAGCAGCGAGATCGCAGCAACGACCAACGATGCGGCTGTGAAGATGAAGGCACCGATCCTGGCCATCCGCACGGCGTCCTCCCGGAGCGCAGCCCCAAGTCTCACTTGGCGTGTCGATCGAGACAGTACCAGCGCACGCCAGCTCCGGGTTTCGGCGCCTGTTCCATGCGCCCTCCGGGTGCTGCGGTAGTGAGCCCGCCGAGTCGAGACCGCGCCGGCGGTCGTGCCTACCTCGGCCCCCAAGTGAGAGCACGCCGCGAGGGTCGGCCCACCGCTGAGCTGCTCGTCCTCTACGTCCGCGAGCGCTTCCTCTACCGGCCGTTGATCTCGGGTCACGGGAGCCAGCTCGTCCTCGAGGGCGGCATGCTCCTCGCCGCCTTCGACGAAGGACGTCCGACCGCCGACATCGACCTGCTCGCGACGGCCGTCGCCGACGAGGTCGAGACGATCTCGCCGTCGTACGACAGGTGCTCGCCATCGAAGTCGACGACGGCGTCTTCGAGCCTGACGGAGCGCGGGCCCAGGTGATCCGTGATGCCCGATCCGTGCGAGGGCGCGCGGATCATGGTGCCGGCCCGCATCGACCGCGCTCGCCATCCGCTGCATATCGATACCGACATAAGCGTCGGCTGCCCGGCCACGCCGGAGCCACCCGAGGTGAGCTACCCGTCGCTCGTCGACGATCCCGTTCGAGCTCGTCGGCTATCCGCTCGAGACCGTGCTCGCCGGAGAGATCGTCACCATGATCGACCGGGGGACGCGACCACGCGCGACCGAACTTCGCCGACGCCTACGTCCCCACGGCGCGGCACGAGATCGGCGCCCGGCAGCCCGCCGCCGCCATCCGTGCAACGGGCACCGGCGGCGTATCCCACCGGACGGGCCGTGTGTAGACAGCAGCCACCATGGCTGCCATGACGCTCGAACCGGGGGACCCAAGCCCCCCCACGCGGCACTCGCCCTCCCGGCCTCGCTCGCCGCTCACATGTTGGCGATCTGCCCGTAGATTTCGGCCATGGGCCGCGCGTTCGCCACCTTCGACCCGGCGAGCGTGAGGGTGCGAGCGCCCCGGCCCCTGCCCGCGATCCTGGATCGGTTTCTGGATTGGCTCGTGGAGGTCGACGGCGGCCAGGCGGGTCAGCCATTCGGCAGTCTCGACGGGGACTGGATCGACGACTTCTGGATCGACTACGGCTCGGACCTATCCGACTACGTCACCGTCTTCCTTGTGCTGGGCGACGGGAGCCGTATCGCAGTCTGGCATGACGTAGATGCCGATCTCGACAGGCGTCCGGTTGTACTGATCGGATCCGAGGGGCAGCTCGGCGTGCTCGGCGCGACGACGGCACATTTCCTGATGAAGCTCGCGACAGGCAGAGAACTCGACCCGATCGACCTGCCCCCACCTCACGAGTTGGAGCCGTTTCGATCACAGCTCGGCGCGTGGCTTCGAAAGAACACCGACGACGTTGGCCGACCGCTGGATGAGCTCGCCGCGAGCGATGCCCGTGGTGGCCATTCGGACCTGAACAAGTGGTTCGAGCAGAAGGCCGCTGCCGCCCGAGCGCGAGCGCGCGCCGATCCGGCCGTCAATGAGTTGCATCGCAGGTTCGACACGCTCGTTGACGAGGAGAAGCTTGGCGTCGTGCAGCCGTGGCGGCCGTTGACCTTCGCAGTCGCTTGTGTCGGCCAGCACTTCGAATCCTGGCGTCGCGGCGAAGGCCCCCGGCCGCTGCCCGCCGGGTTCGTCGCCGAGCTCGAGCCCGTCGCTCGGGACTACCGGCGGTCCCGTGCGCTGACCGTCCCTGGGCGTGGTGCGTGGTTCGGCGCGACGTTCCGCCGATATCCCGATGGGTGGGCGACGCCGGCATGCACGTTCGACCTCCCTCCCCGCCTCAGCGGCGGCGATGGCGCGGTGGGAACGCCCGTCGCCCAGCGCCCGACACGCGTCGTGGGGGCGGCTGCCTACCGAGAGGACCTGGAGGCGTTTCCCAGGTCCCCGCGCTGGATGCCGGACTGGCTTGTCGAGATCATTAGGTCCGGCTGACCGGGCGACCCAATGACGAGAACCATCCTGGCCCCTCAGCGGGCGATGGTTCGCCCGCTACGCCACCGCCGCGGCGAATGCGGCGTAGAGATCGCCGGGAAGCGGATGGTCGAGCTCCCAGGTGACCGCCATCGGGCGTTCACCTTCGTGGCCGCGGTAGCGGGCTGGTCCGAGGAACCAGAAGGCTCGGTCGTCGGCTCGGAGCCGAGTGAAGAGGAGGATCGTGCGCCCGTCGCGCTCGTGGTTGCGGTACCGCAGCCCGGTGGAGCTGTCGGCCCGGGTGACGGACTGGCTCTCCCAGTGGATGAGGGTGCGGCTGATCGCGTAGTCGCGGTATCGAGTCGTCGGCGAGAAGCCTCCGCTGCTCTTGTCGAGTGTGAAGGCGAGCAGCTCGGCGTTGGCGTCCTTCGCCTCGTAGACGCCGCTCTGCCACGCGGCGATCTTGGCGCCGTCGCTGATGCCCATGGCGGCGAGGATCTCGATGCGGGTGTACCGGGCGTGAACCTGCAGCGGTGCGTCGGGGTGCGTCGCGAGTGGCTGGTGGAGGTGGTCGACGCGCTCGTCGAGCACGGCAAGCAACTGGCGGAGCTCGTCGCGAACCTGGGGATGCGCCCACAGGAGATCGACGGCGTCCTGCAGCGTGGCGTCCTTGCCCAAGGCCCGATCGCCGACCTGCGCGACCAGCATGTGCAGCAGCCGCCGCTCGCGAACGGGCAGGGCGGCGACTTCGGGCGCGACAGCCTGGGCGAGCTGCCGCTGATACGTCGCGACCCGTCCCCGGTCGTCGACATGCAGGAGACGTCCCACCGCCCGCCGCAACGGCGATTCGTCGGGCCCTGGACGGAGCGTTGGTGCGCCGGCGGCGGCGAGGAGGTCGGACCAGCTCTTGCCGCCGTCGTAGACGTCCTCGAGGTCGAGCCCGGACTCATGCAGGAAGCGGGCGAGCTCGACGTCGGGGATCGCTTGGCGGATCGACCGCAGCTCCTCGATCTTGGCCGGCCAGCGCGTCGGGATCGCTTCCCGAAGGCTGCGGAGCACGATCTCGGTCGACTTCTGGTCGAGCTGCATGTTGCAGCCCGCGGGAAGGAACGGGAACCGCTGCTGAACCGCGCGTCCGATGTCTCGCCGGGTGCCGCCGAGAAGGGCGCGGTAGCGGAGGTCGAACCGGAACTCCTGGCGGTGGAGACCGACGAAGTCGAGGACCGTGCAGTACGCCTTGCCCTTCGACCTGCGCAGGCCGCGACCGAGTTGCTGCAGGAACAGCGTCGGGCTCTCGGTCGGTCGCAGCATCAGCACCGTGTCGACGGCGGGAACGTCGACACCTTCGTTGAACAGATCGACAGAGAACACGACGCGTACGGTGCCGGCGGCCAGGTCCCGGAGCGCCTGCTCTCGCTCGGGCCGCGGGCTGTCCCCCCAGATCGCAACGGCGGGGATGCCGTGCCGGGCGAAGTGGGCCGCCATGAACCGGGCGTGCGCGACGCTGACGCAGAAGCCCAGCGCCCGCATGGTCGCGATGTCGGCGTGCTCGTCGAGCTGGCGGATGACGAGCCGGGCCCACGCGTCGGAGCTGGTGTAGACGTCGCTGAGCGCTCGCTCGTCGTACCCGCGGCCCCGCCGCCACGGGATCTCGCGGAGGTCGAGGCCGTCGTGGATGCCGAAGTAGAGGAACGGCGAGAGGTGCTGCTGGTCGATCGCGTCCCAGAGGCGCAGCTCGGCCGCGATGCGGTCGTCGAACCAGTGCAGGATCGGCAGGCCGTCGCTGCGCTCCGGTGTTGCGGTGAGGCCGAGCAGCTCGACGGGCTCGAGGTGGTCGAGCAGCCGGCGGTAGGACGGGGCGGCGGCATGGTGGAACTCGTCGACGATGACCACGTCGAAGTGGCCTGATGGGAGAGCCGCCAGGTCGTTCGCGTTGAGGCTCTGGATCGACGCGAAGACGTGATCGAACCGGGAGGGCTTGGCGCCGCCGACCCACTTCTCACCGAAGGATGCGTCACGCAGGGCATAGCGGAACGTGGCGACGCTGTGGTCCAGGATCTCCTCGCGGTGGGCGACGAACAGCAGCCGCGCCCGCCGGAGCCGGTCGCGCAGTAGGCCGTAGTCGAGGGCGGCCATCACGGTCTTGCCCGTGCCGGTGGCCGCGACGAGCAGGTTGCGGTGGTGGCCGCGCTGGCGGGCCAGCTCGATCAGCTCCAGCAGTCGCTCCTGGAACGGCAGCGGCCTCAGCTCGATCGGGCTGAGGATCACATGCGGGCCGCGGTCCGGGCCGACGGCCCGTGCCTGCTCACGGTCGAACTCGTCGGCGAGGTACGGGACGAAGTCGCCCCCGGCCCAGTAGCTCTCGAACACCGCCGCGAACTTCGCCACGACATCGGGGTTCCGAGCCTGCGACACGCGGACGTTCCATTCGAGCCCGGTCACCTGCGCCGACTGCGTCAGGTTCGAGGACCCCACGTAGGCGGTCGAGAAGCCGGACCGGCGGTGGAAGACCCAGGCTTTGGCGTGGAGGCGGGTCGTCGTGAGGTCGTAGGAGATCCGTACGTCCGCGCCGGTGGCAGCCAGCTCGTCGAGCGCGCGCGCCTCGGTCGAGCCGGTGTACGTCGTGGTGAGCACCCTGAGCTCGCGGCCGTCCTCGCAGTGCCGGCGTAGCGCAGCCAGCAGGGGCGTGATCCCGCTCCTGCGGATGAAGGCCATCACGACGTCGATCGCGTCTGACGACTCGATCTCCGAGCGCAGCTGGCTCCACAGCGTCGGCTCGCCCGGCGCGTTCGTCAGCAGGGTGGTGTCGAGCAGCGGGATGAGCGGCTCGTCGATCTCGGCTGCTTCCCCGTCCGGGCGCCGGCGCAGGATGGCGTGGAGAACCGTCGCCGGGTCGGTGGGTGCGGCGTTGGGGGTCGATGACGACGGTCTCGGCCAGCCGGTCAAGCAGCTCCCGCGCGACGCGGATCCCGGTCTTGACCCGCTCGGATTCGCCGAGGTCCGACAGCGCCAGCTCGATCTGCCGGCTGAGGTGCAACGCGATCCGGTTCGGAGCCTCTGCGGGCCGGAGGGGGCGGGACCGCGCGAGCAAGCGCACGTCGAGGTCGTCCAGCGCTGCCTTCAAACCCTCGCTGACGAGCGCCTCGTAGAGTCCTGCCGCCGGCTCCTGCACGGGACGACGCTACGCGGCCCGTCGCCGGGCAGCGGCGGACGGCCGACTGCGCTTCGTGCTCGAGGACGCGACGGCTGTGTCGCCCGCCCGTCGGGAAGGTGCCGGAGCGCCCCCGCCCGAAGGGCCACCGGGCACGAACCGCGCGGGCTACCTGAACCCCATCGGGTTGTCGTCTGCCGCGCCGGCCCGCATCAGCTGACGCTCGATCAGCGGCGGGATCGGGGTGTTGTCATCGCCGGCACCTCGGTCTCGTCCTGCCCAAGGGCGACCGGAAGCTGCAGGCGCTGGCGCGTACTCTTCGAAGGTGCACCGTCTGTCGCGTGTGGCTCTACTCGTCGGCCTCGCATTGGTCATCCCGGCCTGCGGTGGCTCCGGATCCGAACAGTCCGCCGCGCCGGGTATCGACGCCAAGACGAGCCCCTTGCCGGTCCAGCCTTCAGCGGGACAGCCGCCCGAGCGGCGCAAGGTGGTCTATACGGGCTCTCTCGTCGTGAGGGTGTCGTCGGTCGAGCGGGCGTCGGCGGCGGCCCGACGGGTTGCGACCGACCAACGCGGGTTTGTGTTCGCCGAGACGACCGATCAGGGGGAGACGAACCTGACGGTGAAGGTCCCGAGCGATCGCTTCGACTCGACGGTGACGGCCATGGCAAAGCTTGGAAAGGTGCTGCGCCGCAGCGTGAACGCTCAAGACGTCACGGCCGACGTCGTCGATGTCGAAGGCCGCTTGAAGACGGCGCAGACGAGCGCAAATCGGCTCCGAACCCTGCTGACAGAGGCGAAGACGAGCGCGGACGTCGTCGCGGTGGAGGGCGAGCTCGCGAAGCGCGAGACCGACATCGAGACCCTCCAGGGACGGCTTCGTGTCTTGAATGACCAGGTCGCTCTGGCAACGGTCAGTGTGCGGTTCACTGAACGGAACAGCCTGAAGGTCAACGACGACCTGCCTGGCTTCCTGGGGGGTCTACGGGCTGGCATTGTCGCGTTCGTCAACGTAGGCCAGGCCGCGGCGGTGGCTCTCGGCTTCCTGCTTCCGTTCCTTCCCGTGCTGGCGTTCTTGATCTGGGCGTGGCGGCGCTACCGGCGGCGTCATCCACGCGCGCCGCGCCGGCCGTCCATGGTGACGTTCGGACCGCCACCTCAACCGGCGGGTGCCCCGTCGGGGTCTACGGCGGGGTCGACGCCGCAACCGCCCGTGCCGCCAGCCGGCTGATTCTCCCTCGGTTGTCGCGTTCCTCGCCGGCTCGATCCTCCGGCGCTGCGCCGCCTACGCCGACGGCTCGACCGAGGTCACGCCGGTGATCGCGCGCCGAGACCCGGGTCCGTTCCCCCGTCCGGGTCGCCGCCTGGCCCCGGCTCGGTCGAACCGACCGGCCGCTCCTCTTCGCCGACGGTCGGCTCCACTTTCGGCCGCCCGCGCCTCGTGTCCCACACGTCGCGAGCGATCACCTGGATGACGCCGGCGGCCGGGATGGCCAGCAGCGCGCCCAGGAAGCCGGCCAGCTCGACGCCCAGCAGGACGCTGACGAGGACAGTCAACGGCCGCATGTGCACGGTCCTCGACTGCACCACCGGCTGCAACACGTGGTTCTCGAACTGCTGGTAGACGACGAAGAAGATGATCGCCGCGATCCCGACGGTCGGGGATTGGAGGAACGCCACGAGCACGACGACGACCGCACCGATCGTCGCGCCGACGAGCGGGATGAGGTCGGCGAAGGCCACCCACAACGCCAGCACCCCGACGAACGGCACACCGACGATCAACAGGAAGATGGCCGTCGCCACGCCGGCCACGAGCGAGATGAACAGGTTGCCGGCGACGTAACCGGTGACGGCCCGGGCGCAGTCGGCGGCGACCCGTCGCACCCGTAGCTGTTGCCGCTCCGGGAGCAGCGCGACGGCGTTGGCGGACATGGACGGGCCCTCCAGCAGCAGCAGGAAGGTGAGCACCAGCACGGTCAGCGTGCCCGCGATGGCGGTGCCCACCGTGCCGAGGTACTTCACGCTGCGCCGACCGAGCTGGCTGACGTTCTTGCGCAGGTTGGTCCTCTGCTCGCGGACCTTGTCGGCCAGGTTGTACTTGCGCACGATCCCACCGACCGGGCCTCGACCCCGCTCGGCGTCGCGCAGGTAGGTGGGCGCCTTGTCGACGAAGTTGCCGCCCTCGCGCACCAGCGGTCGCACGAAGGCGAACCCCAGCGCGCCCAGCACGACGAGCGCCGCGAAGAAGGCGCCCGTCGTGGCCAGGCCGCGCCTGAGGTGGGCTCGCCGCTCGAGGATGTCCACCAGCGGGTTCAGGCTGACCGCGAAGAACAACGCGATCAGGAGCCAGATCAGTATCCGGGCCACCGAGCTGATCAGGAACAGCGCGCCGACGGTCAACAGGACGGCGCCGATGCTGGCCCAGATGGTCCGCCAGGGGACGGGGTGGCGGGCGTCGTCAGGGGGCGCGGCGTCGAGCGGCATGCGACACGCCTACCCGATGGTGGGCGAGGTCGGCGACCACGGGTTCAGACCGCTCGGCTGTGGCGACCGCGGGGTCAGACCGCTCGGCTGTCGGCGCCGGCGCCGGCGCGCGCCCCCTCGCCCTCGCCGGCGCGCGCGGCGCGGGCAGGGTGGGGGCTCGACCAGGCGGCGAGGCGGCGCTTCAGCCAGGATGCGTCGCGCACCGCGAAGCCCGAGTAGTCGTTGTTGAAGTACGCGTAGACGTCGCAACCCCCGTCGAGCCACGGCTCCAGCCGCTCCGCCACCGGTCGCAGCCGCCGACCGGTGTACCGGCCCCAGTACTTGGTCACGAGGGCCTGCGGACCGTGGAAGCGCAGGTACGTCCAATCGGTCGTGCGCTCCCACGGATGGTCGGGCAGCAGATCGTGGATGCACAGCGCAGCCCCGTGCCGGCGCAGCACCTCGAACACGTCGTCGTGGACCCACGACGGCTCCCGCAGCTCGACGGCCCACCGCAGGTGGCGTGGTGCCACGCCGAGGAACTCGTCGAGGCGCTCCACGTTGCGCTTCCAGCGGGGCGGCAGCTGCACCAGCGTCGGGCCCAGCGCAGGACCGAGCCGCTCGGCCCGGTCGAGGTGGTTCGGCAGCCAGGACGCGGCGTCACGCAGCTTCATGCGGTGCGAGCCGAACTGTCCGAGCTTCAGGGCGTAGACGAAGCCCGGCGGAGCCTGCGCCGCCCAGGCTTCGACCGTCGACGCGGGCGGCAGCCGGTAGAACGTGTTGTTGATCTCGACGGTGTCGAAGCGCGTCGCGTAGTGCTCGAACCAGCGGCGCTGGGGCAGTCCCTCCGGGTACACGAGGCCGCGCCAGTCCTTGTAGTTCCAGCCCGAGCAGCCCACGTGCGCCCGGCCCCGAGAGTGATCGGCGGCGGCCACACGCGTGCCCGTACCCCGGACGCCGAACGCGTCGTCAGCGCAGCTCCTCCGGCCGCCCCGGCCGCCCGGTCATGCCGGCCGCCCCGGCCGCCCCGGCCGCTCCGGCCGCCCGGTCATCCGCGCTCCAGTCGCCGTCACTCCAGGAACGAGAGGCTGTACTCCGGCATGGTGCCCGTCGCCGGGTCGTACTGGCGCAGCCACGTCGTGAGCCACACCGGGTCGGCGAAGTCGGCCGGGTGGTGGTCCCGCAGCGCGGACACGGCCATGGTGGGAAGCAGCTCGAAGACGAAGCTGAACGTCCACCGGCACAGCCGCAGATGCGAGAGCGGCGACCAGATCCGCCGGTCGCGCCACAACATGACCAGGGTGCCCAGGACGCTGAACCAGGCCAGGACGACAGCGGCGGTGAGCATGCCGCCGGCGTAGCCCCACCGCGAGCCGCCGAGATGGCGGTGCACGTCGTGCGCGACGCTCTTGTGCTCCACCTCCTCACCGAGGTGCCACAGCAGCAACGTGGCCGGTACCGGGTCGGCGCCGCGGAACAGGTCGGTCACGCGCCCGTCGACCCAGCGGGCGGCGGCGTAGGCGACCGCCTCGAAGCCCGCCGCGAACGCGAGGTGGAAGCGGTTCGACCTGCGGCGCGCCAACCAGGCGAACGTCCGGCGCATCCAGCCGTCCACCCTCGCCAGGCCGGGGTAGCGGCGCCGAACGAGCGCGTTGAAGCGATGGTGCTGCGCATGGTGTTGCGCCTCCTGGCGCGCGTACGCCTCGGCCTGGTCGGCCAGCTCGCCCGGCAGGTCCGCCAGCACGGCCCGGACGGAGCGCACCACGTACGGCTCGGCGTGCGGCATCAGCAGCGACACGGCGTTGGCCGCGATGGCCAGCTCCGGTAGCCGGGGATGCCAGCGGGGATCGAGGTCGGCCGGATAGGCGAACGCGACCCGCCGCACCTGAGGCCGCTCGGCCGCGGCCGGCCGGTCGATGCCGCTCGGCGGTGGCTGTCGCTGTCGCTGCGTCGTGCCCATCGTGCGCCCGGCCGGGCGGCCGCTCCGCGGTGTCCATCGGCCGGGGTCGTCGCCCCGTGAGCGCGAGCCTCATCGCCGGGGTCCGCGACCGCGGCATCCCGGTGGTCGACAATGGCGCCGTGAGGGAGCGACAGGTCACCGTGCCCACCGGTCTGCTCGTGCAGACCGAGGACTTCGACCGGGCGCTCGCCCGCCTGGCCGAGCGGGAGCTCGAGCCGGTGTACGGCGTCGTGGCCTTCGGCCGCATCGCCGGGTGCACACGGAGCGGATGCTGGTACGACCGGCCCCTGCGCTTCCGGGTGTGGAGGGGCGAAGCCCGCCCGGGCGGCCTGCTCGTGGGCGACGCCGCCGACCACGGAGGCAACCTCGCCGAGGCCGTCGCCTCGATGGCCCGCGAGGGCGTCGACCTGTCCATCGGCGGCATCCGCGACGAGATCGTCCACCCCGTGGTCGAACACCCTCGCTTCATCGCGCTGCACTGGCCGGTCGGCTAGCACGTCGCCGCGCGGCCCTGGCGCCGCCGTCCCAGGCGGCTTCGCAATACGGTGGCTTGGTGGCGGCGCCAGCGTGCTGTCGCCAGGTGCACGTCGCCGACCAACCCGAGAGGACGCCGATGCCGGACACCACCTGCCACATGTCGATCTCGCTCGACGGTTTCGTCGCCGGCCCCGACCAGAGCCGCGAGAATCCACTCGGTAGGCGAGGGAGCGAGATCCATGCCTGGCATCTCGGCGACGAGCGCGCCAACGACGCCGACGCGACGGCGACCGACTGGCTCATGCGTCCGCGCGGCGCCTACGTCATGGGGCGGAACATGTTCGGGCCGATCCGGGGCGAGTGGGATGAGGAGTGGCGCGGCTGGTGGGGTCCCGAGCCGCCCTACCACGCGCCGATCTTCGTGCTCACCCATCACGCTCACAAGCCGATCGAGATGGAAGGCGGGACGACCTTCCACTTCGTCACCGGCGGCTTCGACGCCGCTTACGCACAAGCGCGCGAGACAGCCGGGTAGGGCGGCGTAGACATCGCGGGCGGTGCCTCGACTGTGCGCCAGGCTCTCATTCGCGGGGTCGTCGACGAGCTCACGCTGGACATCGCGCCGGTCCTGCTCGGCGCCGGCGAGCGGATCTTCGACGGCGTCGAGTCGTTCGAGTTCGAGCCGGTCGAGGTCCTGCATTCGCCGCTAGCCACGCACATCCGCTACCGGCGGCGGGATGAGCCGACGAGTGGATAGCGCCCGTGATGACACGGGCTGCCGGCGCCTACGGGCGATCGTGACGTCGGTTCCGCTTCGGACGGCGAGGAGCGACCCGCGTCGAGCGACGCGCGCTCTCGCGGTGCGCGAAAGGTCGCCGTCTCCAGGGGCGGGCAACGGCTCGCGCGAACGCCGGCGGGCGTCGGCTACGGACGCCGCCAGTCGTCGCTGTCGAGGTGGCTGCCGGCCATCGGTCCCATGCACAACATGCCGCCGTCGACGGCCCACGACGCCCCGGTGACGTAGGCGGCGTCGTCGCCGGCGAGGAAGGCGATCACCGCCGCCACCCCGCGGGCGTCGCCGGCGCGCGTGTTGTCGGTCCGCCTCGCGCCGGCGCCCCGTCGCGGGTCAGATGTCGACGTCGGCCTCCACCGGTGCCGGACCGCCGCCCCGGGCGGCCAGCTCGGAGAAGACCTTCGGCGGATCCCGCCAGACCGGTGGACCGGTGCCCGCCTGCGCGTCCTGGATGGCCCGCCACACGCGTTCGGGGCTGCAGGGCATCTCGATGTGGCGGACGCCGAGGTGGCGCACCGCGTCGATGACCGCGTTCTGCACGGCGGGCATGGCGCCGATCGTGCCCGACTCGCCGATGCCCTTCGCTCCGAGCGGGTTGAGCGGCGTCGGCGTCTCGGTGTTGGCGGTCTCGAACGAGGGCAGCTCGGCCGCGCTCGGCATGGCGTAGTCCATGAGCGTGGTGGTCAGCGGCGTGCCGTCCTCGTCGTACACGAACTGCTCCCACAGCGCCTGCGCCATGCCCTGGGCGATGCCGCCGTGCTGCTGACCTTCGACGATCAGCGGGTTGAGGATGCGGCCGCAGTCGTCCACGGCTACGTGGCGGACCGGCACGACGCGCCCGGTCTCCACGTCGACCTCCACCACCGAGACGTGCGCGCCGAACGGGAAGGTGGGGCCGTCCTGGGCGAAGTCGAGCGCGACGGCCAGCGGGTCACCCGCGGCGTCGGCCTGGCCGGCCAGCTCGGACCAGCTCACCGCGGAGGACGGCACGCCGGCCACGCCGAGGCCGTCGTCCGTCACGACGATGTCCTCCACGGCCGCCTCGAGCCGTTCGGCGGCGAGCTCCCGTCCCCGGGCGAGAACGCCGTCGGCGGCGCTGGCCACCGCGCTGCCGCCGATCTGGAGCGACCGCGATCCGCCGGTGCCGCCCCCTCGGGGCACGGCCGCCGTGTCCGACTGGAGGAAGCGGATCCGCTCGAGCGGGATGCCGAGCCGGTCCGACACGAGCATGGCGAACGACGTCGCATGGCCCTGCCCGTGGGCCGAGGTGCCGACCCGGATCGTGGCGCGGCCGTCGGCGTGGACCTCGACCGCGCCGAACTCCTTCGAACCTCCGCCCGCGGTGATCTCGACGTAGGTGCTGACGCCGATGCCGAGCTGGCGACGGCCACCGGCGTCTCTGCGCCTCGCCTGCTCGGCGCGCAGGTCGTCGTAGCCGGCCAGGCGCAGGGCCTCGTCGAGCGCGCCCTCGTAGTCGCCGCTGTCGTAGGCGGCGCCCGTCAGGGTGGTCATGGGCAGCTCGTCGGATCGCAGCAGGTTGCGGCGCCGCAGCTCCACCGGGTCGATGCCGAGCTCGTCGGAGGCGAGGTCGATCAACCGCTCCAGGAACGCCGCGGCCTCGGGACGTCCGGCCCCGCGGAACGCGCCGACCGGGGTGGTGTTCGTGAGGGCGACCGCCGCGCCGTAGGCGAGGGCCGGAATGCGGTAGACGCCCTGGGCCATCGTGCGGGTGGGGCCGAGCGACAGGTAGCCGCCGAAGCCCGCGTAGGCACCGGCGTCGCCGATCATGCGGCAGCGCAGACCCGTGATCGTCCCGTCGTGGCGGAACCCCATCTCGACGTACTGCACCTGGCTGCGCCCATGGGGCATCGCCACGAGGTTCTCCGAGCGCGTCTCCGTCCACGTGACCGGCCGGTCCAACCGCATGGCCACGCCGATGGCCGCGGTGTGCTCCGCGGCGATGCCGGCCTTCGCCCCGAACGCTCCGCCGACGTGGGGGGCGACGACGCGGACGCGGTCGCGCTCGAGGCCGAGGATGTCGCAGACGAGCTGGTGGAACAGGTGCGGCATCTGGGTGGCGACCCAGACGGTGAGGTCGTGGCCGTCCCCGTCGTCGCCGGGCTTCACGGCGATGGCGTTGCCCTCGAGGGGCACGACGGCCACGCGCTGGTTGACGAAGCGGGCCCGCACCACGACGTCGGCGTCGGCCAACGGATCGTGGGCCTGGGCCATGCCCGCGGCCATGTTCGTGCCCATGTCCTCGAACTGGAGCGGTGCGCCCGGCGCCAGCGCCTCCTCGGGGTCGACGACGGCCGGCAGCGGATCGATGTCGACGACGACCGCGTCGGCTGCGTCCTCGGCGTGGGCCTTCGAGTCGGCGGCCACCACGGCGACCGCCTCGCCGACGAAGCGGACTTTGCCCTGGGCCAGTGGCGGTCGCTTGCACGCCTCGTTCAGGGCGATGAAGGCGTGATGCGCGTCGAGGCCGAGGTCGTCCGCGGTGAACACGGCCACGACGCCCGGCATCTGCGCGGCCTCGGCCGTGTCGATGCCGGCCAGGTGTCCGTGGGCGATCTGTGACCGGACGAAGGCGAGGTGCAGGGCACCGTCGAGCGGGAGGTCGTCGACGTACTGGGACCGGCCGAGCAGCAGGTCGGGGTCTTCGACGCGCGGGACTCGGTTACCGAGGATCGATCCAGGCACGGGCGTGGACGGTACCGCCGACCCGGCCGCTACGCGTGCGGGTCGGCCGGGCCCCGGCGGCTACTCCCTCGACCGGTACTCCTCGACCGGTACTCCTCGACCGCTACTCCTCGGCCACCTCGAGTCGTACCGCGTCGACGAGATGGGCGGGCAGCACGTCGTAGCGGTCATGGGTGGCCGTGAACCGGCCGCGCCCGCCGGTCAGCGAGCGCAGGTCGGTGGCGTAGCGCGCCAGCTCGGACGAGGGGACCGAGGCGGTGACCACCTGCTCGCCGTCGCCGGCCGGTTCGCTGCCCTGCACCCGGCCCCGCCGCGCGTTGAGGTCGCCCATCACGTCGCCTTGGAGCTCGGCGGGCACGGTGACCTCCAGGCGCGACACGGGCTCGAGCAGGACCGGCCCCGCCTTCTCGAGCGCGTTGCGCAGCGCGAGGCGGCCCGCGGTCTTGAAGGCCATCTCCGAGCTGTCGACGGAGTGCTCCTTGCCGTCGATCAGCTCGACCCGCACGTCGACCACCGGGTACCCGAACACCCCGCCGCGCTGCATGGCCTCCTCGATGCCCTTGTGCACCGCGGGGATGTAGCTGCGGGAGATGGCACCACCGACGATCTTGTCCACGAACTCGAAACCGCCGCCCCGCTCGAGCGGCTCGACGGTGATCGTGCACACGCCGAACTGGCCATGCCCGCCGGACTGCTTCTTGTGGCGTCCCTCGGCCTCGGCCCGTTGGGTGATCGTCTCGCGATAGGGGACGCGCACGTCTTCGGTCGTCACCGTCACGCCGAACTTCTCCTTCAGCCGGCCGAGCGCGATGGCCAGGTGCGTCTCGCCCTGCCCGCGCAGCACCGTCTGGTGCGTCTCCTCCTCGCGGGCGACCTCCAGCGCGGGGTCCTCGTCGAGGAGCCGGTGCAGCGCGGCGCCGAGCTTGTCCTCGTCGGCCTGGGTCGCCGCTTTGATCGCCACCGAGAGCTGGGCGGGCGGGAAGTGGATCGGCTCGACCGTGACCGGCTTGCCCTTCGGCGCCAGCGTGTCGCCCGTGAGCGTCGCGGCCAGCTTGGACACGGCCCCGATGTCACCGGCGACCACCTCGGTGACCGGCTCCTGCGCGTGGCCGCGCACGAGGAACAGGCCGTGGAGCCGCTCGGTCGCGCCGGAGCGCGGGTTGACGAGGTGGTCGTCGGCCCGGACGGTCCCCGACAGCACGCGGAACAGCGAGATGTGGCCGACGAACTGGTCCGCCACGGTCTTGAACACGAACGCCAGCGGCTCGCCGGCCGCGTCGGGCGTGACCGCCACCTCCGTGTCGCCGGCACGCACGGTCGACGGCGGCCGCTCGAGCGGTGAAGGACCGATCTCGCAGATGAAGTCGGCCAAGCGGTCGACGGCCACCCGGGCCACGGCCGAACCGCACACGACGGGAAACACCGTCGCCTCGTCCACGCCGACGGCCAGGGTGTGCTCGAGCTGCTCGAACGACGGAGCCTCGCCCTCCAGGTACTTCTCGAGCAGCTCGTCGTCGGCCACGACGATCCCCTCGACGAGGTTGTCGTGGACCTGGTGCTCGAGGGGTTCCATCTCGTCGGGGATCTCGCCGTGTGTCGCGATGCCGCCGTCGTAGAGCCACGCGGTGTCGGTGAGCAGGTCGGCGACCCCCCGGAAGGCCGCCTCCTCGCCGATCGGCAGCTCCAGCGGGGCCACGCCCGCGCCGAAGCGCTCACGGAGCTGGTCGAGCGTGCGCTCGAACGAGGCCCGCTCCCGGTCGAGCTTGTTCACGAACACCATGCGCGGCAGTCCGAGGTCGGCCGCCAGCCGCCACGCCACCTCGGTCTGCACCTCCACGCCTTCGACCGCGCTGACCACGAACACCGCCAGATCGGCGACCCGCAGCGCGGCGTGCACGTCACCCACGAAGTCGGCGTAGCCGGGCGTGTCGATCAAGTTGATCTTGTGGCCCTTCCACTCGAAGGGCACCACGGCCAGGCCGAGCGAGAAGCCGCGGCGCTGCTCCTCCGGGTCGTAGTCGCACACGGTCGTGCCGTCCTCCACCCGACCGATCCGCGTCGTCACGCCGGCCAGGTGCAGCAGGGCTTCGGCGAGCGTGGTCTTCCCCGAGCCGCCGTGACCGACCAGCGCGACGTTGCGGATCTTCTCGGCTGGATACGAGCCCATGGACTGCCCCCTTTCGCAGGTGGCCCGAGGGTAACGGTGCCGCTGGCGGCCCGCTTCGGCGCGGCGCGCCGGTACCGTGCGGTGCCGACCATCCGCATCGGTCGCGGCCTGAGCGGGCACCCTGTCGGAGACGCCCGACCCCTGCTAACTTCTGCAAGCAGACCGACGAGGAGCCAGCATTGTTCGACGGACGCTTTCGGACGACAGCCGAGCGACGGCTGCGCCCGGTCGGCGCCAACCTGCGCAAGACCGGCCTGACCGCTGACCACCTCACCGGCGCGGGCGTCGTGCTGGGAGCCGCCGCCGCAGTCGCCATCGGTGCTGGCGCGCTCCGAGCGGGCCTGCTGCTGCTCGTGCTGTGCGCGGTGCCGGACCTGCTCGACGGGGCCGTGGCCAAGGCGTCCGGCACCGCTTCGCCTCGGGGCGCCTTCTTCGACTCCGTCTCCGACCGGGTCACCGATGCCTTCCTGCTCGGTGGCGTCGCGTGGTTCCTGTCGACGACGCGCACCGGGCGCATCGCCGTCCTGCCGTTGGCCGTGCTGGCCGCGTCGATGCTCATCTCCTACGAGCGGGCCAAGGCCGACGCCCTCGGGTTCGACGCGCGGGGCGGCCTCATGGAGCGGGCCGAGCGGATCATCCTGCTCGGATTCGGTCTGCTGTTCGACTCGCTGCTCGTCGCCGTCCTGTGGGTGATGCTGGTCCTCACCCTGGCCACCGCCGTGCAGCGGTTCCTGAAGGTGTGGAAGCAGGCCAGCACCGGCGTGCGGCCGCTGGCCACGGCCCGCCGACACCGACTGTCGCGCCGCCGGGCCACCCGTGCTGCCCGGGCCAGCCGGGTCGCCGAGCGGCGCGCCGCCTGGCGCACGCGCCTCCGGCAGCGACCCCCCCGCTAGCGACCCGCGGCGTTGGCGCCCCGTCTCCCGGTCCACCCGGGGTACCTCGGGTACCGGCTCGGCTCGGGCGCGGCCCGGGCGCTGCCCGGGCCGGTCGTCGACCCCGTGGTCCGCTGGCTCGGCGACGCGGGCGCGTGGGTCATGGCCGAGCGGCGCCTCATCGTGGAGCGCAACGTCGAGCGAGCCGCCGGGCCGGGGCTGAGCCGCTGGGAGAAGGCCCGCCTGGTGCGCGCCACCTTCGACTCCTACGCCCGCTACTGGGTCGAGTCGTTCCGGCTGCCGAGCACGCCGGCCGCCGCCCTCGACCGCGGGTTCGACATCGACGGCTACGAGCACATCCAGGCGGGCCTCGACGCCGGCTCGGGCGTGATCCTGGCCCTGCCCCACCTCGGGGGCTGGGAGTGGGGCGCGTTCTGGCTGGCCGCCATCAAGCACCAGCCGGTCACCGCCGTGGTGGAGCCGGTCGAGCCGCCCGAGCTGGCCGACTGGTTCCTCGGGCTGCGTGCCCGCTTCGGCATCACGGCCGTCCCGCTCGGACCCCACGCGGGAGCCGCTTCGCTCGGCACGCTGCGCGACAACCGCATCCTGTGCCTGCTGTGCGACCGCGACATCGGCGGCGGCGGGGTCGAGGTCGAGTTCTTCGGTGAGCGCACCACCATGCCGGCTGGGCCCGCGACGCTGGCCCTGCGCACCGGTGCGCCGCTCCTGCCGTCCGCGGTGTACTTCACCGATGACTGGCGCCTGCGGGCCCAGGGCTACCAGGGTCACCACGGCGTCGTGCTCCCGCCCGTGGACACGGCCCGGCGGGGCAAGCTGCGCGAGGACGTCGGCCGCGTCACCCAGGAGCTCGCTCACGCTCTCGAGATCCTCATCCGCCGGGCGCCCGACCAGTGGCATCTGATGCAGCCGAACTGGCCGAGCGACCACGAGGCCCTCGCGGAGCGGCCCCGGGCGCGGCCGGCGCGGCCGGCGCGCCGTGTCGAGCGATCCGCGAGGATGGGCGACGCCGGCTCCGGAGGAGGGCGCTGATGCGCATCGGCATGGTGTGCCCCTACAGCCTCACGCTTCCGGGCGGGGTGCAGTCCCAGGCGCTCGCGCTGGCCGGCGCGCTGCGGGATCTGGGGCATCACGTGCGCCTGCTCGGCCCGTGCGACGGTCCGCCGCCCGACGGTGGCGTCACGCCGCTCGGCAACTCGATCCCCACCGCGGCCAACGGCTCGGTGGCTCCCCTCGCACCCGACCTGCCTGCTCAGCTGCGGTTCATCCGGGCCGTGCGCGACGAGGACTTCGAGGTCCTCCACCTGCACGAGCCGCTGGCCCCGGGCGCCAGCATGACCGCCTGCCTGGTGAAGCCGGCTCCTCTCGTGGGCACGTTCCACGCGGCCGGAGTCTCGGCGTCGTACCAGTGGCTCGGCCCGGTCGTGCGCTGGATGGCGGGCCGGCTCGACATCCGCTGCGCCGTCTCCGAAGACGCGGAGACCCTGGCCCGCCGTTACCTGGGTGGCGACTACATCCCCGTCTTCAACGGCATCGACATCGGCCCCTTCGCCACCGCTGCACCCTGGCCCACCGACGCACCGACGATCCTCTTCGTCGGCCGGCACGAGGAGCGCAAGGGACTGCGGGTGCTGCTGGAGGCGCTGCCGATGCTGCCGCGCCACCTCGAGGTGTGGATCGCGGGCGACGGCCCGGAGACCGCCGCGCTGCGCCGTGCTGCCGCCGGCGACCCTCGCATCACGTGGCTCGGCCGGATCAGCGACGCCGAGAAGCAGCGCCGCCTGCGCGGCGCGGACGTCTACTGCGCCCCCTCGCTGCGCGGCGAGTCGTTCGGGGTCGTGCTCCTCGAGGCGATGGCGTCGTCCACACCGATCGTCGCGTCCGACCTCGCGGGCTACCGCCGCGTCGCCCGCCCGGACCAGGACGCGCTGCTGGTGCCGCCGGGCGACGCCGCGGCGCTGGCCGGCGCGCTGCGTCGGGTCCTCACCGAGCCGGACACGGCCAAAGCCCTGGCCGCCTCGGGCGATCAGCGGGCGGCGGAGTTCTCCATGCACCGCCTCGCCGAGCGGTACGTCGGCCTCTACGAGGCGGCGTTGCAGACCCGCCGGCTCCACCCCCGGCCGGCCACATGACCACCAGCCCGGCGACCGCCGGTCGCGCTGAGCGCTCGAGCGTTCCCGCCGTCGACGAACACGGCATCCGGAACAGGCGCCGCGCCTACCTGCTGACGGCGGGCTTCGTGTTCCTCGTCGCCGCCGTGCTGGCCGGCCTGAGCGCGCTCGCCGGTTGGGGCCCCGCCGGACTCGCGGCGGCGCTGCTGCTGGCCGGCGCCGCTGCGTTGGCTGGCTGGTGGACGAGCGCTTCGGTGGTGCTGGCCATGAGCCGCGCCCAGCCGGCCGATCCCCTCGAGTACGCCCGGCTGCACAACCTCGTCGAGGGCCTGTGCATCGCCAGCGGGCTGCCCAAGCCCCGGGTCTACGTGATCGATGACGACGCGCTGAACGCCCTGGCGACGGGCCGCGATCCCCGTCACGCCGCCGTCGCCGTCACCACCGGCCTGCTGCGCGCCCTGACCCGGGTCGAGCTCGAAGGTGTCGTGGCCCACGAGCTCAGCCGCATCAGGAGCTACGACATCGTCGTGTCGACCCTGGCCGTCACGTTCGTCGCGCCCGTCGTCGTCGTGGCCGACTGGCTCATCCGGTTCCGCTGGTGGGGAGGCGGCCGCAACCGGCCGGGAGAACTCGACGGCCGCCTGCCGGTTCTCGGCTCCGTGGGTGTCGCGCTGCTGGGTCTGTCGCCTGTCGTCGCGCCGGTGATGCGGCGGGTCGTGCCCGGCCGGGGCGAGCTGCGCGCCGACCTGCCAGCGGTCGAGTTGACCCGCTACCCGCCCGGTCTGGCCGCCGCGCTGGAGAAGCTGCGCGACGGCCAGACGGTGGTGCACAGCGGATCGCGGGCGACCGCCCAGCTGTGGATCCAGACGCCCATCGCGCTCACGCCGGAGCAGGGCGAGTTGTGTCGCATCAACCGGCGGTTCGACATCCACCCTCCGATCGAGGAGCGCATCGCCGCCCTGTACGAGCTCTGACGGCGCCGTCGTTCGGGCTGCGCCGCGCCGGTCGCCGCGCGCGCCGGTCGCCTGGGCGGTCGCACGGGCGCCGCACGGGTAGCGCACGGGTAGTGCGGGGTCGTCTGCCAGCCTCGGCCCGCGATCAGGACTTCCGGCGGCGGCCCAGCCGGCGCAACACCACGGCGACGACCAGTACGACGATGCCGACCGGTAGGAGCCGCTTGGCGAGCGTGCCGCCGGCGGCATCCAGCAGATCGACCGGCTCGGCGGCCGGTCCCTCGATCCGTCGCACGGTGGGCGCCTCGGGGCCGGGGGAGGGCGCGGTGTCGGTCCCCTCGGCGGCCGGCGGCGGCTCCGCGTCGGACATGACGTCACCGGTGGGGCTCACCGGCACGTCGACGCGCGCAGCCGGGTCTGCCCCGGCGGCAGCCGCCGGCGCGCCGAGCGACGTGCGGTCCTCCGGCGGCGCTTCACCGGAGCCCGCGGCGACCGTCTCCACCACGCCGTCGACACCGGCTGTGCCGCCTGCTGACGACGCGGCTGCGCCGTCCCCGCGGAGCACGGTGGCCTCGAGCGAGTCCACGAACTGCCGCAGGAGCTTGGTGCTGACGTCGGCCAACGCGCCCCGGCCGAACTGCGCGACCCGGCCGGTGATGTTGAGGTCGGTCGAGATGGTGACGTGCGTTCCGCCGCTGTCGGCCGGCTCGAGCTGTGCCGTGATCGTCGCGTTGGCGTTGCCCTTGCCGCCGGTGTCGCGGCCTTCGGCTCGCAGGACGGCCCGGTGCGCCGCTTCGTCCTGCTCGACGAACCGGGCGGCGCCCTTGAACTGCGCGGTGATCGGCCCGACCTTCACCTTGACGATGCCCCTGTACTCGTCACCCTCGACCTCCTGGAGCTGGGCGCCCGGGAGGCAGGGGGCGATGCGCTCCACGTCGGTGAGGATCGCCCAGGCATCGCCCACCGGCGCGGAGACCTCGAAGTCGTTCGTCAGTTCCATAGGACCAGGACCTCCACGGCGTCGTTCTCGGCGGGATCGCCCGGGGCACGGTACCGCCGTGGTGCGATTCGGTCGTCCGGCCGGCTCGGACCGCGGCCGTGGTTCCGGGAGATCGGCACTGTCGCCTGCGACCGGAGTCGCGGCGATCGCCTTCGCCGTGGCCGATTCGCCTATCCGTGCTCCGACCGATCGCGTTGGTGGCAGCCCTACCGCAGATCGCCGCAGCGCTTGCAACCACATGCAGCAACGACGCCGCCGCATGCGAACAGGCCGTACAGGACACCAACGTCGAACTCAACGAGGCGGCGCCAGTCATCACCGGCGCCGCAGATGACGCGGCCCCGCTGGGATCGACGGGTAGGACCGTCGCCGAGAGCCTGAGCGAGCAGCTCGCGATGGAGAGGTCGTGTCCAACCCAGCGGCAGGCACGCGGTTACCGTTCGAGATGACCGACCCTCGATGGCCTGCCGCCGATGGCTGGGTGAAGATGTCTCAGAATGTCAACGGCGTCGAGATTCACTATGTCAACCTTTACACCGAGTCCCGGAACCGAGTCCCGGAACCGAGGCCGACGGCGGAACCGAGGCCGACGGTGGGACGAGCTGAGCGAGCATTCGAGCGACGGGTATCTATGACTGAGCCCGTGGCAGCGCATGATCGGGCGCGCTGGACTCGGCTACAGAAGCTCCTGGCGGGGCTGGCCGTGCTGGTGTGGTCACCGATCCTGATCTTCATCGCGATCTTCATTGGGTTGATCGTCGCGCGATGGATCGGACAAGGGTGAGACCCCGCACTCACGCCATCAGCGTGGTGCTCGTGATCGTCCTCGCGATGAGCGCATGCGGCGAGGACAGCGCGGGTGTCGAGGCCTCCAGCGGAGCTGCCGCTGCGCGCTCGACTTGCGCCTCGGTGATGGAAGCGGTGACCGACGGGCAGAGCCCGGCTGAGGTCGCCGAGGCGCTACGGGAGACACCCGACGCGGATGCTGGGCTCGCTGACGCGCTGCTCCGACTCGACGCAGGAGAGACCATGACCGACAGCGATCGCGAAGCGTTCGCCCCGTTCCGCGACGAGTGCAGCGGCGAGTTCGAACGCGCAGCAGCGCTCGAGAACGCGCCCAGGCTGGCGCTGACGAGGTTGAGGTGCTCATCGTCGATCGACCGATCCCCGCCGGCACCGACGGGGTCAGCGCCGTCGCCTACGGGCTGCTACGGCTCGACCGGATGCCGCGAGAATTCACACCCGACGACGCGGTGATCGACCCGGCCAGCCTGATCGGCCTCATCACCGCCGTCGCTCTCACGCCAGGCCAAGTCGTCACGACAGAGGCCTTCGAGCCGGCCTGACGGACGCGCTCAGCCGGCTTGTCCAGCTGGCGCCGGGGAGGGCGCTGCGGACGCGGGTCTTGGTGATGAGGGCGTCGAGGACGCCGAGCAGGCGGTTGCGGTCGATGTCGTCGACAGCTCGGCGTCGAGCGCGGCCTGGAACTCGTCGACGAGATCACCGGCAGTCCTCCGGCTGAACAGCTCAAGACCCTCGGCTGACAACCGCGGGTCCCCGGCCGGGCGCCGGCGGCGCCGTCCGTCGAGCAGCTCTTCGCCGATGGTCACGGGTCCCTTGTGCCTCGGATCCGGGGTGCGGCCGCGGTTCACGTTGGTGCATCGGTGGGGATGTCGCTGATCACTCCCGACGACGACGAGATGGGTGCGCACTGGCGACCGGGAGGGGGCCTCGGCGACCCGGGCAGCGAAGAAGAAGCCGCCGGGAGAACTCCAGTGGCGCAAGGTGGGGACCCCCATCGACCACGGGACGGGGCAGCATGGGACGGCCTTGGCCGCCGACGGGCGGGGCGGCACGCGGCGGCAGCCATCCGGCAGGTGCAAGTGCGTCGAAGTTCTCGTTCCGAGCTGAACGCGTGCGGGTGCGTCCTGCATCGGGGTCTGCGGTCAGAACGGACCGAAGAGGCCACAGGCGCGAAACCCGCCGGCGGCTCCGTGTGCAGCGAATCGAGTCCGGTCTGGCACGCTGTTCGAGAGGTTGTCCCAGAGCTTGTTGAAGTGAGGTGGCGGTCCCCCGCCTGAGACCTGCGCGGTCCCCCGCCTGAGACCTGCCGGCTGGCAGGTCTCAGGCGGGGGACCGCCAAGAACACCGAAGAGGCAGGGGCCACCACCGATGTCGAACAAGACCGTACCTGTGCTCCGGCTCGTCGATCGTGATGAGGCGCGGGAGCTGCCCGAGCTATCCGAGGAGCTTGGGGCGTCGCTGACTGAGATCGTGGGCATGGCCCGCGAGGGGCTGCTGGCGATGAGCGTGGGCGTGGGCCTGCGCGTGTTCGCCGAGATCTGCGCCGGCTCTGCGTCGGCGACTGCCTGGCCAATCCGGCGGGTTCGACGGCGTGGGTGTACGGGACCCGTCGGAACCGGTTGACCCAGACCACCGATGGCGTCACCACGGCCTACGCCACCAACCCGGACGGGTCGGTGGCCTCGGCGACGACGGGGCCGACCAGTACCGTGTACGGCTATGACCCGCAGGGTCGGCGGACCAGCGCCACCACGGCGACCGGGGGCACGGCTTCGCAGGCGACGACGTGGGCCTATGACACCCGGGGCCGGGCGTCGGCGGTGAACACCACCGGGACTGGGGGGTCGGCGGCGGAGGGCCGGGTGTATGACGGTGACGGGTTGTTGACCCAGCTGCGGGTCACCGACGCGGCCGGGGCGGTCAGCGTGTACGAGTACTCGTGGGACCGGACCCGCGGGGTCCCCCAGATCGTCGATTCGAAGATCAACAACTGGACGTGGGTGCGCAGCGACATCGCGAACGAGCGCACTGACTACAAACAGAACTTCTATCCGAACTGGTACAAGTACGACGAGTTGGGCTCGGCGATCCAAAGCCCGGGGAACACCAACGCCGCTGACGCCCCGGCCGGTTATGACCCGTGGGGCAACCCGGCCAGCACCCCGGCCGGCTCCACCTGGTTCGGATACCGGGGTGAGCTCACCATCGGTGACACCCTCTACCTGCGCAACCGCGACTACGACCCCACCACCGGCACGTTCCTCACCCCCGACCCCCTCGACGGCATCAACGGCACAACCACCCTCACCAACGCCTACCACTACACCAACAACGACCCCCTGGATAGGATTGACCCGCTCGGATTGCGGCCAACGGATGACGAGATCGGTCGCACCGATGTGAACGGTCCTACCATCCCTGGAGGAGAGCGGAGTCGGGGTACTTGTACCGACTTTCAGTTTGGGCTGATTGACGCTTACAC
Source organism: Actinomycetota bacterium (assembly GCA_016185275.1). Taxonomy (GTDB): domain Bacteria; phylum Actinomycetota; class Acidimicrobiia; order Acidimicrobiales; family Iamiaceae; genus JACPNX01. The sequence continues at coordinate 1,486 of JACPNX010000008.1, read as the reverse complement.
GCGCGCGCAGAAGGGACCACCGTGCGGGTTTCAAGATTGGGCCGAGGCCGGCCGAAGGCGTGGATATCTTCCAGAGTATCTCCGGTCCGTCTCGGCCGGACCGAGTGTCGCCATCAATGGAGAGGGCGACTGTTCGTTCAAGCTTGGCACTCTTGCAGGGATTGTTGTCGACCAGATCACACAGGGGCCGGTTGGCAATCCGCTCATGTCAGGTTCGATCGCCGAGAGCGCCGGTGAAGCGTTCGGCGACGCTTGCGCGTCACACGACTATGGATACGACCTTCTCCGATTCGCGAAACGCAGGTTGAGGTTCCGGTCGATCGTAGCGGGTCGTCGCAAAGTCGATTCGATTCTGAACGCAATGATGGGAAGCGTCTGTGGCGATACAGGTTGGATAGGCATCGAGTGGAACAAGAAATATTGTCAAGACGCACGCCGTGTGATATCTCGCGGCGTGGCGACGTGGACTGCGATTGAAGGAAATGGCCTTGACTGATTCACCTAAGGACGGGCCCCCGACGGGTACCAGGCGTCGACGCCGCCGATGGGCCCTGGTGATGATCAGCGCCGGTGTCCTCGTCGCCGGCCTCTTCGTCTGGCGTTGGTGGACAGCAGAGCCTTGGGCGGAATTGGAGAAGACGGCCGCGACCTTCACCGCGCCCGTGGGGTTCAACCCTAGGACCAGGTTCTACCGCGTCGGCGACCGTAGCGCGATATGCGACATCAAGCCTTCCTGTGAAAACGCCCGACTTACGTTTCAATTTGAGCAGAGTCGTCCGGGCGATGACCCTTGCGCTCTGCTGCGGGCCAGTATCAGCCAGTGGCGGCGGCGCTTCGGATTGCGTACAAGCGACTGGCAACGAGCAGGGCGAGAGGCGCCATGCGTAGCGAATGGAGAAGTTGATGGGCACGGCGTCCAGGTTGCGATTCTCGTCCACGGCGGCACGCACGCCCATCTGGTCGTGATCATCTTTGCTTGAACGCCCGAGGACCTGCGCCGGTGGGCCTGAGTGGGCGGCCGGTCAGGCGGAGGGCGGCGGCTGCGGAGCCTGAATTCTGAAGGAGCACCCGATGCCAACGGCCTCCGACAAAGCGGGTTGTTCGTGGAATCCGATGTGTACTACGGTGACGGGACGCTCAAGCAGCAGACGTTCACGAAGCCGGGGTTGGCGGCGATCACCACGAAGTACTGGGTGAACAGCCGGGGTTGGCGGACTCAGATGAGCGACACGGTGGCCGGGGGGTCGGCGCGGTTGACGAGCTATGGCTATGACCGCGGCGGGCAGGTCACGTCGTTGACCGCTCAGACGGGGACGATCAGCTACGGCCGGGACCTGGTGGGCACGGTGGTCGATCTCGCCTATCCCGATGGTGCCCAGGCCCGGTACACGCATGACAAGGTGGGCCGCATCGCGCAGATGAGTGTTCGGGGGAGCCCGTCGGGCACGTTTTTGCCGTTTGCGCAGTACACCTATGATGATGACGG
>JACPNX010000004.1:1542-44778 GCA_016185275.1 Actinomycetota bacterium | reverse complement strand
TGGTCAGCATCGCGGTGGCCGTGTTGTCGTACATCGTGGTGGAGCAGCCGATCCGGCGCGGCGCCCTCAAGCACCGCGGCATGTGGTTCGCCATCCCCGCCTCGGCCATCGTCGTCTCCATCGCCATCATCGGCGCCACCGTCGGCGCCGAGTCGGTGGTTGATTCCAACACCGTGGCCGTCCAAGCCGACACATACACAGGTTCGAAGGCTCCCCGCGTCATCCGTATCTTGGTTGTGGGGGATTCAGTGGCCAGCTCGCTTGCCGGGGGTATCGCACAAGTTGGCGAAGAGCTGACCGTGGCGGTGGCCAACGCCGCGCGGATCGGCTGCAATCCGCTGAAGTGGGTGGGACCCGTGCGAGACCCGTCGACGCGCGAGACGTTCGACGTGCCATGCCCGGATGACTGGGCGGCGAGGGCGCGTACACTTGCGCCGAAGCTCGTCATCATCATGTTCGGCCGTCCACCCGTGAACGAGGTGGAAGTCAAGGGCCGCTGGCTTCGTGCTTGTGACGCGCCGGTCGACAAGGCGTACCGTTCTGCCTTGCAGGCACGAGTCAGCGCGCTTCGGGCCGCTGGCCCTCGCGTCGTGATCGTGACCGTTCCTCGACCGGCGACGAGGCTGTGGGGTCCTGACGCAGATCAGCGAGTCTCCTGCGTAAATCGAGTGGGCGAATCCGTCGCTGCGGCGGTGCCGGGCACAACCGCCGTCGACATCAACAAGTTGCTATGCCCCGATCCCGGCCGCCGCTGCTTGTCCTCCATTGGAGGGACACCCGTTCGTGAGGACGGTCTGCACTTTCGAGGCGCCGACGCCCCACTCGTGGCCCGCTGGCTCGTGCCCCGGGCGCTCGAGGCGCTCGGCACGGGATGATGGATCGTACGGCGAGTTCGGCTGGCGGCGAGGCCGTGCCCCAGCCTCCCGGCTACCCGCGCCTGCCGGAGGGACGCCTTCTGTCGGCCGGGGGGATCCAGCTGTTCTGCCGGGACTCGGGCTCGGCCCCGGGCTGCAGGCGGCCCGTCGTGCTGCTCCACGGGCTGACCAGCACGGCCGACCTCTGCTGGTTCGCGGTGATGCCTCGCCTGGCCGACCGGCATCGCTGTCTGGCGCTCGATCTGCCGGGCCACGGGTCGAGTCCCCCACTGGTCCCCTGCTCGGTCGCGCAGGTCGCCGATCTGGTCGGCGAGGTGATCGGGTCCGAGCTCCGCGAGCCGGCCATCGTGGTCGGCTTCTCGATGGGCGGCATGATCGCTCAGGAGCTGTGGCGGCGGCACCGTGGCCTCGTCGCCGGGCTGGTGCTGTGCTCGACCGCGGCCGAGCTCAGGCCCGACCGCTTCACGGGCCGGTGGGCGGTCCAACCCTCACGGCGACTGGCGGTGAGCCTGGCCGGCCGGGCACCAGCATCCCTTCGAGCGCCGCTCGGCGATCGCGCACGGGCAGCAGCAGTCGCGCGCAGTGCCCGTACGGGCGACGCCTCGGAGCTCCAGCGGTGGGCCCGTGGCCAACTCGAGCGCAACGACCCCATCGGAGTCGCCGCTGCCTCCGTGGCGCTGCGGCGCCACGATGCTCGTACATGGCTGAGCGACATCGACGTTCCGGTGGCCACCGTGACCACGACCCGGGACACCGTGGTGGACGTCGCCCGCCAACGCGCCCTTACGCGGGCGCTCGAGCCCGTGGCCTCGCTGGAGGTGGATGCCGACCATGGTGCCTTCGTCGAGGATCCCGAGCGGTGGGCGCCCGCGGTCGTCGACGCGGTCCACGCGGTCGACCTCTCCCGGGACCAGCCGCCCGCCCGCACCTCTCCGGGCGGGCGCTGAGCCACCGGCTGGGTTGCGCCGGGATCAGCGAAGGCGCCGATACGCCTCCACCAGAGCGGGGCCGAGGTAGTCCCGGGCCAGCTGCGCGGCGGAGTCGTTGCTCATGTGGACACCGTCCGGCATCAGCTGCAGATCGACGCTGGAGCCGCGCGTCTGCTGGAGGTACGCGGCCAAGTCGACGACCGCCACCTTGTCGGGATACTTCGCTGCGATCGTCTTGATCATCTGGTTGTAGGCATCCATGCGCGCCGGATCGTCTGCGGTGAACGAGCCGTCGGAGACAACGTCGAGACGGATGTACGGATACGTCACCCACAGCACCTTGGCGCCGCGCCTCGTGACGACGCGGATCTTGTCTTCCATGGCTTGGCCAAGTCGCCGGTCGTACTCGGCTTCACCGATGCGCAGCCACGGCCCACCCGGCGTGAACCGGTGGTCTGCAACGTCCCACGCGCCCATGAAGAACACCGCCGCGTCGATGTCGGGGTTGACGGCCTCGTATTTGCTACGCCAGACGGCGCACTTCTTCGACTGGTCGCCGCCCGCACTCCGGTAGTTCACCTCGCCCTCCGCCAGCACTCCACAGCCGAAGATGGCGGCACCCGGACGGAACGAGATTTGGCCCGTCTCCCGGGCCCAGCGGTCGACCCCGATCCCGAACGGAAGCGCGGTGGAGTCCCCGAACACGGCCATGGTGGGGCTGCCGGCCACGGCCGGCGTGTCCTGGCCGATGTTCTGGAAGTCGCGCTGGCCGGCAGCGAGGTCGACGACGCCGGCCGGCGCCTGCAGCGTCGCCAGGAACGTCAGCACCGCTACGACGGCGATGGCCGTCGGTGCGACGATCCAGTCGCGTGGCGACGGGAACAGGCGACGCTCCCGGACCGGCTTCTCGAGCAGCCGGTACGACAACAGGGAGACTCCGAGGGTGGCCAGGACGCGGGCGGCGAAGAGCGGCAACGTGCCGAGGCCCGTGCGCTGCCGGGTGATCATCTGGTACAGGGGCCAGTGGTAGAGGTATGCCCCATAGCTGATGAGGCCCAGCTGACGCAGCGGCTCCACGGCGAGCAGCCGGCGCAACGTCGTGTCGTACTGGCAGCCCGCCACCATCGTTGCGCTCAGTGCGGCGAAGCCCCACAGGCCGCCCCAATACAGCCAGCGACTGGGTTGCGCCACGATGGCGAACGCCACCACCGTCCCCCCGAGAGCTGCGAGTGCGCCTGGGCCCAGGATCCTGGTGGCTCTCCGCTCGTCGGCCAGCCCCCGGCCCACGACAGTGGTGGCAAGCAATGCCCCGAGCAACAGCTCGAACGCTCGCGTATCGGTCCCGTAGTAGATCCGGTCCGTCGAGGCGCCGAGCGCCTGGAGTACGACCGTCATCGCGGCCGACCCGGCCAGTAGAGCCACGAGGCAGCGCTGCACGGCGCGCACCGACGACCCCCGTGGGGAGACGATCCACGCGATGAGCGGCGGGAACAGCAGGTAGAACTGCTCCTCGATGGCCAGGGACCAGAAGTGCTGCAGCAACGACGGCGCCTGGAACAGGGCGGCGTACGAGCGCCCGGACAGAACGAAGCGCCAGTTGGCCACATAACCCAGGGCGCTCAACACGTCGCCCCGAACCGACACCCGCTGGAGAGGGGTCGCGATGGTGCTGGCGAAGAGAAGGACCAGCCCCAGGCACGCCAACGACGCGGGCAGCAGGCGCCTCAACCTCCGGCCATAGAACCGGCCCAACGAGATCCCGCCGGCTTTGGCTCGCTCCTGCAGCAGCAGACTCGTGATGAGGAAGCCCGACAGCGTGAAGAAGATGTACCGGTAGGAGTGCCACGGCCCGCCGGCCAGCGGCTCCGGTGCAACGTCGACCAGCACACCGCCCGCCCGGGCGATGACTTCCACCACGTCACCGCGCGCCATGCCGTGGAGCTCCATCACGCCGCGATAGCCGTAGCGCCGCCGCCGGTAGAGGTTCAGCAGCGAGTTCGGCAGGTGGCACTGGCCGCTGTACCTGGTGTTCAACGAGGACCGCACCAATCTGTCCGGGTGGCCGCTGGTGGCCGTGCGGGTGGTGGTTGCATCGCCGTGGCCGTGTTGTCGTACGTCGTGGTCGAGCAACCGATCCGGCGCGGCGCCCTCGAGCACCGCAACACCTGGTGCACCGGCGATCCTCATCGTCGGAGATTCCACGGCCGGGTCTCTGGCCGGTGGCGTGCGACAGGTGGCGCAGGACCTCAACGTGAGCGTCGCTTCGATCGCCCGCCTCGGCTGCTCCCCGATGGCGTGGATAGGTCCTGTCCGGAGCCGCCAGACCCGTCGACCAAGCAGGGTGGCTTTCTCGGACCGGTGTTCGCCACGGGAACTCTCGGCTGCTACGGCTCCCCGGCGGCCCGCTACCCGCTCACCAAGCCGGGGCCGGGACAGGTCACCGCCACGCCGACCGTCGTCCTCATCGGCAACACGCAGGACCCAGCCCCGTCCTACGCCCGGGCCCAGTATGTGCGCCGCGCCATCGTCCGCTCGGTGCCGAAGGCGACGAGTAGTCGTACGCCAACCTGATGGCCGCCTCCGGGGCCACGATCGGGCGCTTGTCGTCGTGGGCGTGAATCCGCAACGACGGCGGTGGTCTTCGCCACCCGGACCTTCTGGTTGGCCACGGCGATCACGCGGGCCACGGGGCGCCGGGTGTGGCACAGCTCGTCAGCGCTGGGAGCCACGGCGAGGGCGAGCACGTGGGAAGTAGGGTCCGTCTCTCCGCAAGCAGAACGGGGTGCGCCGATGAGTCGTCGTGTGGGGCGGAGCCGCAGCAACTGGTCTCGGATCGGCGCGACGGTGGTGGTGGTGGTGGTGGTCGTCGCCATCGTCGGCGTGCCCGCAGTGCGTGCCGCGTCGCCAGCGGGCGCCGCGCCGGGGTACTGGTTCGTCGACTGGGACCCATCGACGGGAACCGTGAGTGTGTCCCAGGCTTCCGGGCTCTCGAGTGCCCTGGCCTGCTGGGGCGACCAGTTCTCACCGACCGGGGGCGGTGACCCCAGCTTCACAGTGCCGTGCGATCAGATCAGGCGAGTGGAGTTCTCGGGTTGGACGAACAACATCGTGCTGTACGACGAACTGGACGGCGGAAGCCTCGCCCCCGGGGCAGTGGTGGATTTCGGCGCCGTCGACATATTCACCTCGAGCGGCACGGTCAGAGAAACCGGCACGACGCGCATCTGGTGGCTCTCGCTCCCCGGCGACACGAACGACGCGATCACGCTCATCGGGTCATCGCCCGGTGTGGGCGTCGACGTCGGCGGCAGGGACCCGCGACGCGTCCTGGCGACGAGCACGGCAACCTCCATGACCATGAGTGTCGATGAGACCGCTATCACCGTCCCCACGCCGAGCACGTACAGCGCGCGGACAGTGGAGGTCCGGGGCGGCGACGGCAACGACGTCATCGACGGATCGGGTCTCCGGGCCACTGACCGCCTCCTCGCCGCCGGAAAGGGGGGGTCTGACACGATCATCGGGGGTCCTGGAGAAGACGAGTTGGTCGGGGACGGGCCGGAGTCATGCGACCGCTATGCGCCGGGCGACGACCGTCTCGAGGGTCGTGGTGGTGCCGACCTGCTAAAGAGCACGGACCCCGGCACGTGCGAGCCCTGGTGGGACGGTGGGCGCGACTCCTACGTGGGCGGCCCGGGCGACGACACGATCGTGACCGGCCGCGGGCCTGAGTTGGTCGATGGTGGGCCCGGCAGCGACGCGGCCACGGTGCCGTACGGCTGGCGGACCACAACCGTTACGGGCGTAGAGCGTGGGCTCACGGTCGACGCCGGCCGGTTCGGCGAGACCACGAGGCTGCGTCCTGTGTTGAGAAGCGCGATCCGGCTGCAGCACACGGGGCCGGAGGCCGTGTCCATCGTTGCGCCCGGGGCGGACGCCGCTCCGTTGACCGGCCGGCTCGGCGCCGCTCGCACTGCCACGGACCGCCGTTTGGTGGATTTGCGGCCGCTGCCGGCCGCGCCGCAGCAGTGGACCGGCAGCGCGACAGCTATTGCGGACATCGTGGCGCCCCCCGGAAGTTCGTGGACCACGAGCGGCTCGACGACGACCGTGAACGTTCCGGGGCCTGCGGACATGACCCTGACCCTCTTCGGCGCCGTCGAGGTCCACGAGCCGTTCGCCACGGCGTCGGCATCGTACGTCCACCGCGCGACGCGCGATCTTCTGTTCCGCTTCCTCACCGACGAACAGCGCACGGCAGACGCCGCTGCATTGGACTCGAGTGAAATCACCACGATCGCCTACGCGACCCAACTCGTGGAGGGGGAGGAGCACCTCGGGATCGAGGTGGATCGGGAGTACCTTCGGTTCCTCGATCGCGTCCCTGACGATGGCGGGAAAGCGTATTGGGTCGGGCGGCTCGGAGCCGGCCTTTCGTTCCGGCGCCTGCGTGCCGCGCTGCTCGGCAGCGACGAGTTCTTCAGCCAGGCGGCGAGTGGAGACGTCGACCGGTTCGTGCGCCAGGCGTACACCCGTGTGCTCGGGCGGCAGCCTGACCCAGGCGGTGCCGCCTACTGGGCCGATCGGATCCGCACTGGTAGTTCGGCACGCTGGTCCGTCGCCCTCGCCTTCCTCAGCACTCCGGAAGCCAGGGGGATGGTGGTGCGCCAGCAGTTCGTGCGGCTGCTGCAGCGCGCGCCCTCGGACGCTGAGATGGCCCGGTGGTCCGACGTGCTTCGGAGCCACTCGCGAGGCGAACAGGAGCTGCTTATAGCACTGGTCAGCTCTCCGGAGTACCGGGCCCTCGAGTGACTGGGGCCTCGGAGCGCGCGTCGATCGGGTGCGATGACCGGCTGCGCCTTCCCCGAAGCGCTGGACGGCTCGCACCGACGAATCTCGTGGCGGCACGATCCAGGTGACGTCCCCACGCACTGAAACGCGTGGAGCAGCCGTCCCGGCCTATCTCGACGTTCCGGAGGATCGCTCCGGAGCACGCAGATGTACCGGTAGGAGTGCCACGGCCCGCCGGCCAGCGGCTCCGGTGCAACGTCGACCAGCACACCGCCCGCCCGGGCGATGACTTCCACCACGTCACCGCGCGCCATGCCGTGGAGCTCCATCACGCCGCGATAGCCGTACCGCCGGCGCCGGTAGAGGTTCAGCAGCGAGTTCGGCAGGCGGTACACCATCCCGCCGGGCGTCCAGCGGGGGTGGCTGGGCACGGTGAAGAACGCCAGGCCGCCCGGCCGGAGGATGCGGAGGAACTCGCCGAGATACCGCTTCTTGTAGCGGTTCTCGACGTGCTGGAGCACGATCACCGACAGGACGAGATCGAACGATTCGTCGTCGAAGAGATTGAGATCGTCCCGGACGTTGAGGTGGTAGTGGACCGTGTCCGGGTGCTGGTTCATGTTGCGAGCGAGGTCGAGCATCGACTCCGCGATGTCGACGCCGTCCACGCGGGCGAAGTGACCGGCGAGTGCCTGGGTGAGCCGGCCGGCGCCGCACCCGAAGTCGAGGGCGCGGTCCTTGCCGGGCAGGCCCCCGTGGCGATCCAAATCGGCGAGGAACTCGGTGACGTGCTGCTCCCCGGTGGCCAGGAACTCCTCTGGCGTCCAGCGGCCGCCCCGCCGGGAGGGGTCCGAGAGGATGGCCCACATCGGGTCGTCGTCGCCGAGGGCTTCCCAGTTGCGGCGCAGATCGTCGAGGTCCACGCCGGAACCCTACGCAGCGTGAGTGCCCCAACTCGGATCGGTGAGGGCGGGTTGGTACCGTGCCTCCGTGGCAGCCCCGACGCCGATCGTGTTGTTCCTGGCCACCTCCGGCCGCAGCGGCAGCACGCTGCTGGAGCGAACAGTCGGCCAATGGGACGGCTGGTGCTCGGTCGGCGAGCTGAGCTGGGTCTGGGAGAAGGGTCTCATCGAAGACCAGCGGTGCGGGTGCGGCACGCCGCTGCGCTCCTGCCCCTTCTGGACGGAGGTGTTCGAGCGCGGCTTCGGCGGGTTCGACGGCGTGGACGCGGAGGCTCAGGCGGCCGGCTGGGAGGACGAGAGGCTCACCCGCAACCTCGGCGTGTTCGGACCGGCCCGCATCCGCGAACGGGCGCTCGCGACCAAAGCGTCCCGCCTCGATGTGCTGATCACGCTGTACCGGTCCATCGCCGCGACCGCGGCCGCCGACGTGGTGGTCGACTCCTCGAAGTTTCCGTTGCGCCCGGCGATGGTGCTGGCCCGGCCCGACCTTTCGGCCCGGGTCGTGCACCTGGTGCGTGACCCGCGAGGCATGGTCTTCAGCTGGCGCCGAGCAAAGCCCGAGGCTGCCGCCGATGCCGGTGAGGGTCTTGCGCCCGCCTCGACATGGCATGCCGCGGCCTGGTGGTTGGCGACGCACGTGGCCCTCGACCGCTCGCTCCGCGGTGCGGGTGAGCGCGTGATGCAGCTTCGGTACGAGGACTTCGTCGCCGACCCTGGAGCGGCGCTGGGGAGCATCGCCGGGCTGGTCGGGTCCGATGCCGACCCGGCCGACATCGTGGAGGGCCGGGCGCTCCGGCTCGGCCCGACGCACACCGTGTGGGGCAACCCCGATCGCCACCGGAGCGGGTTGGTCGAGGTGCGGTCGGACGAGCGGTGGCGTGCCGAGATGCCCGCCAGCGAGAAGCGCCTCGTCACGGCCATCACCGGCCCGATGCTGCGCCGCTACGGGTATCCGCTGCACACCGCCTGAGTACCGTCACCTCGCTGCACCCGGTCAGCCGATCATGCCCTCCTGCTCCAGGTGGGCGGGGAAGATGGCCAGCTCTTCGTCCTGCATCGGAGGCCTCCGTCGTCGCCGCAGCAAGAGGGCGACCGCGGCGCCGATCGAGTTGCCGACCAACCAAGCCTGCACCGCACCGCTCACCCCGCTGCGCGGTACCAGAAGGAACGTGAGCCCCACCGTCGCCGTGCCGGTGGCGAGGGTGATGCCGAGGATGGAGCGCAGATCGTGGCGCAGCCGAGCCTCGGCCAGCGCGATCGCCGCGACGGCCCACGGGATGCAACCGAGCATCAGTGGAGGCAGGACGTTGCGCATGGGCCGGTAGGGCCGGCCGAACACCAGGCCGCTGGCGCGGGCCACTGGCAGCGACACGAGGAAGGCCCCCAGCGCGATGCCCCCGGCGAGCAGGAAGGCCTCCCGGGAGCGTCGCCGCTGCTCGCTCGTGTCCGACTTGGCGCTCTCTACCAGCAGCACCTGCGCGATGGTGCCGGGGATGAGGAAGACCACCGAGGTCATCGTCCACGCCAGGTAGAAGTATGCATAGGTCTCGGCCCGCACCTTGACGGCGACGACCACGGGCACGAGGAACTGAGGCGCCTGGGTGGAGAGCAGGCCCACCCAGTTCACTCCCGCAAAGCGCAGCGCCGGCCGCAGCGACGGCGCACGTCCGAGCGCCGGCCATCGACCAGTCAGAGGACGGACGAGCACCAGGAAGGCCAGGCCCATGATCGCCTGCGGCACGGTGATCACGGCGAACAGCCACCGGGCCGGGTCGCTGACCCCGTGCACGAACAGCAGCGGCAGCCGGACGAAGCCGATGATGGACGTCTTGGCCAGCAACCAGCCCCAGCGGCGGGCCCACATCAGCCACACGTCGACGAGCAGGCCGATGGAGGCGCCGGCGGTCAGCAGGAAGAAGTACGCCTGACCCGCCGCAGTCTGGCGAACGAGCCCGGTGGCTTTGGAATCGACAACCCCGAGGAAGCCGGCGACGGCGACGAGCGACGCCGTCGAGGTGATGATGCTGAACCAGCCGAGCAATCTCCGCCCGTCGTCCTCGTGGGCGTAGCGGGCGAGCGTGACCGTCAGGCCCAGACCGCTGGCGTAGTTGACGAACTGGAGCGACGAGTACAGCGCCGAGGCGCGCCCGATCTGGCCGTTGGAAGCCACCCTGGTGGCGAGGAACCAGTAGGCAGCACCGGTGGTGCTCTGCACGGCGATGGCGACGCTTGCCCACAACGAGCCTCTGAACACGTGTGAGCCGGTGCCTCGCGACACGAGCTTCGCCATCACCCCCGGCCGCCCGACGATGCGTGCCCCGTGATCGTCGACCGCGCGCCGTGCCTGCGCCCAACGGATGGCATCGAGGACCGCGGCGCCCGCCGCCAAGGCGAAGGCGGCCAGCGCCAGCCGGTTGGCCCACAAGTTGCCCGAGACGAACTCGGCTGAGATCGTGCCCGCCGTGGGCAGGCCGCGACCCACCACCGCCACCGGGACAACAGCGGCGATGGCCACCGCGAGGAAGCCGATCCGCCGAGGGGTCCAACCGAGCACGACGAGGATCCCGAACAGCAGCGCGACCGACAGCCCCCACGCCCCGCCGATCGTTGCGAGCGCGAGCCCGTAGATGCCCCACAGCGCAGGCCCCCACGGCTCCGGGCGCCGGAGCGACACCTTCAACGGGCGCGCCGTCGAGGCCGGCGGCCCCAAGGCAGACGCAGAGCGCCGAGAGCGATGAACCCGACGGCGGCCGCAGTCAAGGCGGAAACCAGTAGTGCCGACCGAGCGACGAGCTGCGGCTGGTAGAGCACGGTGATGCGTCGAGGGGGCCCTGCCGGCACACGCCAGCCCACGGCGTACCCGTTGATCATGATCGGCGGGCCCAGCGAGGTGCGGCCCACGCGAGCCGACCATCCGGGCGAGAAGGCCTGGCCGATGCTCAGGTACGAGTCCGTCAGGGTTGCGGCAAGTGCGACATCGAAGCGGGTCGAGGTCCGCTCTACGACCCGTGCTCGCGGTGGATCCGGGCTGACGGACGCGACCGTTCCCGGCGACGAAAGCCGTAGCGCATCCAGCGTCACGCCCGCAGCCGACCGCAGCCGGTGCGTACCGGCCGCGAGTTCGATCTCGTTGCACGCCACGACCCGCACGCCACCGTTCGCAGCCGAGCCGGTGGAGCGGAATCCCAGATCCCTGCCGTCGACCGTCGCCAGGACCGTGCACCCTCGCGGGTCGGTGGCGCCCACCGACAGGTCGGCGAGGCTCGAGACGACCCCGTCGACGGTGACCCGGCGGCGGTCGGGCAGCTCCAGCAGCCGGTTGAGCGTCGCCTCCTCGTCGTCGTCGGCGGTGGCCGGGTCGTTTCGGATCCGAGTCAGCACCACGTTCAGCGGCAGCGTGGCCAACCTCAGCCGCGTGACCGGCGAGCTGCGCCGGACCAGATCGGCGTAGGTGGTGGGGAGCCTCAGGCTGAGGTCCGGCTCGGCGCCCGGGATGGCGATCTCGGAGATTCCGACCTCGTTGAGTCCCTTCGTCGTTTGCGTGATCTCGACGGTCACCGTGGTCGCCGTCGTCGGCTGCAGTCGTAGTTTGATCGCCCCGGCTCCGACAACCGCGCCCACCGCCCGGCTCTTGCCCGCGGTCACCTTCAGCGACCTGATCTGAGCCGTCCCGCGAGGAGGGGCGACAGTGACCACGACGTCCTCGATGCGGCGGGGTTTGTCCAGCTGCACGGCGATCTGCTTGCCCTGGGCCGTGCCCAAAGTGCCCGTCCACCACGCGGTAGCTGGGTTGCCATCGAAGGCGAGCTCGGGCCGGCCCCACGGGACGAGGCCGAAGCTGTTCGGCGTGGCCGTGATGCGCCGCACGCGGCGCAGCACGGCCACGGTCTGCGTCGACGGCCGGCCCGGGAAGAGCGTCAAGGATGGGCCCGGTCCGGCAAGGGACTCATCGGCGCGCAGTACGGGCGAGTACGCGGCACCAAGCTTGTTCTTGTCCCACCGGCGGCGGCGGTTCTGATCGGTGAGCACTACCTGCACACCGTCGCGCGCCAGCCTGTCGAGCTCCTTCGGATCGATCGAGCCGAGCAGCCGCAATGGCCGGTTGGCGGACATCAAGCCCGCCTCGGTGAGGTCACCGATGGCGGCGCCGTCACCGTCGACCAAGAGGGCGCCCTGCGCCGAGCGAGCCTGGACGGTGGTGGTCGGTCGCACCACGCGGAACACCATGAGAGGGGACAGGCGCTGGTCGTCCGAGCGCGCGAGCGCCGAGGAGCCGCCCAGGTTCGTGTACTCCCCGGGCCGCCCGAAGGCCCGGCTCTCCCGCAGACCCGGGTCGGCTCGGAGCTGGCGAACCACGTCGGCTGGCCGGGCGCCGCGCGCCTCCTCGTAGCGGGTGTCGTTGCGGACGAGGATCGTGTCAGCGCCGAGGGTGCGGGCGTAGGTGCTCATGGCGCCGGGCGTGAGCGCTCGCTCGTTGAGAGGCACATCCCAGCCGGCCATGAGATTGGCGGCCGGGTCAGCGGTCGCCGTCACGGTGAGGTGCGTGACGTTGTCGCGCGTGAGCAGCGAGGCGGTGATCTCGTCCGGGCTGCGCATCCCCCAGCGGTAGTTGCCGCCTGCCGTCCCGGGGACCACGAGGATCCGTGCCGCCGGGTCGCCCCTGTTGAGGTAGGCGGCCGCCTGCATCCAGTATCCCGGCACGCGCCACGCGCTCGGATACAGATCGTTGCTGAACGCGGGGTAGCTGGTGATGAGCACGACAAGCGCGGCTGCGAACCCTGCCGGGGCGCGCAACGACGATCCGCTCACACGCAGCGACGCCCATCCGACGCCCTCAGCCAGGGCCAGGGCGAACGCCAGGGCCACGAGCGGCGCCACCTTGGATGTGGTTCGGAAGGCGGCTGCGCCGGGCACCACGGAGAACGCGCCGCGCACCAACCGACCGAACAAGGGCGGATCGTCGGGCGGGAACATGCCCACCATGAGGGGCAGTGCGATGACCAGCAGCGCCGCCGTGATCACGCGGACTGGTCGGCGAGCAACCCACAGCGCAGCGAGCACCGCCACTGGGATCGCGAACGTGGCGATCACGACGATCGGGGAGGTGATGTAGGCGGACGCCTCGGGACGGAAGAGCCGAGTGCCGCTGCGACCGTAGATGGGCCAGTTGCCCAGGAGGCGGCTGACCTCGGCGTACGACGTCGTCTTGGCCACGCTCGTCGGGTCTTCCGTGGACTCGATGATGCTCGCCCCGGTTCCCGTCGCGAGGACCGAGGGGAGCAGCCAGTACAGCGACACGGCGCCGCTCAACAAGCCGCAGCGAAGATACGAGCGCGCGACGTCGAGCGTGCTCCTCCTGCGCATGAGGCGAAGGGCGGCGGCTTGGGCCACCGTGCCGCTGAGCAGGAAGATGGGGACAACCCCGGCGTTCATGCCGCTCATGGCGGCGAAGGTGAGCGCGAAGATGGCCGCTCTCGACCACGACCTCGGCCGCTGCAGCGAGCGGAGGTGCTGGAGGAGGAGCCAGGGCAGCACGGCGTAGGGAAGCAGGACCGGCAAGCTGACCGACACCACGATGGCGGCTGGGTTGGCCACGTAGAAGGCGGCCGCTCCGACGCGGGCGGCTGGTGTGCTGCGACCCCCGGTGATGGCGTGGTAGTACCGGCGCATCCCTGTGAGGGCGACCACCCCGAGACCGAACCTGAACACGCGCACGACGAGCCAGGCCGGCAGACCGATGCCGCGAAGGAGGCCCATGACGAGGGCGAGCGGTGCCAGACCAGTGTTGAAGTTGGCCTGACCAGCCTGGAGGGCGTTCGGCGTCCAAGCCGACAGCGAGCGGGCGAAGAGCTCGGCGGGCGCGAGGTAGAGCTCGGGCTTGGTGTTCGGCGCGAACTTGCCCCACTGGTTGGCGAACGTGACGAGGCCGAGGACCACGACCATGCCGGCCATCGCCAGGCGCTCGCCGGGTGACGGGACCAGCCACCAGCTCCTGCCCTGGTGCACGTAACCCCTCGGGGGAGCGCCGACGATCGAGCCGCCGGTGGGTGCCGTCGGCGCAGCCGTCACAGCCTCATCCGGGAGATCCCCGGCTCTCCCGTTCCCGAGCTCCGGCCGCGGCGCCGACAAGATAGGCGCCGAGCTCGGCAGCCCGCATCGCCGCAACCCCCACCGCCACGGAGGGCTGCGCGGCCAGCCGGCGCCAGCTCCGCCGGTACGCGCCGATCGCCGCACCGGCCTGACCTCCGAGTGCTCCCGGATGGTCGCGTTCGTATCGCGCGAAGCCGCGGCCGTAGTAGTACCGCTTCCTCATGATCCCGCTGAACGTCAGGCGGCCTTCGTCGTGAATGATGAGGTCGGGGATCCAGGTCAACGAGCAGCCGTCGGCGATCATCCGCGTTCGCAGCTCGGCGTCCTCGGTGCCCGACAGTGACGTCCGGAAGCCTCCGGTGTCGATGAGGTATCGGCGGCGAATCAGCCGGGGCGACTGGACGAGGATCTCGTCGGTGCAGCAGGACCGCTCGAGCGCGCGGCAGCGGGTCCAGTAGCCGTCGCCGACCGACACCTCGGGGATGAACACCGCATCGGCACCGTCCTCGAGACGCCGCGCCATTGCCCGTTCGACGATCGTGGCGGGCAGCTCCATGTCGGCGTCGATCCATAGGACCCACTCGCCGGATGCCCGCTCCACGGCGAGGTTGCGCTGGGCGGAGCGCTCGGGGCCGGCTTGGACGGCCACATCGGCGACGCGCTGGGCGATCTCCCACGTGCCGTCGGTGCTGAAGTTGTCGACTACGACGAGCTCCGTCGTCGGCCACGTCTGGTTGGCACACGACACGAGGCAGCGCTCGATCGTGCGGACGATGTCCTTCGTGGGAACGATGATGCTGACGAGGGGGTTGTCGGCCACGGAGGCAGCGTCCACGGGGGCAGCGTCAGCTGGAAGCTCGTTGCACCACGAGCGGGTTGCTGACGGCGGAGTTGCCGTCGCCGACGAAGACCATGTTCGCGGGCAGCGCGGTGCCGTTGTTGTTGAACGTGAAGCTGATCTGATCGGCCTGACAACCCACGACCGCGTCGAAGCCGACCGGCTTCGACGCGGGGCCGACCTCGAAGCTCAAGGTGTTGCCCTTGGGTGTGAGCTTGGCGGCGCCGTCAGGGTTGGCCTTGGCATCGACCCTTTTGCCTGAGGAAACCATGGTGCCATTGAGGAGCTGCATACCTTCGCCCCCGACGACCCGCACATGCCACCCGGTGAACGGATCGTTCCAGACGTAGACGCCGGGGGCGGCGCCGTCCTTGGTGAGAGCACTCGGTTGGACGCGGTACAGCGCCGGCCAGCTGGGGCAGCCAGCCTTGCGCCCGGCGCCCCCAGAGCTCGTGGTGCCGCTCGCGGAGGTCGTGGTGGTCCTGCCGCTGGCCGTTCCGTCGTCCTTGTTCTTCTTGCCCGCGATCACGATCCCGGCCACAACGATCAGCAGCACGAGGGCGACGCCGATCACGATGAAGGTGTCCCGGCTGCGACCGCGCCGACCCGAGGAGGCACCTCGAGGACCGTTACGTCGGCCCCACTCGAAGTCGTCGTCTCTCATGTCGGTGGTGCCAGTCTCTCTCTCACCGGCGTTGGAGTCGTCTGCGTCGGACATGGTTGGGATGGGCTCTCTTCCTCGGGCGCCGGCCTGAACGCTGAACGCCTGAACGGGCGTTGATGTGCTCGGTTGCCAACAGTAGTGGCCGGCGGTCGCGCCTCTTGCACACGTCGCAGAGCTGCTTCGCGTGGGGCCCGGGACGCTGTGCGGGCGCCCGCATGCTCAGGCGAGCTGGATCAACACGTCCTGGCAGATCGGCGCATCAGGGGGGCCGAGCGGGCGCCCGAACCGCACGATGTGGGCATTCGGGTTGGATCTGCGGACCTCTTCGAGCACGGCCAGGTTCAACGCCCCTTCATCTCGCGCCAGGCTGAGCTCGACGAGCAGCAGCGATGTGCGCTGCAACAAGCGGGACGCGCCTTGCAGTGCCTCGAGCTCGAAACCCTCGACGTCGATCTTCAGCAAGTCGACCGGACCGATGCCGGCGAGGACGTCGTCGAGCCGCACGATGTCGACTTCCACGGCGCGCGCCAGGTCGTAGGTCTCCACCGCCGCCGGGCGCAGCGTGGACATGACCGACACGTCGTGGCGGTAGAGGGGCAAGCGTCCCGGCTCGCGCCCCACCGCGGCGCAGTGGGTGGTGACGCCCTCCAAGCCGAGCGTGTTGCGGACGAGCGCGGCGTGCACGTCTGGATCGGGCTCGAAGGCGATGATCCGAGCCCCGGGGACGAGCGCCTTGAGGGCGATCGTGAACTGCCCGACGTTTGCCCCCACATCCACGACGACCGGAGACGGGGAGCCACCGAGGAGCCCGGGCGCCACCAGCTCGTCATGGACATCGATCAAGCAGGACTGGAAGCTGCCGAGGTCCAGCACCGATCGGGCACGGAACGACGTGCTCCCGGCGATGACGCGGGCCTCCCGACCGCTCGCGAGCTGAGCCAGCGCCCCGAGCTTGGTGGCCAGCAACCGGGCCCGGGTGCGGCGAGGCAGTCGCTCGAGGCGCAGCAGCTGGGCGTCGAGTACGAGCGACTTGCCGACGTAGAACCGGAGGGCGCGGCGCAGCCGCGCCGCCGGTGCGGTCATCCCCCTCCGCCCGGCGCCCGGACGGCGAACAAGTGGGTCTCCCGGGGCGGATCGCGGTGGAGAACCCGCAGATCGACGGTGCTCTTCGCCTGGCGGAGCAGGCCCTTCACGGACGGCATGGCGGAAGCGTACTGCCCGTTCATCGGCGGCCCGGCGGTCGCTAAGGTCCGCGCGTCCCCGTCCCGAGTTCGTAGGAGCCCACCTTGACCAACGAGCCCGTCCGCGTCGCCGTCACCGGAGCCGCCGGCCAGATCGGCTACAGCCTGCTCTTCCGGATCGCCAGCGGCGCCATGCTGGGGCCGGGCACGCCGGTGATCCTCCAGATGCTCGAGATCACGCCGGCCCTCGGTGCCCTCGACGGCGTCGCCATGGAGCTCGAGGACTGCGCCTTCCCGCTGCTGGCCGGCATGGTGAAGACCGATGATCCCGAGGTGGCCTTCGGAGATGCGGACGTGGCCCTCCTCGTGGGCGCCATGCCGCGCAAGGCCGGCATGGAACGGGCCGATCTGCTCGGGGCCAACGGCGGCATCTTCCAGCCACAGGGCCGGGCCCTTGCGTCGAGCGCGCGCAAGGACGTCAAGGTCCTCGTCGTCGGCAACCCCGCGAACACCAACGCGCTCATCGCCCTCCACAACGCGCCGGGCCTTGACCCGTCGTCGTTCACGGCGATGACCCGCCTCGACCACAACCGGGCGAAGGCGCAGCTCGCGGCGAAGCTTGGCGTCCCCGTGACGGAGATCCGCAAGATGACGATCTGGGGGAACCACTCCACGACGCAGTATCCCGATCTGTTCCACTGCGAGGTCGGGGGTCGCAACGCGGCGGAGGCGGTGGGCGACCACGCGTGGATCGAGGACACGTTCATCCCGACCGTGGCCAAGCGGGGCGCCGCCATCATCGACGCCCGCGGTGCGTCCTCGGCCGCTTCCGCGGCCAACGCCGCCATCGACCACGTGCGCGACTGGGTGCTCGGCACACCCGAGGGCGACTGGGTGTCGATGGCCGTGCCCTCCGACGGTTCCTACGGCGTGCCCGAGGGACTGGTGTCGTCGTTCCCCTGCACCTGCCGCGACGGACGCTGGGAGATTGTGCCGGGACTCGACATCGACGACTTCTCCCGCGGCCGCATCGACGCGTCGGTCGCCGAGCTCGGCGAGGAGCGGGCGGCCGTGCGGGACCTGGCCCTCGTCCCGGGATAGGGCTCGAAGCGAGACGCCTCGCGCGGCGCGAACCAGGGCGTGGCCGGCCGCCGCAGGTGCGCAGCGGCAGGGCCGGTGCTACTTCAGGAACCGGCTCGTGGTGTTGTCGGCGAGGACCTTGCCGCCGGTCTGGCACGTGGGGCAGTAGTCGACCGTGTAGGACCGGTACTCCACCGCCCGCACCGTGTCGCCGCACACCGGGCACGCCTCGCCCTCGCGGTGGTGCACGTTGCCCGGACGTTCCTTCGACGCGCTCATCGAGTCCCGACCCCGCTCGTACGCGAGACCCTCCGCGGTCGCCGCCTGGATGGCCTCGACGATCCGCGCGGCTGCTCCGGCGTCCAGCTTGCCGGTCGACGCGAACGGCGACAGGCCCGCCCGGTGGCACACCTCGTTGGCGAGGCGACGCCCGATGCCGGCGACGGCGTGCTGGTCCCGCAGGAACCCGTGCAGGCGCATCGGGTGGGCGTGCAGCAGAGCGAGCAGCGCCTCGGCGTCGACGCGGTCGGCGTCGGGGCCGAGGCCGGCGAGCGGCGGCTGCGACTCGGGATCGCCCGCCACCACCCACACGCCGGCGCGCCGCTCGGACCCTTGCTCGGTGAGCAGCAGCGCCCGACCGTCGTCGAAGCGCCAGCGGGCCAGCCCGCCGCGCGGCCGGACGGACTGCTTGCCGTCGGCCGACAGACGACCCCCCTGCATCAGGTGCACCACGAAGCTGACGGTGCCGAAGTCGAGCATCAGGTACTTGCCCCTGCGGTCGACGAACACGAGGTCGTGTCCCTCGGCGGCCGCGGCTGGGGGCTGCGCGGTCTTCAGCGCGTGGAAGGCGAGCGGTGAGAACCGCGCCAGCGTGACACCGGCGAACGACCGGTCGAGCCGCTCGGCGTGCGCCTGCAATTCCGGCAGCTCCGGCACGTCAGCCCGCCTCCTCGCGGTCGGATCGGCTGCGGGACGGGCTGTCGCCGATGGCCGCCTTGCCGGCGGCCGCGTCGCCGTCGCCGGTGCCCGCGTCGACGGGAAACGTCGTGCGGGCGCGCACTGCGCCGAACACGTCGTCGAGGGCGGCGAGGGCGGCGCGGTGCTCGAGCAGAGCCGTGATCCTCCCGCCGACGCGCAGCCGGCCCGTCATGAAGGCGGCTTGCGCCGACGCGCGTCCCGCAGCGACCGCCGCGGCAGTCGCCGCGTCGCTCGTGAGCGTGACGTCCGCGCGTGCCGCCCGGCCCTCGTGCACCTCCGCGGTGCCGGGCCCGAGCACGAGGTGCCATGCGAACGTGCCGCCCGGCGCTCCCCGCACGACCTGCTGGAGCACCAACGTGTCGGCGCCGGCTGCGCCACGCAGAGCCGAGCTCTCCCTCGCGGCGTTCGCCAGGTCCGCGACCCACGCGTCCGTGAGGAAGGCGGCCACCCGCCGAACCATACCGGAGCGCCCGGCCGCCCGGCCCGGCCGCCCGGCCCGGCCCGCGGTCCTGCTCGCGCCCGGCGGACGGCCCGGCCCGCGGTCCTGCTCGCGCCCGGCGGACGGCCCGGCCCGCGGCCCGGCGGAACCGGCGTCGCCGCGTACCATCGCGCCGTGCACGCCCTGCCCGGCCCACCGGCGAGTGCTCGGTGAGCCCGGACGCACCGGTCGGCCCCGAGCCGTCCGACGAGAACGTCCACGAGCCCGGGCCCGAGCCGCTCTGGAACGAGTCGTGGTACTTCGACTTCACCGACGAGGCCGGCACCCTGGGCGGCTACGTGCGGCTCGGCTTGTACCCGAACCTGGGCGTGGCCTGGTACTGGGCCTGCCTCGTGGGCGAAGGGCGACCCCTCACGACCGTCTTGGACCACGAGGTGCCGCTGCCCACGTCGCCGCGCTCCCTGGCGGTGCGGGCCGAGGGTCTCTGGGCCGACCACACGGTCGAGGCCCCGCTCGACCACATGAGCCTCGCCTGCGAGGCGTTCGCCACCGCGCTCGACGACCCCGCCCAGGTCTACGCGCGGGCCCACGGCGACAGGGTGCCGTTCGGGCTGGACCTCGAGTGGGAGACCGACGGCCGCCCGTACGCCTGGCCCGGCGTGGCGCGCTACGAGGTCCCCTGCCGCGTCAGCGGCGAGGTGCTCGTCGGGTCCGAGGCCCTCGAGCTCGACGGCTGGGGCCAGCGCGACCACTCGTGGGGCGTGCGCGACTGGTGGGAGCCCCGGTGGCTGTGGACCGCCGGCCGCCTGCGCGATGGCACCCGCTTCCACGCCGGAGACGTGGCCTTCGGCGACGCCCGCATCTACGCGACGGGCTACGTCCAGCATCCGGGCTCGGCTCCCGAGCCCGCCACCCCGGACCGGATCGACCACGGCGAGAGCCTCGGGCCCGACGGTCTCCCGGCGGCCGGTGACGCGCGCATCGGTCCCCTCGACCTCGCCGTCGAACCGGTCGCCTTCGCCCCGGTGCTGCTCGTCGCGCCCGACGGCCGCGTGTCGCGCCTGCCGCGCGCGCTGTGCCGGTTCACCGACCGGCCGACCGGCCGCACCGGCGCGGGCTGGACCGAGTGGACCCAACCCCAGGCCGGATGCCGGCACCGGCCGCGCCGGGCTCGAGTCCCCAGGCGCCGGCGCGGCGCGACGCGAGCGCGGCGCCCGGCGCACACTCGCCGCCCGAGGCGCCCCAGGTGCGAGAGTCGGTGAGCGCGGGCGCCCTCCCGGGCACTGACGGCGGCCACGGATCCCGCGACCACCGGCGGCCCGGATCCGGGGGCCGGTGGTTCGCCGGGCTGGATGGTGTGCGCGGCTTCGCGGCCCTGCTGGTCGTGGTCTTCCACGTGACCGGCGGCGTCGCCCCGTTCCCGGCGTGGACCGGCGGGTCGGTGCTCAGCCGCCTCGGCAACTGGGGCGTCGCCATCTTCTTCGTGCTGTCCGGGTTCCTGCTGTCGAGGTCGTTCCTCGCGGCGGACGCGGACGGCAGGGCGGCCCCTGGCCTGGGCCGGTACCTGGTGCGCCGGGCCGTGCGCACCATCCCCGCCTACTGGGTCGCGCTCACCGGCTGGCTGGTCTGGTTCAGCCCCGTCGAGCCGCGACCGAGCGGACGCCAGGTCGCTCTCTTCTACGGCTTCGGCCAGATCTACCGCCGCGGCTTCGTCGACCGCGGCGGCGGTCTGCCGGTGGCGTGGACGCTGGCCATCGAGGCGACCTTCTACCTGCTCCTACCGCTGGCCATGGCCGGGCTCGTCGCCATTCGCGGGTCGACGCCGCGCCGCCGCCGGCGCAACCGGCTGGCCGTACTGGCCGCTGCCGGCGCGGCCAGCGAGCTCTACCGGTGGTGGGCGCTCGGGTCCCGCCGGACCGGCCTCACCGCCTTCTGGCTGCCGTCCTACCTCGGATGGTTCGCCCTCGGCATCGCGCTCGCGGTCCTCCACGTCGAGCGCGACCACGGCAACCCGTTGCCCAAATCTCTTGCCTGGTTGGCCGACCGGCCCGCGCTGTGCTGGCTCCTCGCGCTGGCGCCGGTCGCCTACACCGCCGGGTTCCCCGCGGCCGCGCTGTCGCTGTCCCGGGGGATGCTCACCGCCATCCACGTCGCCAACCCCGTGTCGGGCGCGCTGCTGCTGCTGCCGCTCGTGCTCGGCGCGCCGGCGTGGCCCCGTCACCTGCTCGACGCCGGCACGCCGCGCTGGCTCGGGCGGATCTCCTACGGCATCTACCTGTGGCACTTCCCGCTCAACGTCCAGGTCGGGCGCTGGATCGCGCAGGGCGCCCTGCCGGGCACGGCCCTGGTGCGGCTGCCCGTGGTCCTGGTGCTGTCGTTGGCCGCGGCGCAGATCTCGTGGTCGCTGGTCGAGTCGCCGCTGCTCCGGCGCCTTCGGTGATCGCCTGGGTGCGGGCGAGGGCGAGCAGCCGCGTCTGGCCCATCGGGATCCTGCTGGCCGCCGCAGCTGTCGCGGTCACGGTGGTCAACGCCGGGGGCCGCTACGTCGGCGACAACCGCTTCGACCAGTTCTTCGCTCCGGGCACGCGCCTGTCGCGCCAGCTCGGCATGTGGGACGGTTCCCGGGGGCTCGGCCGCGTCCGCGAGGACCTGTGGCCGGGGCAGCTCCTGGTCGCCTGGGTGCTGCGCAGCGCCGGCCTGCCGGCGTGGCTGGTCGAGCGGCTCTGGCATGCGCTGCTGCTCACGGCGGGCGGTACGGGCGTCGTCGCGCTGGTGCGGCGCCTCACCGGTGCGACGGGCGTGCCGGGCGCCGTGGCGGGGGTGGCCTACGCCTTCGGGGCCTACTCCGCCACGTTCCTCGTCCCGTCGAACCTGTACGTGGCCGCCGCCCTGGCCCCGTGGCTGCTGGTGTCGTTCCTCGAAGGTGTGGCCGGTGGGCGCCCGTGGCGGTGGGCCGCGCTGTTCGCGCTGCTCGTCGGAGCCGCGGGCAACGCCGACCCACCGGGACCGATCTACGCCGCGCTGCCGCTCGCTCCCGCTCTCGTATGGGTGGTGTGGATCGAGCGCTCGACGACGTTGCGCCGCGCGCTGGGCTGGCTCGCTCGGGCCGGCGTGCTCGCCGCGCTGGTGTCGGCCGCGGCCATCTGGAAGACGTGGGCGGGAGCGTCGGCCTTCACGTCGCGGGTCGAGCAGACCGAGGACCCGACCACGCTCAACGTGGCCTCGTCGTGGCCGGAGACCTTGCGTGGCATGGGCTTCTGGCTCTCGTACTTCAACGGGCCGCCACTGGCTCGGCCCCAGGGCGAGGTGCTGCTCGACTCGGCGCCCGTGGTGCTGGCGACCGCTGCGCTCCCGGCCGCGGCGCTGGCTGCGCTGGCGTGGGTGCGGGCCCGGGGGCGCACGCTGCTCGGAGCCGTGGTCGTGGTCGTGGGGATCGTCATGGTGGGCACCCACCCCGTCGACGCCCCCACGCCGTACGGGCGCCTGGTCAACCTCGGGTACCGCCGCGTCGGGGCGCTCGGCGCCTTCCGCACCAACTACAAGGCGGGCGGCGGGCTCGCCCTCGGCGTCGCCGGGCTGCTCGCGCTCGGGGTGCGCGAGGTGATCCGGCGCCGGCCGGGGCCGCGCTGGGCGCGCGCCGCCGGAGCGTCCCTGCTCGCCTTGGCGCTGGCCGGGGCAGCCGTCCCCTTCTGGTCCGGCGGGCTGTACGACCGCAGCCGGACCATGCGCTCGATCCCCGCCTACTGGCGCCAGGCTCTCGACGATCTCGACCGCGACCCGGGAGGCGGAAGGGTCCTGTTCCTGCCGGGGACGACGCGCACGCGCTACCGCTGGGGCTGGGTGGGCGACGACATCATCGACGCCTTCCTCACCCGCGACCACGCCGTCGACACCGCCATCCCGCTCAGCACGCCCCCGGCCACGACGCTGCTGCGGGCCGTGTCGAGGCAGGCGTCCGACCCCTCATACCGCGCCGGCGAGCTGACTCCGGTCCTGCGGCGCATGGGCATCACCACCGTGGTGCTGCGCAACGACGTCGACTGGCGGGCCGCCGGCACGGTGCGCCCGGCGGCGTTCGACGCGATGCGCCGCGACCCCGCCCTACGCCTGGTGCGCACCTACGGCCGCGCGGGCCAGGCCACCACGAGCCCGACCGACACGAGCCGGGACGCAGCGCGGGAGCGGCGGCTGGCGCCCGTCGAGGTCTACCGCCTCGCCCGCCCCGGCGCAGTAGGGCCGCGGGCCGTCACCGGCGTGCCGGCGCTGCTCCTCAGCGGCGACGGCGAGGGATACGCCTCCCTCGCCGGCGCGGGCCTGCTCGACGGCACCGGCCCGGTGCGCACCACCGCCAGCCTCGGGACGGCCGCCCTTCAGCAGGAGCTGGCGGCCGGCGCCCCGCTCGTGCTGAGCGACAGTAACCGGCGGCGGCGCACCGACGTGGTCGGGTTCACGACCGACGAGAGCTGGACCCTCGGACCGCTCGATCCGCTGGGCCGCGGCACCGGCGGAGCGAGCGGCGCTCCAGGCGCGCAGTCGACGGCCTGGTACCACGACGCGGTGCTGGTCACCGACGACAGCGTCGGTCCCGGACCGACCGGCTACGACCAGCCGCGCCGGCCGGCCGCGGCCTTCGACGGCGACCCGGCCACCTCGTGGGTGACCGGCGGACCGGCGGGAGGGACCGGCGGCCAGCTCGAGGTCCGCTTCCGCCGGCCCGAACGTCTCAGCCGCGTGAGCATCACGCCGGCCGACATGCCGCCGCAGTACCAGCGCGTCGGCCGCGTCGAGCTCACCTTCTCGAACCGCACCGTCGTGTCCATGCCGATCTCGACCACCGAGCGCACCACCGTCCTGCAGTTCGAGCCCCGTGCCGTCGGATGGGTCCGGCTGCGGGCCGGCGGGCTCACCAGCGGCCTCGGCGGAGGCGGTCTCGCCGAGGTCGACTTCGGAGCGGGCATCGACCTGCGCGAGCACATCTCGCTGCCCGACGACGTCGCCCGCCGCGCCGAGCGCAGCCCCGGCCTGCAGGCGGCGCTGCGCGACGCTCCGATCGCCGTGGTGTTGCGGCGCGCACCCGGCACGTCCGGCACCTCGGGCACCTCGGGCACGTCGGGCACCTCGGGCACGTCCGGCACGTCCGGCACGTCCGGCACGTCCGGCACGTCCGGCACGTCCCGCACGTCCGGCCGCCCGGTGGAGGCCGTCCTGCGCCGGCGCTTCCGCCTGCCCTCGGCGCGGCCGTTCCGCGTCGAGGTGCCGTCCTCGGCGAGCCCGGCCGGCTCGACCGTCGGCATCCTCGTCGACGGCCGCACCGTGCCGCTCACCCGCACGGCCAGCGGTTGGCGGTCGGTCACCGACCTGCGCCTCGGCGCCGGATGGCACGTCCTCGAAGAGGCCCGGCCCGGCGCGGTCAGCGAGCTCAGCCTGACGACCACCGACATCCCGTTGCGCCGCGCCCGGCGGGCCGCTCGGGCCGCCGGTGGCGGGCCGGCGCCGCCGGCCCGCGTGCGCGTGCTCGAGCGGGGACGGGGCCGGCTGCGCCTGCAGGTGCGGGAAGCCGGGGGCGGCTGGTTGCTGCTCGGCGACTCCATCGACCGGCGCTGGCAGGCACGGTCGGGTGGGCAGTCGCTCGGTCGAGCCGTCGAGGCCGACGCGCTCTCGGGCTGGCGACTGCCGACCGGCGCCGTCCAGGAGGTGACGCTGACCTACGGCCCGCAGCGCCCGTTCGACGCCGCGCTCGCGGTCAGTGCGGCGGCGGTCCTGGTGTGCCTGGCCGTGCTGGTGTGGCCGGGAGCGCGCCCCGGCGCGGGGCGTGGGCGGCGAGGGCCGCGTAGGCGGCGTCCGCCTCCTCGAGCAGGCCCGAGTACCGACTCGACGTGAGCTGGTCGGTGAGCCACCGCTTCTCCGCGTGGCGTGCCGGCGAGGGCCGGGGCACCAGCCGCTCATTGGCCCGGTCGCCCCACACCCGCCGGTAGTGCGCCTCGAGGAGGGCGAACACCCTCGCCACGTTCTCCTCGCTGGCCTCGAACGGGCGGAAGCTCGTTCCGAAGCGCGTGTTGAGTGCTTCGAGGAGGATGGTCAGGTCGCCGGTCGTCTGCTCGAACGTGCCGACCACGACATCGGGCGCGTAGGGCAGGACCTCGCGGTGGTGGTGGGCGTACTCACGCAGGATCGCGTCGAAGCGCACATGGGGGCACGACGTCAGGTTCGACGCCAGGCAGCCGAGCGGCTCGCGCACGACGAACAGCGTGGGCTTGCCCATGCGCACCGCCAGCTTCACCTGTGCCGGCACGTGCACGTGGCTGGCGATGTCGACCGCCCGGCCCTGGGCGAGCTGCAGCGCCCAGTACGCGAACGTGTTGCCCGACCGCGGGAAGCCCTCGATGACGAGCTCCGTGCTGGACGTGAGCCGGCGGGCGTGGGGCTCGGGCGCACTCCACCGCACGAGTGGCAGGAAACCGGGATGGTCGCCGACGAGCTCGCGCCCGCGCCGCAGGACCCGACGCATGCCGTCGGGCCACGAGTCACGAACGTAGGCGGCCGACGGGTCCGTGCTGAGAAGGTCGCTGCGGAGCGGCGCGCTTGGCCTGGTCAACGGAAGGGATCGTTCGTCCGGGGCGGCGGTGTCACGCGGGTGCGGCGACTCGCTCGAGATGCAGCACACAGTTCCAGGTCGCCACCTCTCGCAGCCCGGGCACGCTCAGGATCCAGCGCTGCGACGGGTAGTACCGCGGGACGGCGCCAGCGAGGCGCAACCCGGGCCGCCGCTCCACCATCGACAGCACCCCGGAGATGGTCGTCGGCCACAGGCCCCGGAACGGCACCGCGCGCTCGGGCTCGCCCAGCAGCCGCACACGGGTCCGGTACCCGAGCCGCGGGCCGAGGTAGTGGAACGGCGTGATCTGGTGACCTCCCCACGGTGACCACCAGTTGGTCCACGACAGCCACGCCCAGCCGCCGGGGCGCAGCACCCGCTCGACCTCGGCGATCAGGGGCTCCGGCTCGGGCACGTGCTCGAGCAGGTTCGAGCACCACACGCCGTCGAAGGCCTGATCGGGGAACGGCAGGCGGCCCGCGTCGCCCACCACCGAACCCGGCAGGGGCACGCCTGTGGCCCGGAGCTTGACGGGGTTCAGGTCCACGCCCACCACGGAGGCCCCCGCGTCACGCAACGCCCTCGTGTCCCAGCCGTGGCCGCACCCGACGTCGAGGACCGTCGCTCCGGCCAGCTCGCGGTCGAACTGTGCCACCGACCGCTCCGCCAGGCGACGGTAGAACGGGTTGGGGTTCTGCCGCTCACGCAGGAACAGGCGCAGCAGCTCCCGCCGGGTCGCCGGTGCCCCCGCGGCCGCGAGGTCGTCGGCCAGCTCGCCGCTGATGACCGGATCGACGACCGGCTCGTGGGCATCGGCGTGCGGGCCGGGCTCGGCGGGATGGCCGGTCCGCGCCATGCGGCGGGTGTTGCGACGCGTCCGGGGCAGGCGGCCGCCTTCGACGGCCTCTTCGAGGACGCGCTCGAACTTGTCGACCGTCGCGGACCACGAGAACTCCTGGGCCCGTTCCCGCGCCCCGGCTCCGAGCTTGGCCCGCAGGTCCTCGTCGAGGACCATCTCCACCCAGAAGTCGGCGAGCTCGGCCTCGCTCCGGGCGAGCAGGCCGGTGCGGGCGTGCACCACCGAGTCGCGCAGACCCGGAGCATCGAACGCGAGCGTGGGAGTGGCCCAGCGCGCCGCCTCCATCACGACCAGCCCCCAGCCTTCGAGCATCGACGGGTGGACCAGCACCCACGCCCGGGACAGCAGGCGCTGCTTCTCCTCGTCCGACACGAACCCGAGCAGCTCGAGGTCGGGCGCCTGCACCGCGCGGATGCGGTCCGCCTCGGGGCCGTCACCGGCGATCAGCAGGCGGCCGCCGGTGATCGGCTGCACCCGCTTCCACACCCGCGCCAACAGGTCGTACCGCTTGTGCGGCACCAGCCGGCCCAACGCCACGAAGGTCGGTTCGGCCGACTTCGGCGCGAGCGCCTCCGGCGCGTCCATGCCGTTCTCGACGATGCGGATCCGCTTGGGGTCCACGCCCAGCGCGGCGAGGGACTCCGCGCTCGACGGCGACACCGTCACGTAGAGGCTGCGCGAGTAGGCGGCCGGCATGGCGTGGCGCTCGAGGTTCCGGCCGAACGCCGCGACGGGCGCCGGGAACCACTGCGCCCAGTGGACGGTGTGCACGTGGTGCACGAGGCAGATCGTCGGCTTCCGCCGCCACAGCGGCGTGTAGAACGACATGCCGTTGGCGACGTCGACGACCACGTCGGCATCGCGCTGGCCGGACACGTACCGCAGCGGGGACCTCAGGTACTGATCGAAGCGGCCGCCCCCGTCCACGACCGAGTACGGATGCTCGGCCACCGGCCCACCCGCGCAGAGCAGGACGTCATGTCCCCGCTCGTGCAGACCCGTGGCCAGCTTGTCCAGCATGAGCTCCGAGCCGCCCGCGAGCGGGTGAGAGATGTCGCGCCAGGCGTTGATGACGATGCGCATGGGTTCCGTTCGATGCTCGGTGCGATGTGGTGGCGGCCTCGGAGCGCGGCGACGGTCGCGCGCCGGAACCCCGGGTGGGGCGCAGAACCGTCGATGCTACGCGACCTCACGACGGTGACAAGTGGGCCGAACGCACCATCGTGGCCCGAACCCGGCGCGGCGAGCGGTGCGCTGCGGTGGGCACCGTCACGCGCGAACCTGGCTGCCGTGACGGTCGCCGACGCCGCGCCGACGTCGGTCGCCGCCCCCAGCGCGTCGCCGTCCCGCACGCCGTCGTGGGTGGCCTGGTCGGTCGGCGCCGCGGCGGCGCTCGTGGCTGTCGGGCCGGGCCTCGGTCCGGGCGCCTGGCTCAACGTCGATCTGGTCGTCACCCCGGTGACCCCCGTCCCCCGCGGCGTGTGGGGGCTCGGCCCCGAGCTGCCCCGCCGGGTGCCCTACGCGCTGCCGCTGGCGTGGATCTCCGCGGCGGTCCCGGGGACGCTGCCGACGAAGCTGCTCATGGTGGCCTCGTTGGCAGCGGCCGTGGCCGGTGCGTGGCGCCTGACCGAGCGGTGGTTCGGCGCCGTCCGCCCGCTTGCCGGGGCGGGAGCGGGCCTGGGGTACGGCCTCAGCCCGTTCCTGCTGACCCGTCTCGGCGTGGGACACCTGCCTCTGGTCGTGGCCGCGGGAATCCTGCCGTGGGCCCTGCCCCGGCTCCTGCGGCCGCTCGACGAGACCGGCGCGACCTTCCGCTGGGCCACCGCGCTGGGTCTGGCCGGGTTCTTCGGCGGCACGCTCGCCGTGCCCGCTCTCCTCGTCGGTGCGGCCGCGTCGGTCCGCAGCGTGCGCGGCGCTCTGCGGACCCTCGGCGTCCTCGTCGGGTCGCAACTTCCGTGGGTCATGCCCGGCATCGCCGTCGCCATCGCAGGCGGGCGCGCCGAGCCGGCGCCGGCCGGCGGGTTCCGCACCGACACCGCCGGCCCTGGCGGTGTGCTGCGGCTGCTGGCCGGCCACGGGTTCTGGCGGGGGCCGGCGTCGCAGGTCGGTGGTGACCAGGGCTGGGTCGTGCCGATCCTGGGCGTCGCCCTGTTCCTCCTCGCCCTCGCCGGGCTGGCTCGGCTGGGGGCGCGCTGGCGCACTCCGGCGATCGTGCTGGCGGCGGTGGGGCTTCTCGTCCCGCTGGCCAGCGCGCTGCCCGGTGTGCGCTCGGCCTACGACGCACTCGCGGACGTGTCGGTCCTGGCCGTGCTGCGCGAGGGCCAGCGCGTCCTGCCGCTGTACCTCGTCGTCGCGCTGCCTCTCGCCGCCGCGGGGGCCGACCGTCTCGCCGATCTCGTCCCGGGTTGGCGCGAGGGACTGCTCGCCGCCGCACCCGTCGCCGCCGCGCTGGTGCTCGCCGGCCCGGGCCTGTGGGGGGTCGACGGTGCGCTGTCGCCCGTCCGCCTCGGCCCGGAGTGGGCCGCGGCCCGCCGGGCGGTGGCCCGGGCGCCGGGACCGGTGCTGTCCCTCCCATTCGAGCGGTACTCCCGACTCGGCGCGGCCGGCGGCAGGGTCGTCCTCGACCCGGCCGCCATCGCCCTCGGCGGCGACGTCATCACGTCGTCGGACCCGGGGTTCCGGCGACCGGCGCAGGAGGTCGCCGACCCGAGGGAGACGGCGGTGCGGCGGCTCTTGCGCGATCTGCGCGGCCGGCGATCGCTGGCTCCCCGGCTCGCGGAGCTGGGCGTGCGCTGGGTGCTCCTGTCCCACGCGGACGACTATGCGACGTACACGGCGATCCGGGGTGTTCCCGGCGTTGGGGGTGCGGCGGGCATGCGCGACGTCGTGCACGGACGGGACCTCGAGCTGCTCGAGGTCGAGCGCTGGAGCGGACCGGCGCGCCTCGACGACGGCCGAGCCGCCTCCTTGGCCGCGCTGGCCGCACCGTTCGTCCGCCCCTCCACCCGGGCGCCGCTCACGTGGGCGCGCCCGGGCAGCCGCGGCTGGCTCCGTGGCTGGAGAGCGGCAGGGACGACGCGCGACGGGCTGCTGCGCCTACCGGGTGGCGCCGGACCGGTGTGGTACTGGCCGGCCGCCCTCGTCCTCCTCGCCGACGCCGGCGTCGGGGCGGCTCTGGCCTATAGTTGGCGCCAGTCCCGCCGACAGGTGGGAACGCCGGTGAATGTTTGACGCGCCACGCGCCAGGCGAGTACGTTTCGGCTACTTCGAGCCCTTCGGGAGGGAACATGTCGCGGACTCACACCGCGAGAGGCGTGCTTGCAGGTGTGGTGGCCCTGGTGGCTGCCTTCCTGTTCGCCGCTCCCGCGCTCGCGCAGTACCCGCCTCCCACGACGCCGCCGCCCTCGTGCACGTCCACCGTCGACGACACCGCGGTCACCCCCGGCCAGGTGGTCACGATCACGGGCACGGCCGACCCGGGCACCACGGTCCAGTTCTCCGTTGCGGGCCGCTCCATCGGCGCCGCCGACGTCGGGTCCGACGGCAGCTTCACCGCGACCGTCACCATCCCCAGCGATCTCGCTCCCGGCACCTACACCCTGACCACCACGGTGGTCTGCAACGGCACCACCACGACGCTCGGCGTCGAGGTGTCCGTCAGCCCAACCGGGGCCGGTGGCGGCGGTGGCGGTGGCGGTCCGCTGCCCCGCACCGGCTTCAACCTGGCGCCGGTGGCCAGCGTGGGTGCCGCCCTGCTGATCCTCGGTGCGGCGGCCATCTACGGTGCCCGCCGGAAGCGCCAGCTGCCCGCCTGACCGACCGCTCGAACCATCCTGATCCGATGCCGGCCTTCACGGGCCGGCATCGGCGCGTGAGGGCCACGACGGCTGGGCCCCGGGCTGCTGCGGTCGACGACGTGGTCGACGACGCTCGGCCGGATCTGGCCGACCCCGCCGAGTCGGTGTGGGCCGTCCTCGCTCGCGGTGTGCCACTCATCCTTGCCGGATGGGCGCTGGGCGGTGCGTCGACTGCCGCGCTGGCGCTGGCCGCGGTGGTCGCCACCTGGCGGCGACCATCGGCGCTCGCGGCGGGGATCGCCGCCCTGCTCGTCGCGCTCGCCGGCGTGCTGACCGTGCTCGAGCGCCCGCTCGGGCGCGGTCGTCTCGGGGTGGACTACGCCACCGCCCGCCCCGTCGCCGGCGCCACCGGGCGCGCCGCAGCCGTGTTCCTCCTCGTCGCCGTGGTGACCGAGGGGGTGCGCCAGGCCCGCTGCGCCCGCCACCGCGACGCGGTGGGGGCCGGCGCGAGCCCGCGCTGAGCCGGCGCTGAGCCGGGCGGCCGCTACCCTCGTCCGGTGCCCACGGCCCTGCTCGCGCTCGACTTCCTCGACCCCAAGAAGATCCTCCAGAAGGGCGGGATCGCGCTGCTCGCCGCGATCGTCTTCGCGGAGTCGGGTCTGTTCGTCGGGTTCTTCCTCCCCGGAGACTCGCTGCTCTTCATCGCCGGGTTCCTCACCTCGGGCGCGGCCCGCACGGCGCCCGGTTTCGAGAGGCTGTTCGACGCCTCCGGGGGTCCACTCCCGGCGCTGCCGGTCGTGCTGGTGGTCGTCTTCCTGGCCGCGGTGGCCGGCGATCAGGTCGGCTACCTGTTCGGCCGCCGCGTGGGGCCGGCGCTGTTCAGCCGGCCCGACTCGCGGCTGTTCCGCCAGGAGCACGTCGCGAAGGCCCACGACTTCTTCGAGCGGCACGGCTCCAAGACCATCGTGCTCGCCCGCTTCGTGCCGATCGTGCGCACGTTCGCCCCGATCGTGGCGGGCGTGTCGAAGATGCGCTACCGGACCTTCGTCAGCTTCAACCTCGTGGGCGGCCTGCTCTGGGCCGTCGGCGTGACGCTGCTCGGCCGGTTCCTCGGCGAGGTCAAGCTCGTGCGCGACAACATCGAGATCGCCCTGATCGCCATCGTCGCGGTGTCCGTGCTTCCGATGGTCATCGAAGTGGTGCGGCACCGCCGCGCGCGCCGCGCCCGCCAGGCCGCCCCGGTGCCGGGCGACGCGGTCACCGCCGACGAGGGCTGAGCGCACGCCTCGGGCCGGCCTCGGTCCGGCTCAGGGCTGGCGGACCCTGGTGTCGCGCAGCATCGCGTCCACTTCGATCTCGACCCGCCAGCGCGGGTCGAGCAGCGCGGCCACCACCACCGTCGTGTTCACCGGGCGGATCGCCGCGAACAGCTCGCCGTGCACCTTGCCGATGGCGTCGAAGTCGTCCGCATCGACCAGGTACACGCGGGTGCGGACCACGTCGGCCAGCCCGCCCCCGCACTCGGCCAGACCGGCGGCGATGATCTCGAAGCAACGGCGGGCCTGGGCGGCCGGGTCGGGATCGCACACGCCGTCGGGCCACTGCGGAGCCGTACCGGCGACATGGACGTGCTGGCCCACCCGCACGGCTCGGCAGTAGCCGACGACGAGCTCGTACACACCGCCGGACGAGACGTGCTGGCGATCCTCCATGGCTCGGGACCGTACCCTGGCCGCCGTGTACGACCGGCGCACCGCCGCCCTCTACGACGCCATCTACCGCGGCGTCGGCAAGGACTACGCCGCCGAGGCGGCCACGGTGGCGCAGGTGGTGCACGAGCGGGCGCCGGCCGCGGCCACGTTGCTCGACGTCGCCTGCGGCACCGGAGGCCACCTCGAGCACCTGCGCCGTGCCTTCGCCTGTGAGGGCGTCGAGGGAAGCGAGCACATGGCCGGCATCGCGCGCACCAAGCTGCCCGACCTGCCGGTCCACGTGGCCGACATGCGCTCGCTCGACCTGGGTCGCACCTTCGACGCGGTCACGTGCCTGTTCTCGTCGGTCGGGTACCTGCTCGAGATCGACGACCTCCGGCGCGGCATCGGGCGCATGGCGGCCCATGTCGCGCCGGGGGGCGTGCTTGTGATCGAACCCTGGCTGGACCCGGAGGCCTGGCGCGACGGCCACGTGGCCGCGGTGGCCGGCCATGGCGACGACCTCGCCGTGGCGCGGGTGAGCCGCTCCCACCGCGTCGGCCGGCGCAGCGTGCTCGAGATGCACTACACGGTGGCCACCCGCGCCGGGGTGGACCGCTTCAGCGAGCAGGAGGTGCTCGCCCTCCACCCCGCGCAAGCGCACCGCTCCGCCATGGTCGACGCCGGCCTCGCGACGTCCTTCGAGCCTGAAGGGCTGACCGGCCGGGGCCTGTGGATCGGAGTGCGTCCGGGTTGAGCCGGCCACCACCGTTTCTGGCCCCGGCCCGCACCGGACGCAGAGGCGAGGCAGGGAGGAGGGCCGTTCAGCCGACGGCGGCCGCGGCGGCGTCCTCGACCGGCGGGCCGGGGATCGTGCCCGCGTCGCCACCGATGCCGCCGCTCCTGCGCTTCGAGAAGGCGACCGCACCGATGATGACCAGCAGGGCCACGCCGGCCACCGCCAGGCTGGCGCCCGAGGGCTTCAGCGCCCCCTTCCCGTCGGCCATGTTGATGACCGCGGGCAGGATCAGCAGCGACACCAGGTTCATGACCTTGATCAGCGGGTTGAGGGCCGGGCCGGCCGTGTCCTTGAAGGGGTCGCCGACGGTGTCGCCGATGACCGCGGCCTTGTGGGCGTCGGATCCCTTGCCGCCCTCGTGGCCGTCCTCGATGAACTTCTTGGCGTTGTCCCACGCACCACCGGCGTTCGACAGGTAGTTGGCCATGAGCTGCCCGGTCAGGATGACGGCGGCGAGGAACGCACCCAGTGCGGCCCAGTTGATGCCGAAGCCGATGACCACTGGCGCGAGGACGGCCAGCAGCGCCGGGGTGGCCAGCTCGCGCAGCGAGGCGGCGGTGCAGATGTCGATGACCGGGCCGTAGTCGGGGCGCTTGGTGCCGGCCATGATCCCACCGTCGGCGAACTGGTCGCGGACCTCCTGCACGACGACGCCGGCCGTGCGGCCGACGGCGCGGATGGCCAGCGCCGAGAACAGGAACGGGATCGAGCCACCGATCAGCAGGCCGATGAACACCTTCGGGTCGGCCACGTTGATGGGCAGGGCGTCGAACACGCCACGGGGACCCTTGATGAGCCGGTCGACCGTCTCGGCCGAGAAGATCTGGTTGGCCGCCGTCTCGATGAAGGAGGCGAACAGGGCCACCGCGGCGATGACGGCCGAGCCGATGGCGAAGCCCTTGGTGACCGCCTTGGTGGTGTTGCCCACGGCGTCCAGGCTCACCATGATCCGCTCGGGCTCGCCGGCGAACTCGCCCGACATCTCGGCGATGCCGGCGGCGTTGTCGGCGACCGGACCGAAGGTGTCCTCCGAGACCACCACGCCCGTAGTGGCGAGCATGCCCATGCCGCACAGAGCGACGAGGTACAGCGAGAACTGGAGGTTGCCGCCGCCGAGGGCAAGTGACACGCCGATGGCGATGGCGATGGCGATGATGGCGTAGACGGACGACTCCAGGCCCGACGACGTGCCCGACAGCACGACGGTGGCGGGCCCTGTGCGGGACGACTCGGCGATCTCGCGCACCGGGCCGTACTCGGTGCCGGTGAAGTACTCGGTGAGCCGGCTCACCGCCTGGGCGAGCACGAGGCCGACGACCACCGCGCCGAAGACGCGCCAGCCGACGTTCGACAGCCGGGTGGCGTCGTTGCCGACGTAGAGCAGGGCGACGAGGGCGGTGCCGATCACGGTCAGCACGCCGGCGGTGAGGAAGCCCCGGTTGATCGGCTTGAGGGCGTTGGTCTCGCCCTCCTTGGCCCGCACGGCGAAGACGCCGGCGATCGAGGCGACGACGCCGATGGCGCGGGCGGCCAGCGGGAAGATCAGCCCGAGCGCCGGGTTGGCGCCCACGGCCCGGAAGGCGGCCACGCCGAGGATGATCGAGGCGACCAGTGTGACCTCGTAGGACTCGAACAGGTCGGCGGCCATGCCGGCGCAGTCACCGACGTTGTCGCCCACGTTGTCGGCGATGGTGGCCGGGTTGCGGGGGTCGTCCTCGGGGATGCCCGCCTCGACCTTGCCGACGAGGTCGGCGCCCACGTCGGCCGCCTTGGTGAAGATGCCGCCGCCGACCCGCAGGAACAGGGCCAGCAGCGAGCCGCCGAAGCCGAACCCGACGAGGATGGCCGAGCTCGTGTTCTGGAAGATGACGATGATGATCGTCGCGCCGAGCAGGCCGAGGCCGACGGTGAACATGCCGGCCACACCGCCGGTGCGGAAGGCGACCTGCAGCGCGTCGGGCAGGCTGTTGCGCCGGGCGGCCGCCGCCGTGCGCACGTTGCCCTGCGTGGCCAGCGTCATCCCGATGAAGCCGGTGAGACCGGACATGAACCCGCCGGCCACGAACGCGAGCGTCCGGAACAGGCCCGACTGGAAGAAGTTCAGAGCCACCGTGTCGTCGGCCGCGCTGAGGGCGTTGGCACCCGGGTTCACGACCTTCACCGAGGTGATGAACACGATGACGGCCAGGGGGATCAGTACGACGACGATCGTGCGGAACTGCCGCTTCAGGTAGGCGAGGGCGCCTTCTTGGATCGCGGTGGCGATCTCGATCATGGTCGGGGTGCCCTGGTCCTGCTTGAGCACCGCGGTGCGCAGGAAGAAGCCGACGGCGAGGGCCACCACTGCGGCCGCGCCGGAGAAGGCCAGGACGGCCCACTCACCCCCCTTGAGCTGGAACGCCTGGTAGCCGCCTTCAGCGGCGAGGACTCGGAGCATGCTCATCCCTTGTCTCGACCCGGGGACGGGAACGGTGTCTCGCTGCCCCCCAAAACTTCAGGTTTTGGGGGCGAAAAACCGCCTCATCGCTAGTCGACGGCCGCGGCGCCGCGCAAACCGGACGAGGCGGTTCCGCGCGCGTGCAGCCGGGGCTCCGTCCGTCCATCGGCCATTCCCGACACATCCGGCCAAGGGTCGGCCGGATGTGTCGCGAAACGCCGGCCAGGGTGGGATGGGCGACCGGGGCCGGAGCGGGGCGACCGTCAAGCGACCCCGGCTGCGCTGGCTCAGTGGACGCGCACGCGCACCGCCTGCTCGCCCTTGCGCCCCGCCTCGACGTCGAAGCTCACGGGGCGACCCTCGACCAGGCGATCGGCCGGAACGTCGACGAGGGCCGAGACGTGGACGAACAGGTCGACCTCGCCGGGACGGTCGATGAAGCCGAACCCGCGGCGCCGGTCGAAGAACTTGAGGGTGGCGCGGCCCGGCTGGCCCGGCTCGCTGGATCGGCGAGGCTCGCTGGAGCGGCGCGGCGTGTCGCCGGTGCCATCGCTCGCGGCGTGAGGCGCGGGCCCGGAGTCGGTCCGAACCGGCTTTCGGGCCGGTCCCGGGGCCGACGTCGAGGCCGAGGTCGGGGCCGAAATCGAGGCCGACGCCGAAATCGAGGCCGACGTCGAGGTCGACGCGGAGGTCGACGCGGAGGTCGACGCGGAGGCCGAGGTCGACGCCGAAATCGAGGCCGACGCCGAGGCCGACCCCGGGACCGGCGCCGACGCGGGGACACCCGGCGCCGGCGCATCGGCTGCCGGCGGCCGGTCGAGCAGGGCGCGCAGGTCGTCGAGGTTCGGGCGCACGAGGCCGTCGGGCAACCCGGCGTCGCGCTGCAGCTTGGTGACGGCCTTGCGCAGCCCGGGATCGACGAGGGACAGCACGACGCCCGTCGCCCCGGCCCGCGCCGTGCGGCCCGAGCGGTGCAGATAGTCCTTGGCGTCGGCCGGCGGGTCGAAGTGCACGACGCAGGCCACGCCGTCGACGTGGATGCCGCGGGCGGCCACGTCGGTGGCCACGAGGGCCTGCACCTTGCCGTCCGCGAAGGCGGCGAGCGCCTGCTCGCGCTGGCGCTGCGAGCGGTCGCCGTGGATGGCGACGGAGCGGACGCCGTCGCGGGTGAGCCGCTTGGCGGTGCGGTCGGCGCCGTGCTTGGTCCGGCAGAACACGATGGTGGGTCCGGCCAGGGTCACGACCTCCGCGCAGCGGGCGGCCCGGTCGTCGCGAGGCACGAGCCAGAAGCGGTGCTCGGCGTCGGGTGCGTCCGTGGCCGCGTCGTCCAGCTCGTGGCGCACGGGGTCGCGCTGGTAGTGCCGCACGACGACGTCGACGTCACCGTCGAGCGTGGCCGAGAACAGCAACGTCTGGCGGGCGGCAGGGGTGCGATCGAGCAGGCGGCGTACCTCGGGCAGGAAGCCCATGTCCGCCATGCGGTCGGCCTCGTCGACGACGGCCACCTCGACGGCGCCGAGGTCGATGTCGCCCTGCTGCACGAGATCGGCGAGGCGGCCGGGGCAGGCGACGAGCAGCTCGACGCCGCGGCGCAGGGCGGCGCGCTGCGGGCCGAAGCCGACGCCGCCGTAGATCGCGGCGACGTGGTGGCGGGTGCCGCGCACGAGATGCCGCAGCTCTTCGGCCACCTGGGCGGCGAGCTCACGGGTGGGCACGAGCACGAGACCGGTGGGGCGGTGCGGCCGCGCCGCGCTCGTGCGCAGGACGAGCGGCAGGCCGAAGGCGATGGTCTTGCCGGAGCCGGTGGGCGCCTTGCCGCTCACGTCGCGGCCGGCGAGGGAGTCGGGCAGGGTGGCGGCCTGGATGGCGGTCGGCGTGGTGATGCCCCGGCGCGCGAGGCCAGCGACGAGGGCGTCGTCCAGACCGAGCGCGGCGAAGGTGGGGGCGGGGGAGGGCACGGGTTCTCGATTCGTTCCGAAGGTGCCAGAGGCAGATGCGAAACGAACGGCCCGTGGCGCAACGCCGAGCGGCGCAGCGGGTCGAGGGTAGCGGCGGGCGACGGCACTGCCACCATCGACCGGGTCGGCGAAGTTCCCGGCGCCCCGGCGCATCGGCGCCGGCCCCGGCCCCCGGCGGCGCATCGGCGCCGGCCCCTGCCCGGCGCATCGGCCACGGTCCCGGACGGCTGGCGCCGACGTCCGCGTCAGGCGCACATGAGCCCGGGACCGGCCGAGAGGTCGTAGCGCGCCAGCACGGTGCCTGACCGGTTCCGCAGCTCGACGCGGTCGGATGCGGTGCGGACCACGAGCTCGTAGGGCCACGACGGGTCCTTGGTGGCCGCGGCGAGGTCCTGGCCCGATGCCGCCGCCCACCGCCGGCTCCGGCCGCCCGGGGCGGCCACGCCGAGCTGCTCGATCCCGCAGTGATCGAAGACGACGATCCGGTACGTCCTGCCGACCACCGGTACCTCGTCGACGCCGAGCGGGGGCGGCAGCGCAGGCACGGAGGTCGTCGTGGCCGGCGGCTGCGTCGGCAGCGGCCCGGCGTCGCCAGAGGTCGTGCGCTGCCACACGTTCAAGGTGCCGCCGATCCAGCCGGCCACGGACAGGCCCGCCTTCGGCCACACCGCGGTGGACACGTCGATGATGCCGTCGTCGCCGGGGAGGTCGACCGCCGACCAGGCCGTGGCATCGGTCGACACGTAGGCAGCGGCGCGGCTGGCCCGCTGGGATTCCTCCCGGCACGCAGCCAGGTCCACCCAGCAGCCCGGGTCGTCCTGCGGGCCGGGGCTCGCGGCGGCGGCGGCCACGAGGCCCTCGCCGGCAACGATCTGGGACGGCCGCACCGCCGTGCCGGCCCGGGTGAGGCCGACGGTGCCCGCATCGACCGGTGTCCATGACCGCCCGCTGTCGTCGGACGTGGCGAGGACTGTGGTGGCGCCGGTGACATCTCGCGCGATCGTGGCCACGACCCGCCCGCCGGCGGTGCGGGCCACGCCGGACAGCGGGGGACCACCCGCACCGAGGCGCTCCACGGCGCCGGAGGCCGGCTCGATGCGCACCGCCACCCCGGCGCTCCCGCCGTCGCGTCGGGCCTGCCCGACGGCCACCACCGCGTCGCCCACCGCGGCGAGGCCGGCGAGACGCTCGACCTCTTCCGGCGAGGATGGCAGCGCGACGCGCGACCAGGCGACGCCGTCGGTCGACCGCCAGGCCACCGGCACGAACGGCGACGTCCCCTGCGAACCGACGACCACGTAGCCGGTCGGGGTCGCCGCCACGGCGCTCACATCGACCTGCTGGGGACCGGCCGGCAGCTCGGTCGGCTGCCACCCGCGCTCGCCCTCGAGCCGCCACACGACACCCCGCGACTCGCCGTTGCCCTCGTCCGGGAAGGCGATGCCCGCGACGACGGGACCACCGGGGCCCTCGGCCAGCCCCGTGCCCAGCATCCACAGCCGGGTGCCGGCCGGCCGCCCGATGGGTACCCGCAGCGCCGCTCCGCCGGCGATCTCGAAGGCGTCGAGGGTGGCTCCTGCCGCCACGACGTTCACAGCACCACAGACGGCGCCCATGACGACGGACATGTCACCGCGGTCGCGCACACCCAAGGGGATCGTGCGCCAGCCGCCGGGGTCGCCGTCCCCGCTCGTGGTCCCGACCCGGCCGGCAGCTCCGCAGGCGGCCGCCGCCAGCGAGGCGACGACCGCGACGGCGACCGCGACCGCGCGGGTGCCGACGGGAACCGTGGTCCGCGACGGGACCGCGGGCAGGTGCGTGTGGGTTGCGGGCACGGGCGTCCTCCTGCTCGAGGCCTGCCCTGTGACGATCCGGAGCGACGGCGGGTTCCCACGCCTACCGCGCGCCGTCGCCCACCGGTCCACCGGCGCCTCACGCCGGTGGACCGGGTAGGTCAGGCCCATGGCGGTCGGGCCCATGGCGGTCACCCGGGTCCCACGCCGTTGCGCTGTTGTGGCCACGCTGGTGGTGCTGGCCGGGGCCGGCTGCAGCAGCGGGGGCTCTGACGATGCGGCCACGACCACCACCACCACCACCACGCGCCCGATCACCACGACGCAGCCGACCACGACGACCGCGCTGGCGTCTGGTCCGTCAACCACCCCGCCGGCGACGACGGCCACCACGGCCGCACCCGTCACCGCGCCATCGTCCGCCACGACCACCGAAGCCACGTCGCTGCCCGCCGCCCCCGAGGAGTACACGAGCGACCTGGTGCGGGCGTGGGGCCGCGGTGACCGGGCGGCCGCCGAGCAGTACGCGACGGGCGAGGTGGTGTCGACGCTGTTCGGCCGGGCCGATCCCGGCGGGCCCCGCTGGGACCTCGTCGGTCGATGCGACACGGCGATGCGGCGCATCTATTGCACCTACCGCGACCCC
The DNA here is from genome assembly GCA_016185275.1 of Actinomycetota bacterium. Taxonomy (GTDB): domain Bacteria; phylum Actinomycetota; class Acidimicrobiia; order Acidimicrobiales; family Iamiaceae; genus JACPNX01. The sequence goes on along the minus strand of JACPNX010000004.1, from coordinate 5,376 downwards.
GCGACGGGCGAGAAGGTGACCCTCGGCCTGGCATCGGCCGAGGTCGGCGGTGACCCGCTGCCCCCCCGTGTGGTCGCCGAGGTGTTCTTCGCAGGCTCGGGTTGACGGCTGGCGCGCGGCGCGCCGGCGACGCCTGCCGGGCGCCGGTGTCGCCTCGGCCGAGCCGCTACGCGGCTAGGGGTTGCGGCTCAAGTAGCGGCGGTTCTTGAACTTGGCCCGCAGGTAGTCCTTGTTCATGAGGGCGATGTAGTCGATGGAGATCTTCTTCGGGCACGCCGCCTCGCACTCGCCGTGGTTCGTGCACGAGCCGAAGTGGTCCTCCATCACGTCGACCATGTTCTCCACCCGCGAGTAGCGCTCCGCCTCGCCCTGCGGAAGCAGGTTCAGGTGGGCGACCTTGGCCGCGGTGAACAGGTTGGCGGCGCCGTTGGGACAGGCGGCCACGCACGCGCCGCACTGGATGCAGGCGGCCGCGTCGAAGGCCGCGTCAGCCACGGGCTTGGGCACGGGGATGAGGTTCGCATCGGGCGCGCCGCCGGTCTCCGCGGTGATGTAGCCGCCGGCCTCGACGATCCGGTCGAGCGCGGACCGGTCCACCATCAGGTCCTTGATGACCGGGAAGGCCGTGGCCCGCCAGGGTTCGACGGTGATGGTCTGGCCGTCGGCGAACCTGCGCATGTGGAGCTGGCAGGTCGCCGTGCCCCGCTGCGGCCCGTGGGCCTGGCCGTCGATCATCAGCGAGCAGGTGCCACAGATGCCCTCGCGGCAGTCGTGGTCGAAGGTGATCGGCTCCCGGCCGGCCTCGATCAGGCGCTCGTTCACCACGTCGAGCATCTCGAGGAACGACATGTCGTCCTTGATGCCGGGCGCCTCGATGGTGTCGAAGCGCCCCGTGTCGTCGGGGCCGTCCTGGCGCCACACGCGCAGGGTGAGGTTGAGGGTGCTGGCCATCGCTACTTGTAGCTCCGAACGGCGAGGTGGACGTTCTCGAACTCGAGGTCTTCCTTGTGCAGCTGCGCCGCGCCGGGCTGGCCGGTCCACTCCCAGGCAGCGACGTAGGCGAAGTGCTCGTCGTCGCGCTCGGCCTCGCCGTCGGCGGTCTGGTGCTCGCTGCGGAAGTGCCCGCCGCAGGACTCCTCACGCTCCAGGGCGTCCCGGCACATGAGCTGCGCGAGCTCGAAGAAGTCGTCGACGCGGCCGGCCTTCTCGAGCGTCTGGTTGAGGCGCTGACCGTCGCCGACGACGCGCAGGTCGCGGCGGAACTCCTCGTGCAGCGCGGGAATCTCCGACAGCGCCTTCTCGAGTCCCTCGCGGGTGCGCTCCATGCCGCAGTAGTCCCACATGATCCGTCCGAGCCGCTGGTGGAAGTGGTCCGGGGAACGGGTCCCACCGATCGACAGGAACCGGCCGAAGCGCTCACGGGCCTCCTGCTCCGCCTGCCGGAAGCCGGGATGGTCGGTCGGCACCGGCTGCGTGCCCAGCAGCGGGGCGAGGTAGTTGCTCACCGTGTTCGGCAGCACGAAGTAGCCGTCCGCCAGGCCCTGCATGAGCGCCGAGGCGCCCAGCCGGTTGGCGCCGTGGTCGGAGAAGTTGGCCTCACCGGCGGCGTACAGGCCCGGCACGGTCGTCATGAGCTCGTAGTCCACCCACAGGCCGCCCATCGTGTAGTGGGGCGCGGGATAGATGCGCATCGGCGTGGCGTAGGGGTCCTCGTCGGTGATGCGCTCGTACATCTCGAACAGGTTCCCGTAGCGCTCGCGGATCGTGTCCTCGCCGAGGCGGCCGATGGCGTCGGCGAAGTCGAGGTACACGCCGTTCTTCAGCGGGCCCACACCCCGACCCGAGTCGACGGCGCGCTTGGCCGCGCGGGACGCGATGTCGCGCGGCGCGAGGTTGCCGAAGCTCGGGTAGATCCGCTCGAGGTAGTAGTCGCGGTCGGCTTCGGGGATCTGCGCCGGTGGCCGCTCGTCGCCCGGGTCCTGCGGCACCCAGATGCGGCCGTCGTTGCGCAGGGACTCCGACATCAGCGTGAGCTTCGACTGGAAGTCGTCGCTCTGCGGGATGCAGGTCGGGTGGATCTGCGTGTAGCAGGGGTTGGCGAACAACGCGCCGCGGCGGTGCGCCCGCCACGCGGCCGTCACGTTGGACGCCATGGCGTTGGTGGACAGGTAGAACGCGTTCGCGTAGCCGCCGGTGGCGAGGATGACCGCGTGGGCGGAGTGGCTGGTGATCTCGCCGGTGATGAGGTCGCGCACGACGATGCCGGCAGCCCGCCCGTCGACGACGACGACGTCGATCAGCTCCGTGCGGTTGTAGAGCTCGACCTGACCGCGCCCGACCTGGCGCGCCATCTGCTGGTACGCCGCCAGCAGCAGCTGCTGGCCGGTCTGGCCCCGCGCGTAGAAGGTGCGCGACACCTGGGCGCCGCCGAAGGAGCGGTTGTCGAGCAGACCGCCGTACTCACGGGCGAAGGGCACGCCCTGGGCCACCGCCTGGTCGATGATGTTCACCGACTCCTCGGCCAGCCGGTACACGTTGGCCTCTCGGCTGCGGAAGTCGCCGCCCTTCACCGTGTCGTAGAAGAGGCGGTAGATGCTGTCGCCGTCGCCCTTGTAGTTCTTGGCGGCGTTGATGCCGCCCTGCGCGGCGATCGAGTGCGCCCGGCGGGGGCTGTCGTGGAACGTGAAGGCCTTGACCCGGTAGCCCTGCTCGCCCAGCGTCGCCGCGGCCGCCGCACCGGCGAGACCCGTGCCGACCACGATGATCTCGTAGCGCCGGCGGTTGGCCGGGTTCACCAGCTTGCGTTCGAACTTGTACGTCGTCCACTTCTCGGCGACGGGCCCGGGCGGGATCTTCGAGTCCAGGGTGATGTCGCTCACGGCCGTCCCCTCACCGGCTCACGACGCCGGCGAGCACGGCGATCGGGAACGAGACGTTGCCCAGGGTGACCGCTCCGCTGAAGCCGTACGCGAACCACTTGCGCCACCGGTTGAACCGAGGGTTGTTCCAGCCGAGCGACTGGAACAACGACCACGCACCATGGAACAGGTGCACCCCGAGGGCGAGGTTGGCGACGATGTAGAGGGCGGCGACGGGGATGCGGCTGAGGCTGGCGTCGACGTTCTCGTAGACCGCGCCCCGGTAGAAGGAGCGGTAGCCCGTGCCGGTCCAGGACAGGTCGAACAGGTGCCACACGAGGAACAGCGTGATGATGATCCCCGTCCAGCGCATGGTGCGGCTGGCGTAGGTGGCGGCCACGTAGTCGCGCCGCGACTGGTACTTGACGGCCCGGGCGCGGTGGTTGATGCGGGTCAACGAGTAGGCGGCGTGGATGTGGAGCGCGAACGCGGCGATGAGGCCGACGCGCATCAGCCACAGCGTGACCGTGCGGGGCAGGATCGGCACCAGCAGCCGGCGCAGGAAGTCGGCGTAGCCGTCGTACTCGGCGGCGCCCAGGTACATCTTGAGGTTGCCGACCATGTGGGCGAACACGAAGCCCATCAGCAGCGCGCCGGTGATGGCCATCACGTACTTCTTGCCGACCGACGACCGGTACAGCTCGACGAGGAACGGCGACCGGCGCCGCTCGCGGGCCGGCGTGGCGATGCGGGTGGGCCCCGGCCGGCGGGCCGGCGCTGGGGTGGTGGTCGGTGCGGCCATCCCTCGGGCGACCTCCGGGCGAAGGGGGGAGCCTGGTGGTTCCCCGAACGGGACCGACGCTACCGCCGCGCCGCGTCAGCGACGGAAACCCGCCCGGCACGCGGGCGGGCCACGTGTCCCGAGATCGCGCCGCGATCCGCTATCTCATCCGTAGTGGTGGCCGAAACCGGACCT
>JACPNX010000004.1:0-1527 GCA_016185275.1 Actinomycetota bacterium | reverse complement strand
TGTGTCCCGATTCTGCGACCACTACGAGGGGGGCGGGGCCGGCGCCCGTCCACGGGGTCAGGCGTCGGGGAGCCACCAGCCGTGGAAGCCGTACGGCACGCGCACCGGCAGGCGCACGCGGGCGACCGGGCCCTTGGCCACGTCGGCGGCGTCGAGCACCGCCAGGTGGCTCCTGTCGCGCGTGCGATCGTAGCACAGGGTCAGGAGCCAGCCCTCGCCCTCGGGCGCCCGGTCGGAGGCCGGAACGTAGAACGCCTCGCCCGGGACCTCCATGAGCCCCGGATCCCAGCGCACCTCCTTGCCCGTGCGCAGGTCCTGGTGCACGAGGCCCGAGAACTCGAAGCCGTACGTGCCGCCGCGGCGGGTGCTGGCCCACCAGCCGTGCCGGACGGGCCTGCCCGTGCGGCGCCGGTCGTGCGCGGGCAGGTCCATCTGCGTGTCGGACAGCTTCCGATCGGAGAAGCGCAGCTGCGCCCCCGACGTGTCGACCCGCCACTCGTGGATGGCACCGGGCGGGCCGATCTCGTCGGCGCTGGCGAACGAGCTGGGCAGCCGGTCGACGACGAGCACCACCTCGTTGCCGTCGCGCCAGGCGTTGAGCCCGTGGTACGCGTAGCAGGGGTCGAAGTCGACCCAGCGGATCGCCGATGCCGGGCCGCCGAGGGGCATCACGCCGATGCGGGCGGGCAACGTCCCGTCCCAGTGGAACGGCACCTTGGGAGCGGCCTTGCCCGGGCCGAACAGCACCGGTCCGGTCCAGAACACGACGTCGCGTTCGGTGATGGCGAAGTCGTGCACCATGCGCACCTCGGGCAGCGGGATCACCTGGTTGGCGAGCAGACGGCCGCGGTCGTCCACGTGGTAGTAGCTCAGCTCGGGGCGCAGCAGGTCGTAGCCGAAGGCGTGCATGTGGCCGTTGGTCGGATCGATCTTCGGGTGCGCGGTCATGGCGGTGCCCAACCGGCCGCCGTAGCTCTGGGCGCCCGCGGTGGAGAGGTCCGACGGGTCGATGCGGAACGGCCAGCCCACCTCGCCGAGCGACAGCAGCGCGCCGGCGTGGGCGACGACGCTCACGTTGGACTGGTTCTCGGTCTTGCCCGGTATGCCGCGGAAGTTCCGGCGCTCCTCGTACAGCGGCGTGCGGACCCAGCGGTTGCGGTACCAGACGGCCTTGCCGCGCGCGAGGCGGATCCCGTGCAGCATCCCGTCGCCGAAGAACCAGTGTGCGCCCGGCACGGAGGCGGAGTTGGATCCGTTGCGGACGTACAGCCCGGTCAGCTCCGGCGGCAGGCTGCCTTCCACCTCGAGGCCCGTCGCGGTGGTCTCCGTGGCGACCGGGCGGAAGTTGCCCTGGAGCCAGAAGGGCTGCCCGGGGTCGAAGGCCTGCACGGCGGCCGCGGGCCGGCCGCCGATCGTCGCGGCCGACGCGGCCGCGCCGGCGGGCGACCGGCGGCCCGCCGAGCCGGCGCCTCCCGCGCCACCTCCGGAACACCCGCTCAGCAGCGCGGCCGCGCCGCCCGTGCCGGC
>JACPNX010000003.1:21895-79969 GCA_016185275.1 Actinomycetota bacterium | reverse complement strand
GCCGGCGCAGCCGCCCCCGCCGCCCCTCGCCCGCCCGGGGGGTCGAGCGCGCCGCGCCGCCGGCCCGCCGCGTTGCCCGGCGGTGTCCTCGCCGACTCGGTCGAGGCCGCCGACCACCTCGTCCGCTTGGCCACCGCCGTCGTGCTCGTCGACGGTTACAACGTCTCGATGACGGCGTGGCCGGAGGAGCCGATCGACGCGCAACGGCGCCGGCTCGTGGCGGCGCTGGACGAGCTGCACGCCCGTACGGGCGCGGATCCGGTCGTGGTCTTCGACGGCGTGGCGGCCGGTGGCGCCACCGTCGACTCACGCTGCGTGCGGATCCTGTTCACCGACGCCGCGGTGGAAGCCGACGACGTGGTCGTCGACCTCGTCGACGGCTACCCGCCCAGCCGGCCCGTGGTCGTGGTGTCGAGCGACGAGCGGGTGCGGCGCGGCGCCGCCGAGCGGGGCGCCAACGTGGTGTCGTCGGCGCAGTTCCTCGTGGTGCTGCGCCGCTAGACGTCACGACCGGCTGCGCAGGTCGCACCGTGTGGCCCCGCCGGCGGAGGAGTCCGCGACGCGCGGCACACCGCTGGCCGGGGCCACACGCCGGTCCTCACCCGAAGGCACCTGCCCAGCGCGACGCGGTCGCGCCGTCCCACGGCCGCGTGAAGCCGCAGCCCCACGCGAAGCCGCCGTCGCCGGACACGAGCAAGCGGCTGCCCGGCGACAGGTCGACGCCCGGGCCGGCCGACGTCGTGCCCCCGAGCACCTCGGCGCCTCGCAGCGTCACCGTCGATCCCTCCACGCCCTTGAAGGCTCGGTCCACGGTGAAGGTGACCGAGTCGCCGGCGACCCGCGTGACCGTCCCCTCGAAGGCCACCTCCCGGTCGACCAGCGTGGTGAGGTCGTACCGGGTCACGCACGACAGCGAACCCGGCGGGGGTGGGGCCGTGGTCGAGGGCCCGGTCGTGACGGGCGGCCGGCGGTCCGGCGCCGCCTGCGGGGCTCCACCGTCGCCGGAGTTGACGGCGGCCAGTGCCGCGGCGCCGGCGACGATGACGACGACGACGACGGCGGCGGCAACCAGCGTCGTGGTGCGCCGGCCTGTGCCCGCACGGTCGCGGTGGCCGGATCGGAGGGTGGGCGTCATGGTGATCTCCTCGTGGAGGGCGGTGGCGGCCGCCGTGGTAGGGCCAGGGAGGAGATCGGGCTCGACAGGGTCGGCGGCTCGCAGGCGGGCCATGAGCTCGTCTTCGGGCCAGTCATCCATCGTGGGACCTCCACTCACTGGATGTCCGGACCGGGCCGATCCTTTCGGCCGACGGTCCGCCCCGTACGGCGGCCCCGCCTGCGGCCCGGGCGTCGGCGCCGCCGCTCGGGCCGCCCTGCGCCGCACCCTTCGCGGCACTGTCGCCCTTCGCCGCACTGTCGCCCCCGGCCGACTCCAGCGCGGCCCGCAGGCGGGAGCGGGCCCGGTGCACCCGGATGGCGGCGGCGTTGGGAGAGCACCCGAGGACCAGCGCGAGCTGGGCGGGGCGCAGACCCTCCCAGGCCACCAGCCGCAGCAGCTCGCGCTCGTCGGGCGTCAAGCGCGCGAGGGCCGCTGCGCAACCGGCGTCCTCCGGGGCCGATTCGACGGCCGGGTGCACCTCACGGGCGAGGCGCTCGACCAGAGCATGGTGCCGGTTCGTCGATCGGCGCTGGTTGGCGAGGACCCTGCGGGCCACGCCGTACAGCCATGGGAGCTCAGCGCCTCGCGGGATGGAATCGAGGCGGCGCCAGGCGATGGTCAGCGTCTCGGCCACCACGTCCATGGCCTCTTCCGGCGGCGCCCGGCGCAGGGCATACGCGGACAGCGGCTGGAAGCAGGCGCGGAAGAGGCGAGCGAAGCGTTCGTCGCCATCGGGGTCGGCCGCAGTGCTCACGGGCACCGCGCGGGAACGGTCGCCACGCACGGCGCTTGCGACGCCGGGGAAGCGGCCCTGGTTCCCGGGCCGGCGGGGGAGCTCCGGGCTCGTCGGCCATCGCCCGTCGCGGATCGCCCGTCGCGGATCGCCCGTCCCGGAGGCCGACCGGCCCGGCCGGCGCGATCGGCGCAACCGGCGCGCCCGGCGCGGTCGGCGGTCAGCCGGGCGGCCGGCGCACCTCGACCCGCCCCTCGCGGCTGCGGGCCTCGAGCCACGGTTGCGGGGCGGTGGCGGGGCCCCGCACCACCTGCCCGTCGGACAGGCGGAACCGGCTCCCGTGCCAGGGGCAGGTCACGCACCCGTCGCTCACGTCGCCCTCTCCGAGCGGCCCGCCCAGGTGCGAGCAGGCCGCCACCAGCGCGTGGTCCGGCTGATCATTCGGGCCGACGACGAGCACGTCCGTGTCGCCCGCACGACCCGGCCGGGCCTCGACCGTGGCGACCGCGTCGACCGCGTCGACCGCCTCGACCGGGGAGGTGGCGCCCGCGCCGGTGCCCGTGACCGCGGAGGTCGTGTCGACCGGGGTCCACTCACCGGGCCCGGTGTTGTAGGCGTCCTGGTTGACGCCCGCAGCCCGCCGGTAGGAGAGGTGCCCGCCGATGAAGCCGCCGACGGTGGCGGCTGCGGCCCCCGCCAGCGCCAGGCGCACGCCGCGCCGGCGCGCTCCCGAGCGGCGGGCCAGCCACGACGAGGCGAACAGCGCCGTGGCGGTGATGTTCGCCGCGGCGTGCACGAAGCCGCTGCGCTGCTCGGGTTCGAACAGCTCGGCCCAGTCGGCGGCACCGGCCGCGGCGGTGGGCAGGGCGGCGGCGACGCCGAGACCGAGCAGCCGGTCGGCCGCCCGCTCGGCGCGCGGCCCGCCGGCCAGGTCCAGCACCACCGCGCTCGTCCAGAAGCCGATGGGCAGGTCGGTGAGGAACGGGTGCAGCGGATGCCCGAGCCAGCGGCCGTGGAGCGCATCCTTCACCGGGCCGGGTCGCAGGACGCGATGCACGAGGTGGTGCGCCGGCTGGGCCAGCCGGTCCAGGGCTTCGACGGCCTCGAGACGCTCGCCGAGCGAGCTCAGGTCGTCGAGCCACGAGCCGCCGGGGCGTGAGACGGTGCCGGTTTCCATGGGCCCCTCCGTTCCCAGGCGGGCCGGTGCGCATGCCGACCGGGACGCGAGGACGCCGGGCACCGGGCGGCCGACCGGGCGCGAGGAGGCCGGGCGAGGGCCCGCGCGCTCACGGGTCGCGCCGGTTGACCCGCCGGGCCGCCGGCGGGCCACCATGGAGGGGTGGTGGCCCAGGTTCGTCGAGCGGCGGTGCCCGAGCCCGAGCCGCCACCCCGACCCGAGGTACCGGCGTCGGCGATGGCGGAGCTGGCCGGCGCGGTGATCGCCCGGGCCCGCGCCGCAGGGCTCGACGCCGCGGGCATCGCGCACGCCGCGCCGTTCGCCCGCACCCGCGCCGACCTGGAGCGCCGCCGGGCCCAGGGTCTGGCCGCGGGCATGCAGTTCACGTACCGCAACCCGGGCCGCTCGACCGATCCGGCCCGCTCGCTGCCCGGCGCGGCCGCGCTCGTCGTCGGAGCGCTCGGGTACGCCGAGCCGGCGCCGCCTCGACCCGACGGCGGACCCGCGGGCCGCGTCGCCCGCTACGCCTGGCGTGACCACTACGCCGACCTCCGGGCCGCGCTCGATCAGGTGGCCGGCGTGCTGCGCGCGGCCGGGTGGCGGGCCCGCGTGGTCGTCGACGACAACGGGCTCGTCGATCGCGAGGCGGCGTTGCGGGCCGGCATCGGTCGCTACGGCAAGAACGCCAACGTGCTCCTCCCCGGTCGAGGCAGCTGGTTCGTGCTCGGCGCCGTGGTGACCGATGCGCCGTTGCCCCCTTCGGTCCCGGACGTGCCCGACCTGTGCGGTACGTGCAACCGCTGCATCGACGGTTGCCCGACGGGGGCGATCGTCGCCCCTGGTGTCGTCGACGCCCGCCGGTGCCTGGCCTGGCTCGTGCAGGCGCCGGGTCCGATCCCCCGTGAGCACCGCGCCGCCCTGGCCGACCGCATCTACGGATGCGACGACTGCCAGGAGGTGTGCCCACCGAACCGGGCGGGGCAACGGCGCCCCACCGCACCACGTCCGGCCGCGGGTGAGGGGGCGGCCCCTGATGACGTGTGGCCGTCCATCGCGTGGCTGCTGAGCGCGACCGACGCGGAGCTGCTGGATCGCCACGGCCGCTGGTACATCGCCCAGCGCGATCCCGATCACCTGCGACGCAACGCTCTGGTCGCCCTCGGCAACGTCGGCGACGCCGCCGATCCGGCCACGGTGGACCTCGTTCGCCGCTACCTCCGCTCAGCCCGCCCGATGCTGCGGGCCCACGCCGTCTGGGCGGCGCGGCGGCTCGGCCTCGACCACCTGCTCGACGGCGTCCGGGGCGACGCCGACCCCGAGATCCGCGCCGAGCTGGAGGCGACCGTGGAGCGCCGCGATCGGCTCTCCCCCGAGCGGTGCGGTGCCGGAGCCGCCGGGCCCGCGATCACCCGGGTCAGGCGGGTCGCCGCCGAGGAGCGGGCCGACTCCGTCGAGCCGCCGCGGCCCGCATGAAGCACCTCCTCGTCACCAACGACTTCCCACCCAAGACGGGCGGCATCCAGTCGTACCTCTGGGAGCTGTGGCGCCGCTTGCCGGCCGACGAGGTGGCGGTGATGACGACGGGACATCCCGGCGCGGCGGCGTGGGACGCCGCCCAGCCGTTCCGCGTCGAGCGTGCCGCCGCCCGGGTGCTCGTGCCCACGCCTGCGCTGGGCCGCCGCATCCGCGCGCTGGCCGACGAGGTCGGTGCCGAGCTCGTCCTGCTCGACCCCGTCCTCTGGGGGGTCGGGCCGGTGGCGCGGTGGCTCGACCGGCCCTACGGCGTCGTCGTGCACGGCGCCGAGGTCACGGTGCCGGGTCGGCTGCCGATCGCCAGGGCGGCCATGGCCGGGGTGTTGCGGGGAGCGCAGGTCGTCGTGGCCGCCGGCGGGTACCCGGCCGACCGGGCCGAGGCGGCGGCACGGCGCGGGTTGCCCGTCGTCGTGGTCCCGCCCGGCGTGGACACCGAGCGCTTCCGCCCGCTCGACGCCGGCCAGCGCCGGTCCGCGCGCGAGCGCCTGGGACTGCCCGCCACGGGTCCACTCGTCGTGGGGGTGAGCCGGCTCGTACCCCGCAAGGGGTTCGACGTCCTGATACGGGCGGCCTCGGTGTTGCGTCGCGATCACCCCGACCTCACGGTGGCGGTGGCCGGCGACGGCCGCGACCGGCGACGGCTCGAGCGCCTCGTCGCCCGCACGGGCGCTCCGGTGCGGCTGGTCGGGCGGATCGGTGCCGCCGACCTACCGCGGTTGCACGGGGCGGCCGACGTGTTCGCGATGCTGTGCCGCGACCGGTGGGCCGGCCTCGAGCAGGAGGGCTTCGGGATCGTGTTCGTGGAGGCGGCGGCGTGCGGGGTGCCGCAGGTCGCCGGGCGCAGTGGCGGCTCGCACGAGGCGGTGGTGGACGGGGTGACCGGTCTCGTGGTCGACGACTCCGACGACGAGGCGGCGGCCGTCCGTGCCATCGGCATGCTCCTCGCCGATCCCGGGGCGAGGGCCCGCATGGGAGCCGCTGCGCTGGCCCGGGCTCGAGCCGACCTGTCGTACGACGTCCTGGCCGAACGCCTCCGCGCCGGGCTCGAGGGGGCCGGCTCGTGAGCCTGGGATCGCCGCTCGATGCGGAGACCCTCCCGGCGCATTTCGCCCGCCGTGTGGCGCGGCACCGCGAGCTCCCCGCGCCGGTGGAGCTGCCGAGCTCCGGCGCCACGCCGACGTGGGGCGACGTGGCCCGGCGCGCCCGCGTGCTGGCGCTCGGCCTCTGCGACATCGGTGTGGGGCCCGGTGTGGAGGTGGTGGTCGCCCCCGGCGGGGCGGCCGAGCGGATCGCGGCCGAGCAGGCGGTGCTGGCGGCGGGCGCCGCGCTCCTCGTCGGTCCACCGACCCCGGAGCGCTCGGTCGCCGGCGGCCGTCCCGACGCGCCCTTCGTGCTCGGCTGGGCCGGCACGGCGGGCGCGCCGGTCTCCGGCGCCGCTGGCGGGCCCGCCGGGGTCCCCGCCGAAGAGGGCGCTCGGTGCCTCGACGCCGCCGATCTGGCGGTCGAGGGCGCTCGGTGCCTCGACGCCGCCGATCTGGCGGTCGAGGGCGCTCGGTGCCTCGACGCCGCCCGTCTGGCGGTCGAGGGCGCCGCCATCGACGACCGCCACCCCGACCGGTTCGAGCAGCACGTCGCCGGTCTGGATCCTGCGTCGCCCGCGCTCGTCGCGTGCGGGCACCGCTTCACGCACCGCGAGGCCGTCTGGGCGCTGCGCTCCCTGGAGCGGTGGCTGGACCCCGAGCTCGCGGCCGAGGCGGCCTCCGAACCGATCGGGGCGGGCGCGACGGCCGGCCGGGGCGGCGCGCCGGTGCCCACCGCCCGGCCGCCGGTGCTGGTGGCCGCCGACCCGGCGGATGCGACGGCGAACCTCGTCACGACCTGGTGGTCGCTGGCCGCCGGTGCGCCGGTCGTGGTCCTGCCCGGCGCCGACGATCCCCGTGCCGGCGAACCCGGCGCCGACGGTCCCCGTGCCGGCGATCCCGGCGCCGACGGGCGCTTCGCCGGGGCCCTGAGGATGCTGCGCCCCGTCGTGGTGGTACTCGATGCGTCGCACCTGGGCACCATCGCCGCCGCGCTGCACAGCGACCGGCGCCTCGCGCGCTCCGCCGCCGGCCGCCGGTTCCTGGCCACGGGCCGGGCTCTGGCTGCCGGCGACCCGGTGTCGCCGCTGCGGCGGTCGCTGCAGGCGCGGCGTGACGGCCGGCGCGGTCGCGCGCTGCGAGCGGGGCTCGGGCTGGACCGGGCGACCGCCGTCGTAGCCCTCGGCGCCCCACCCGAGGCGGTGCGGCGCGAGCTGCTCGCGCTCGGGGTCCCGCTGCGGATCGCCTGGTCGCCCCCCGGAGTGCTCGGCCCGGCCACGGTCACCTCGGGGGCCGAGCCGCCGGGCAGCCGGGGCCGGCCGGCTCCCGGGCGCACCGTCCGCGTGGAGACCGGCGGGCGCATCGTCGTGGAGGGCGCGGGCGTGGCCGGAGGCAGGGTCGATGCGGGTGCGCGCGGCACGCTCGACGACCGTGGCCGCTTGCACCTGCGTCCGGGGCGACGATGAGTCGCGCTCAGCGCGAGCCGGACCCGCCGGAGCCGCTGGGGCTGCCGGGGCTGCCGGGGCTGCCGGGGACGGCGGAGCTGCCGGGGCTGCCGGGGCTGCCGGGGCCGGCGATCATCCGTGCCGCGCGTTGGACCACCGCCGTCTTCGCCGCGGTGGCAACGGCCGCCACGGTGGACCCCGACCGGCTGGCGTGGGCGCTGGTGGCCGTGTCGCTCGCGTACTTCGTGGCCGGGTTCGGATTGTTCGTCGCCGCCTACGCGCGCGCCGTCGCCCGCAGCCGCACGGATGCCATCGGCATCGGCGGCTGGTTCTTCCTGCAGGGCACGGCCCCCCGCGAGGCCAGGCGCCCCCTGCTCGGCGCGCTCGCGGTGCAGGTCGTCGTCGCCATCGTCACCGCCTCGGTCCACCCGTTCACGCCGCTCGCGTTCGCGGTGCTGGCCCCGCTCGAAGGGCTCGGTCTGTGCGGGCTCTGGGGCGCGCGGCACGGCACGTTCGGGCCACGTCACGCCATCGCGGGGCGCGGCGCGGACGACGGCCCAACCGACGGTCCCGACGCGTCCGTGGGCCACAATGGCGGCCCGGCCCCCGAGCACGAGGACCCCGCCCATGGCTGACTCCGTCTCCGAGCGCACGACGATCGAGGCCCCCGCGGCCGACGTTCTCGCCGTCCTGCTCGACTTCGAGCGGTATCCCGAGTGGGCGCGGGACCTGAAGGAGGCCGAGGTGCTGGTGCGCGATGCCGAGGGCCGACCGCTCGAGGTGCGCTTCCGGGCCGCCGGCATGGGACACAGCACCAGCTACACACTCCGCTACGACCACAGCCGCCCGGACCGGCTGGCGTGGCGGCTCGTCGAGGGCGACGTCGCCCGCAAGCTCGACGGGCAGTACACGTTCCACGAGCTCGACGGCGGTGGGCGGACCGACATCACCTACGACCTCGAGGCCGAGCTCAAGATGCCGCTGCCCCGCTTCGTGAAGCGCCGCACGCAGCTCAAGATCAGCCACACGGCGCTCCGCGAGCTCAAGGCGCGCGTGGAGGCCGGTCACCGCTGAGCGCCACCGCAGCACCGTCTCCCCGGCGCGGGCGCGACCGGCGTGATCCGGCGCGCGTCCTGCTGTTCACGGGCAAGGGCGGCGTCGGCAAGACGACGACGGCCGCGGCGACCGCGCTGCGCTGCGCCGATGCCGGCTTGCGCACGATCGTGCTGTCGACCGACCCTGCGCACTCCCTGGCCGACGCGTTCGACGTCCCGCTCGCCTCGCGGCCGCGACCGATCACCCCGTCGCTGTGGGGCCAGCAGCTCGACGCGCAGGAGCGCATGGAGGAGGTGTGGGGTGACATCCAGGCCTGGCTGCTGCAGGTCTTCGAGTGGGCCGGCGTCGACGGCGTGGAGGCGGAGGAGCTGTCGTTGCTGCCCGGTCTCGAGGAGATGTTCGCCCTCGTCGACATCCGGGCCCACGCCGACAGCGGCGAGTGGGACGTCGTCATCGTCGACTGCGCGCCGACGGCGGAGACGCTGCGCCTCCTGTCGCTGCCGGACGTGCTGGCCTGGTTCATGGACCGCGTGTTCCCGGCAGGCCGGCGACTCAACAGGGTCGTCGCTCCGGTGCTGTCGAGGGTGAGCGACCTGCCCGTGGCGGGTGACGACGTGTTCGGATCCGCGTCGCGCTTCTACGAGAGCCTCGACGGTGTGAAGGAGCTGCTGGCCGACACCCGCCGCAGCAGCGTCCGGCTGGTGGTCAACCCCGAGTCCATGGTGATCGCCGAGGCCCGCCGCACTGCGACCTACCTGTCGCTGTTCGGGTACCGCGTCGACGCCGTCATCGCCAACCGCCTTCTGCCCGAAGTCGTCGCGGACCCGTGGTTCGACCGCTGGAAGGCCCGCCACGCCGCGCACCTCGCCGCCATCGAGGAGGGCTTCGCGCCGCTGCCGATCCTGCGCGCCGACCTGGCCGACGACGAACCGATCGGCGTCGAGCGGCTGCGGGATCTCGGTGCCGCTCTGTACGGCGCGCTCGATGCCGCGGCGGTGCTCCACGAGGGGGCGCCGTTGACGGTGGAGCGCGACGGTGACGGCATGGCCCTCCTCGTGGAGCTGCCGTTCGCGGACCGCGAGGACCTCGAGCTGGGCCGCCGCCACGACGAGCTCCTCGTGCGCGTCGGACCTCACCGCCGGGCGCTGATGCTGCCCGACTCGCTGCGGCGCCGGTCGGTGACCGGCGCGGTGCTGCGCGACGGCGTCCTGCGGGTCGGCTTCGGGCCGGTGCCCGCCCGCGGCGCCGGGGCCGCGCCGGCACCGGTCGCCGCGGCCGGCGGTGGGGCGTGACCGGGGAGCCGGAGCCCTCGGCCGGCTCGGCGGGGTCAGGCGGCTCGGCCGGTTCGGCCGGTGACCCCGTGGAGCGCGGCATCGAGGCCCTGCAGACGGCGGCCCAGGAGCTCATCGACATGAGCCGGGCCGCGCTCGACGTGGCCGAGCAGCTCGTGCGCAACCCGGACACCGCCGCCACCGTCGCCTCGGCGTTCGCGTCGCTGGCCCGGACGGTGGCCAAGGCGGCCGACACCGGGCGGCGCACGGTGCACGACGCGGGCGCGGCGCCCACCGGCCGAGACGGCGACGGCGGGGGCGACGGGCGCGGCGGGGGCGACGGCGGCGACGGAGTCGAGCGCATCCCGGTCGACTAACCGGCCTCGGCGCGCGGTGGCGGCGGGCCGGACAGACGGCTGCACGGGCCGGTGCGCCGTCGTACGATCGGGCGGCACAACCACCCAGGAGGTGCCGTGCCCACGATCACCGAGGACTCGATCCGCTCGCTGGCGTCGTTCCGAGGGGAGGGGGTCCCGGTCACCTCCTGCTACCTGAACGTGGACGGCCGGAGGTTCGTGCGCCACGCCGACGTGGAGGCGCAGCTCGACGCGCTGCTGCGGTCGGCCCGCAGCCGGGTCAACGGCACCGCGTCGGTCCACGACGACCTCCAGCGGATGGAGCGCTTCGTGCGGGCCGGCCTGGACCGCAGCCGGACCAGGGGTCTGGCCATGTTCTCGTGCGCGCCGCGAGGCCTGTGGAAGGTGGTGCCCCTGCCGGTCCCGGTGCGCAGCCGGGTGGTGATCAACGAGCAGCCCGCCGTGGGCCAGCTCGAGTCGGTGCTGCAGGACCACCCCCGCTTCGGCGTGCTGCTGGTCGACCGGCAACGCATCCGCGTGTTCGTGTTCGATCTCGGCGAGCTGGCCGAGCACAGCGAGCTCGTGGACGACCTGCCCCGCGACTACGACCACCGCGGTGAGCGGGAGCGGGGCGACGTTGCGCCCCACGTCGACGCGCTGCTGCACCAGCACCTCAAGCGAGCCGCCGAGGTCGCCTTCGCCGCCTACCAGACGCACGGCTTCGACGTGCTGAGCCTCGGTGCGCCCGACCAGATGGCGTCCGAGGCCGAGGGGCTGCTCCACCCCTACCTGCGCGAGCGGTTGTGCGGCCGCATCGACGTCACACCGAGCGCCTCGATCGACGACATCCGTCGCGCCGCGCTGGAGCTCGAGGAGCGTCACGAACGCAAGGTCGAGGCCGAGCGCGTCTCCGCGCTGCGCGACGCCGTGGGGGCGCGGCGCAGGGCGATCTCCGGCCTGAAGGACGTGCTGGCCGCCGTGAACGACCACCGCGTCGACCGCCTCCTCGTGTCCGATGGGTTCGGCACGGAGGGCTGGCGTTGCGGTGGGTGCGCGGCGCTGTTCGCCGTCGGCCGGGCGTGCAAGCGGTGCGGCGAGACGATGGCGGTGGTCGAGGACGTGGTGGAGGACGCCATCGACGTGGTGCTGGCCGATGGCGGCAACGTCGACGTGTGCGTGGGCAGCGCCGACCTCGACGTGCTCGGACGCATCGGCGCCTTCCTGCGGTACTGACCGGTCCGGCGGCCCTGCGGGAGCCAGGCGGCCGGGTCCGCGAAGATCTGCCGGTGGAACCGGTGGCGCTGACCTGCGGACTCGACCTCGGCGGCACGAAGCTGCTCGGGGTGGTGGTCGACCCGTCCGATCCCTCGGGCGGCCCCCTCGTCGAGGATCGGCTCCCCACCCCGGCCGGCACCGAGGCGGTGCTCGCCGCGCTCGCCGCGCTCATCCGCCGCCTCGACGGGCGCGCCCGCGCCGACCACGGCCGTGCCGTCGCCGCCGCCGGGGTTGGTCTGCCCGGCCTCGTCGACCGCACGGGCACGCTGCGCTACGGGCCGAACCTGCCCGGCGTGGTCGACGCGCCGGTCGCCCGGCTGCTGGCCGAGCGGACCGGTCTGCCCGTCGCCGCCGACAACGACGCCACGTGCGCGGCTTGGGGCGAGCACGAGCGCGGCGCCGCCCGCGGGTACGACCACTCGCTCACCGTCACCCTCGGGACCGGCATCGGCGCCGGCATCACCGCCAAAGGCCAGGTGCTGCGCGGAGCCCACGGCTTCGCCGGTGAGCCGGGACACATGGTCGTCGTGCCCGACGGGATCCTGTGCCCGTGCGGCCGGCGCGGCTGCTGGGAGCGCTACGCGTCGGGCAGCGGCCTCGGTCGCCTGGCGCGGGAGGCTGCGCACGCGGGGCAGGCTTGCCGCGTCGTGGAGCTGGCCGGCGGCGACGCGGAGGACGTCAGGGGCGAGCACGTCACGCTGGCGGCGGCCGAGGGCGACACCGAGGCGCTCGACGTGCTCCGGAGGTTCGGCCGCTGGGTGGCCCTCGGCCTGGCCAACCTGGTCAACGTGCTCGACTCGGAGGCGATCGTGATCGGCGGCGGTCTCGCCGAGGCGGGGGAGCTGGTCCTGGCGCCCACCCGTGCCGCGTTCCCCGAGATGGTGCTGGCCGGGCCCCACCGCCCGCCCGTCGCCATCCTTCCGGCCGCGCTCGGGGAGCGGGCCGGCGCCATCGGGGCGGCGCTGCTGGCCGCGGAGCGCCTGCCCCCGCGTTAGGTCGCGCCCTCGCCCGCCGAGGGGTCGAGACGCGAGTGCTCGGCCAGGCGCGCCCGGGCCGCCTCGATCTCGCGCCACGCCGGCTCGACACCTTCGTAGCCGGTGGTGTTGGTGTGCTTGCCGGGCTCGAGCATCTTGTAGACGTCGAAGAAGTGCTCGATCTCTCCGGTCAGGTGCTCGGGCAGCTCGCCGATGTCGGTCACGTGCCCCCAGCGAGGATCGCCGGCGGGCACGCAGATGATCTTGGCGTCGGGGCCCTTGTCGTCCTCCATCCAGAAGACGCCGACGGGGCGGGCGGACACCAGGCAGCCGGGGAACGTCGGCTCCTCGAGGATCACCAGCGCGTCGAGCGGGTCGCCGTCCTCCCCGAGCGTCTCGGGGATGAACCCGTAGTCCGCGGGATACACGGTGGCCGAGAACAGGCGCCGGTCGAGGCGGATCCGGCCGGTGTCGTGATCGACCTCGTACTTGTTGCGGCTGCCGCGTGGGATCTCGACGAGCACGTCGACGCAGTCAGGGGGGAGCTCCATGGCGCCAGTCTCCCGCACCCGGCGCCCGACCGCCCCGCCTGCGGCCGCCGAGCTCGCGCGCCCCGCCTGCCGGCCGCCGAGCTCGCTCCACCCGTCGCCCGCGGAGGCCACGAGTACCCTCGGCTCCATGGAGTTCCGCCGGATCACGAACCTGCCGCCCTACGTCTTCACCATCATCGACGGGCTGAAGGTCCAGGCCCGGCGGGCCGGCGCGGACGTGGTCGACCTGGGGTTCGGCAACCCCGACCTGCCGTCACCGGCGGTCGCCGTCGACAAGCTGGCCGAGGCCGCGCACAACGCCCGCAACCACCGCTACTCGGCCAGCCGGGGGATCCCGAAGCTGCGCGAGGCCGTGGCGGACCTGTACATCCGCCGCTTCGGCGTGGCCCTCGACCCCGAGCGCGAGGTGATCGCCACCATCGGGGCGAAGGAGGGGTTCTCGCACCTGATGTGGGTGCTGCTCGGGCCGGGCGACTCGGCTCTCGTACCTTCACCGTCGTACCCCATCCACATCTGGGGTCCGCTGTTCGCCGGCGCGGGCGTGCACTACCTCCCGATGGGCCGCAGCGAGGAGGACCTGCTCGACGCGGCGTCCGAGGCCATCCGCAGCATCTGGCCGAGGCCCCGCGTGATCGTCGTGTCGTTCCCGCACAACCCGACCACCACGTGCGTGAGCCTCGGTTTCATGCAGGCTCTGGTCGACCTCGCCCGCGAGCACGAGGTGGTGATCGTCCACGACAACGCCTACGCGGAGCTGGGCTTCGACGGCTTCGAGCCCCCGTCGATCCTGCAGGCCGACGGCGCGAAGGAGTGCGCCGTCGAGCTGTACTCGATGACCAAGTCGTTCTCGATGGCCGGGTGGCGGGTGGCCTTCCTGGTCGGCAACCCCGACGTGGTGGGCGCGCTGGCCAAGCTCAAGAGCTACCTCGACTACGGCACGTTCCAGCCGATCCAGATCGCGGCGACGGTCACGTTGAACGAAGCCCAGGACCATCCCCACGAGGTGCGCGCCATCTACCAGTCGCGCCGCGACGCGCTGTGCGACGGGCTCAACCGCATCGGCTGGCCGATCGAGGCGCCGCGCGGCTCGATGTTCGCGTGGGTGCCGGTCCCCGAGCCCTACCGCGAGATGTCGTCGGTGGAGTTCGCCTCGTTCCTCGTGCAGGAGGCGCACGTGGCGACCTCGCCCGGCGTGGGGTTCGGCCCCGGCGGTGAGGGGCACGTGCGCTTCGCGCTCATCGAGAACGAGCAACGCATCGGTCAGGCCGTCCGCAACCTGCGCCGCGCGCTCACAAAGCTCGGCTGACGCCGGCCGCCGGCGCGGTGACCGCCGGTTCCCCCGTGGCCGGTTCCCCCATCGCCGGCGCCGACGAGCGCGCCGGCGGGCGCGTCGATGAGCCCGCTGCCGGGCGCGCTGCCGGGCGGGGGCCGAGCACCCCGCCCAGGCAGAAGGCCACGGCCGCGTCCGCTACGACGGCGGTGTCGCGGCGCCGCTCGTGGAGGTAGGTGCGGGCGAGGTGGCCGGCCACACCGAGCATGGCGTGGGCCAGCAGCTCCGCGTCGGCCTCGGGGACCTCGCCTTCGGACATGGCGTCGCGGATGTGGCGCGCCGCGTCGGCCACCGCGACCTCCTCGCCCTTGCGGATGGCGGGTGCGAAGGCCTCCTCGGTCGCCGCGAAGTGGATGAGGGTGAGCAGGTCGCGGTTGGCTGCGGACCACTCCATCGAGGCGCGGACCCCGCGCTCGATGCGCTCGACGGGCGTCGACGCGCCCTCGATCGCCTCGCTCTGGCGGCGGCGGAGGTCGTGCTGCGCCTCTCGGAGGATCTCGAGGAACAGTGCGTCCTTCGAGGCGAAGTACCAGTAGAAGACGCCCTTGCCGACCCCCACCCCGGCCACGATCTCCGCCACCGAGGTGGGGTGGTAGCCGCGCTCCGCGAACCGCCGCGTCGCGAAGGCGATGAGCTGGCGCCGCCGCTGCGCCCCCCGGGTGGTCAGCCGCCGGTCCACGGCCGCGGACCCTACGGTCCCTTGACCGGACGGTCAAAGGATGCGCCCGGGGTCGCGCGGGGCGACCGACGTTGCTCACGCGCTCGTCGCGGGGACGAAACGCTCAGTTCACCGGGCCTCCGTAGGGTGCCGGCCGTGGACATGCACACGTACGTGGTCAGGGTCTGGCTGCCCGACCGACCGGGCGCCCTCGGCGCGGTGGCCGGGCGCATCGGCGCGGTGCGCGGGGACGTCGTCGGCATCGACATCCTCGAGTCCGGCGCGGGTCGCGCCGTCGACGAGCTCGTGGTGCAGCTTCCCGACCCGGCACTCGTGGAGCTGCTCGTGTCGGAGATCGAAGAGGTGGACGGGGCCCGGGTCGAGCTGGTGCGGCCCGCGGCGGAGGCGATCCATGATCCGCGTCTCGACGCCTTGGAGACCGCCAGCCGGATCGTCGGCGCCGGCGAGCCCGCCGACGTCCTCGAAGCGTTGTGCGTCCACGGTGGGCGCACGCTCGGTGCGTCGTGGGCCGCCGTGGTCGAGCTGGGCTCGGGGGACCTCCGGGCCACCACCGGGGCGGTCCCGGCGCCCGGCTGGCTCGCGGCCTTCGTGGCCGGGAGCCGGGCCGCGGCCTCCGCCGGCAGCGATCCCGCCGCCGGTGGGCCCGACGACGTGGCGTGGGCTCCCATGCCCGGCTCGCACCTCGCGCTGGTCGTGGGACGCGGCGGCACGGCCTTCCGCGCCCGGGAACGCCGCCAGGTCGGCGCTCTGGCCCGCATCGCCGACACCCGCCATCGCGAGCTCGTGCGGCTCCGGTCGCGCCTCACCCACCCGAGCCTCGGAGGCTGAGCGCGGCTGCCGTCGCTCACGTCACTCGATCGCTCACGTCATGGTTTCCCGACGGATCCGGCCAACGCTTGGCCGGATCCGTCGGGAAACTGATCGGGCGGGTCCGTTGGTGGGGGTGGTCGCGGCCGGGCCGGGCCCGTCGATCAGTCGGGAACGGCCCAGCCGCGGGCCCGGTCGACGGCGCGTCGCCACCCGGCGTAGGCCGCGTCGGCCTCGGCGGGCGCTGCGGACGGCTCGACCTCGACATCGAGCGACCACTGCCCGGCGAGGTCGGCGAGCGAGCCCCACACGCCCTCGGCCAGACCGGCGAGGTAGGCGGCGCCGAGCGCGGTCGTCTCCTGCACCTGCGGCCGCGACACCGGCACGTGGAGCTGGTCCGCCTGCAGCCGCAGCAGCAGGTCCATGGCCGACGCGCCGCCGTCGGCCCGCAACGCGCGCACGGGGTGCCCCGAGGCGTCGGTCATGGCGTCGACGACGTCGCGCGTCTGGAACGCCATTGCCTCCACGACCGCACGGGCCAGGTGAGCCTTCGTCGTGCCTCGGGTGATGCCCACGATCGTGCCGCGCGCCCACGGGTCCCACCACGGGCTGCCGAGCCCCGTGAAGGCCGGGACGAAGTAGACGCCGCCGGCATCGGGCACCGAGGCCGCGAGTGGCCCGGTCTGGTCGGCCCGGTCGATCACGCCGAGCCCGTCGCGCAGCCACTGGATGGCCGAGCCCGTGGAGAAGATGGCCCCCTCGTACGCGTAGTCGACGCGGGTCGCACCGGAGCCGTCGGGCAGCGCCCACGCCACGGTGGTGAGCAGGCCCTCCACCGGCTCGGGGCAGGACCGGCCCACGTTCATGAGCACGAACGACCCAGTGCCGTAGGTGTTCTTGGTCAGCCCGGGGTCGAAGCACGCCTGACCGAACAGCGCGGCCTGCTGATCGCCGGCCATCCCTGCGACCGGGACGCCGCCGGGCAGGCCGGTGGCCGCGACCGTCGTGCCGAAGCGCCCCGATGAGGCGAGCACCCGTGGGAGCGCCTCGATCGGTACGCCGAACCGGTCGCACAGCGAGGGCGACCAGGCGCCCTCACGGATGTCGTAGAGCATCGTGCGGCTGGCGTTGGACGGCTCGGTGGCGTGCACCGCGCCCCCGGTGAGGTTCCACAGCAGCCAGGCGTCCACCGTGCCGAGCGCCAGGTCCGCATCGGCCGCGACGCCGCCCTCGGTGAGGAGCCACTCGGCCTTGGTGGCCGAGAAGTACGGGTCGAGCACGAGGCCCGTGGTGTGGCGGACCTCGTCCAGCACGCCTGCGTCGCGCAGCGCATCGCAGCGCCCGGCGGTGCGACGGTCCTGCCAGACGATGGCGCGGTGCCTCGGGCGGCCGGTGCGCCGGTCCCAGGCGACGATCGTCTCACGCTGGTTGGTGATCCCGATGGCGGCCACGGGCTCGTCCAGCTCGGCGAGGAGCTGGTTGGTGACCGACACGATCGACGTCCAGATCTCCGTCGCGTCGTGCTCGACCCAACCGGGTCGCGGGAAGTGCTGCGTGATCTCCTGGTACCGGAAGCCGACCGGGGTGCCCGCCTCGTCCACCGCGAAGGCGCGTACCCCGGTCGTTCCCGCATCGAGGGCGAGGACGACGGCCATGGACCGAACCTAGGCCGCCACCCCCGCCGCGCTCGCCGACGCGGCGTTCAACGCCGCGCTCGACGCCGCGCTCGACGCCGCCCTGCCGGGGGCCGGCCTACGCCGGCACCGGCCCGTCGACGTAGTTGAGCGAGATGGAGTTGGCCGGGCCCGACACCATCAACGACAGGCCGGGCCCGAGCAGGAGCCCGCAGCCGCCCCAGGCGGGGAAGCTGGGGATCCGGAACGGGTCCTGCGCCAGGCGCAGCTGGTCGGTGCCGCGGTCGACCGTGCCCTGCAGGGTGAGGGCGACGTCGACGAAGCACCTGGCCGGGTCGGTCAGCTTGAGGCCGGTGTTCGGGTCGAGCGCCAGCACGGTCACGGCCATCCGGGCCGTGGTGCGCACCGTGATGTTGTCGATGCCGGCCGTGCCGCTCGGCGTCAGCGTCGCGGTCGGGGTGCCGATCGTCGTCAGGTTGATGCGAGCCCATGCCGGAAGGCTCGACAAGATGCCGGGCAGGGCCTTGATGGTGACCGGGTCGAACCTGGCCACCGTGTTGGTGACGGCGCCGGTCGTGAAGTCGATGTCGGCCACGATGGTGCCGGTCGGGTTCAGCGTGCGCTGGAAGATCGGGTCGCCCTTGCGGACCACGACCGTGCTCGACGTGCCCCTGCTGACGCCCGTGTAGTGGGCGCGGGTCGGGCCACCGGTGAAGTTCAAGACGATGCTGTTGTTGGCCCCCGCGAGCTGTTGGTTGAGCGAGCCCGTGGCCAGGCCGCACGTGCGGGCCGGGTCGGGCGTGCCGTTCGGGAACTGCGGGATCGTGAACGGATCCTGCGACACCGACAAGTCACCCGTGCGCCGGTTGGCGGTGCCGGTCAGGCGCAGCGACAGGTCGGCGTAGCACTTGGCCGGATCGGTGAGCTTCTGGTCGGTCGCGGGACGCTGTGTCCCGTCGAGGGTGCGGTAGACCGTGACGCGCAGCCGCGTCGTGTTGGTGACCGCCACGTTGGTGATGCCGGACGTGCTGCTCGGCGTGGCCGTGCCCGAGGAGCTGCCGAGCTGCTCGAGGTCGGCGCGGACGTAGAGCAGCAGGCCGAACGGACCGGTGAAGGTCGGGGTGAAGGCGGGAGCGAAGCTCGTGGTGGCGCTGACGAGCGTGCCGGCGGTGTCGTCGAGCACGGCGGTGATCGTGCCTTCGGGGTTGATCACCCGTTCGAACTGGCTGCCGCGGTTCGTCGTCACCGTGCTCTGCGTGCCGCTCGTGCGACCCACGTAGGTGATCGTGGTGGCGCCGGCCGGTGACCCGAGCAGCGCGGCGACCGTGGCGGCCAGCATGGAGGTGGCGAAGAGCAGCGCGGCTGCCCGTCGACGCCGGGGTGGATGCATGTCGTGGTGCTCCCTCGTGGTGCGATTCGGTGGGACGATGCAGGGGGGTTACGGCGGGTAACCCTACCGGTGGGTAACCGTGCGTGTCCAGCGTCACCGCGTGCGAGCACGCGGGTTTGCGGCTCGTGCTCGTGGCGCCGGGCCTTCCGCACGGTGCCGGACGGCCGCGCGCCTTCGCCCGCCGCCGGGCGCCGGGCACCGTGGCGACGCACCGTGGGCGACAGGCTCCTGCACGGCTCCGGGCCGGCTGATACGTTGCCGGCGCCCTCCGGAACGCGTGTCACGGAGGTGCCGATCCGCCGAGTGGAGGGGAGCTCCGTGCCACCATCTGCCATCCGCACACGAGGGGTCGTGGCCGCAGTGGCCGCGCTGCTCGCATCCCTCATCGTCGCCGCACCAACCGGCGCCGGAGCTTCCCCGACGCCCGCCTCACGCTGGCGGGTCGAGCGGCTCACGCCCGCGTCGAGGGCCGACACCGCCAAGTCGGCCACGTCCCGACTGGCGAAGAGCGACACGGCGCTGCTGCGCAGTTCCCGGGCCGACGTGGTGCCGATGGTCGTCAAGCTCGCCTACGACGCACTCGCCACCTACCGCGGCGGCGTACGCGGCATCGGCGCGACCAGCCCGTCGGCCACCGGCGGCAAGCTGAACCTCGCCAGCTCGTCGGCCCGCGCCTACCAGGCCTACGTCGGCCAGCGCGAAGAGTCGTTCGCCAGGGCCCTCCGGGCTGCCGTGCCCGCCGCCCGCATCGGCCGCTCGCTGCGTGTCGTCTACGGGGGAGTGGCAGTGCGGGCGCCCGAGCGGGAGGCTCGCCGCATCGCCACCCTCCCGGGCGTGATCGCGGTGCAGCGAGACTCGCTGGCGCAGCCGGTGACCGACGCCAGCGGTGAGTTCCTCGGCACCCCGACGATCTACGCGCAGCTCGGCCAGACCGTGCAGAACGCCGGCCAGGGGAGCTTCATCGGCGTCCTCGATACCGGGTTGTGGCCCGAACATCCGTCGTTCAAGGACAAGGGCGTGCCTCCGCGGCCACCTCGCCGCGCCGACGGGCGCACCCGCCCGTGCAACTACGGCGACAACCCGCTCACGCCGGCGGTCGATGTGTTCCGCTGCAACAACAAGCTGATCGCGGGCCAGGCGTTCCTCGATACCTACAACGCCTTCAACGACGACGAGCTGTACCCGAGCTCGGCTCGCGACAGCAACGGACATGGCACCCACACCAGCTCCACCGCGGCCGGTGACCGCGTGGACAACGTGAACCTGTACGGCGTCAACCGCGGGCCGGTGACCGGCATGGCGCCCGGCGCCTGGCTGGCCATGTACAAGGTCTGCGGTCCCCAGGGGTGCTACTCGTCGGACTCCACAGCCGCGGTCGAGCAGGCCGTCGTCGACGGGGTGGACACCATCAACTTCTCCATCAGTGGCGGCAGCAACCCGCTGAACGACCCCGTCGAGCTGGCCTTTCTCGACGCCTTCCAAGCCGGCGTGTTCGTGGCCACCTCCGCGGGCAACAGCGGGCCGGGCGCCGGCACCGTCGACCACGTCGGTCCGTGGACCACGACGGTGGCCGCGTCGACGCAGGTGCGCGAGTTCGTCTCCCGGGTCACGCTCACGTCGTCGAACGGCAAGAAGGTGACGGTCGAGGGCGCGTCGATCACCAACGGGATCAGCACACCCACTCCCGTCGTGCTGGCCGAGAACGTGGCCGGCTACGACGGCGGCAAGCTGTGCCTCACGCGCGCCAGGCCCGGTACGTTCGACGGCAAGATCGTCATGTGCCAGCGGGGCACGATCGGGCGGGCCGAGAAGGGCTTCAACGTCCGCAAGGGCGGAGCGGCCGGCATGCTGCTGTACAACCCGACCGTCCAGGACGTCGAGACCGACAACCACTGGCTGCCTGCGGTCCACCTCGACGCGCCTGCCGGCGGGCGGGCCGTCTCGTTCGTGCGGAACAACCCCGATCCGATGGGGACCTTCACGCAGGGGCAGAAGGACATCGGGCAGGGCGACGTGATGGCCGCGTTCTCCTCACGGGGGCCGGGCGGGAAGTTCCTCAAGCCCGACGTCACCGCGCCCGGCGTCCAGATCCTGGCCGGCAACACGCCCACGCCGACCGACGTGGCCAGCGGTCCTCCGGGCAAGTACTGGCAGGCCATCGCCGGCACCTCGATGTCGTCACCCCATGTGGCCGGGGCTGCGGCGTTGCTCAAGGCGCTCCACCCGGGCTGGGACCCGTCGGCCATCAAGTCGGCGCTCATGACCACGGCCAAGCAATCCGTGGTGAAGGAGGACGGGGTGACCCCCGCCGACCCCTACGACGTCGGCGCCGGACGCATCGACCTCACCAAGGCCGGCGACCCCGGGCTCGTGTTCACCGACACCGCGGCGAGGATGGCGGCCTACACGGCCGACCCGACCCGCTCGATCGACCTCAACCTGCCGTCGATCAACGCCAACCCGATGCCGGGCTCGATCACCACCGTCCGCCGCGCCAGCAACGTCACCGACCAGACGCTGAAGTTCACGATCTCGACGACCAGCCCCTACGGCGGGTCGATCAGGGTCGTGCCCTCGGTGATCACGGTGGCGCCCGGAGCGACGGCCACGTTCACGGTCCAGATCAACGGTGGGTCCCTCAGGCCGGGCACGTACTTCGGCCAGGTCGATCTGACCGAGGTGAGCGGCGGCGGCCGGCGTCTCCACCTGCCCGTGGCCTTCAACCGCACGCAGGGCTCGGTGGCGCTCGGCCAGTCGTGCGCGGAGCGCGACCTCGCGGTCGGTCAGGCGACCACGTGCACGGTGACCGCCAGCAACACCGCCTACGAGAACACGTCGGCCTCGTTCACGACCCGGGCTCCGGAGAACACTCGGATCACCCGGGTCGACGGGGCCCGCCAGGTCGACACCCGCACCGTCGAGCTGGGCCCGGTGGACCTGCCGGGCAAGACGGCGGGGAGCCCGTCGATCGGTCCGGGTGACTCGCCGGCGGGCTACCTCGACCTGGCTGGCCTGGGTGTCGTGCCGGATCCCGTGGGGGACGAGACGATGCTGAACTTCGACCTTCCGGCGTCGTTCACGTATGCGGACGACTCGTACTCGTCGGTCGGCATCTCTTCGAACGGTTACGCCGTCGCCGGCCCGGCCACCACGGAGGACAACCAGTACATCCCCCAGCGGCTGCCGGACCCGGTGCGGCCCAACAACGTGCTGGCCCCGTTCTGGACGGACCTCACCGGCGACGGCGCCCCCGGCATCTCGGCCGCCATCCTCCGCGACGGGACCAACGCGTGGCTGGTCATCCAGTACCAGCTCGACGTGCTGGCCAACGGTGAGCCGGTGGCCTTCCAGATGTGGCTGGGCCTGAACGGCACCGAGGACATCTCGTTCACGTACGACCCCGCGACGCCGATCCCGGCCACACCTCCACCCGATCCCAGCGCGCCGGCGCTGACGGTCGGCGCCGAGAACGCCATCGGTTCGGCCGGTGACCAGCTCAGCGCCCCACCGACCGGTGCGGACCTCCGGGTCACCAGCACCGGCGGAGGTCCGGGCGCGCCCGTGAGCTATGCCGTGCGGGTCCGGGCAGTGGCCTCGGGCACCGGGGTGCTCGAGACGCGGATGGACTCGCCCGCGGTGGGCGGTACGAGCATCGTGCGGACACGGCTGAACGTGGCCTGACCGCCGCGGCCGGGGCCACCCGGGATCGAAGCGACGAGGCGCCGGCTGGGCCGGCGCCTCGTCCACGCCCGCACGAGGACAACGCCGAACGATCGGTCGTGACGGCACACTGCGGGCGTCGCCACCCCGATGCCGCGAGAAGAACGGGACGGGCGCGCGACCCTCCCGCACCGCCGCTACGGTCGGCGCCGACGAGCGAACGAGCGAACGAGCGGACGGGTGGCCCGGAGGTGCGAGGCATGCGGATCGGGATGCTGACCGGCGGCGGCGACTGCCCCGGCCTCAATGCGGTCATGCGGGCCGTGGTCCGCAAGGGCGTCGAGCACCACGGCGACGAGATCGTCGGCTTCCTCGACGGCTGGCGGGGGGTGGTGGAGCGGCGGACCCGCCCGCTCGACGTGCGCGCCATGCGGGGGACCCTGCCGCGCGGCGGCACGATCCTCGGCTCGTCGCGCACCAACCCCTTCACCATCGAAGGGGGTGTCGAGCGCTGCCAGGAGACGCTGTCGGCCGAGGGCATCGACGCGCTGATCGCCATCGGCGGCGAGGACACGCTCGGGGTGGCGGCCCGGCTGCACGACCTCGGCGTCGCGGTGGTCGGTGTCCCCAAGACGATCGACAACGACCTGTCGGGAACCGAGCTGACCTTCGGGTTCGACACCGCGGTGCAGATCTGCGTCGACGCGATCGACCGGCTCCACACCACCGCGGAGTCCCACGACCGCGTCATGGTGGTGGAGGTGATGGGTCGCCACGCCGGTCACATCGCGACGTGGGCCGGCATCGCCGGCGGCGCGGCGCTCGTGCTGATCCCCGAGGAACCGTTCGACATCGAACCGTTGTGCGAGACCATCGTGGCTCGCCACGAGGCGGGCCGGTACGCGTCGATCGTCGTCGTGGCCGAGGGGGCGACGCCGAAGGAGGGCACGCTGGCCGTCGCGTCCGGGGAGGTCGACCAGTTCGGGCACGCCCAGCTCGGCGGGATCGGCGACGTCGTGGCCCGTGAGATCAGGCAGCGCACGGGCTTCGACACCAGGGTCACCATCCTCGGGCACGTCCAGCGCGGTGGCACGCCGACCGCGTTCGACCGGGTGCTCGCCACGCGCTTCGGCGTCGCCGCCATCGACGCGGTGCATGACGGTGCCTTCGGCCAGATGGTCGCGCTCCAGTCCGCCGCCATCGTGCGGGTGCCCCTCGCCGAGGCCGCCGGGTCGCTCAAGCTCGTCGATCCCGCCCTCTACGACGTGGCCAAGGTGTTCTTCGGGCACTGACCCGGCCCGGGCACCGACGCCGGTCGCGGGGACGCGTCACCGCCTCGGCTACGGACCGATGGAGCTGTAGGAGCTGCGCTCGACCGTGCCGATGTTGCCGTCGTCGGTGGGCACGGCCACGAGCTTGCCGGCCACCTCGAACTGGACGCGGTCCACGTTGACGAAGGCGGTGGCGGTGAAGACGATCTCGGCGAACGCCAGCTTCTGGCCCACTCCCTCGATCTGGTTGATCTGGCGGCTGAGCCTCACCGTCAGCACGACGCCGTTGAGGCGCAGGCCCTGCAGCCTCGTGTCGAGCGGGATGGCCGACGACAGGTTGCGCTGCTGCTCGTCGCGGGTGGGTCCGGCGAGCAGGGCCACGAGTGACTGGTCGAGGGTGACCTCCGAGGCCACCGGCCGCTCCACGCGCCGGAGCCGGTTGCGCTCGACGAAGTAGAGGGTGACCACCCGGGCCGCGTTGCCCGCCCTGGCCGTGGAAGGCGTGCTCGACGGCCGCGTCACGCCGCCGCCCAGGTCGATGGGCCGGGGTTGGCTGTCGCGTGGCAGCCCACACGCCGTCGCCAGCACCACGACGACCACGAGCACGAGCCCGACCACGAGCCGGGCGCCGGCCGACGCGCCACCGCCCGGGCGAGCGCCCGTCCCGCCGAGCGGCGCGGTCCGCACCCGGGGGACCCGCTCGCGCCTCACGGCCGGCCGACCGGGAGCTCGACGACGAAGCGGGCACCGGCGCCACCGTCGGGCCGGTCCTCCACCCAGGTGCGGCCGCCGTGGAGGCCGACGTGCTCGGACACGAGGGACAGGCCGAGGCCGACGCCGTCGCTGGCCGAGCTGCGGTGGCCGGCCGTGCGGCCGCGGGCGAAGCGGTCGAACACGAGGGTCCGCTCCTCCGGCGGGATCCCGGGCCCGGCGTCCTCCACGGCGATGTGGACCCGGTCGGCGTCGGGGCGCTGCACCCGCACCGACGTGGCGCCGCCGCCGTACTTGCGGGCGTTGTCGAGCAGGTTGGCGATCACCCGCACGAGCCGCCGCTTGTCCGCTCGCACCACGAGGTCGTCCACTCCGTCCTCCACCAGCACCAGCACCGGCTCCTCGCTGGAGGTCTCCACCGCCTGGCGCACCAGCTCGGGCAGGTGCACCTCGTCGAGGGCGAGGCGGGCCACGCCGGCGTCGAAGCGGCTGATCTCCAACAGGTCGTCGACGAGCTGCTGGAAGCGGGCGACGTCGGCCTCCATGAGGTCGACCGCGGAGCGGGCGGCGTCGTCGGGCATCTCATCACGCCGGGCCGCCAGCACCTGGATCGACGCGGCCAGCGTCATCAGCGGGCTGCGCAGCTCGTGGCTCACGTCCGAGGCGAAGCGGTTGTCGCTGTCGATGCGGTCCTCGAGCGCGCGCGCCATCCGGTTGAACGACGAGACGAGAGGCTCGAGGTCGCGGTCCTCGATGCCGTCGAGGCGGGTGTCGAGGTGGCCGCCGGCGATGGCCTCGGCCGCGCTGCCCACGGTCGTCAGCGGCCGCAGCGTGCGCCGGGCCGCCCAGTAGCCGAGGCCCGCACCGGCGAGGGTGGTCAGCAGCGTGGCGCCGAGGAGCGACACGGCCAGGGAGTCGAGGGTGCTCTCGAGGTCGGCCATCGAGACGATCTCGAAATACGACGCGCGCCGGTCGGGGATCGGGATGCCGATGGCCAGCTCCGTCTCGCCCTGGTACGTGTAGCGCATCCGCGCCGCGGTGCCGCGGGCCACGAGGCGCTTGAGCGAGACCGGCAGGGCGTTCTCGCCGTACTGCGCGGTCTGGGCCACCCACACCGATCGTCCGTTGCGCTGGCGCAGCTCGATGAGCGAGCGGCTGCCGGCCGGGTTCTCGAGCGTCCCCAACCGGTCGCCGACGGCACCCGCGTCCCGGTTCTCGGGGATCTGGCTGCGCATGAACCGGGCGTTGAACACGGCCTTGCTGGTCAGCGAGGCCTCACGCTGGTCGACCAGGTCCGAGCGGGTGAGGGCCCATGTCGTGCCGGCCAGCAGCAGGGACAGCACGGCGGCCACGAGGGTGAAGGCCAGGGTGATGCGCGCCCGGAGGCCGAGCCGAGTGCGCAGGATGCGGATGCGGGCCACGGCGCCTCAGGGCTGGATCTTGTAACCCAGGCCCCGGACGGTGACGACGTGGCGGGGGTTGGCCGGGTCGCGCTCGACCTTGGTGCGCAACCGGCGGACGTGGACGTCGACCAGCCGGCTGTCGCCGAAGTAGCCGTAGCCCCACACCCGTTCCAGCAGCACCTCGCGGGACAGCACCCGGCCGGGCG
The DNA here is from genome assembly GCA_016185275.1 of Actinomycetota bacterium. Lineage (GTDB taxonomy): Bacteria > Actinomycetota > Acidimicrobiia > Acidimicrobiales > Iamiaceae > JACPNX01. Next base: position 54,272 of record JACPNX010000003.1, on the reverse strand, counting down.
TCTGGGCCAGCTCGACGAGCAGGCGGAACTCCGTCTTGGTCAGATGGACCTCGCGGCCGTCGAGGCGCACGACCCCCTCGGCCGGCAGGATCTCGAGGTCGTCGAACCGCAGGTGGGCGTTGGCCGGGTCCATCGTGCGCACCCGGCGCAGCAGGGCGCGGATCCGCGCCGAGAGCTCCTTGGGCGCGAAGGGCTTGGTGAGGTAGTCGTCGGCGCCGGCCTCGAGCCCGGCCACCACGTCGTGGGTGTCGTCGCGGGCCGTCACCATGATGATCGGCACGTCGCTCGATCGCCGGATGGCCCGGCACACCTCGAATCCGTCGATGTCCGGGAGCATGATGTCGATCAGCACGACGTCGGCGGGGTGGTGGTGGAACTGCTCCAGCGCCTCCTCGCCGGTGGCTGCCTCGGCGACCTTCCACCCTTCGTCCTCGAGGGCGAGGCGCACCGCGGTGCGGATCCGCTCGTCGTCTTCGACTGCCAGGATCCGGGTCGCCACGGCGCCCACGATAGGTGCTGCGACCACGGCACCCGGGGCATCGCTGGCGGGCGCGGGCCAGCGCTGGCCTGTGCGGGCGATCCTTCAGACCTGCGCCGCGCCCGCTCGGCGCAGCAGGTCGCGCAGCGGGCCGAACAGGCCTGGCGCGGCGGCGACGATCGTGCCGTCGTCGGGCACCGTGTCGCCGTCGAGGCCACCGACACGGGCGCCCGCCTCCCGGGCGACGAGCGCGCCGGCCGCGTGGTCCCAGGGCTGGAGACCGCGCTCGTAGTAGCCGTCGACGCGGCCGCACGCGACCCAGCACAGGTCGACGGCCGCCGCCCCGACGCGCCGGATGTCGCGCACCTCGGGCAGCACGCGGGCGAGCACCTCGGCTTGGCGCCGCCGACGGTCCGCGTCGTAGCCGAAGCCGGTGGCGATGAGCGCGGAGGCCAGGACCGGATCGGGGCGGCAACGGATCGGCCGGCCGTTGCACGTCGCGCCCAGGCCCTCGGCCGCGCTGAACAGCTCGTCGTGCACCACGTCCGCGACCGCGCCGGCCAGCACCCGGCCGTCGACCTCGGCCGCCACCGACACGTTCCAGCCGGGGACGCCGTAGACGAAGTTCGTCGTGCCGTCGATGGGGTCGAGCAGCCAGCGCACGCCCGTCCCGCTGGCCCGCGTCGATCCCTCCTCGGCGGCCACGCCGTCGCCCGGCCGGGCCGACAGGATGGTGTCCACCAGCAGCCGCTCGGTGCGCACGTCCCACTCGGTGACCAGATCGGTCGACGTGCTCTTGGTCTCGAACACGAGGTCGGCGCCGCCCGCCACCTCTCGCAGCCCGGCTGCCGCTTCGGCCGCGGCGCGCGCCGCGAGGAGGCGGAGCTCCGCGGGATCCGGGCGGGTCGACGGCACCGCGCCCACCCTAAGGATCAGGCGCCGCGGCGACGCGGACGAGCCGCGCGACGGCACCCGGGCCCTCCGGGGAAGGTGGCGCGCAGCGGGCGCCGCCGCCCACAGGAGGTCGCTCGACGACCGGCGTGGTGGTGGTGCGTCGGTAGCCTCGGTCGATGACCGACGGCGGCCTCGTCGACCTGCGATCCGACACCGTGACGCGACCGACCGCCGCCATGCGCGAGGCGATGGCCGCGGCCGAGGTGGGTGACGACGGCTACGGCGAGGACCCGACCGTGAACCGGCTCGAGGAGGCGTACGCGCAGCGCGTCGGCAAGCCGGCCGCCGTCTTCGTCCCGTCGGGGACGATGGCGAACCAGATCGCGCTGCGACTCCTCGGCCGGCCCGGCACGCTCGTGTGCGCGGGGCGCCGCCAGCACGTGGTGGTGTACGAGGACGGGGCCGCGGCCGTGAACTCACCGGCCCAGCTCGTCGTGCTCGACGACGCCGACGGCACGCTCGATCCCGAGGACGTCGCGGCGGTCTCCGCGGGCGGTGCGCACCACCAGCCGGAGGTCAGCGCGGTGTTCGTCGAGGACACGCACATGCCGTCGGGCGGCCGGCCCTGGCCGATCGGTCGGCTCGAGGCCGTGTGCCATCTGGGCCTACCCGTGCACCTCGACGGGGCACGCCTGTTCAACGCGGAGGTGGCGAGCGGCGTGCCCGCCGCGGTGCGCGCGTCGGGGGCGACGACCGTCATGTCGTGCCTCAGCAAGGGCCTGGGAGCGCCGGTCGGCTCCGTGCTGGCCGGCACCGCCGATCTGATGGACGAGGCCCGCCGGCACCGCAAGCGCCTGGGCGGAGCCATGCGCCAGGCCGGCGTCGTGGCCGCGGCCGGCCTCGTCGCCCTCGGCATGGTCGAGCGGCTCGCCGAGGATCACCGGCGGGCGCGCCGGCTCGCCGAGGTGGTCGCCGACCGGTGGCCCACCGCCGGTGTGGACCCGGCCGACGTGGCGACGAACTGCGTCGTGTTCCGACATGCCGACCCGCCAGCGCTGCTCGAGCACCTGCGGGCGAGCGCGGTGCTGGCCGGCACGATCGGCCCCGGGATCGTGCGGCTGATGACCCACCTCGACGTGGACGACGCCGGGTTGGAGCGGGCCTGCGCCGCGCTGCGCGACGCACCTTGACCCGTGCCGCCGGCCCGATCGAGCGGCTCGGGGTCAGGACCGGCGGCGCGCCTCCTGCGCGGCCCGCCGCGCCGCCGCGGGGTCGCCGGAGTGCTCGATCGTGCGCCACTCGGTCATCGCCCGCAGCACGAGCACGGCCAGGACGGCGACTCCGGCGGCGGCCAGCACCGCGCCGATCGCCGCGCCCAGCGCGCTGGGCGTCGTGCACTCGCCCCGGCACTGCAGGGCGACGAAGGCCCACCCGATGAACCCGCCGCTCGTCCCGCCGACCACCACGGCGGCGATGGCGAGCGCCCGGGCGCCCGGCGGCGGTGCGGCCGACTCGACCGAGGTGGGCGGGGGAGCGCCCGGCGGGTGGACCACGGGCGCCGATGGTACGGGCTCCGCTCGGTCGCGCACCTAATGTCGTGGCCGTGCGGCCGCTCGTCGTGATCCCGACCTACAACGAGGCAGAGAACGTGGCGGACGTGCTGACGCGGGCCCGGGCCGCCCTGCCCGACGGCGAGGTCCTGGTGGTCGACGACGCCAGCCCGGACGGCACCGCGGATCTCGCCGAGGCGGTCGGGCGCGACGTGGGCGGCGTCTCCGTCCTGCGCCGCCACGGAAAGGCGGGCCTGGGGCCCGCGTACCGTGCGGGGTTCGAGTGGGGCCTCGAACGCGGCTTCGACGTCATCGTCGAGATGGATGCCGACCTGTCGCACGACCCGGCCTCGCTGCCCGATCTGATCCGGGCCGTCGAGCGTGGCGCCGACCTCGTCATCGGCAGCCGGTACGTGCCGGGAGGTGCCGTGCCCGGGTGGCCGAAGCGCCGCCTGGCCCTGTCCCGGGCGGGCAACTGGTACGCGGCCACCGCGCTCGGCATCCGGCTGTCCGACGCCACCGGCGGCTTCCGGGCCTTCGATGCCGCCATGCTGCGCAAGCTCGACCTCGAGGGTGCGAACACGTACGGCTACGGCTTCCAGATCGAGATGGCGTACTCGGTCATCCGGCTCGGCGGCACGGTCGTCGAGGTGCCGATCACCTTCCGGGACCGGGTGCGGGGCCAGTCCAAGATGTCGCTCGCCATCGTCGGTGAGGCCATCCGGCTGGTCACGTGGTGGGGGCTGCGCGACCGGGTCCTCACCCGGCTGCGCAGGCGCCAGCCGGTGGATCCGAGGTAGCCACGAACCCGCCGCAATCGCGGCCGGACAAGGAGCGCGCATGGCCGAGACCCCGAACCTGGAGGTGAGCACGACGGCAGGCGTCGTGCGCGGCCATGCTGCCGCCGCGGGGGTGGTGGCCTTCCGGGGCATCCCGTACGCCGCGTCGACGGCGGGACCCGGCCGGTTCGCGCCGCCGTCCCCGGCGCCGCCATGGGACGGCGTGCGCGACGCCGCCCACTCGTCGCCGATCGCGCCGCAGAATCCCTCGATGCTCGAGCGCATGCTCGGCGGGCGCACGCCGGCCAGCGGCGAGGACTGCCTCGCCCTCAACGTGGTCACGCCCGCGTGCGACGACGGTGGCCGGCCGGTCATGGTCTGGATCCACGGCGGCGGCTTCGAGACCGGTTCCGGAGCGACGCCGTGGTACAACGGCCACTCCCTGGCCCGCCGCGGCGTCGTGGTCGTGACGCTGAACTACCGGCTCGGTGCGCTCGGCTTCCTCCACCTCGGCGGCCCCGGTCGCAGCGAGGCCCCTCCGGGCACTGGCAACCTCGGCATCCTCGACCAGGTGGCCGCGCTCGAGTGGGTCCGCGACAACATCGCGGGCTTCGGCGGCGATCCCGCCAACGTCACCGTGTTCGGCGAATCGGCGGGGGCCATGAGCGTGGGGGTGCTGCTCGCCCTGCCCGCCGCCGACGGCCTGTTCCGGCGGGCCGTCCTCCAGAGCGGGGCCGCGTCGCACGTCCACACGGCCGAGTCCGCCGCGGAGATCGCGGGGGAGTACCTGGCCGAGCTCGGCGAGGACCCCGACGCACCGGACCTGCTCGAGCGGCTCCGGGCCCGACCCGTCGCCGATCTGCTCGCCGCCCAGGGCGCCCTGGGTGCCCGGCGCTCGGGAGCCGGCGGCCTGGTGTGGCGACCCGTCGTCGACGGCATCGTGGTGCCCGAGCATCCCCTCGCCCGCATCGCCGCCGGGTCGGCGAGACGCATCGAGGTCCTCCTCGGCACCACGCTCGAGGAGATGACGATGTTCCTGCTGCTCGACCCGGCGCTGGCCGAGCTCGACGCCGCCCGCCTCGAGCGCCGTGCGTCCCGGCTCTTCGATCAGGCCGGTGTGCCCGCCGGTGCGGCGCTGGCCGCCTATCGCGAGCGCTTCCCCGGCGATGGCGACGCCCGCGACGCGTGGGTCGCCATGCTCACCGACGCCACCTTCCGCCTGCCGGCGATCCGGCTGGCCGAGCGGCTGGTCGAAACCGGGGCGAAGGTGCGGATGTACCTGTTCGCCCACCGTTCGACCGCCTTCGACGGCGCGCTGGGCAGCTGCCACGCCCTCGAGATCCCCTTCGTCTGGGACGACCTCGATGCGACGGGCGTGGCTCCCTTCACCGGACCGCCGACCGACGAGGCTCGCCGCCTCGCCACCCGCATGGCCGACTGCTGGACGGCGTTCGCCCGCACCGGCGAACCCGTGGCCGACGGCGTGCCCGCATGGCCGGCCTACGACCCGGAGCGGCGAGCGACGATGTGGTTCGACGCTCCCGGGGTCGAGGTGGTCGACGATCCGCTCGGCGCCGAGCGGCGGGTCTGGGACGGCGCCGCCTTCGACGACGCTCACGCCGTCTAGCGGCGCTCCGGTGCTGACCGCCCGCACCGGGCCGCGGCGCCTGGAACCGTCGCTGCTCCACGTCGACATGGATGCGTTCTTCGTGTCGGTCGAGCTCGTGCGCCGGCCCGAGCTGCGCGGCAAGCCGGTGGTTGTCGGCGGCACCGGAGCGCGGGGCGTGGTCGCGGCCGCCTCGTACGAGGCACGCGCCTACGGCGTCCACTCGGCCATGCCCGCGAGCCAGGCCCGCCGGCGGTGCCCCCAGGCCGTGTTCCTGCCGGGCGACCACGCCCACTACAGCGAGGTGAGCGCTCGGATCATGGCGGTGCTGCGGTCGTACACGCCGCTCGTCGAACCGCTGTCGCTCGACGAGGCGTTCCTCGACGTCGCCGGAGCGCGCCGCCTGCACGGTCCCCCCGAGGTGATCGCGGCCGCGCTGCGGGCCGAGATCCTCGAACGGGAACGTCTCTCGTCCTCGGTGGGCTGCGCCACGGTCAAGTTCCTCGCCAAGCTGGCGTCGGAGGCGGCCAAGCCCCGCGCGGACCCGCGCGGCCCTCGGCCCGGTCTCGGGGTGGTGGCCGTACGGCCGGGCGAGGAGCTGGAGTTCCTGCATCCGCTGCCGGTGCGAGCCCTCTGGGGAGTCGGCCCCGCCACCTTGGCCAAGCTGGAGCGGCTCGGGATCCGCACCGTGGGCGACCTCGCCGCGGTGGGGCGATCGACGCTCGAGCGCGCGCTCGGCGCGGCTTCGGGCCGGCACCTGCACGCCCTCGCGTGCTGCCTCGACGACCGCGGCGTCGAGCCGCACCAGCAGCCGAAGTCCGTCGGCCACGAGGAGACGTTCGCCCGCGACCACCATCGCCACGCCACCCTGCACCGTGAGCTCGTGCGGATGGCCGACGCCACCGCCGGCCGGCTCCGCCGCAACGGGCTCGCCGGGCGCACGGTCACGATCAAGGTCCGCTTCGCCGACTTCCACACGATCACCCGCTCCACCACCCTCGCCGCGGCCGTGGACGGGGGCAGCGACATCGCCCGCGCTGCCGGCGGGCTGCTGGCCCGGGTCGACCCGGCGCCAGGGGTACGGCTCCTCGGGGTCAGCGTGTCGGGACTGTCCACGGACGCACCGCGCCAGCTCACGCTCGACGGCGCGGCCGGGGAGGTGGCACGGGTCGGCGTCACCGCGGCGATCGACGCGATCCGCGCCCGCTTCGGCGACGACGCGGTCGTGCCGGCCACGCTCGCGGGGCCTTCCGGGGTGCGGGTCAAGCGCCGGGGCGACCAGCAGTGGGGCCCTGAGCGGTGACATCCCGGAGGCCGGGACGGCAGCGCGCCGGGGTGGGCGCCGGGTTGGGCACCGAACCCTCCAGAACCGGCCATTCCACGCGTTGTCGTGTCCGGAGGCCTGTGCGAGACTGATTTCCCGGCGCCCGTGCCGGTCGGAAGGAGTGGGGGACGTGCCGCTCTCCGAGGACGAACAGCGGATCCTGCAGCAGATCGAGCAGCAGCTCTACGCGAGCGATCCCGAGTTCGCGGGCGAGATCGGTCGCCACAGCGTCTACGTCCACCACCTCCGCCGCATGAAGTGGGCGGCCGCGCTGTTCGTCGCCGGCATCACGGTGCTCGTCGCCGGCCTCGTGGCGGAGACCAGCTTCCTGGTGGCCTTCGCCGGGTTCGTGGTCATGCTCACCGCTGCGTTGTGGTTCGAGCAGAACCTGCGCCGCCTGGGACGTGCCGGCATGCACCAGCTGGCGGAGAACCTGAAGGCGACGAGCGTGCGGGAGTACTTCGGGTCCACGTCGCAGCGGGTCCGGGAGCGGTTCCGCCGGGACGAAGACTGAGCTGAGCCTGAGGAGACCGATCACCGCCGCCCGGGACCGGGCCCGGCGGCGGCCGCCCGGCGAGCGCGTGCTGTCGCGCTCAGCCCAGCAGTGGGCGCGGGTTGACGGCGGCGACGAGGCGTGACTTCGAGCCCCGGTGGTGGCGGCTCGCCTGCAGGACCTCGTTGCGCCATCGCTCCGCGCGAGCCGCGGCGTCGTCCGCCGCGGCGTCGTCGCCCGTGGCTCCCGGCGGCGCCCAGGTGAGCTCGGTGCTCAGGACGGCCAAGCCGTGCAGGGCCGCCGCGGCGGCGCCGAGGGCGGGGGCGGCCCTCGCGGCGTAGTCGGAGTGGGTCTCGTGCGCGCCGGGCGGGCCGGCGATCCCGCTGGCCGCCTCGGCGGCTTCCCGCCACGCGACGCGCACCCGCGCCTGCGGGGTCGATGCCCTCCTTCGCCGCCACGCCCGGCGTCCGGTGCGCGCCGCGGCCAGGCTCACCACCCACGCGGCGGCCAGCGCGAGGCTCACGAGGAGCGCCCGGCCGGCGTCGCGGACCACGGCCGACCCGGCCCCGGCCCGCGGGCGCAGTGACGGCGGAGGCGTGACCCGGCCGACCGTGCGGACCTGGCGCGGCTTGAACTCGGGCGGCAGCGTGCCGAGCTGAGGGATGCTGCCCTGCGTGGTGGGCGTGGTCCTCACGGCTGCGCCCCCGGTGTCCTGCTGCGGGCGCACGCCGGTCCAGGCCGTGGCGCCGGGCATGCCCCGGGACGGGGTCGGTTCGAAGGGCACCCAGCCCGCCGACGGCAGGTACACCTCCGGCCAGGCATGCGCCTGGCGGCCCTTCACGTGGTACAGGTTCGGGTCCTTCGGGTCCCGCTCGCCGGGGGTGAAGCCGACGGCGACGCGGGCCGGCAGCCCGAGCGAGCGGGCCATCGCCGCATAGGCCCCGGCGAACTGCTGGCAGAAGCCCCGCTTGGTGTTGAGGAAGCGCACCAGCGTGCTGTTGTCCTGGCCGGCCGGCACGCCGGCCAGGTCGTAGGTGAACTCAGTCCGGAACCAGTCCTGGAGGAGCCGCGCCTGCTGGTAGAGCGTGCGGGCACCGGCGGTGACCCGGCGGGCCGTGCGCCGCGCGTACTCCGGGAAGTTCGACGGCAGATCGAGGTACCGGCGGCTGATGGAGCCGGGCAGACCCTCGGGCGTGTCCAGCTGAGCGGCGGTCAGCCGCGGCAGGAACGAGTTCACCCGGTACGTCATGCCGTCGGACGTGGATCGGCCCGGCGCCACGACGAGCGTGGACGACTCCGGGTCCCACCGGAGCGCGTTGCTGGCCGGATCGACCCAATCGGGCTGGAAGGCGGCCGGGGCCCACAGGGTCGACAGGCTGGTGATGCGGAACTCCTGGACGGCCACGTCGCCCTGGGCGTTGGGGGCTTCGCCGGCCCGTCGGCCCGACGGAAGGTCGCCCGACGCTGCCTCGAAGCGGGCGTCGGACGACCACACGTTGCCGTCGAAACGGTCGAGGGCGGTGAGGCGCCAGTAGGTCGGGATGTTGGAGCGGACCTCGAACAGCTCGACCGACGATTGCGCGACCAGGCGGTCGCGCAGGTCGACGAGGGGGCTGACCGTCACCCGCGTGCCCTGGCCCGCCGCGCCGCCGCGCCAGTCGAGCCACGCCTTGGAGGTGGCCCCGGGCAGCCGGGGGCCCACCACGCCGGCGGCGAGCGCGGCGAGCACGGCGAGGGCACCTCCGCCCCGGAGCAGAGCCTGGCGACCGCTGGGCCCGTGCGTGCGGACCCAGCCCGGCCCCGGTCCGTCGACCGACAGCCGTTGGAGCAGCACGAACGCGAGGCCCGCGACGACGAAGAGCGCGGTGACGGCGATCCGGTGGCCCGGAGCGCCGAGGATGGCGGCGAACAGGAACAGCGCGAGGCCGGGCAGCAGCGGTTCGAGCACGGTGCGGACCCGGAACGCGGCCCAGTCGGAGAACCAGGCGATGAGCCACACGGCGGCGGCGCCGGCAACGAGGAAGCCCGGCAGCACCGGCGCCGGAGCCCTCACGTCGCCGAACACCTGCCACGCCTCGCGCCCGTCGAGGCGCAGCGCCCCGAGGGTGCGGCCGGTCGGCAGCAGCGCCCACGTGGTGCGGGCGTAGAACGCCAGCGTTGCGAGCCAGATCCCGGAGACCACGGCCACCAGCGCGCTCGTCACCCCCCGCAGGCGGCGTCGCCGGGCCACGGCGGCGGCGGCGTGGCCGGCCCAGGCCGCCGCCGCAAGCGGCCAGAAGAACGACCCGTCCGCGAACAGCCGCCCGAAGCCGATCACCACCGCGGTCGTGTAGGCGACGAGGGCGACGTTGACGGCGGCGCCGGGACCCGGACCGCGCTGCGGCCCGGCGGCGCCTGCGCTCGGCGGCACCGGTGAGGTGCGCGAGGCCGGCGGCGGCGGCGCGGGCGCGGCGCGGGTCGCGGTGGCGGTCATGCCCATGCCTCGCCGGCGGCCATCGACCCGCTCCGGTGCCGGTTGGCGCCCAGGAGCACCTCACCGGCGGAGCGGGGCCCGGATCCGAGCGCCTGGTCCCACGCCGCGGCGAGCGGCTCGCCGGGGCCCACCACGATGACCCGCACGCCCCGCCGGGTGCCGCTCGAGCGGACGCCGTCCGCTGAGCCGTGACCTGGGGGCACCCCCGCGGCCGGTCCGCCGCCCGCCGCGTACCCCCCGGGCAGTGGCAGGTGGACGACCAGCAGCGACGCCAGCCGTCGGCGCAGCGCGACCAGGGCGTCCAGATCCGCCTGGGCCGGGCCGGCGAGCACGGCAACCACCGCACCGCCGCCCTCGTCGAGCGCCCGCATCGCGCGGGGCCAGCGACCGGAGCCCGAGGGCTGCACGATCGCAAGGTGCTCCAGGATGCGCTCGAGATCGACGTTGCCCGCCCCGAACCCCGTGTCCGAGCCGTCGCTGGTGACCAGACGGACGAGGTCGCCGCGCCGGTGCACCGCGACGGCGATGCTGGCGGCGGCGGACACCTGGCGTTCGAACGTCGCCTCGTCCGTGGCGCTTCGTCGCACGTCGAGCAGGATGGTCGTCCTGCCCTGCCACGGCTGCTCGTCCTGGCGGACGAGCAGGTCGTCGTGGCGGGCGGTCGCAGCCCAATGGACGCGGCGGATGTCGTCGCCCACGACGTACTGCCGCAGCCCGCTGAAGTCCTCACCGAGGCGGCCGAGCGCGGTGGCGCGATCGGAGCCCGCCAGCGGGTCGTCGCCCGACGACAGCGCCCGGCCGCGCAGCGCCTCGATGGCGGGCAGCACGGTCAGGTCCGTCGCGGGCGCGCCGTCCACCACCCGTGACGCGAGCCCGAACGGGTCGGCGACGGTGAGGGTCATGGGCCCGACGGTGATCACGCCCCGGCGCTCGGTGGGCAACCGGTACGAGCTGACCACCTCGTCACCGGCGGGCAGCGGGTCGATGAGCAGCGACGCGCTGCCCGTGCCGCTGACCGGGTCGTCGAGGGCCACGACCCGGCTCGTGCGGCGCGCCGGGTTCCGCACGGTGAGCACGACCCGGCTCGGCGTCCCCGCGTGGACGCGGGCCGGGGCCACGGAGCGGTGGACGTCGAGCTGCGGGCGTGCGAACCGGATGCGGACCGCGGCCACGGCGACCAGACCGAGGCCCGCCGCCGCGAGCAGGTAGAGCTCGAGGATCCCCAGGAACCGCCCGACGACGATGGCGCCGATCGACGCCCACACGACCCTCCGGCCGGCGGTGGTCAGCACCCGGCCCCGGCGGCGGGACACGCCCACCTACCGGCCGGCGCCGCGAGGCACGGGCACGTGGCCGAGGAGCGCATCGACCACGTCGGCGCCCGTGGTGCCGTGGACCTGCGCGTCGGGCGTGACCAGTAGCCGGTGCGCGAGCACCGGGTGGGCGAGCGCCTTGACGTCGTCGGGGGTCGCGTAGCGGCGGCCCGCGGCGGCCGCGCGCACCCGCACGACGCGCAGGAGGCTGAGCGTCGCCCGCGGCGACATGCCGAGCGCCAGGGCGGGATGGCGGCGGCTGGCCTCGGCCAGGTCCACGAGGTAACCGAGCAGGGCAGGGTCGACGTGCACGGCCCGCGCTTCGACGCTCATGGCGCGCACCTCGGCGGCGGTCACGACGGCGGCCAGGTCCTCGAGCGGGTCACGGTCGGCGTGCGTGGCGAGGATCTCCAGCTCCGCGCTGCGCCCCGGGTAGCCGATCCTCACCCGCATGAGGAAGCGGTCGAGCTGGCTCTCCGGCAGCGGGAAGGTGCCCTCGTGGTCGATCGGGTTCTGCGTGGCGAGGACGAGGAACGGCGATTCGAGCGTGTAGGTCGCGCCGTCCACCGTGACCTGGCCCTCGGCCATCGACTCGAGCAGCGCCGACTGTGTCTTCGGGGAGGCGCGGTTGATCTCGTCGGCGAGGATGATGTTGGCGAACACGGGTCCCGGGCGGAACTCGAAGCGCCCCGCCGACCGGTCGTACACGCTCACCCCCACGACGTCCGCCGGCAGCAGGTCGGGGGTGAACTGGACGCGCCCGAAGGTGCCCTCGATGGACGCCGCGAGGGCCTTCGCCAGGCTGGTCTTGCCGACCCCCGGCACGTCCTCCAGCAGCAGGTGGCCCTCGGCCAGCAGGCACACGAGGACGAGCTCGATCACGTCGTCCTTGCCCTGGATGATGCGGGCCACATTGCCGGCGATCCGTTCGAACTGTTCCGCGAAGGCACTGCTGCGCACGTCGATGGCTGGCTGTGGCACGCGGCCCTCCGGTCGGCGCTCGGGTCGCCTCAGCGTAGGGGTCGCGCCGCCCGGTTGCGCCGCGGGTGCGGCCTACCGCGGTCTATTCGTCGGACCGCTTCGCCGCCTCCGGGTGCAGCTCGCCGCGCTCGGCCCGCAGGTCGAGCTCGGCCTGCGCCACCGTCTCGGCCACCTCGTCGTCCGGCGCGTCGCCCTCGGGCCCGCTCCCCGCCTCGCCCTCGGCGTCGTCCCGAGCGTCGCCGAGTCGCCGCACGCGCCCCCGCGCTTCGAGCTCGCGGTCGCCGCTGGCCCAGCCCGCCACCTCCTCCAGCTTGCCGCGCAGGCCGCCGCCGCGGCCGTGGTCGTCGTCGCCGGTCAGACGCTGTGGGGGACGTTCGTCGGCCACGGTGATCCTCCTGGAGGGCGGTCGTCCGGGACCCGGGTGCCCTACCCCGGTAGGTTCGCCGCTGTGCCCACCGGCCGCCGTGCGCTCGCCCTCGACGTGGGCGGCACCAAGCTCGCCGCCGGGGTGGTCGACGGCCAGGGCGAGGTCCTGGCCCGGCACCAGGTGGCCACGCCACGCACCACCGACCCGGAGGCGCTGTTCGCCACCGTGTCCGCGTTGCTCGACGAGGTTCGCCGGCGAGCGGGCGCGACGGTCGCGGCCGTCGGCGTCGGCTGCGGGGGACCGATGTCGGCGGGGTCCGGGGTCGTCTCACCCCTCAACATCCCCGCCTGGCGCGACTTCCCGCTCGTCGACCGGCTGCGGGATCGCTTCGACGTTCCCGTGGCGCTCGACAACGACGCCAAGGCGCTGGCCCTGGCGGAGGGATGGGTCGGCGCCGCCGCCGGCCGGCGGAACTTCCTCGCCATGGTGGTCTCGACGGGTGTCGGCGGCGGGATCGTGCTCGACGGCCGCCTGCTCGACGGTGCCGACGGGAACGCCGGCCACATCGGCCACGTCATCGTCGAACCCGACGGTCGCCAGTGCGCCTGCGGCGCGCAGGGCTGCCTGGAGGCCGAGGCGTCGGGCACGGCCATCGCGGCCACGACCGGGCGGCCGGCGGCCGAGGCCGGCGCTGCGGTGCGCGCCCGGACCGGGCGGTTGGTGGGCCGGGCGGTGGCGTCGGTCTGCAACCTGCTCGACCTCCGGCTGGCCTGCGTGGCCGGCTCGGTCGCGCTCGGCTACGGCGAGCCGTTCTTCGTCGCCGCCCGGGCGGAGCTCGACGCCCGCGCCCGGCTGGAGTTCTCCCGCGGCGCGGTGATCGTTCCCGGCGGCCTCGGGCACGACGGGCCGTTGGTCGGCGCCGCGGCCGTGGCGTGGCGGGCGCTCGGCCACCCCATCCTCGGCGACCCGTCCTCGGCCACCCCGTCCCCGGCCACCCCGTCTTCGGCCACACCGTCTTCGGCCACCCCGTCTTCGGCCTCGCCGTCCTCGGCCTCGCCGTCCTCGGCCGGCCGGTGACCGGGGCGGACCGGTCCGGCCACCGCGCGCGCCGGCCACGGTCCGACGCCCGCGCCCTAGGTTCGGGCCCGTGGACGTGACGCCCCGCGGCCGCCGGCGGTCGCTCCCCGCCGGCTGGGGCCGGGCGGTGGCCGCCGTGGCGCGGCGGCCGCGGCTGTGGCGAGCCGGGCTGCGACAGGCGCGCCGGCTGGCGCCGACCGGATGGTGGCGCCGGCCCCCGTACCTGCCGCTACCCGCCCCGGAATGGGTGGCCTTCCGGTTGGAGACCATGTACGGCGACGCCGACCACCCCATCGAACCCGGCGACGTCGTCGCCTGGCTGCGCTGGTCCGCTCGCCAGCGCTGACGGCTGGACCGCCGACGGCTGCGCGCCGCGGCCCGTGTGCTCGGCCGGTCAGGACGGGTCGGGCACGATCTCGACGACCGGGTCCAGGCGGTCGGCGAAGCGCCGCAACGTGGCCAGTACAGGCGGGCCCAGCACGGCCACGGCCACGGCGTTCGCGAAGGCTCCGGCCGCGTCCCACGCCAACGACGTGGCCACGTAGAAGCGCCAGAAGTGCCGCAGCGTCCCGCCCAGGCCGAGTCCTGGCCGCCACGACAACGGTCCTCCGCTGATCGCGTACGGCCAGAACCACAGGTCCATCACCGCGCCGTAGGCGAAGGCGCCGATCCAGCCCACCGCGACCAGGACCCCGATCTGCACCACCCGGGGCAGCGACCGGCTCGCCCGTCCCGCTCCGCCGGCAAGGGCGCCGAGCCCGCCGCTGGCCAGCATCTGGAAGGGCAGCCACGGGCCGAACCCGCCGGTCAAGGCCGCACCCACCACCATGCCGACCATGCCGAGGAGGAAGCCGAAGCGGGCGCCGAAGGCCGCGCCCACCAGCAGCACCACCCAGAACATGGCGTTGCCGCCGGCGGGCAGATCGAGGAGGCGCAACAGTCCGGTCGTCGCGCCGAGCACGCCGAGCATGGCGACCGTCGCTCCGTTCATGGTCCCGCGGCGCACCTCGACGAGCACGGCGAAGACCGCGACGGCGCCGACCAGACCGGCGACCAGCGGTGCGTCGGTGGCGTGCGCCTGGTCGGGTAGCGCGGAGGCCGGCATCCAGAACGGTTGCAGGAACGCCGCGGTGCCGATCCCGACCAGCAGCGACCACACGAGCGCAGACCGGGCCCGCCCGGCGCCCGGCCGCGGCGCGCCGCGCCGCCGGCCCACCGGCCCCGCGGGCGGGCGCGATGGTGCAGGAGCGGCGGGGGGCGACGGCGCGGTTGCCGTCATGATGGCTCCGTGCCGTCGAGGCGGGCCGGGGCCGTTGCGCCTGGCGGACCGGCGACGCGGGCCGGGGCCGTTGCGCCTGGCGTACCGGCGACGCGGGCGGGGGCCGCCGCGCCGGTCGCCAACGCCGAGGTGACCTCGGCGACGGTGAGGAAGGGGGGCAGCACCCGCAGGACCTGCGGAGCGAAGAGGGAGCCGGCCAGGACCGTGCGCGCCGGGCCGTCGGCGACCACCTCGCCGTCGCCGAGCACGACGACCCGCGTGGCGCACCGGGCCGCCAGCTCGACGTCGTGTGTGGCCAGGACCACGGCGCCCGCACCGCCCGCGTGCTCGAGGATGCAACGTTCCAGCGCCGCCGCGGAGGCCGCGTCGATGCCCCTGGTCGGCTCGTCGAGCAGCAGCACCGGCGCACCGCCGACCGCCACCGCGGCGATGGCGACCCGCTGCCGCTCGCCGGTCGAGAGCGTGCGCGGGTGCCGAGCGGCGAGCGCCTGGAGGCCGAGCCGATCGAGCCAGGCAGCTACCAGCGCGGCGTCGTCGGCACGAGCCGCGCCCGGCTCGACGGTTCGGCTCGCGCGGCCGCGGCGCGCGCGCCGGGGGAGGGCGCCGGGTGCGGTCGGGGAGGCGCGGCGGAGCAGGCGGCGGGTCTGCATGACCTCGTCCCGGACCGTCGGGGCGAACAGCAGCGCGCCGGGGTCCTGCGGGACGTAGGCGACCGGCGCGTCGCGCTGCACGATGCCGGCGCGCGGGTCGAGCAGTCCGGCCAACGCCCGCAGCAGCGTGGTCTTGCCCGATCCGTTGCGTCCCAGGAGCGCGACGACCTCTCCTTCGTGGACGTCGAGGTCCACGGAGCTCAGCACCACCTGGCGGCCCGGCGCGACGGCGAGCCCGCGCGCCCGCACGAGCACGGAGCCGCCCGCAGTCTCCGGGCCACGGCCAGCGCCCGAGCCCGAGCCCTGGCCCGGACCCGGCCGGGCTTCCCCGAGCGCGCCGGCCAAGGTCGGGTCCCGCCGGGCGTGGGCCCGGGCGTCACGGACCGTCAGCGGTGGCGGCACCCAGCCGAGGAGCCGCCCCAGGTGGGTCACGGGTGGTGCACCCGGATGGTCGACCAGAACGTCGGCGGGAGGGCCGCAGCGGGCGACGCGGCCGGCGTCCAGCAGGACCGACCACGTGCACAGCGGCGCCGCCCGCTCGAACCGGTGCTCGGACATCACGACGGTCGTGCCGAGGTCGTCGTTGAGCCGCGCGACCGCGGCCAGGACGTCGTCGGCGCCTTGCGGGTCGAGCATCGACGTGGGTTCGTCGAGCACGAGGACGGCCGGTCCGGCGGCCAGTGCCCCCGCGATGGCGCAGCGCTGCTTCTCCCCGCCGGACAGGGTGCCCGGGGAGCGGTGGCGAAGGTGCGCGATGCCGAGGGCGTCGAGCACCTCCTCGATCCGCCGGCGCATCGTCGACCCGTCGACGCCGAGGTTCTCGAGCGAGAAGGCGAGGTCGTGCTCCACCCGGTCGACGACGAACTGGGCCTCGGGATCCTGGTGCACGAAGCCGACCACGTCGGCCAGGTCGCGCGGCCGGTTGTCGCGCGTGGACCGCTCACCCACCATGACGTCGCCCGAGAACCGGCCGCCGCTGGTGTGGGGAACCAGACCGTTCGTGCTGCGCAGGAGCGTGCTCTTGCCCGATCCCGAGTCGCCGGCGACGAGCACGACGTCGCCTTCGTCGACCGCCAGGTCCACGCCGTCGAGGACGGTCGGGCCGCCCGGATAGGCGAACGTCGTCGACCGCCAGCGCACCGGCGCGCTCACCGGCCCGCCTCCTGGCCCGGCGCGGCGCCGCGGTTCCCGCCCGGGGCCACGAGCAGCGGCGCCGCCAGCAGGAGCAGGGCGGCGACCGGCCCGGCATGGAGCGTCGGCGGCCGGAGCGGCAAGGCGGCCCGCCAGCGCAGCGAGCCGTCGCCGAGGCGGTCGAAGACCACCAGGCCGACGGGGGCCGCCAGCGCGGCGAGCGCGACGAGCCGGTCCCGCCGGTCGGTTGCCCGGCGCCGGTACGCCGGCGAGCGCCCCCAGCCGACCGAGGCGAAGGCGACGGCCAGCGCCAGGCAGCCGAGCCCGGCCCCGCCGAGAAGCAGCGCGACGGTGCTGGCCCGGCCGACCAGCGCCACGAGTGCACCGCCGAGGGACAACGTTCCCGCCAGTCCGACCCACGCCGCGACCTGCTCGCCGGGCGCAGGCGCGGCCCGGCCGAACCCGCGGGCGTCCATCGACTCGGCCAGGTGCACGGCCCGCTCGAGGCCGGTCTCGAGCACCGGGACGACCTGGCGCACCAGACGCCCTCGTCGCACCGCCTGCCCGGCCGTGCGGGCCCGGTCCGCCTCGCGCACGGCGGCTGCGGCCTCCATGGTCGCCGGCACGAAGGCCAGCGCGACGCTCAGCACCAGCGCGGGTTCGTGGAAGGCCCGAGGCACGCGCTGGAGCAGCTCGTGCGGCGACGCCACCGCGTTGAACGCTCCGAACGCGGCCATCACGCCGACGACCACGAGCCCTTCGGCCGCCGCCTGCCAGGCCACGGACCAGGAGACCGCGCCGCCCACCGCGAACCCGCCGAGCAGGCGCGGCAGGGTGATCTGCGGGAGCCGGACCAGCACGCCCGCACCGCCGCTGCCGTGGACCGTCAACACCGTCAACACGACGCGGACGGCGACGAAGGTGGTGGCCAGACCGAGCAGCACCGGGAAGGCCCGAGCGGCCGGCTCCGGGCGCCGGTGCACCATCACGACGGCCAGGCAGACGGCCACGACGACGGCCACGTACAGGGGGCTCGGCGCGATCTGCACGCTCGCCGCCGCGGCCAGGGCCCACGCCAGCCAGGCCAGCGAGTGCAGGGCGGGAACGTCGGTGCGGTCGGAGGTGATCATGGTGAGTGCGGCCCGGCGGGCGAGCCTGCCGAACCCAGCATGGCCCGCCGGGACCGAACGGTCCGCCGGCCGTGCCGGTCAGGTCGGCTCCGTCCCCGTGCCGCCGTGGCGCTCTCGGGTGCGAGTTTGGCCCCGTGGGCGCGGCTGCGTACGGTACGCAACCGGTAGAGGTCGCCCGCAACCCGGATGTTGCGGGCGGTCGTTCCCGGGACCGAGACAACCCGGGGTGACGGGGGAAGCCGGTGCAAGTCCGGCGCTGACCCGCAGCTGTGAGCGGCCTCCGGGCCGTGAGCCAGGTGACCCGCCCTGCCCGGCCATCGAGCCGATCGCCCCACTGGCGGCCGCACCCGCGGCCCGACGGCCCTCGTGGAACAGGGCCAGGAGGTAACCATGCGACGTCTTCGGATCGCACCCCTTGCCGGCGCCTTGGCGCTGGCCCTGCCCGGCGCGGCGCTGGTGGCGCCGGCCGCGACCGGCGCGGCCACCCCGGCCCGCTCGGCCCGCTCGGTCGTCTGGCCGGGCCGTGCCAGGCAGACCACCCCCGCCGCGCCCGCCGCCGCTCCGGCCGCCGAGACCGCCCCGGCCGCCGCGCCGGGCGGGACTTCCGCGCCGGCCGACGTCGTACCGGCGGCCATCGCCTGGCTCGAGTCGCAGCAGCAGCCCGATGGCGGCTTCGACACGGTCGGCTTTCCCGGCTTCGAGACGCCCGACGCCATCCTGGCCATCGCCGCCGCAGCCCAGAGCGACGAGACGTGGAGCGCGGCCGAGGCCCGGGCCGCCGTGGCCGCCGTGCGCCAGGCCACGACGGCCAAGACGCCCCTCGACGCGCTCGACGACCTGGCCGAGGGCGTCCTGGCCGGATCGAGTGGCGGCGCCAACCCCGGCCAGGCGGCGAAGCTGATCGCGCTCGACGTCGCGCCGCTCGGACTCGACCCTGCCGATGTCGATCCGTCCGCCGACAGCCCCACGCCGGTCGACCTGCTCGGCACCTTGCGCGCCGCGGCCGGGGCCGATCAGTCGTACGCCGGGCTCACATTCAACGGCAAGCTGTTCGCCGCCGTCGCGCTCGACGCTGCCGGGCAGGCCGTGCCCGAGGCCCTGGTCCAGTCCATCCGCGACGCGCAGCAGGCCGACGGCGGTTGGGGCTTCGCGGGCGACCCGTCCGCGAGCGGGCTCGACCCGGACACCACCGGGCTGGCCCTCCAGGCACTCGTCGGCGCGAGCGTGCCGGCCACCGACCCGGCCGTGGGGCGCGCCCTGGCCCTGCTCGCCGAGGGCCAGAGCGGCTCGGGCCTGTGGGGGTCGCCGTTCGACGACGGCAACCCGAACTCCACCGCGCTCGCCGTGCTCGGCGTGCGCGCCGCCACGAACCTGCCCGCCCGGGCCCGCTGGCGGGCGACCGTGGCCGAGGCGTGGGCCGGCGTCCCGTACGACTCGCCGCTGACCGCGCTGGCCCGAGCCCAGGCACCCGACGGCCACATCGCCTCGCCCGGCGATGAGTTCGGAGTCAACACCTTCGGAACCTCTCAGGCCATCGAGGCGCTCCTGTGGGACCGGCTGCCGTTCCCGTCGGGCACCCGTCCCTTCGCCTCCGCCGCCGCGCCGAGAGACTTCGTGCACGCCGCCTACCGCGACCTCCTCGGCCGCCTGGCCGACGCGAGCGGCGAGGCCTTCTTCACCGACCGGCTCCGGGCCGGTCGCAGCCGGTCGTGGCTGGCCCGCGCCCTCGTCGGGTCGGCCGAGTACCGCGGCCGAGTGATCGACGCCGCGGTGGTCCGCCTGCTCGGCCGCCCGCCCACGGACGCCGACCGCACCGCCCTGTCGGCCATCGCCGCGCAGGACGGGTGGGTCGGGGTGCAGGGCGCCGTGCTCGGGTCCGACGAGTACTTCGGCTCGGGGACCGTCGGCCGCGACGATGCAACGTGGGTGGACGCGGCCTACCAGGAGGTGCTGGGGCGTAGCGCCGACCCGGCCGGCCGCTCGTACTGGGTGGCTCGCATCGCGTCCGGGACCACGCGCACCGAGGTGGCTCGCGCGCTGCTCGGCAGCGGCGAAGGACGCCGGCGCATCGTCCGCGGCCGCTACCTCGCGTTGCTGCGTCGGCCGGCCGACGACGCCGGCCTCGCCTACTGGTCGGATCGACTGGGCTCGGGCGGCACGGTCGAGCAGGTCCTCGCCGGCCTCGTCGCGTCGGCGGAGTACGCCGGCCTCGTGGCGGCGTCGGCATGACTGCGCCACCGCGCCGCCATGGCCCGGCTGCACCGGCGGCAGCGGCCGCCCCGGCTGCCCCGGCTGCCCCGGCCGCCCCGGCTGCCCCGGCTGCACCGGCGGCAGCGGCCGCCCCGGCTGCCCCGGCTGGGCCGGCGGCCCGTGCGCGAGGCATCGCCCGGGTGGCGTCGCTGGTCGCCCTCGCCGTCGCCGTGCTGCTCGGCCCGTACGGCCCCGGGCGGGCCATCCCGGCCGGGGCGGCGGGCACGGCCCGGGTCCAGGTGGACTACTCCGACGGTCACGTGGTGCTGCGCACCATCAACGTCGACGGTTCCATCTCGGGCCTGGCCGCACTGCAGCGGGCCGGGTTCGTGCCCGTGACGACCGGTTACGGGAGCCTCGGCCAGGCCGTGTGCGCAGTCGGTGGCCCCCAGCAGTCCCACCCGAGGATCGGCTGCGAACCGGGCAGCGCCTGCCTGACCTGCCAGTCGCCGAAGTACTGGGCGTACTTCCGCAACGGCCGCTACTCGTCGGTGGGCCCGAGCGCCTCGACGGTGTCGGCCGGCGCGCTCGAGCAGTGGCGCTGGGGGTCGAGCTCAACACCGCCGCCGCCCAGCGCCCCGGCCACCACGACCACCTCGACGACGGCTGCCACCGCCACCTCGGCGCCACGGCCGCCGGCGCCGACCGCCACCACGGCGGCGCCCGGTTCGCCCGGCGCCCCGTCGTCCGGCGGCGCAGGTTCACCGGGTCCGCCAGCCTCCGCACCGCCGGCGAGCCGAGGTGGCTCCACGGACGCGCCGGTGCCGACCACGGGCAGCCCCTCCCGGCCGGACTCCACGTCGCCGGGCGCTCCCAGGACGGCGACAGGTACGGGCGGGGTCGGCAGCGGATCGTCGGGTCCGGCCGCCTCGGGGTCCGGTGGTCGATCCACCGGGGCGAGCGGGTCGCAGCCGGGCGGCGGCGCTGACCAGGCAGCGGCCTCGGCCCGCACCGGCGCTCCGGCGTCAGGGGAATCCGGCTCCAACGGCGGCGGCCCTCTGCTCGCCTCCCTGGTTGCGCTGGCCGTCATCGCGTCGGTGCTCGGCGGGGGCGCCTGGTGGGGGGCGCGGCGCCGAGGCGCCCCCGGCTGACCGGCGATCATGCGGGTCGGGCGGCGTTCGGAACAGCCGACTCCGCCGCCCGGCTCGCAACTAGGGTTCGCCGCCATGAGCCGGGCGCTCGTGCTGAACGCGACCTACGAGCCGCTGAGCGTCGTGGCCGGGTGCCGGGCGGTCGTGTTGGTGCTCGCCGACAAGGCCGACCTCGTCCACGAGTCCGACGTCGTCCTCCACTCGGAGCGGCTGGCGGTGGCGGTGCCGTCTGTGGTGCGCCTCCGCCACCTCGTGCGGGTGCCCTACGAGCGCCGGGTCGCGCTCAGCCGGCGCGGCGTCTTCATCAGGGACGGCCACAGCTGCCAGTACTGCGGCGCGGCCGCGGAGACGCTCGACCACGTCGTGCCGCGGAGCCGGGGCGGGGGGCACACCTGGGAGAACGTGGTCGCCGCGTGCCGCCGATGCAACCTCCGCAAGGGTGACCGTCTCCTCGACGAGGCGGGCCTGGCCCTGCATCGCCGGCCCGTGCCCGCTCGCCCCGACGCCTGGGTCCTGACCTCGGTCGGGCACGTCCCCGCCGACTGGCAGCCGTACCTGCGAGCGGCGTGACCCCGCCCGCGGGCCCACCTCCGCGCCGCGTGGAGCTTCGACGGGTCCGGTTGCCGCTACGCCACCCGCACATCACGGCCACGGGGACCGAGGCCGACCGCGACGTGGTGATCGTGCGCGTCGACGAGGCCGACGGTGCGGTCGGGTGGGGCGAGTGCTCCGCCCTGTCGGCTCCCACGTACACGTCGGAGTGGACCGACGGAGCCTGGCTCGTGCTGCGCGACCACCTCGTGCCTGCCGTCCTCGCCGGCCGTCCGAGCGGCGTGCGGGGGCACCCGATGGCGACGGCCGCCGTCGAGACGGCACGTCTCGACGCGTTCTGCCGGCGCGCCGGGCGCTCGCTCGCCGGGCACCTCGGCGCCGCCCGACGTGAGGTCCTGTCCTGCACGGTCGTCGGCCTCGGCCGATCGGTCGACGAGGTGCTCGCCCGGGTCGACGGTGCGCCCGGGCCCGTCAAAATCAAGATCGCCCCCGGTTGGGACCTCGAGCCGCTGGCCGCGGCGCGCGCCGCCTGGCCCGACCGCTTCATCGCCGCCGACGCCAACGGAACCTACGACCTCGACGACCCGGACCACGCCCGAGCCCTCCTGGCGCTCGACGACCTCGGCCTCGCCTACCTCGAGCAACCCACCGATCCCGCCGACCTCACCGCGGCCGCGACTGCGGCCGGCCGGCTCGCCACCCCCGTCGCGCTGGACGAGGCGCTCGACGCTCCGGGCACCGTGCGCACCGCGCTGGCCCTGCACGCGGCCGGCGTCGTGAACCTCAAGCCGGCGCGGCTGGGCGGCCCGCGAGCCGCGCTCGAGGCGGCGAGTCTGGCGGCGGCGGCGGGTGTCGCCGTCTTCGTGGGCGGGATGCTGGAGACAGGGGTCGGCCGGGCGGCCGCGCTGGCCGTCGCCTCCGTGCTTCCCGGCGACCTGCCGACGGATCTCGGACCCTCCGACCGCTACTTCGCGCACGACATCGTCGTGCCCGCCGTCGGCGCCGCCTCGAGCGCGGCCCACGTGTGCGTGCCCTGCGGTTCCGGGCTCGGCGTCGACGTGGACCTCGAGCGGCTCGCTGCGTGCACGACGGACGTGGTCGAGCTGGCCCGGTGACGGGCTGGGACGTCGAGCACCGGCGCGGCTCGGCGGCTGACCTGCACGGGCGGGAGGTGCCGGACCCGGCCCGCCGGTCGATCTGGGTGCTGGAGGTGGATCGCCCGGCGCTCGTGCTCGGAAGCACCCAGCCGGAATCCGTCGTGGATCGGTCGGCCGCACGGGCCGCGGGTGTGGAGGTGGTGCGGCGGCGCACCGGGGGTGGAGCGGTGCTGCTCGAGCCCGGTGGGGCGCTGTGGGTCGACGTCGTGGTGCCGCGCGGCGATGCGCTGTGGGACGACGACGTGAGCCGGTCGTCGCACTGGCTCGGCGGCGCCTGGGTGGAGGCGCTGGCCGAGCTGGGGGTGCCTGCGCTCGTCCACCGGGGTGGGCTGTGCACGACCGACTGGTCGAGGCTGGTGTGCTTCGGCGGGCTCGGGCCGGGCGAGGTGGTCGAGGCCGGGGGGTCGGGTCGCAAGATCGTCGGTGTGGCGTCGCGCCGCTCCCGCGGCGCGGCGCGCTTCCAGACCGCCGTGCACGTCGAGTGGGCGCCCGAGCGCCTGCTTTGCCTGCTCGCCCTGGCCCCCGGCGCACGGGAGCGGGCCGGGCGCTCGCTGGCGCCCGCGGTCGCCACGGCGCCCGCACCGGCCGACCGGCTGGTAGCGGCCGTGATCGCGGGGATCGTGGGGGCGGAGGAGCAGCAAGCTCGTCGGGCTGGTGGGGCAGAGAGGAGGAGTTTCCCCCGCTGAGTCATTGACGTGGGTCAAAGTGGGGCATACGGTGGCCCTGGTGGATGTGCAGGACTCGGCGGTGCCGATCGCGGGCGGGGCTCCAGCCGGGGTGCTCGGTGCCGACGCGGCGGCGGGGCCCGGGGTGGTCTCCGACGGCGGCCTCACCGGCCGCTTCCGCCACACGCTCGACACCAAGTCGCGCCTCGTCCTGCCCGCCATCTTCCGGTCCACCTTCGCGGCCGGTGGCTACCTGACCCTGTGGGCCGGTCCGTGCATCGCGGTGCTGCCGCCGGCGGAGTTCCGGCGTTGGGTCGAGGACACGAGGTCCAAACTCCCGCAATCGGGTCTCGACGATCCGGCCGCCATCCTGCGCCAGATCCACCTGCGCACGACGACCTTCCGGCCCGACGTGCAGGGCCGGCTCTCGCTCCCCGACGAGCTGCGCGCCGCGATCGGCGTCGATCGCGACGTGGTCGTCGTCGGCAACGGCGCTCGCGCGGAGCTCTGGCGTCCCGGCTCCGAGGCCGCCGACCAGGACGAGCACGAGCAGGAGATCTCCCTGTTCCAGAGCGCCTACGACCTTCTGATGCGGTCGTGAGCGTCCCCGCCCCCGCACCCCCTCCCCCCACAACCCCCCACCTCGTCGCGGGTGGGGTCGATCGGTCGCCCGCCGTCCCTCGGCAGGCGAGATGGCTGCCCGTTCTCCAACTCCAACTCCGCCCGCGGCTCCATCTTGTCGATCCGGAGAGAAACCCGGTGAGGCTCCAGCCTGCCGGGGGACCGCCGGCGATCGATCGACCCCACCGGGCGGGTTCCCGCCCGTCTCGGCCACCGCGTGCTTCCGGGCCCGCCGGGCCCGCCGAGCCCGCCGGACGTTCCGGACGTTCCGGACCTTCCGGGTCGCCGACCACGCTGCGGAGCATCCGCCCCACGGCCGTCGACGGCGGGCAGGATGAGGGCCTGGAGGAGGTGGCGGTGGCACCGTTCGTCCACGAGCCGGTCATGCTCGACACCGTCGCCGTGCTGCTGGCGCGGGTACCGGGGGGTACCTACCTGGATCTCACGCTGGGCGGCGGCGGGCACGCCTCGGCGCTCCTGGCCGCCCATCCGGGGCTGCGCCTGGTCGGCATCGACCGCGACCCCGAGGCCATCGCCGCCGCGAGCGAGCGCCTCGCGCCGTTCGCCGATCGCGTCGTCCTGCGCCACGCTCGATCGGACCAGCTCACGGACGTGCTGCGGGACCTCGATCGCCACGACGTCACGGCCGTGCTCGCCGACCTCGGTGTCTCGTCTCCCCAGGTCGACCGCGCCCACCGCGGCTTTTCCTACCGGGACGACGTCGACGGTCCCCTGGACATGCGGATGGACCCAACCGGCGGCCCGAGTGCGGCGGAGCTCCTCGACGCCGTCGACGAGGCCGAGCTCGTGCGGATCCTCCAGGAGCTCGGCGACGAGCGCAACGCCCGGCGCATCGCCCGCGCGATCACCGCCGCCCGCCCCATCGGCACGACGGGCGCACTGGCCCGCGTCGTGCGCGACGCCACCCCCGCCCCGGCCCGTCGCCGGGGGGGCGATCCCGCCAAGCGGACCTTCCAAGCCCTGCGCATGGCGGTCAACGAGGAGCTCGGAATCCTCGCCCGCACGCTCGACCAGGCCATCTCCGTCCTGCAGCCCGGCGGGCGGGCCGTGGTCCTGGCCTACCACTCGGGTGAGGACCGCCTCGTCAAGGAGCGCTTCCGCGCCGCGGCTGACGGCGGCTGCACCTGCCCGCCCGGGCTGCCGTGCGTCTGCGGCGCCATGCCGGTGGCGCGCCTGCTGCGGCGCGGCGCGCTCAAGCCCGGAGCCGCCGAGGTGGCCGCCAATCCCCGGGCCCGGAGCGCCCGCCTGCGCGCGCTCGAAAAGACTGTCCGATCGCCCGAAGGGTCCTCGACATGACCGCGTCGCCTCCGCGCCAACGCTCCACCGACCGTCGACCCGGAGTGCTCGACGAGGCGTCGAGGCCCGGCGGCGCCGGAGCGCGGGGCGCGACGTCGAGCGCCCCCCGCGCCTCCACCGGCGCCACCACAGCCACCGGCCCGACCGGGCGCGCGTGGCTCGCAGCCGCGGCTTCGGGCCAGGTGCCGGTCGTCCGTGCCGGTGCCGGTGGCGGTAGCGGGGGTGGTGGCACCGCGGCCGCAGCGACGGCCGCCATGCCTGCCCTCGCCGCGCCGGCTCCGGCGCGCGCTCCCGAGGCAGTGCCCGGGGCGCGCCGGCTCGAGGTCGTGGGTCGCAGTCCACGCCGGCGCCGCGTGCGCATGGCGGTGGTGGCCGTGGGGCTCGCACTGCTCGGTGCCCTGCTCGCGAACGCCATGGCCCACGCCGTGCTGGTCACGGGGCAGCGCCGCCTGGACGATCTCCAGCAGTCGGTCCGCCAGGAGCAGGCGCGCCAGGCCCGGTTGCGCCTGCGCGAGGCCGACCTCGAGTCGCCGCAGCGGATCGTCGACCAGGCGCAGGCGCAGGGGATGATCGTGCCGCCCGGGGTGACCTACATCGTCGAGGGATCCGACGGCAGCGTCGCGGTGTCGAGCACGCAACGGGCCACGCCGCCGACCACCGCGGCGCCGCCGGCCCCCGGGTCCACGACCGCTCCGGCGTCCGGCGCGACGACTGCGCCGCCGGCGTCCACGACGCCGACCACCGCTCCGGCCGAACCGGGGTCCGCCGATCAGACCGCGACGGCAACGGGCGCCGCCGCCGCCGGGTCGGGCGCAGGCGGGGCCGGGCCCGGCGGCGCGAGCCACCCGTGACCGACCGTCCCCGCGGGACGGGCGCCGACGGCGCCTTCGACGCGTGGCTGAGCGGGCGCCGCGAGCCGCGCCCCGCGGACGGCCGAGCCCGGGCGGCGACCGGCGACCGTCGTGTCGCGGCCACCGGCCGCACCGCGGACCGGAGCCGGGCCGCGGTCGGTGCGGGGCGCGGGTCGTCCCATGCCGGCGGGAGCGCGGCCTCGGTCCACCGGGCCCGTTCGAGCACCGGGCGCGCCGCCCATCCTTCGAACCGGACGGTCCGGTCGACGGCTCGCCCTGTCCGCGCCGAACCGCCCACCGCCCGGCCTCACCCTGGTGGGACCCACGCAGCCCCTCGCGCGACGCCGTCTCCTCCTCGTGGCGTGCGGGCGCAGGCCGGTCGGCGCCCCGAGCCACGGCGCAGCCGCGTCGAGCCGGCACGCCGACGGGTCGGTGAAGGGCCCGGTGGCGGCCGCACGGCCGTAGGGATCGCCGCCGCCGTCGTGGCCGCGGCCGTCGGGATGGCGGCGCGCGGCGTCGTGGCCCTGTTCCGGGCCGTCACGCGGCCCCGCGGCGCCGGTCGCCCGGTGGCTCCGAAGGTGATGCGGCGCCGTCTCGTCGTGCTGGTCGTCGTGCTGTGCACCCTGCTCGCGGCCACGGTCGTCAAGCTGGCCGACATCCAGCTCGTCAGCCCGGCGCGGCCGCTCACCGCCGGGAACCGCCAACGCTTCGTGTCGCAGGTGATCCCTGCCGGGCGGGGTGCCGTGCTCGACCGCAATGGCGCCGCGCTCGCGCTGTCCACGCCCCTCGAGTCGGTCTTCGCCGACCCCACGCTGGTCGTCTCGCCGCGCACGACGGCCGCGAAGCTGGCCCCCCTGCTGCGGATGGGCGCCGGTGAGCTGCAACGCCTGCTGGTCGGGCGCGGCCGCTACCAGTTGCTCGCCCACACCGTCCCGGACTCGGTGGCCGAGCGGATCCGCAAGCTCCGGCTGCCCGGGATCGGCATGTTCGAGGAGTTCAAGCGCAGCGAGCCCGGTGGGGACCTCGCCCGCGCCGTGCTCGGTCGCGTCAGCGCCGACGGCACCGTCGGGGCGTCGGGCGTCGAGAAGCAGTACGACGCCGTGCTGCAGGGCCGCGCTGGCCGCATCACCTACGAGCGAGCGGCGACCCGACGTCCGGGGACGATCGCCGGTGGCGAGCAGCGCATCGAGCCGGCGCGGCCCGGCACCAACGTCGAGCTGAGCCTGGACCGGTCGCTGCAGTACGAGACCGAGCGCATCCTGGGCGACCGGGTGGTCGCCGCCGGGGCCAAGGGCGGCACCGCCATCGTCTCCGACCCCCGCACCGGCGAGATCCTCTCGATGGCCAGCGTGCGGGTCCGCCCCAATGCCAAGCCGGGTGAGCCCCTGGTGGAGAACACGTCGAGCAACGAGGCGATCACCAGCGTCTACGAGCCGGGTTCGGTCAACAAGATGATCACGATCGCCGGCGCCCTCGAGGAGAAGGCCGTCGGTGCGGACACCGTCATGCCGATACCCGACCGTCTCATGGTCGGCGACCACATGTTCACCGACGACGTCGCCCACCCGGTCGCGCCGTGGACCGTCGCCGACATCCTCGCCCGCTCGTCGAACATCGGGGCCATCACCGTCGCCAAGCGCCTCGGCCGCGACCGCTTGGACCGCTACCTGCGCCGCTTCGGGTTCGGCTCGGCCACCGGCCTGGGCTTCCCCGGCGAGACCAAGGGGCTGATGCTGCCCCTCGACGAGTGGTCGGGGACGTCGATCGGTGCCATCCCGATCGGGCAGGGGATCGCGGTCACCCCGCTGCAGATGCTCGACGCCTTCAACGCCATCGCCAACGACGGAGTGGCGGTCGCCCCGAAGCTCGTGCGGGCCACCGTCGACCAGGAGGGCCGTCGCCAGCCAGCCCCGGCCAGCCGGCGGCGGCGGGTCGTGTCGGCCGGGACGGCTCGCATCATGCGCCAGCTGCTCACCGGCGTGGTCGCCCGCCCCGAGGGGACGGGCGTCAAGGCCGCCGTGCCCGGGTACACGGTGGCAGGCAAGACCGGTACGGCCCGCAAGCCCTCGCCGACGGGCGGGTACCGATGGCCGGATGGGCGCTACCGCTACATGGCGACCTTCGTCGGGATGGTGCCCGCCGAGCGTCCCCAGCTCTCGGTGATCGTCGTCATCGACGAGCCGTCGAGCTCGATCTTCGCCTCGGCGGTGTCCGCCCCCACCTTCAGCGAGCTCGCTCGCGTCGCCCTCCGCCGCTTCCAGGTGCCGCCCTCGTCGCTGACCGCGCCGGTCGCCACCGTGCCCGCCTCGACCGTGCCCGGCTCGACCGTGCCCGGCTCGACCGTGCCGGCGTCGCCTCCCCCCACCGAGCCCACCGGAGACACCGTGCCCGCGGGGCCGGTGGTGTCGGCGCCGGGTTCGAACCCGCCGACGTCGAGTCCCGCAGCGCCGGGCGGACCTCCCTGACGTGCGCCTCGACGTGCTGGTCGACGCGACCCGGCCGGGACTCGCGCCGGCCGCGCCGCGCCTGGTGGGGGAGCGCGCCTCGGTGGAGATCGGATCGGTCGTGCACGACTCTCGGGCGGTCCTGCCGGGCGCGCTGTTCTGCTGCGTACCCGGCACGGCCAGCGACGGGCACGATCACGCCCCCGCCGCGCTGGCCCGGGGGGCGGTGGCGCTGCTGGTGGAGCGGCGCCTCGGCCTCGGCGTCCCCGAGGTCGTCGTGCCCTCGGTGCGCGCCGCGATGGGCCCGGTGGCCGCCGCCTTCCACGGGTTCCCGTCGCAGCGCATGGACATCGTGGGAGTCACCGGAACCAACGGCAAGACGACGGTGACGCACCTGCTCAGGGCGGTGCTCGAGGCGGACGGTCGGCCGTGCGGCGTCGTCGGCACGCTCACCGGGGCCAGGACCACCCCTGAGGCCCCGGAGCTGCAGCGCACGCTCGCACGGTTCGTCGACGAGGGGAAGCGGGCGGTCGCCATGGAGGTGTCCTCGCACGCGCTCGCACAGCAGCGCGTCGACGGGACGCGCTTCGCCGTGGCCGTCTTCACCAACCTCAGCCGGGACCACCTCGACTACCACGGCACCATGGAGGCCTACTTCGCGGCCAAGGTGCTGCTGTTCGAGCCGGGGCGGTCGCGGCGGGGCGTCACCTGCCTCGACGACGCCCACGGGCGGCTCTTGCGAGATGTCGCGCCGATCCCCATGCGCGGGTACTCGGCTGACGACGTGAGCGACGTCGCGCTGGCTCCGTCGGGCACGACGTTCCGCTGGAGGGGCGAGCAGGTCCATCTGGAGCTGGCCGGGCGCTTCAACCTGCTCAACGCCATCGGCGCAGCCACCGCCGCAGAGGACCTCGGTGTGGCGCCGAGCGTGGTGGCCGCGGGCCTGACCGCGGCCGGGCCCGTGCCCGGTCGGTTCGAACCGGTCCGCGCCGGCCAACCGTTCACGGTCGTCGTCGACTACGCCCACACGCCGGACGGGCTCGACAAGGTGCTCTCGGCCGCTCGGGAGCTGACCGGCGGGCGGGTGCTCGTCGTGTTCGGGTGCGGTGGCGACCGGGATGCCAGCAAGCGTCCGTACATGGGCGACGCGGCCGCCCGAGGCGCGGACCTGGTCGTGCTCACCTCGGACAATCCGCGCTCCGAGGAGCCGGATGCGATCATCGGCGCGGTGCTCCAGGGCATGGACGAACGCCGCGGCGACGCCGTCGTCGAACCCGACCGGCGCGCCGCCATCGCCATCGCACTGCGGTCGGCCCGGCCGGGCGACGTCGTGGTGATCGCCGGCAAGGGCCACGAGACCACGCAGGTGGCCGGCGATCGCGCCGTGCCCTTCGACGACCGTGTGGTCGCCCGCATGGAGCTCTCCCGCCTCGCCCGCGAGGGCTGGCCCGCGTGATCGCCATCCTGCTCGCAGGCGGCATGAGCCTCGCCTTCTCGCTCGTCGGCACCCGCTACCTCATCGACTGGCTGAGCCGGCACGGCATCGGCCAGCCCATCCACGAAGACGTCCCCGAGGGCCACAAGGTCAAGGCGGGCAAGCCGACGATGGGTGGCATCGCCATCGTCGTCGCAGCGGTGGCCGGCTACGTCTTCGCCCACGTCCGGCGGGGCATGACGTTCAGCCGCTCGGGCATCCTCGTCATGGGCCTCATCGCCGGAGCCGCCGTCGTGGGCGGGATCGACGACTGGATCAAGGTGACCAACGAACGCAACCTCGGCCTGTCGAAGCGGGCCAAGACGCTGGGTCTGCTCACCGTGGCCATCGGCTTTGCGGGCCTCGCCGTGCAGTACACCCCGGTCAAGACGACCCTGTCGTTCACCCGCTTCGACCTTCCCGGACTGCAGCTCGGCCGGCTGGTGTGGCTGATCTGGGCGGTCGTGCTCATCTCGGCGTGCACCAACGCCGTCAACATCACCGACGGCCTCGACGGCTTGGGCGCCGGCTCGTCGATCTTCGGCTTCGCGGCGTACACGGTCATCAGCTTCTGGATGTTCCGCAACAACGGGGTGGTGGTACCGGGCGGCACCTTCGCCAACTACCAGGTGCCCCACGCGCTCGACCTGGCCGTCGTGTCGGCCGCGATGCTCGGCGGCACGGCAGGGTTCCTGTGGTGGAACGCGGCTCCGGCGCGCATCATCATGGGCGACACCGGATCGCTCGCCCTCGGCGCCGGGCTGGCCGGGCTGGCTCTCCTGACCAACACGCAGATGCTCCTGCCGATCATCGGTGGGCTGTTCGTGTTCGAGACCCTGTCGGTCATCCTCCAGGTCTTCGCGTTCCGCGTGTTCCACCGCCGGGTGTTCCGGATGGCCCCGATCCATCACCACTACGAGCTGGCGGGCTGGCCGGAGACGACGATCATCATCCGCTTCTGGATCCTCGCCGGGCTCTCGACGGCCGTCGCGCTCGGCGTGTTCCTCGCCGACTACATCCAGTTCACCAACCAGTGACGGGCGAGGCAGCGCCGCCGTTCGACGGCCGCGCACTGGTGCTGGGGCTCGGCGTCACCGGCCGTGCCGTGGCCCGGGCCCTCGGCCGGCGCGGCGGCGAGGTGGTGCTCGCCGACGACCGTCCCGGGCCGGGCGCGCGCGACGTCGCCGAGGAGCTGGGTGTGCCCCTCGAGGTCGCGCCGACGGAGGATCGGCTGGCCGCGCTGCTCGACGGTTGCGCCGCCTTCGTCCCGAGCCCCGGTGTCCCCGAGCGCCACCCCGCCTTCCGCCTGGCCGCCGAGCGCTCGGTGCCCCGGTGGGGCGAGCTCGACCTCGCCGCGGCATGGGACAGCCGCCCGTGCGTGGCGGTGACCGGCACCGACGGCAAGACGACGGTCACGACGCTCGTGACGCGGATCCTCGAAGCCTCGGGCACGAGGGCCGCGGACGCGGGCAACACCGAGGTGCCCCTGGTCGAGGCGATCGACGATCCGTGGCCCCAGGTCTTTGTGGTCGAGGCGTCATCGTTCCGCCTGGCCCCGCTGCACCGCTTCGCACCGCGGGTCGGCGCGTGGCTCAACTTCGCCCCGGACCACCTGGACGTGCACGCCGACGTCGCCGGCTACGAGAGCGCCAAGGCGCGGCTGTTCGAGCTGCTGCCCCAGGACGGTCTGGCCGTCGCCAACGCCGAAGACCCGGTCGTCGCCCGCCACGCCGCCCGGGCGCCGCACGTGCAGACCTTCGCGGCCGCAGCCTCGGCCGACTGGCACGTCGCGGCCGGCCACCTCGTCGCCCCGGACGGCTCGACCTACCTGCCCACCGCCGAGCTCCACCGGGCGCTGCCCCACGACCTGGCCAACGCCTTGGCGGCGACGGCGACGGCTGTGGGAGCGGGCGCCACCCTCGACGGCGCGGCCGCAGCCCTCCGTGGCTTCCGGGGGCTCCCTCACCGAGTCGAGCTGGTCGGCGATGCTGGAGGCGTGCGCTGGTACGACGACTCCAAGGCCACCGCGCCGCACGCCACGCTGGCCGCGGTCTGCGGCTTCGACTCCGTCGTCCTCATCGCCGGGGGCCGCAACAAGGGTCTCGATCTGGGCGCGCTGGCCGGCGCCGCGCCGCACGTGCGCGCCGTCGTGGCCATCGGCGAGGCCTCCGCCGAGGTGGCCGGGGCGTTCGCCGGCGTACGCCCCGTGCGCGACGCCGCGTCGATGGACGAAGCCGTCGCCGCCGCGCGGGACCTCGCCGAGCCGGGCGACGTGGTCCTGCTGTCGCCCGCGTGCGCCTCGTTCGACTGGTACGGGTCCTACGCCGAGCGCGGGGACGACTTCGCGCGGGCCGCCCGCGAGGTCGCCGGCGTAGTGGGGCCCCGGTGAGCAGCGCGCCGCCGACGACCCGCCGGCCGGCGGCCCCCACC
>JACPNX010000003.1:0-21850 GCA_016185275.1 Actinomycetota bacterium | reverse complement strand
GGCGCGCGAGGCGAGCGGCCGCGGCACGCCGGAGGTCGCCGCCGGACGACGCCGGGCCTGGCGCCGGCCGAGCTTGCCTGGGGAGTCCACCGGCGAGTTCTGGGTGCTCCTCAGCCTGGTCGGTGTGCTCGTGCTGTTCGGCCTCGTCATGGTCCTGTCGTCGTCGTCGGTGGTGTCGTTCGAGGAGACCGGTTCCACCTGGAGCTACTTCGTGCGCCAGGGCGCGTGGGCCGTCATGGGAGCGCTCGGCATGGGGCTGTTCCTGGTGCTCGAACGCCGGGTCTGGCGCCGGATCTGCCGCATCGCCCTGCTCGCGACCCTCGCGGCCCTGGTGGCCGTGCTCGTGCCCGGCGTCGGCGCGTCGGCCAACGGCGCGACGCGCTGGATCGACCTCGGTCCGTTCCAGCTCCAGCCGTCCGAGTTCGCCAAGCTGACCGCGCTGCTGTTCGTGGCGGACCTCCTGGCCAAGCGGGCCTCGGAGGTGCACGACATGTTCCGCACGTTCCTGCCGGTCGTCGGTGTGCTGATCGTGCTCGCGGTGCTCGTCCTGGCCCAGCCGAACCTCGGCACCACGATCATCCTCGCGGCGATCGTCCTCACGATGCTCTGGGTGGCCGGCGCCCGGGGCGGCCCGTTGTTCCTCGCTGCGGCCCTCGGCGCCGCCGGCGCGGCCTACCTGATGATGACGACGCCGTTCCGACGCGCCCGCTTCTTCGCGTTCTTGAACCCGTGGGCCGATCCGCAGAACACCGGCTACCAGAACGTGCAGTCGCTGATCGGGCTGAGCGACGGCGGGGTCGGGGGCAGGGGGCTCGGAGCGTCGCGGGCCAAGTGGGGCTTCCTTCCGTTCGCCCACACCGACTTCATCTTCGCCATCATCGGTGAGGAGCTCGGCTTCGCCGGCGCTGTGCTCGTGGTGCTCCTGTTCGTGACCCTCGCCGTGGTCGGCGTGCGGATCGCCATGCGCGCTCCCGACCGCTACAGCGCGCTGGTGGCCACCGGCGTGACGACGTGGTTCCTCGTCCAGGCGTTCGTCAACATCGGCGTCGTGGTCGCGTTGCTGCCGGTGACCGGCGTCCCGCTGCCCTTCGTCTCCTACGGCGGGTCGTCGCTGCTCGTCACGATGACGGCCACGGGGCTCCTGCTGAACATCGCCCGGACGCCTCGTGCCGGCGCAGGATTGCCGGCGGCCAACGTGCCCGCCCCGGTGCCCGCCAGGGTGCCCGCCCCGGTGCCCGCCGGTGGCGCCCCGCGCCGCGCCGGCTCCCGTTGATGGGAAGACGGCGAGAGGGGGACGGCGCCCAGGGCACCTGGGCGATCGTCGCCGGCGGCGGCACGGCCGGGCACCTGAACCCGGGCCTGGCCGTGGCCCGCGCGCTGGTCGAGCGGGGACACGACCCGGCCACGATCCACTTCGTCGGCGCGGCGCGGGGACCGGAGGGCACCGTGGTGCCGTCGGCGGGCTTCTCCGTCGACCTGCTGCCGGGCCGCGGCCTCCAACGCAGGGCGGCCCTGGCCAACGTGACCGCCGCGCTGGACCTCGTGCGCGCGCTGGCGGGCGGCATCCGCATCGTGCGCCGGCACCGGCCCGCGGTCGTGGTCGTCCTCGGCGGCTACGCGTCGTTCGCGTGCGGCGTCGGCGCGGTCCTCGCCCGGGTGCCGATCGTGTTGCTGGAGCAGAACCGGCTGGCGGGCGCGGTGAACCGGGTGCTGCGGCGGTTCGCGTCCGCTTCGGCCGTTTCCTTCGAAGGGACGGACCTGCCGCGCGCCGTCGTCACGGGCAACCCCCTTCGGCCGGAGATCCGCGCCGTGGCCGGGCACCCGGACCGTCGGGGTGCCCGGGCCGAGCTCGGTCTGCCCGACGGCCGCTCCGTCGTCGCCGTCTTCTCGGGCTCGCTGGGCAGCCGCCGCATCAACGAGGCGGTGCTCGGGCTGGTCGAGCGATGGCGGGACCGCGCCGATCTCGCCATCCGCCACGTCGTCGGCCGCCGCGACTTCGCCGAGGTGGTCCGCCAGTCGCCGCTGCCGCACTCCGGCGGTCTGGTCCACCAGCTCGTCGAGTACGAGGACCGCATGGATCTGCTCCTCGCCGCCGCCGACGTGGCGGTCACCCGCAGCGGTGGCTCGGTGTTCGAGCTGATGGCCGCCGGAGTGCCGGCCGTGCTCGTCCCGTTGCCGATCGCCTCCCGCGACCACCAGAAGGCCAACGCAGAGGCGGTGGCTGCGCTCGGCGGTGCCGTCATCGTCCCCGACGACGAGCTCGACGCCGACCGCCTCGAGCGTGAGCTCGATGCTCTGCTGCGCGACCGCGACCGCCTCGCGTCCATGGCGGCCGCCATGCGCGCCTCCGCCCGGCCCGACGCCGCCGACGAGGTGGCGGCGGTGGTGGAGCGCGCCGCCCGGACCGACCGCTCGCCCACCCCCGCGGCTGCCGCGACCGTCGATCCGCCCGAGGAGGGCGGTCGTGGCTGAGGTCTCCACTGGCCCGCTCATCGACCTGACGCGCCCGTCGCGCCTGCACGTCGTCGGGGTGGGCGGCCCGGGGATGAGCGCCATCGCCACCGCCCTGGCCGGGATGGGCCATACCGTGTCGGGCTCGGACCTCAAGGACCTGCCGATCCTGGCTCGCCTGGCCGCGCAGGGCGTGCAGGTCCGCGTCGGCCACGACGCCTCGCACCTCGACGGCGTCGACGCGGTGGCCATCTCCACCGCCATCCCGGAGGCGAACCTTGAGGTCGTCACCGCCCGCGAGCGCGGCGTGCCCGTGCTCCGGCGCGCCGAGATCCTCGCCGCCATCGCCGCCACCCGCCGGACGATCGCCGTCTCCGGCACCCACGGGAAGACGACCACGGCGTCGATGCTGGCGCTGGTGCTCGTCGAGGCCGGCCTGCGGCCGCCCTTCATCATCGGCGGCGACCTCCACGAGATCGGCTCGGGCGCGGTGTGGGACGCGGGCGAGTGGTTCGTCGTCGAGGCCGACGAGAGCGACGGCACCTTCCTCGAGATCGCCGCCGAGCGGGTCGTGGTCACGAACGTCGAAGCCGACCACCTCGACTTCTTCGGCGACCTCGCCGCCGTCGAAGCGGCGTTCGACCGGTTCCTCGGCGAGGCCCCGGGCCCGAACGTCGCGTGTGCCGACGACCCCTGTGCCGCCCGGCTGGCCGCCCGCCACGGCGCCGCCACCTACGGCACGGCCGAAGGCGCCGACTACCGCATCGTGGTGGCGAGCACCGGGCGCGAGGGCTCGGCCTTCACGGTGCGCCACGGTGGCGACGTGATCGCCGAGGTCGTGCTGCCCGTGCCGGGGCTCCACAACGTCCGCAACGCCACGGCGGCCCTCGTGGCGGGGCACCTCGTCGGGGCCCCGATCGACGCCGCCGTGCGGGCCCTGGCGCGCTACGCGGGCGTGGCACGACGCTACGAGCAACGCGGCAGCGCGGCGGGTGTCACCTTCGTCGACGACTACGCCCACAACCCGGGCAAGGTCCGCGCCGTCGTGGACACCGCCTGCCGGACCGGCTTCGACCGGGTGGTCGTGGTCTTCCAGCCTCACCGGTACTCGCGCACGGCTGCGCTCTGGCGCGACTTCGGGGACTCGTTCGTGGGCGCCGACCTGGTAGTCGTCACCGACGTCTACGGCGCGGGCGAGGCACCTCAGCCGGGTGTCACCGGCAAGCTCGTCGTCGACGCAGTCCTGTCGAGCCACCCGTGGTCCCGGGTGGCCTGGTTACCTCACCACGACGACGTCCTCGGGTACCTGAGCGCCGAGTTGCGCCCCGGCGACCTGTGCCTGACCTTGGGAGCGGGCGACATCACGGCGTGGCCGGACGAGATCATGGCCCGTCTCCGTCACCGGTCAGCCGCAGCCGGCCGGACGGCCGAGCCGCAGCCGTGAGCGCCGGTAGATCCTCCGGCAGCGCAGCCGTCGATGCGGCGGTGCTCGAGGCCGTGGCGCACGAGATGGGCGACTGCGCCCGGCGCGACGTGCCCCTCGGCCCGCTCACGACCTACCGCGTCGGCGGGCCGGCCGCCTTGCTCGTCGAAGCCGCCGACCACCCGGCGCTGCGGCGTCTCGCGGCGGCGCTCGCCGGGACTGGTACGCCCACGCTCGTGGTGGGTCGCGGCTCCAACCTGCTCGTCGCCGACGCCGGCTTTCCCGGTGTCGCCGTCGTGCTCGGCGAAGCGTTCTCCTCGGCCGACGTGGACGGGACACTGGTGCGGGCGGGCGGGGCCGCGAGCCTGCCCGTGGTGGCCCGGCGCACCGTCGCCGCCGGCCTGAGCGGTTTCGAGTGGGCGGTCGGAGTACCGGGCTCGGTGGGCGGCGCCGTGCGCATGAACGCCGGAGGCCACGGCGCGGACATGGCGGCGTCACTGGTCCGGGTCCGCGTGGTCGACCTGGCCAGCGGCGAGGATGAGGACGTGGCAGCCGCCGATCTCGCTCTCGGCTACCGGCGATCGGCTCTCGGGCCGTCCGACGTCGTCGTGCGGGCCGACCTGCGGCTCGCTCCCGGCGACCGCGCCGCCGGGGAGGCGACCATCGCGGAGATCGTCCGGTGGCGGAGAGCCAACCAACCGGGTGGCCAGAACGCCGGGTCCGTGTTCACCAACCCGCCCGGTGAGTCGGCCGGCCGGCTCATCGAATCCGCCGGTTGCAAGGGTCTGCGGGTCGGCAGCGCGACCGTCTCACCCAAGCACGCCAACTTCTTCCAGGCCGATGAGGGTGGTTCGGCGGACGACGTGCGCGCCCTCATGGAAGAGGTGCGCCGGCGCGTCCGCGAGAGCGCCGGCGTGGACCTGCAACCCGAGACCGTGATGGTGGGCTTCGACGCCACCCAGGAGCCCCGGTGACCGCGACCGCTCCGCCACCGACCCGGCCGCCCGAGCCGCCGGCCCGTTCGCCGCACCCGCGGATCCGCGCGCGTCGCATCGAGATCCGCCGCGGTGAGGGCCGGCGGCGGCTGCGGCGGCTCGGTGCCCTCGGCGCCGCCGTAGGGATGCTCGCGGTCGCGGCTGCGCTGGTCCGCTCGCCGGTCCTCGACGTGGACCACGTGCGGGTCAGCGGCGCACGGCGCACGTCGTCGGCGGTGCTGCTGGACGCCTCGGGGATCCGGCGAGGGCAGGCGATGGTCGACATCGACACCGGCCTGGCCGTGCGCCGGATCGAGGGCCTGCCCTGGGTGGAGCGCGCCAAGGTGGCGCGCCGTTGGCCGGGCACGGTCAGCGTGGCGGTCGTCGAGCGCACGGCGGTGGCCCAAGCGGCGGTGGACGGCGGAGCGACGATCCTCGTGGACCGCACCGGCCGGCTGCTCGAGCGACGCGCGCGGCCGGCGGCCGGACTGCTCACGATCGCGGGGCTGAAGGCCGTGCTCGGCCAGCCCGCCGGAACCACGATCGTCGCCGCGCGCCCCGCGCTGGCGGTGGTCCGGGGCCTTTCGCCAGCGGCCGCGGGCCAGGTGTCGGTCGTGTGGGTCGCAGGGACCGATGTGTTGCTGGTCCTGCGCGACGGCGGCGTGGTGCGCCTCGGCGGGAGCGAGGAGCGGGCGGCGAAGTTGCAGGCGGTGGACCTGCTGCTGCGCACGATCGACCGCCGCTGCCTGGCCGTGGCCGACGTGCGGGTACCGACCGCGCCCGTCTTGACCCGCCGGCCCGGGTGTGCGTAGCGTGTCGAGGTTCACCAGAGGTTGACGTAACCCTCGACCTCAGATCGAGGGAACCGGCGCTACCCGTGCGGGATGGGCGTCGTTGCTGTGCCCGGCTGCTCCGGCCGGACCACCCCACCCGCGCCGTTGCGCCAGGACCGCATCGCCGAGCCCCACCCCCTTGGAGGGAGATCACCATGGTCGGTAACCCGCAGAACTACCTCGCGGTGATCAAGGTCGTCGGCATCGGTGGTGGGGGCGTGAACGCAGTGAACCGCATGATCGACGCGGGCTTGAAGGGCGTCGAGTTCATCGCCGTGAACACCGACGCGCAGGCGCTGCTCATGAGCGACGCCGACGTCAAGCTCGACATCGGCCGCGAGCTGACCCGGGGCCTCGGTGCGGGCAGCGATCCCGACGTCGGCAAGGAGGCCGCGGAGTCGCACCGCGAGGACATCGAGGAGGTGATGAAGGGCGCGGACATGGTCTTCATCACCGCCGGCGAGGGCGGCGGCACCGGCACGGGCGGCGCCCCGGTCATCGCCGAGATCGCGAAGGGCATCGGTGCGCTGACCATCGGCGTGGTCACCCGCCCGTTCGCCTTCGAGGGCCGGCGCCGCTCGGTCCAGGCCGAGCAGGGCATCCAGCGGCTCAAGGAGAAGGTCGACACGCAGATCGTCATCCCGAACGACCGGCTGCTCACCGTGTCGAACGAGAAGACGTCGATGCTCAACGCCTTCAAGATGGCCGACGAGGTGCTCCTCCAAGGCGTGCAGGGCATCACCGACCTCATCACCACGCCGGGCGTGATCAACACCGACTTCGCCGACGTGAAGATGATCCTGTCGAACGCGGGGTCGGCGCTCATGGGCATCGGGCACGCCTCCGGTGAAGGGCGCTCGCTGCAGGCCGCCCGCAACGCCATCTCGAGCCCCCTGCTGGAGGCATCCATCGAGGGCGCCCGCGGGATCCTGCTCAGCATCTCCGGCGGGTCCGATCTCGGCCTGTTCGAGGTGAACGAGGCGGCCGAGGTGATCCACGGCGTCGCCCACCCGGATGCCAACATCATCTTCGGCACGATCATCGACGACGAGATGGGCGACGAGGTCCGCGTCACGGTGATCGCCGCCGGGTTCGACCGCTGGGACGACCCGTCGGCCGCCCGCCAGCGTGGCGCCGAGGAGATCGCCGGCACGGCTGCGCACCGACCGGTGCGCGACCTGTTCGCCGACACGTCGGCCGGCCCTGAGCTCGGCGGCGACGACGACGACTTCGACGTCCCGTCCTTCCTGAAGTAGCCCGCCCGCCGGTGGCGGTCCGCACCGCCTTCTCGAGCCGGGCCGACGGGGACCTGCGCGTCGGTGGCGATCCCGCCGCGCTCGAGGCCCGCAGGGCCCGCCTCGCACCGCACCCGTGGACGTGGCTCCACCAGGTTCACGGAGCCGACGTCGTCGTCGTCACCCGTCCCGGCGAGCACGCGGGTGCCGCGGCCGATGCCTCGGTGACCGCCGTTCCGGGAGCGGTCCTCGCCGTGCAGACCGCCGACTGTGCCGCCGTGCTGCTCGCCGACGCCGAGGCGGGCGTGGTCGGTGCGGCCCACGCAGGTTGGCGCGGGCTCGCGGGCGGTGTCCTGCAGCGGACGGTGTCGGCCATGCACTCGATCGGCGCGCGTGACATCAGCGCCGTGCTCGGGCCGTGCATCCGCGTCGGCTGCTACGAGTTCGGCGCCGAGGAGCTCGATCGGGTGGTGGCCTCCCTGGGTGAGGTGGTGCGGGGCACGACGATGTGGGGCGCGGGCGGCTTCGACGTGGCGGCCGGTGTGCGCCACGTCCTCGGAGCGCTGGGCGTGCGGTCGCTCGACGAGGTCGGAGGCTGCACCGCGTGCGATCCGGACCGTTGGTTCTCGCACCGTGCCCGCGGCGAGGTGGAGCGCCTGGCCGCCGTGACGTGGATCGAGCCGTGAGCGCAGCCGGCGGCGGCGGTTCGGCCATCCCGGAGCCCGCCACGGTGACCGCCTTCGTCGAGCGGCTGGCCCGGGTGCGGGACCGGATCGTGTCGGCCGGGGGCGACCCCGCCAGGGTCACCGTCGTGGCGGTGACCAAGGGCTTCGGGCCCGTGGCCGTGGCCGTGGCCCGGGCCGGTGGCGTGGCGGACCTCGGTGAGAACTACGCGCAGGAGCTGGCCCGCAAGGCGGGGGCGTCGGAGGCGCGGGACCCGGGGCTCGGGCCCGCGGTTCGGTGGCACGCCATCGGCCGGCTGCAGCGGAACAAGGTGCGGAGCCTGGCCCGGTCCGTCGCGCTGTGGCAGTCGGTCGACCGCGAGCCCCTCGCCGCCGAGATCGCCCGGCGGTGCCCGGGCGCGTCCGTGCTGGTCCAGGTCAACGTGTCCGACGAGATGCAGAAGGGAGGCTGCGCGCCGGAAGAGACCTCCGCGCTCGTGCGCGCCGCCCGCGAGCTCGGCCTCGACGTGCGAGGGCTCATGGCGGTCGGCGCCGAGGGAGGCCCGGACGCCGCGGGGCCCGGCTTCGCCCTGCTGCGCCGCCTGGCCGACGACCTGGGCCTGGAGGAGCGATCGATGGGCATGAGCGCCGACCTCGAGGCCGCGGTCGCGGCCGGGTCGACGATGGTGCGCATCGGTACCGCGCTGTTCGGCTTCCGGCCCCGCACCGCCTCCGGACCGGCCGGGACGGCACACTAAGGTGGCGTTCCGCAGGAGGGACACATGGCGACGATGTGGCGCAAGGCGATGATCTACCTCGGGCTCGGGCCCGACGAGGAGTACGACGACTACGACCCGGGCTACGACGACCCGGTGCCCGAACCCGCTCCGCCCGCCCGCGCCCGTGTCCCGGCCAACGCCGGCGCCGGCAGCTACGCGCCGAGCGCTCCTGCGGAGGAGCCGTCCGCCATCGGCACGGTCCGGCCTTTTCGCAGCGAACCCCGCTCGGAGCCCGTCCCGGCGGTGGCCGGTCCCATGGCCGGAGCGGGCCAGGCGCCGCCGCGGCCGCGCAGCCCCGTGGTCCGTCCCATCCCGGCGGCGGCCAACGCCAAGCCCCACGTGGTCGTGCCCACGTCGTTCAACCAGGCGCAGGAGGTGGCGGACAAGTTCAAGGGCAGCCAGCCCGTGATCGTGAACCTCCAGGCCGCCGACCGCGACCTGGCCCGCCGGGTCATCGACTTCGCCAGCGGCCTCTGCTACGGGCTCGGTGGGCAGATGGAGAAGGTCGCCCACCAGGTGTACCTGCTCACGCCGAGCAACGTCGAGGTGTCGGCCGAGGAACGGCGGCGGCTCCACGAGCGTGGCTACGACGCCTGACGCAACAGCCGGATCGGGCTCGACGCGAGGAGCCGGAGAGGCCGCTCGCGCCGCGTCGCGAGGCTCCCCGATCGGCACGGGGAGCGGCGTTACCATCGCCGCCATGGAACTCACGCCGAAGCTCCTGATCGAAGACGTCGACTTCCCGCACGTCCGGAAGGGCTACGACCCCGACGAGGTGCACACCTTCCTCGAATGGGTGGCCGGTGGCGTGGCCCAGCTCCAGCGCCAGCTGGCCGAAGCGCGAGAGCAGCAGGCCGACGCCGACGCCGGTGGGCGGATCCGCGGCGAGCCGAGTGGGTCCGAGACCGGCGAGATCCAGCGGACCCTCGTGCTGGCCCAGCGCACCGCCGACGCCGCGATCCGCGAGGCGCGCGAGGAGGCCGCCGTGGTGGTCGCCGAGGCGAAGGTCGAAGCGGCGCGCATCCTCGACGGTGCCCGGACCGCAGCGGCCCGGCGCGACGAGGAGGCGCGGTCGCGGCTGCGGGGTGAGATCGAGCGGCTCGAGGGCCTGCGGGAATCCCTGCGGGGCGACGTGACCATCCTGGAGCGCCACGTCGAGGAGCAACGGCTGGGGCTCCGATCGTCGCTGGCCGAGCTGCAGCGGCTGCTCGACGACCCCGCCACCTTCCGGGTGGACGCTCCTGCTGGCCTGTCGGGTGCCCGGGTGGGGGATCTGGTCCCCGGTACCGGCGCCGAGGGAGCGGCCGGGGACCGGGCCTCGGGCCCGTCGCGCGCTGCGGCCCCGGCCGGTTCGCCCACCGCCGACGCCGACGCCGGCGTCGACGCCGGCGCCGACGCCGACGCCGACGCCGACGACACCGCGGCCGACGGGCACCTACGGGCCGGCGAGGCCGCCCGACCAGCCGGCCACCAGGGCGCCGCCGGCGGTCCGGCCGAGCGGCCGACCCGAGCAGGGGCAGACGGCGACGTGGCCTCCTCCGGCGAGGCGGTCGACCGGGCGGCGATGCCCGACGGCACGGAACCGGCCGGGGGCAGCGAGCGCCGCGAGCGGGGCCGGGGTGCTCGAGGAGAGGCCGCGCCGGTCGTGATCGACGCTCCGACAGCCGCCCCTCAACTGGTCACGCCGGTCGCCGAGGCGTCCGGCCTCGGCGCGCGCGGCGAGGAGGCCTTCCTCGCCGAGCTGCGCGAGGCCATGGCCGAGGACGAGCCGGTCGGCTCCCTGTCGGGCTCCCGCCGCGTGGGCGGGCCGGCACCGGCCGGTGCCGACGACCGCCGCCGGGCGCGCTTCGGTCGCCGTCGCTGACCCTGCCCGGCAGGGGCGGCGATCGCCGGTGTCGAAGGGTCGCGCATGCTCCTGCTGCTGAGCTTCGCCTTGGCCGTCGCCGGTGCGGTCCTGGTCGCCCTCGGCCTGCTGGCCGGTTCGGTGGGAGCGCTGTACGCGGCCATCGCGCTCGGCGCCGCGGCGCTCGTGGTCGTCGGGGTGTCCGCCCGGGTCGACCAGGAGGAACCGGAACCGCTCTCGGGTGACGGGCCTCGCCCGCTCACGGCAGACGACAGCGCAGCCGACGTGGGTCCTGCCGCTACCATGCGCGGCAGCGGCGACGACGAGGCCATCACCTCCGAGCCTCCGGAAGAACGGACGCCCCACGCTGATCCGGCGGCGTCCCAGTAGAACCGGACGGGTCCGGCCCGTGATCGCCGGGGCAACCGAGTGGGTCGCGCCGCCCCCGAAGGCGACCGGCCAAGCAGGGTGGTACCGCGGGACGGAGCACGTGCGCCGCCTCGTCCCTGCAGACCCTGACCAGCCCGCGGCGACGGGCGGCCACCGAGTCCGCAGGAGGAGCCGTGCCCTACCCCGAGGTCGACCCGCAGCCGAGCTTTCCGGACATCGAGCGAGCCGTCCTCGATCGCTGGGCCGCCGACGGCACCTTCCGCGCCTCGGTGGAGCAGCGCCCGGCCGGCCCCGACGGCAGCAACGAGTTCGTCTTCTACGACGGTCCCCCGTTCGCCAACGGGTTGCCCCACTACGGCCACCTGCTGACCGGCTACGTCAAGGACGCCGTGCCCCGGTACCAGACGATGCGGGGACGGCGCGTGGAGCGACGCTTCGGCTGGGACTGCCACGGGCTACCCGCGGAGGTGGAGGCCGAGCGCCAGCTCGGCATCACGGGCAAGCCCGAGATCGAGGCCATGGGCGTCGCCGCCTTCAACGACGTGTGCCGCGCCTCGGTGCTTCGCTACACCGCCGAATGGCGGGCCTACGTCACCCGCCAGGCCCGTTGGGTCGACTTCGACGACGGCTACAAGACGCTCGATCTGCCGTACATGGAGAGCGTCATGTGGGCCTTCAAGACGCTGTGGGGCAAGGGGCTCCTCTACGAGGGGTTCCGGGTGCTCGCCTACTGCTGGCGCTGCGAGACGCCGCTGTCCAACACCGAGACGCGCATGG
The DNA here is from genome assembly GCA_016185275.1 of Actinomycetota bacterium. Lineage (GTDB taxonomy): Bacteria > Actinomycetota > Acidimicrobiia > Acidimicrobiales > Iamiaceae > JACPNX01. Next base: position 10,483 of record JACPNX010000003.1, on the reverse strand, counting down.
ACGACGTGTACCGCAACCGGCAGGACCCGGCCGCCACCGTCTCGTTCGAGATCCTGGACGACGAGCGGGCCCGGGCGGCAGGAGTGGCCGGGGCGCGACTGCTGGCCTGGACGACCACGCCCTGGACGCTCCCGTCGAACCTGGCCCTGGCCGTGCATCCCGACGTGGACTACGCGGTCGTCGACGTCGACGGGCAGCGCTTCGTGCTGGCCGAGGCCCGCCGCGGCGCGTACGAGCGCGAGCTGGGTGACGGCGAGCCCGTCGCTCATGTGCGTGGAGCCGATCTGGTCGGGCTGCGGTACCGGCCGCTGTTCGAGTACTTCGCCGACCGCGGGGACGCCTTCCGGGTCCTCGGCGCCGGCTTCGTCACCACCGAGGACGGCACCGGAGTCGTGCACCTGGCCCCCGCCTTCGGCGAGGACGACCAGATCGCCTGCCAGGAAGCCGGCATCGAACTGGTCATGACCGTGGACGAGCGGGGCCGATTCCTGGCCAACGTGCCCGACCGGCAGGGGGAGCACGTCTTCGACGCCAACCGCGGGATCCTCGACGACCTGCGGGCGGCCGGGAAGCTGCTGCGCTCCGAGACCTACGACCACAGCTACCCGCACTGCTGGCGGTGCGCCAACCCGCTCATCTACAAGGCGGTCTCCTCCTGGTTCGTGGAGGTCACGGCCCTGCGCGACCGCATGGTGGAGCTCAACCGGAAGATCACCTGGGTGCCGGAGCACATCAGGGACGGCCAGTTCGGCAAGTGGCTGGCCGGTGCCCGGGACTGGTCGATAAGCCGGAACCGGTTCTGGGGCTCACCGATCCCCGTGTGGCGCAGCGACGACCCGGCCCATCCGCGCGTGGACGTGTACGGCAGCCTCGACGAGCTCGAGCGGGACTTCGGTGTGCGCCTCGACGACCTGCACCGGCCGGCGGTCGACGAGCTGACCCGCCCGAACCCCGACGACCCGACCGGCCGCTCGACGATGCGGCGCGTCCCCGAAGTGCTCGACTGCTGGTTCGAGTCGGGCTCGATGCCCTTCGCCCAGGTCCACTTCCCGTTCGAGAACCGGCACTGGTTCGAGCACCACTTCCCGGGCGACTTCATCGTCGAGTACACGCCCCAGACGCGCGGCTGGTTCTACACGCTGCACGTCCTGGCCACGGCGCTGTTCGACCGGCCCGCGTTCAAGTCGGTGATCTGCCACGGCACGGTCCTCGGCGAGGACGGCCAGAAGATGTCCAAGAGCCTCCGCAACTATCCCGACGTCACCGAGGTCTTCGACCGCTACGGCTCCGACGCCATGCGCTGGTACCTGCTGTCGAGCCCGATCCTGCGCGGCGGCGACTACGCGGTGACCGAGACCGGCATCCGCGACGCACTGCGCCAGACCGTCCTGCCACTGTGGAACACCTGGTACTTCCTCACGCTCTACGCCGGCGCGGCCCGCGGTGGGGCGGGCATCCAGGGACGGTTCCGCACCGACCAGCACGGCGAGCTCGACCGCTACCTGCTGGCGAAGCTCCACGACCTCGTGGCCGGGACCACGGCCGCCTTCGACTCGTATGACCTCGTGGCCGCCAGCGCCGAGATCCGCGGGTTCCTCGACGTGCTCACGAACTGGTACGTGCGGCGCAGCCGCGACCGCTTCTGGGCGGAGGACGCCGACGCCTTCGACACGCTGCACACGGCTCTCGACGTGCTGTGCCGCGTCGCGGCTCCGCTCCTGCCGCTCGTCACCGACGAGGTGTGGACCGGGTTGACGGGGGAGCGCAGCGTCCACCTGGCCGACTGGCCCGACGTGGACGCACTGCCGGCGGATCCCGAGCTGGTCGCCGCCATGGACCTCGTCCGCGAGGTCTGCTCGGCGGCCCGGGGTGTGCGCGAGGAGGCGGGGCGGCGCGTGCGGCTCCCGCTGCGGCGGCTCACCGTGGCGGTCCCGGGGGCCGCGGCCATCGAGCCCTTCACGGGCTTGGTCCGCGAGGAGGTGAACGTGCGCCACGTGGAGCTGAGCGACGACGTGGCCGCCCACGGGGAGCTGCGCCTGCAGCTCGTCCCCCGCGTGCTGGGCCCGCGCACCGGACCGCGCGTGCAGGATCTGATCAAGGCGGTCAAGGCCGGCGACTGGACGTCGGAGGGAGGCGCCGTGCAGGTCCTGGACCGCACGCTGGCGGACGACGAGTACTCGCTGCGCCTCGTCGCCCGCGAGGGAGCCGCGGCCGCCGCACTGCCCGGTGGACGGGGCCTCGTCGTGCTCGACACCGAGGTGACTCCCGAGCTCGAGGCCGAAGGGCTGGCCCGGGACGCGATACGGCTCGTGAACCAGGCGAGGCGGGACGCCGACCTCCAGGTGTCGGACCGGGTCCGGGTCCGGCTGGGAGCCAGCGGTGCGGCGGCGGCGGCGCTCGAGGAGCACCGCGACTTCGTGGCCCGGGAGACCCTGGCCACCGAGCTCGTCGTCGCCGAGCCCGACGGCGCACCTGCCGGCACGCTCGGGGACGGCTCGCCGCTCACCGTCTCCTTCCTGACGAACGGGGACGCACCCGAGGGTGCGGTCGAAGGGAGTGGCCGGTAGCGTCGCTCGGCCGTCCGGGTGCCGAGACCGTGGGTTCTCCCCGCGGCACCTCGGCGGACGACGGCACGGGCACCACGCGCTTCGCCCCGGCGAGCGCGGCGCGCGTAAGATCCGGCACCCTCTTCCCGGCCCTGGAGGTTCGAGGCATGGCTCCTGCGGCCAGCAGCAGAGCGAAGAAGGCACCTACCGCCAAGGCGGTCCCGGCCAAGAAGGCACCGCCGGCCAAGGACGGTCCGGTCACCACGCGTGCCGCCAAGACGACGGCCGACAGAACGACGGCGGGCAAGGCGCCAGCGGGCAAGACGACGGCCGCGAAGGCGGCACCGGCCAAGCAGGCCGCCGTCGCACCGAAGGCGGCCGCGAAGGCGGCCGGTAACGCGGCACTGGCCAAGCAGGCCGCCGTCGCACCGAAGGCGGCCGCGAAGGCGGCACCGGCCAAGCCGGCGGCCAAGGTGGCCAGGAAGTCGCCGTTCCCGGCCAAGTGGCTCGAGCAGCAGCACCAGGCGCTGATCGAGGAGCGGGCCACCTACCTGCGCCAGTCGGAGACACTCCGGGCCGAAGCGGACGCCCTCGTGGCCGACTTCGAGCCCGGCGACGTGCAGTTCGACGAGGAGTCCGGCGAGGGCGACACGCTGAACATCGAGCGCGAGCGGGACCTGGCGCTGTCGGCCCAGGCCCGCCAGGCGGTCGACGACATCGACCACGCTCTCGCCAAGTTCGCCGAGGGCACCTACGGGATCTGCGAGGTGTCGGGCGAGCCGATCCCGAAAGAGCGGCTGGAGGCCATCCCGTGGGCCCGGGAGCGGGTCGAGTTCAAGGCCGGCGGCCTCGGCCGCCGGGGGTAGCCCATGGCGGCGCCGGGCACCGAACCGGGCACCGAGCCCGCCGACGCACCGGAGCCGTCGGCACGGACCACCCCGGCGCCGGCTCCCGAGCGACCCGAACCGCCGCGGCGCCACCTGGGGCTCCTCGGGGCCACGGTGCTGGCGGCGCTCGCGGTCGACCAGCTGAGCAAGGACTGGGCGCTGCGTCGCCTGCCCCGGGGGCCGGTCCACGTCGTGGCCAGCCTGGACCTTCGCCTCGCCCGCAACTCGGGTGCGGCGTTCAGCATCGGCGGCGGCAAGGGCCTCGGCCCCTTCATCGCCGTGCTCGCCCTCGTCGTCGTCGGGGTCCTCGTGGCGGGCTCGACGCCCCGTACCCGCCCGGGCGCGGTGGCCGCCGGCCTGGTCGCCGCCGGCGCGCTCGGGAACCTGGCCGACCGCCTGTTCCGGTCCGGCGCCGGCGGGTTCATGCAGGGCGCGGTGGTCGACTTCGTCGACCTCGGCTGGTGGCCGATCTTCAACCTGGCCGACTCGGCCATCGTCACCGGCGCCGTGCTGCTGGTCGGGCGCTCGCTCCGACCCGCGCCGAGGACCTGACCCGCGTGGAGGCCATCGCCGAGATCGTCCCGGCTGCGCTCGACGGCCAACGTCTCGACCGGGTGGTCGCCATGCTCACCGGGCTCTCGCGCGCCGACGCGGCCGCGCTCGTCGCGGCCGGTGCCGTGCGGGTCTCCGGCGACGTGCGCACGAGCGGCAAGGAGCGGCTGGCCGAAGGTGACGAGCTCGCCGTGGCGGTCCCGGCGGCGGCCGACGGGTCGCTGCGGGGCGAGGCGAGCGTGCCGTTCGAGGTCGTCTCCGCCGACGACGACGTCATCGTGGTCGACAAGCCCGCTGGCGTCGTGGTCCACCCCGGGGCCGGCAACCCGGACGGCACGCTGGTGCAAGGTCTGCTGGGGCGGTTCCCGGAACTGGCCCGCGTCGGCGAGTCGCACCGGCCCGGCATCGTCCACCGCCTCGACAAGGGCACATCGGGACTGCTCGTCGTGGCCCGAACGGAGCGCGCGCACCAGCGCCTGTCCGCCGACATGCGCGCTCATCGTGTCGAGCGGACGTACCTGGCCCTCGTGCGGGGGACGCCCGAGCCGCAGCGGGGACTGATCGACGCCCCGATCGGCCGGTCCGCGCGCGAGCCGACCCGCATGGCCGTGTCGACCCGGGGCCGCACCGCGCGGACGCGCTACGAGGTGGAGGCCTCGTGGCCCTCGGACGACGTCGCGCTGGTCCGCTGTGGGCTCGAGACCGGCCGCACCCACCAGATCCGCGTCCACCTCGCCGCCATAGGGCACCCCGTCGAAGGCGACCGCCGCTACGGCGGTCGACCGAGGGCCGGCATCGACCGGCCGTTCCTCCACGCCGCCCGCCTGGCCTTCGTCCATCCGGGTTCCGGTGCGCCGGTGGCCTTCGAGTCACCGTTGCCGGCGGACCTCGACCGGGTGATCGGCGCCCTGGGGCGGCCGGTCGCCGCCGCGCGTCGACCTGCCCGGGGTCCGGGCGTCGCCGCCCGGTAGGAGCGCTGGCGCAGCCGGGTCTCGGCACGGTGCGCGCGACGGGTGGTTCGGACTGCGGCGCGCGGGGGTAGGTGAAGCGCGGCCTCGCCGCGGCACGCGGTGAGACGACGTCACACCCTGGCAACGACGCACCCGGGAGACGGACATGTACGAGGCTTCCCGCCGGCGGCCGCGGCCCCGGCTGCTCCCCGCCGGCGTGATCGGCGTGATGGCCGTCGTGGCCTCGGCCTGCGGAGGAGGCGGCGGCAACCAGTCCGGCACGGTCACCATCAAGTGGTACTCGTACAAGGAACCCGGTGGGTCCTACGACGATGCCGCGGCCCGGTGCTCCAAGGCCTCCAACGGCAAGTACCGGATCCAGCTCCAGGTCCTGCCCAACGACGCCGACCAGCAGCGCGAGCAGCTCGTGCGCCGGCTGGCCGCCCGCGACTCCGACATCGACCTGATGTCCATGGACGTGATCTGGACGCCCGAGTTCGCGCAGGCCGGCTGGATCGCACCGTGGGATCCGTCGGCCGCCCGGGCCGTCACCGAGGGCCGCCTGAAGCCCGCCGTCAAGACCGCCACCTGGAAGGGCCGCCTGTACGCCGCGCCGTTCACGAGCAATACCCAGCTGTTCTGGTACCGCAAGAGCCTCACCCCGACGCCGCCGGCCACGTGGGAGGAGGCGCTCGGCGCGGCCCGCCGGCTGGCCGCCACCGGCAAGCCGCATCTGTTCCAGGAGCAGGGCCAACGCTACGAGGGCCTGGTCGTGTGGTTCACCTCGCTGGTGGCCTCGGCGGGCACGAGCGTCCTCAACGAGGACGGCACCAAGGTGGTCCTGGAGCGCACGGCGACCGAGAAGGCGCTGCGGGTCATGAAGGAGGTGTCGACCTCGGTGGCCGCGCCCCCCGCGCTGGCGACGGCCCGCGAAGACGACGGTCGCCTCGCGTGGGAGGCGGGGAGCTCGGCGTTCATGATCAACTACACGTTCGTCTGGCCCAGTGCGAACGGGAACGCGCCGGCCATCGCCAAGGACATGGGCTGGGCGCGCTATCCCGGCATCGAGGGCGCGGGCCCGAGCCGCGTCACCATCGGCGGGTTCAACATCGGCGTCGGCGCCTACGGCAAGAACAAGGATCTCGCGTTCGAGGCGGCGAGGTGCCTCACCAGCGAGCAGAACCAGCTCGACGCGGCCATCAAGGGCGGCCTGTTGCCCACGACCGAGACGCTCTACGACGATCCGAAGCTGACGCAGGCCACCCAGGACGTACCGAACGCGGCCACGGGCAAGACCCAGAAGGTCCGATCGTTCCCGTATGCCGACGTGCTGAAGGCGACGCTCAAGGACGCGGTGCTGCGCCCGCAGACGCCCTTCTACAACGACGTGTCGCTGGCCATCGCGCGAACCATCCACCCGACCGCCGGCATCGACCCGGTGAAGGACGTCGACCGGCTGCGCAGCGCGATCACCAAGGCGCTCAAGGGAGAGGGCCTCGAGTGAGGGAGGACCGATGACCACCACCGCGCCGCCGCAAGCGGCCTCCGACCTGGCCCGGCGACCGCGGGCACGGGACGCGGGCACCCGAGCGCACATCTCCGATCGGGCTCGGGCCGAGCGCCGGCTGGGCTGGATGCTGTGCGCCCCGGCCGTCGCCGTGATGCTGCTCGTGACCGCGTACCCGATCGTCTACGCGATCTGGCTGTCGCTGCAGAAGTACGACCTGCGCTTCCCGGCCGACCGCCGGTTCATCGGTCTCCGGAACTACGGGGCCGTCCTGTCGAACTCGATCTTCTGGCAGGACCTGTACGCCACGCTCGTGATCACGGTGCTGTCGGTGGCCGTCGAGTTGCTGCTGGGGTTCGCCCTGGCCTACGTGATGCACCGGGCCATCTTCGGGCGTGGCCTCGTGCGGGCCTCGCTGCTCGTCCCGTACGGGATCATCACGGTGGTGGCCGCGTTCGCATGGCGGTTCGCCTTCGATCCCACGACCGGCTTCGTGAACGGTCTGCTGAACACCGACACGAGTTGGTTCACCAAGCCGTGGTCGGCGTTCACCGTGATCATCACGACGGAGGTGTGGAAGACGACGCCGTTCATGTCGCTGCTCCTCCTCGCCGGTTTCACCCTCGTGCCGGACGACCTCGTCCGCGCCGCGCGCGTCGACGGGGCGACGGGATGGAAACGACTGACGAAGGTGATCATCCCGCTCATGAAGCCGGCGATCCTCGTGGCACTGCTGTTCCGCACGCTCGACGCGTTCCGCATCTTCGACTCGGTGTACGTCCAGACCCGCGGCGCACAGAACACCGAGACGATGTCGATCCTCGGCTACAACACGCTGATATCCCGACTGAACCTGGGGCTCGGTTCTGCGGTGTCGGTCATCATCTTCGGACTCGTCATCCTGATCGCCTTCCTGTTCGTGAAGGGCTTCGGGGCCGATCTGTCGCAGCAGAGAGGGGAGCGGTGATGGACCACAAGCGTGCACCGCTCAACCGGTTCCTCTGGGTCCTCGGCACCATCGTCGTCGTGCTCTATGCGCTGGTACCGGTGGCGTGGCTGGTCTCGTTGTCCCTCAAGCCGGCCGACGAGCTGAGCAACGGCAAGTTCCTCCCGCGCAGCCCGACGCTCGACAACTACACGGGTGCCAAGGGGGTCTTCAACGATCCGCAGTTCCCGTCGGCGCTGCGCAACTCGGTCGGCATCGCGCTCATCGCCACCGTCCTGGCCGTGACCCTGGCGATGTTCGCCGCGTACGCGATCGTGCGGCTCGACTTCCCCGGCAAGCAGTTCGTGCTCGGCGGCGCGCTGGCCATCGCCATGTTCCCGCCGGTGTCGATCATCGGCCCGCTGTTCAACATGTGGCGCTCGCTGCGCCTGTTCGACACCTGGCCCGGGCTCATCATCCCGTACATGACGTTCACGCTGCCGCTGGCCATCTGGACCCTCTCGGCCTTCTTCCGCGAGATCCCCTGGGACCTGGACAAGGCGGCCCGGGTGGACGGGGCGACGCCCTTCCAGGCCTTCCGGCGCATCATCGCTCCACTGGCCGCCCCCGGCGTTTTCACGTCGGCGATCCTCGTGTTCATCTTCGCCTGGAACGACTTCCTCTTCGCGACCTCGTTGACGTCGACCAACCGGGCCCGCACGGTGCCGGCCGCGATCGCCTTCTTCACCGGCAGCTCGCAGTTCGACTTCCCGGCCGGCCAGATCGCAGCCGGCTCCGTAGTGGTCACCATTCCCATCATCCTCATGGTGCTGGTCTTCCAGCGCCGGATCGTCGCCGGCCTCACGTCCGGCGCGGTCAAGGGCTGAACAGCGCAGAACGCGGAGGCAGACATGGCCGAGATCGTCCTCGACAAGGTGACGAAGAAGTACGGCGACGGCTTCGAAGCCGTGAAGGAGGCCGACTTCACCATCCGCGACGGTGAGTTCTTCATCCTCGTCGGTCCTTCCGGCTGCGGGAAGTCGACGTTGCTCAACATGATCGTCGGGCTCGAGGACATCACCTCGGGCGAGCTCCGGGTCGGCGGCAAGGTGGTGAACGACGTCGACCCGAAGGACCGCAACATGGCGATGGTGTTCCAGAGCTACGCCATCTATCCGCACCTGACGGTGCGCGAGAACATGGAGTTCCCGCTCAAGCTCCGCAGGATGGACAAGGCCGAGATCGACCGGCGCGTCGACGAGGCGGCGCGGATCCTCGAGCTGACCGAGCACCTCGACCGCAAGCCCGGCAACCTCTCCGGCGGCCAGCGCCAGCGCGTGGCCATGGGGCGCGCCGTCGTGCGGGAGCCGTCCGCTTTCTTGATGGACGAGCCGTTGTCGAACCTCGACGCGAAGCTGCGGGTCCAGATGCGCACGGCCATCTCCCGCATCCAGCAGCGCCTGGGCACAACGACGGTGTACGTCACCCACGACCAGGTCGAGGCCATGACCCTGGGGGACCGCGTGGCCGTGCTGCGGCGCGGTGAGGTGCAGCAGGTGGGCACGCCGCGCGAGCTCTACAACACGCCCCGGAACCTCTTCGTGGCCGGGTTCATCGGCTCACCGGCGATGAACCTGCTGCCGGGCGAGCTCGACGGCCGCAACCTGCGCCTGCCGATGGTCGAGCTCGAGCTGCCCGAGGACGTCGCCGAGCGCCTCGACGGCCGGCCCGGCCGGGTGATCGCCGGCATCCGGCCCGAGGACTTCGAGGACGCCACGCTGGTCGAGGACCGCTCCGGTGGCGCCACCTTCACCACGAAGGTGGATGTGCTCGAGTGGCTGGGCTCCGAGCTGTACGCGCACTTCGCCGTGGAGCAGGGGGCGGGCGAGCTGGCCGACCTGGCCGAGGACCTCGAGACCGTCGAGCTCGGCGGGGACGAGGGCGCGCAGGTCGTCGCCCGTCTCGACGTGCGGAGCGACGCCCGGGAAGGGCGCGACGCCGAGCTGTGGGTGAACGCCCGGGCCATCCACCTGTTCGACCCGGACGACGGCCGGGCGCTCGTGCGCCACGACGAGTCGATCGACCTCCGCCACGGCGACGAGGCGCGCAGCCCGCGGGAGGTCGCGGGCGCGGGCGGCTGAGGCTGAGGCCCGGCCCGGGACGCCCTCCTAGCCGGCCACTTTGGGCGCGCGTTCACTGCCGCCGCCTGCGGTTCACCGCACCTCTGGAGCGAGTGCCTGACGGCTCTCATCCGCCGCTCCGTCGTGGCGTGGGCGCGCCTGGGCGAGGTTCCCGAACTCCGTGACCTCGTCGAGGAGATCGATCTCGAACGCGATGGGCAGATGTTCCTTGCGGCGATCACGACGGCGCCGGCGGACGAGGCCCAGCTGCCTCTTGCGGAGCTCAGCCGGCTCGCGGGGCATCGAGCGACAGCGTGGTTCAACGGGCATGGTGACCTCTGGGCGACGCTCGCCGCTGCGGTGTCGGTCGCCGGGGTGCTGACATCGGCCGCCACAACCCTCGAGTCCGAGGACTTCGACGTGGAGCAGTACGTCCAGGAGCTCGGCGCCGCGGCCGACGCCTTGCTCAAGGAGGGCTGACGGACGGGAACACCTATGTCTCACGCCGCCCGGCGCGACCTCGCGGCTCCGTGCAATCATCGAACACTCGACTGGGGGTGAACGATGCCGGCACACCTGAGCATTCGCGTTCCCTGGCACGACGCCCGCTGGGACGGCACCGTCTGCCGTGATCCCGCTGCGAACTGCCACTGCATCGAGTACGAGAACATCCTCGCCAGGAAGGTCGTCTCTGTAGAGATCGGCCAACGCGGGAAGCACTTCGCCGACCTCGATCGCAAGCCGCCCTGCCACGACGAGTCCGCAGGGTTCCTGTCAGCGCGGCCGTGGGCCACCGATCACGAGCATCCGTACAAGAACTGGAAGCTCGTCGCCAACAGCCACGCGCACCTCGAGCCGGCGCGTGTCAACCTTTCTGAGGCAGATTCTTTCGTGAATCACTGTGTCGTGGTGGGGTCCTCCTTGGGCTCGTTGATCCACACGGCGCCCGGGAGCTTCGGCGGTTCGGGTGGCTTGCGGACGAAGCGTTCGGGGTGC
>JACPNX010000029.1 GCA_016185275.1 Actinomycetota bacterium | reverse complement strand
GCTGGTGCGCGCCATCCACGGAGCCTACATCGCGGCAGGCGCCGAAATCATCGAAACCAACAGCTTCGGCGCGACCCGTGCCCGCCTGGCGCGCCACGGGCTGGAAGATCGCGCGGCGGAGATCAACCTTGCCGCCGCGCGCGTGGCCCGGGCAGCGGTGAGCGCCGCCGGCCGGTCGGTGCTCGTGGCCGGCTCGGTTTCGCCCGCAACCCCGTCCGGCTCCCGCGGACGTCTGGCCCCGGCAACACTCCGCGATGCCTTCCGCGAGCAGATAGCCGCCCTCGCCGAAGGAGCGGTGGACCTGATCATCCTCGAGACCTTCGGCAGCCTGGACGAGCTGCTGGAGGCGATTGCCGCTGCCGGTGAGGTGGCGCCGTCGCTGCCGCTTGTCGCCCAGATGACCTTTCTCGACGACGGCCGCACCCTCGCCGGGGAGACACCGGCCGAGGTCGGCGCCCGTCTGGACGGGCTCGGCCTGGCGGCGCTCGGGGCAAACTGCACGCTTGGCCCCCAGGGGCTGCTGGAGGTGCTGCGGGAGCTCGGCCGGCACACGAATCTGCCCCTGGCCGCACAACCGAACGCGGGACCGCCGACATTCGTTGATGGCCGGTTCCAGTACACCGCCGATCCGGCGTACTTCGCCCGCCACGTGCGCGCCTTCGTCGAGCTCGGTGCGTCGCTCGTGGGCGGCTGTTGCGGCACAACGCCGGCTCACATCGAGTCCGTCGCGGCGACGGTCCGCGGCCTGCGGCCGGCGGCACGGCGTCGAGTGCCGGCCGACATCGGTGGCCGCAGCGCCCCCGGAACCGAACAGGCCGGGCTCGCGCCCAGCCGCATCCTCGAACGGCTCGCGGCCGGCAAGTTCGTCGTGGTCGGTGAGCTGTCGCCGCCGACCGGAGGGGCCGCCGATCAGGCAGTTCGTGACGCGGCATTGCTCAAGGAGACCGGCTGCGACGCCGTCCTGATCGCCCCTCCGAGCAGCGCCCGCGCCCAGGTGAGCCCGGCCAGCCTGGCCGTGCTGGTCCAGCAGCAGGTGCCGGAGCTTGAAGCGATCCTCACCGTGGCGACCTGGGAAAAGAGCGTGATGGCGCTCCAGGCGGACCTGCTGGGGGCGCATGCCTTCGGCGTCCGCCACGTGCTGTGCCGCACCGGCATGCCGCCGCTGCTGGGCGACTATCCGAATATCGGCGGCATCTGGGACGTGGACTCCTTCGGGCTGATTCAACTGATGCGCAGCCTGAACGAAGGGCACGACCGCCACGGCATCGCCCTGGCGCGGCCGACCGCGTTCGTCGTCGGCGCGCGCATCAACCCCTCCGCCGAGAATCCGGAACGCGAGATCGAAGACGGCCGCCGCAAGATCGCCGCCGGGATTGACTTCCTCATCACCCCGCCGGTGTACGACTTGGACGCGCTCGACCAGCTCCTGGACGCCATCGACGTGCCGGAGGAGCTGCCGATCCTGTTGGGAATCATGCTGCTGCGCGATTTCAAGCATGCCGAGTACCTCAACCATGAGGTGCCCGGCATGGCGGTGCCCGAACCGATCCTGGAGCGGATGTGGATGGCGCGCGGGGACGCCGCCACGGTCGGG
>JACPNX010000007.1 GCA_016185275.1 Actinomycetota bacterium | reverse complement strand
TCGCACATGCGCGTAGCATCAAATGACACAGGGGCTCCTCGATCCAGAGACGTCAGACATCTCCAGATTCGTCGAGCCCCTGTCTCGCGCCCGGGACCCTCAACCCGTCACACGACCCCGCTCATTCGCGGAGCACCGCTACAACGAGGCCCGTGATCCGTGCCGTTTCGGTGGTTGTGGTGCTTGCGCTGGCAACCGTTGCGTGCGGGAGTTCCGGCGATTCGGCGGAGCCGAGGAATCCGACGACCACGATGTCGCCGTCCTCGACGACAACGACGGATCCGTGGGCGGTGCCGGAGAAGATCGACGTCGCCTACGTGCAGCGAGTGGTCGACGAGTTCAGCCGCATCCTCACCCAGGCCTGGGTCCGGGCCCGGGACAAGGGCACGGTCGACGCCGAGGTCGAACGCCTCATCCGCTCCGTGGAGAGCGAGGGACGGGTCGAGTTCGATCTGAGCTCCATGCGTCAGGCCGCCGAAGACGACTTCCGGCGTGTCGTAACGCCGATAGTCGCCGAGAGGGCACAGATCAAGCAAATAGTGTACGCATCGCCTTCATGCATCCAAGCGAGTGGAGTCGTTGACTATTCGAGGTCGATCAGGGGCGGAACGCCTCAAGGAGTCGTCTTCGAATTCGAACGGGCCGTCGAAGAGCGACTGCCGAATCGAACGGGATGGCAACAATACGGCCTGTACCAGGCCAGGGCTCCGGAGGGCGGTAAGCCATGCGCAAGGCCGTAGCGGTAATCGCCCTCTTAGCGGCGCTGATACCTGGGTGGGCGGCACTCGGAGCACCACTCAACGTGCAGCCATCTACGGGGACCACGGCCCAGCCTCGATCAGACACCAAGTTCTGTGCCGGCGGCCAACTTGATCCGCTGACGCAGGGCCTCAGGTGCCCGGCTGCCGAGGCGGGTGGCAGCGGTGGGGGCCCGGGGAAGCGGGGTGCTGGTGGTGGTCGGGTGGGGGCGGGTTCGTCGCGGCCGCCGAGTTGGGAGGAGGTGTTGGCGGCGAGGCGGCGGGTTCGGGCTCGGGAACTGTTGGGGCCGCAGGGTGGGTGTGTGGATCTGACGGATCCGAACCCGCGACGCATCGTGGGCGTGCCGAACCCGGAGCAGGTGACCGGGGGGTTGGTGTGTTTGGGACCGGTGGGTGCCCCGGCGTTCGATCCGGCGACCTTCGCCCGGGACTATCTGGGCCGGTTCCCGTTGCCGGTGCCGGGGGCGTCGATCCCGCCGGGGAAGATGATCGTGGCGTTCCCGGCGACGGTGGTGACTCGAGCACCGACCACCTTCGAGGTCACGGCGGCGACGCCGTTCGGTCCGTTGACGATCTCGGCGCGGGCGCAGATCTTCGTGGACTGGGGTGACGGTGAGCGGACCGGCCCGTACGACGCGCCGGGCGAGGCGTATCCCGAGGGTGAGATCGTGCACCGTTACGCCGAGGCGGGTTCGTTCGATGTCGCGGTGGTCTACCGCTGGTCGGCGTCGTGGCGGTGGGGGGCCCAGGGCGGTGACATTCCCGGCACGCTCGATTCCGTCGACCGGGTGAGCGGCTTCCCGGTCCGGGCCTACCAGGCGAGAACGGGCTGACCGTAACGACGACAGGTTCGCCCGAGGTGGTCACGCACGCGTTGGCGGGGCGCGGGGCGCGGGGCGCGGGGCGCGGGGCGCGGGGCGCGGGGCGCGGGGCGCGGGGCGCGGATCGTGAGACTGGTGTCGGGCGCCAGTTCTGGACCTGATCGCCGCTGCCCTTGGCGGCCGGCGCGGTCCCTCTGGCACCCTGTTCGACCGTGCCCCGCTTCCGCCTGCCGTCGCCCACCGCGCCGTGGCGCCTCGCGCAGCGGGCTCGGGTGATGGTTCGCCGCGACGTCACCCTCGGCACCGTGCTCGAACGCCTCGCCGCCATCCGGCCCGACCGGATCCTCGTCCACGAAGCGGGACGCGAGCCGCTGACCGTCGCCGAAGCCGCCGACCGGGTGGCCCGCTGGGCCGGCGCCATCGCCGCCCGGGCGCAACCCGGCCAGGTCGTCGTCGTCGCCACGCCGAACAGCTACGACCAGCTCCTGCTGTGCCTCGCCGCGAGCCGGGCGGGTGCCGTCGCCGCCCCGGTGAACGCCCACCTGAAAGCCGACGAGCTCGAGGCGATCGTGGCCGACGCCGGCGCCGCCCTCGTCGTCCGCGCCACCGACGACCTCGATCCGCACGCCGAACCCCTGACCCGCCCGGCGCCGGCCGAGCCCACCGATCTCGCTGCGCTCTTCTACACGTCGGGCACGACTGGCCGGTCCAAGGGTGTGGAGCAGACCCACCGCGCCCTGCTCGGCCAGGTGCTGGCCGGCGTGGCAATGCCCACCGGGCTGCGGCGCGACCTCACCGTGATGGCGCTCCCCATCGCCCACATCATGGGCTTCGTCGCCGCGCTGGGCTTCGCGTGCGCCGGCGTCCCGGTGCGCTTCCTCCCGGACTTCGACGCCGGGCAGGTGCTCGACGAGATCGAGTCGCGCCGGGCCACCATGTTCATCGGGGTTCCGGCCATGTACCGGATGCTGCTCGAGGCCGGCGCCGACGACCGTGACCTGCGCTCGATCCGCCTCTGGATGTCGGGCGCGGACGCCATGCCCGCCGAGCTCGCCACCAGGTTCAAGAAGCTCGGCGCCACCGCCGAGCTGCCGCTGGTGGGCCCCTTCGGCGAGGCCGCCTTCGTGGAGGGCTACGGCATGGTCGAGACCGGTGGAGGCGTGGCCGCCAAGGTGTCGTTGCCGTTCCTGCCCGGCGGTCTCGGCGATGGCATGGGCGTGCCGCTGCCCGGCTACAAGCTGCGCATCGTCGACGACGCCGGCAACGACGTACGGCCCGGCCAGGTCGGCGAGCTGCTCGTGCGCGGCCCGGGCGTGACCCGCGGCTACCGGGGCGACGCCGAGGCCACCGGCCGGGCCGTCGTCGACGGGTGGCTGCACACCGGCGACCTCGCCCGGCGCGGGCCGCTCGGGCTCGTGGTGTTCGAGGTGCGCAAGAAGGACGTGATCAAGGTGGGCGGCTACTCGGTCTACGCCCTCGAGGTGGAGCAGGCGCTGGAGGAGCATCCCGACGTGCTCGAAGCGGCCGTGGTCGGCCTGCCGCACGACCGCCTGGGTGAGGTGCCGGCCGCGGCGGTCCGCCTGCGCGACGGCGCCGCTCTGGACGGGCTCGATCTGCCGGGCTGGGCCGCCGAGCGGCTCGCGTCGTACAAGGCCCCGCGGCGCTTCGTCGCCGTCGGCGAGCTGCCCCGCACCGGCACCCGCAAGGTCCGGCGCGCAGAGTTGGCCGCGCTGTTCGACGGGAGCTGAGCTTCAGCCGCCCGGCTTGCCGCCACTCACCGGCGCGGTCGTCGTGGTCGTCGACGGCGCAGTGGGCCGGGTCCTGTAGTTCAGGTCGATGTCCAGCCGGCCCTTGCGGACCTTCACCGGAAAGCGCTCCGCGGCGCCGCGGCCGTCGGGTGGCAATGTCAGCGACCGGTCGCACTTGGCCCGGAACCCGCGGCGGGCGTCGAGCCACTGCCACGTGCACGCTCGGGGCTTGCCCCCGGGCTGCGCCAGGAACGCGTACCAGCCCCGCTCCGGGTCGGACCCGAGATGCTGGAGGATGATGTCGCGGCTGCGCTCTCCCGACACGTCGGGATAGATGATCGGCCCCCGGTCCGCGATCTCGGCCGCGAGCCGCACGACCGACCCGCCTTGGAACGTCTGGTCGCCGAGGCCGATGTCGGTGGTGCTGCGCCGGGAGATGGCCAGGCTGGCGAGCCAGAGGCCGACGCCGGCGACGAGGACGGCCACGAGAGCCACGGCGAGCGCCCGCCCCGCGTGACCGGTGGTGCGCTGGACCGGGCTCACGCCACCCCCGTCCTGCGCGTCTCGAACCATCGACCGGCCATGTCGGCCAATGCTTCAGGAAAGGCCGGGGCGACGGCCAACTGGCCCGGGTTCGGCCCGGGTTCGGCCCGGGTTCGGCCACCGGAAACGGCCACACGTAACATCGGCCGCCGTGGATCGCCGGTACCGAGTCGTCGTGGCCAAGCCGGGCCTCGACGGCCACGACCGCGGCATCAAGGTCATCGCCAGAGGCCTGCGCGACGCCGGCTTCGAGGTGATCTACACGGGCCTGTTCCAGACGCCCGAGCAGGTGGCCGAAGCCGTCCTCCAGGAGGACGCGGACGCCGTCGGTCTGTCGGTGCTGTCCGGCGCGCACCGCACGCTGTTCCCCCGCGTCGTGGACGAGCTGCGCGCCCGCGGCCTCGACGACGTGGTGGTCTTCGGCGGCGGCATCATCCCCGACGCCGACGTGGCCGATCTGCGAGCGGCCGGCGTCGCCGCCATCTTCACCCCGGGCGCGTCCATGGCGTCCATCACCGACTGGCTCACCGAGGCCCTCGAGGCCCGCGAAGCCCGCTCTCGCTAAGAGGAGATCCCTGCGTGGACCTGTTCGAATACCAAGGCAAGCAGTTCTTCGCGACCTACGGAATCCCCGTGTCGCCGGGCGACGTGGCCACGACCGTCGACGAGGCCGTCGCCGCGGCCGAGCGCATCGGGGCCTGGCCCGTCGTAGTCAAGGCGCAGGTCCAGGTGGGCGGCCGGGGCAAGGCCGGCGGCATCAAGCTGGCCGGTGATCTCGACGAGGTCCGTGAGCACGCCACGAACATCCTCGGCATGGACATCAAGGGCCACACCGTCGAGCGCGTCTGGGTGGAGGAGGCCACCGACATCGCGGAGGAGTACTACGCGTCGTTCACGCTCGATCGGTCGGCCAAGAAGCACCTCGGCATGCTGTCGGCCGAGGGCGGGGTGGAGATCGAGGCGGTGGCCGAGTCGAACCCCGGCGCCATCGCCAAGATCTGGGTCGACCCCGTCGACGGCCTCGACGAAGCCACGGCCCGCGCCTGGGTGGAGGAAGCCAAGCTGAACCCCGGTGCCACCGACGGCGCGGTCGAGGTGCTCCTCGCGCTGTACCGGGCCTACGTCGAGGGCGACGCCGACCTCGTCGAGATCAACCCGCTCGTGCTGACGACGCGCGGGCAGGTCCACGCCCTCGACGCCAAGGTGAGCCTCGACGGCAACTCGGAGTTCCGCCACCCCGAATACGCCGAGTACGACGCCACCCAGGAGCGCGACGAGCGCGAGACGGCGGCCCATGACAAGGGCCTGCAGTACGTCGGGCTGGAGGGCACGGTCGGCATCATCGCCAACGGCGCCGGCCTGGCCATGTCGACCGTCGACATCGTCAGCCAGGTGGGTGGCCGGCCGGCGAACTTCCTCGACATCGGCGGCGGCGCCAACGCCGACGTGATGGCCGGCGCGCTCGAGGTCATCAACAACGACCCCGACGTGAAGTCGATCTTCATCAACATCTTCGGCGGCATCACCAAGGGCGAGGAGGTCGCCAACGGCATCGTCCAAGCCATGGGCCGCGTGCAGATCGACGCTCCCATCGTGATCCGTCTCGACGGGACCAACGCCGAGCAGGGCCGGGCGATCCTCGCCGACCACGAGTCCGACACGCTGATCTCCAAGCCCACCATGCTCGAGGCGGCCCGCGCCGCGGTCGAGCTGGCCGCCGGCCGCTGAGCCGCGCCGCCCCCGATCGCAGGAGGAACCCATGAGCATCTTCGTCGACGAGACGACCAAGGTCGTCTACCAGGGACTGACCGGCTCGCAGGGCCGGTTCTACGGCCTGCGCAACCGCGACTACGGCACCCAGGTCGTGGCCGGCACCAACCCGAAGAAGGCCGGCACCGACGTGGACGGCATCCCGATCTACGCATCGGTGACCGAGGCCAAGGAGGCAACCGGCGCCACCGCCTCGTGCGTCTTCATCCCCGCGCCCGGGGTGCGGGCGGCGGTGCTGGAGGCGGCCGAGGCGGGCCTGGAGCTGGTCGTGGTCATCACGGAGGGCGTGCCGGCGCACGACGAGGCCTACTTCTTCAATAAGGTGAAGCGCGACTTCCCCCGTACGCGCATCCTCGGTCCCAACTGCCCCGGCATCATCAGCCCGGGCAAGGCCAACATCGGCATCACGGCCGGTGAGATCGCCCACCCAGGCGGGCCGGTGGGCATCGTGAGCCGCTCCGGCACGCTCACCTACCAGGCGCTGTACGAGCTCAAGCTGCAGGGCATCGGGGTGACGACGTGCGTGGGCATCGGCGGCGACCCGGTGCCGGGCACGTCGTTCATCGACTGCCTGGAGGCGTTCCAGGCCGACCCGGAGACCAAGGCGGTCATGCTCATCGGCGAGATCGGCGGCACCGGGGAGGAGGAGGCGGCGGAGTTCATCGCCACCAAGATGGACAAGCCCGTGTCGGCCTACATCGCCGGGGTGACCGCGCCGCCCGGCAAGAAGATGGGACACGCCGGTGCCATCGTCTCGGGCGGCAAGGGAACAGCCCAGGCGAAGATGGACGCGCTGGCCGCTGCCGGTGTGCGTGTGGGTCAGAACCCGACGGAGGCCGGCCAGCACATGGTCGACCTCGTCAAGGAGCTCGGTCTGACCTGAGTGGGCTGGCTCAGCCCTGGCCGTACGGTCCGGGCTGATTCGTTCCGGGCTGGTTCGTTCCGGGCGGCGGCGGCGGACCGTCGATCTGCGTCGTGGGTGACTGGGCCGGACCCGGCCCCGGCGGGTCGGGCGGTTGCGGCGCCGGTGGGTGCGCGTGCGGCGGGGGCGGCGCCTGCGCCGGCGCAGGGTCGCCGAACTGGGGCGGGGCCGGCGGCGGCGCAGCGGGAGCGGGCTGCCCGTAGCCCGGCTGGGGCGTCGGCTGGGGCGTCGGCTGCTGGCCGTAGCCCGGCTGCGGCTGCGGCTGCGGCTGACCGTATCCCTGCGGGGGTCCGCCGTACGTGCCCCCGGTGCCCGGCTGGCCGGTCGTGCGGGCGGCGCCGAGCGGGTCGATCCCGAGCATGAGCAGCACCGCACCGGCCACCATGACGAGCGTGCCGAGCAACCCGAGCCACAGGCCGAGGCCCTTGTCGGCCCCGCCCAGGTCCTGGAAGATCAGGAAGTTGCCGGCGAGGATCAGCGCGAACAGCGCGGCGCTCGACGCCATCTGGTCGAGCGTCCAACCCAGCAGCTTCAGGGGTTTGCGGGCGGTGAGGAAGGCGGCGACGGCGAGCCCGGCGGCCACCAGCGCCAGCATGGGCACCAGCCATGTCGCCCCGGCGTCGCGGTTGAAGCCCTTGAGCCGGAAGGGGCCCACCGTCGCCCAGTTCAAGAACCCGCTCAGGAAGGCGAACAGCGCGCCGCCCAGGATGAGCAGCGTGCCGAGTGGGGGTAGCCCGGTCGTGGTACCCGCCGCCGCGCTGGGCGACACCGGAGCTCCGTAGGGGTTCGGGCCGACCGACGGCTGAGGCTGCGGCGGCGGTTGCGGGCTGTACCCGCCCGGTGGCGGCTGTTGCTGTGGTTCGGACGGGGGCCAGGTCATGGGATCCTCCCGGAACGTTCGGACGCCGCCCGGTCTACCCCACGCGCCGTCCTTCACGCCTCGATGGCGCGCGCGTGCGCGTTCAGGCTCCGCAAACAGGGAGGCCCTTGGCGCTCAGGATGTGCGCCAGCGCGTCACGGACGCGGCCGGCGGGCAGCCGGCCCGAACCGATCGCCCCGGCGAGGGCGGCCACGGCGTCGTCGCCGAGCGCGGGATCGGCGAGGAGCGCCACGTCGGCCCCGGCGGCGACGGCCCGGACGGCCGCCTCGGCCGGTGGGTACCGGGCGGTGACGGCTCTCATCCCGGAGAGGTCGTCGGTGAAGACGACGCCGTCGAAACCGAGGTCGCGCCGCAGCAGCCCGCCGATCGCCGGTTCGGAGAGCGAGGCCGGCACCCCGCCCGTCAGGCCGGGAACGTCGAGGTGACCGACCATCACGCCCGTGGCCGGCGACCGCGAGAGCAGCCGGAACGGCGCGAGGTCCGGGCCCATCTGGGCCAGCGGCGGCGTGACGCTCACGCCGCGGTGCGAGTCGCCGGTGGCCCGCCCGTGCCCGGGGAAGTGCTTGAGCACCGGTAGCACCCCGGCGTCGCGCAAGCCGCCGGCGAAGGCGCCGGCATACCGGGACACAACGGTCGGATCATTCGAATACGAACGATCGCCGATCACTGCGCCGTCCGGCTGGCTCGATATGTCGGCCACCGGAGCGAAGTCGACCGTGACGCCGAGCCGCCGCAGCTCCATGCCCCGTCGCCGGGCGAGGGCGCGCACCTCGTCGGGCGACATGGTCCGGGCCATGACCCGGGCGCTCGGCACGTCACCAGCGATGGCGTCGATGCGCTGCACGCGCCCGCCCTCCTCGTCGACGCCGACGAAGGGCGGCACCGGCCGCTGTGCGAGCTCGCGCAGCACACCGCTGCGCAGCAGCACCGTGGAGTCGCCGCCGACGAAGATGCCGCCGAGACCCTGCTCCTCGACCGCGCGTCGCGCCTGCGCCGGGCCGGTCGGGTCGACACCGACCATGACGAGCTGAGCCGCCTGGCGCTCGACCGGCCAGCGCGACGGGTCCGTGCACGCGCCGGTCGATGGTGCGGTGGATGGGGTCGGTGCGGTGGATGGGGTCGCGCCCGGTGAAGCGCCCGGCGCTGCGCTCGGCGAGGACGGTGTGCTCGGCGTGCCTGGCGGAGCCGTGGTGGATGTCGCCGCCCCCGTCGAGGAGCCGGCGGGCGCGGGGCCCGTGGTGCGCGGCTCGCCGGCCTTCCCCTCCTGGCGCGCGCCCGTGCCCGCGCAGGCAACGAGCAGCGCGGCGACCAGTGCCGCAGCCGCCATCCGTGCCCGCGTCGTCTGGGGCTGGCGCGTCGTCCGCGACTGCATCGTCCGGGGCTGGCGCATCGTCCGTGCCTCCTGCTGTCGCCGCAGGACGCTACTGATGGGAGTCCCGCCGGCGCCCCGCAGTCTCGTGCTCGACTCCGGCCGGGGCCCCGCCGGGCTCGGCCGTCGGCGACCCGCCCGGCCGATCGGTTGGGCTCGGCCGCGCGAGTAGCGTCGCCCGCCGTGCGCATCGCCGTGCTGGTGTCGGGAACCGGCACGATCCTCGACGCTCTTCTCGGCCAGGGCCTTCCCGTCGTGGCCGTGCTGGCCGACCGTCCGTGTGCCGCACTCGACCGCGCCGAGCGCGCCGGAGTGGAATCCGTTCTGGTCGAGCGCACGAGCTTCGGGCCGAGCTTCGACCGCGACGCCTACAGCGGCCGCCTCGCCGCGACCCTGCAGGAGCGCACCGTGGACCTGGTGGTGATGGCCGGCTTCGGCACGATCCTCGGGCCGTCCATGCACGGCGTCTACGGAGGGCGCATCCTCAACACCCACCCGGCGCTGCTGCCCGCCTTCCCCGGCTGGCACGCGGTCGCCGACGCACTGGCCTACGGGGTCAAGGTGTCCGGCTGCACGGTCCACGTCGCCGGGCTCGAGGTCGACACCGGGCCGATCCTTGCCCAGGAGGCGGTGCCGGTCCTTCCGGGCGACACCGTCGAGACGCTGCACGAGCGCATCAAGCAGGTCGAGCGGCGCCTCTACCCGCGCACCATCAGGGAGATCGTCGAGCGGGGGTCGGTGCTCCCCGAGGCGGACGCCCCGGCTCGCCACTACGACGGCGACGATCGCAACGATCGCGACGATCGAGACGAGAACCATGAGGAGGCACACGCCACGTGAGGGCGCTGCTGTCCGTCTACGACAAGACCGGCATCGACGCCCTGGCCCGAGGCTTGGCCGGCGCAGGCTGGGACCTCGTGTCCAGCGGCGGCACCGCCACGGTGCTGCGCGACGCCGGTCTGGCGGTGACCGACACCGCCGAGCTCACCGGCTTCCCGGCCATCCTCGGGCACCGCGTGGTCACGTTGCACCCGAAGGTGCACGGCGGCATCCTCGCCGACCGCGCCGACGCGGAGCACCTCGCCGACCTCGAGCGGTACGGCATACCGCCGATCGACCTCGTGGTCGTCAACCTCTACCCCTTCGCATCGGACCCCTCGGTCGAGCTGATCGACATCGGAGGGCCGGCGATGGTGCGGGCGGCGGCCAAGAACCACGCCCATGTCGGCGTCGTGGTCGACCCGGCCGACTACGACGCCGTGCTGGCCGAGGTGCGCGCCGGCGGAGCGCTGAGCGAGGCCACCCGGGTCCGCCTCGCGGCCAAGGCGTTCCGCACGACCGCCGCGTACGACGCCGCCGTGGCCCGCTGGCTGGACGGCACGCCGGCCGGTGGCGGCCTCGCAGGCCCCGCTTCCGGTGAGCACACGGCACCGGCGACGGACACCGCAGCCGGCGAGCACACGGCACTGGCCACGGGCACTGCACCCGGCGAGCACGCCGCCGCGGCCGAGCCCTTCCCGCAGATCCTGGAGCTCGCCTACAACCGGGTCGAGCTCTCCCTGCGCTACGGCGAGAACCCCCACCAGCGGGCGGCCCTGTATCGAGCCCGGGGCGCGTCGCCGTGGTGGGACGGCCTGAGGCAGCACTCGGGGCTGGCGCTGTCCTACCTCAACCTCTACGACGCCGACGCGGCCTGGCTCCTCGCCTACGAGCTGGCCGCCGAGGGGCCGGGAGCCGGACGCGCGTGCTGCGCCATCGTCAAGCACGCCAACCCGTGCGGCCTGGCCGTCGCGGACACTCCGGCCGATGCCTACCAGCGCGCCTTCGACTGCGACCCCCGCTCCGCTTTCGGGGGGATCGTCGCGCTCAACCGCCCGATCGACCAGGCCACGGCCGAGCGCATGGTGGCCGCCGCGCAGGCCGACGTCGTGATCGCACCCGGCTACGAACCCGGCACGATCGAGGCCCTGGTGGCGAAGCGCAAGAACACCCGGCTGCTCGAAGCGGGCCCACCCCAGCGCGACGATCGCCACCTCCGCCCGATCACCGGTGGGATGCTGGTCCAGGACCAGCACCACGTGGCGGCCGACCCGGCGACCTGGCGGGTCGTGACCCGCCGCCGGCCGACCGAGGCCGAGCTGGCCGACGCGGAGCTGGCGTTTCGCATCTGCGCCTGGGTCACGAGCAACGCCATCGTGCTGGTGAAGGACGGCGTGGCGTGGGGCATCGGCGCGGGGCAGCAGAACCGGGTCGAGGCGGGGCAGATCGCCGCCCAGAAGGCCGCGGGTCGAGCCGAGGGCGGTGCCTGTGCGAGCGACGCCTTCTACCCGTTCCCCGACGGCATCGAAGCGGCGGCCGAGGCTGGCGTCGCAGTGATCGTGCAGCCCGGAGGATCCGTGCGCGACGACCAGAACGTCGAGCGCGCCGACCAGCTCGGCGTGGCCATGGTCTTCACGGGCGAGCGCCACTTCCTGCACTGAACGATCTGCCGGGTGAGCCGCCGCGGCGGCGAACGGGGCGCGCCCCGCCGCCCGGGCACCGCCGCCCCGCCGCCCCGCCGCCCCGCCGCCCGGGCACCGCCGCACCGCCAGCGCCACTGCCCCGCTGCGCCGCTGCGCCGGGTCATGGCGGGTCCGGTCCGGCGCGGGTGATCGTCCGGTCGGGCGGCAGCAACGGTCGTTGGCCGTCGGGTTGGCGGGGGCCGTCCCGGTAGCCGCCGATGGTCTTGCGGCGATGGTCGGGGCGGCACTTGTTGGCGAGGTTGCCGAGCTGGGTGGGGCCGCCGGCGGCGTGCTCGACGATGTGGTCGGTGTCCAGGGCGACGTCGGCGGAGCAGCCGGCGACGGTGCACTCGGCGTCGCGCCATTGGAGGGCGGTGCGCTGCAGGGCGGTGGGGAACCGGCCGGCGTGGGCGACGTGGGTGACGTCGACCGCGTTGGCCACCACGAAGGCCACGTACGCCTCGGGCAGGAGTGCGTCGACGGCGGGCACGGGGATCGGGCCCTGGCCGGTGATCTCGCAGGTCTCCCCGGGGTGGGAGTGGCCGCGCGCCAACGCAGCTGCGTCGACCCGCACGATCACCTTGCAGCCGCCGGCGCCGAGGCGCTTGGCGGGGTCGGCGGCGGCGTCGACCATGCGCATGAACCCGTCCGCGATCTTCTGCTCCGCGGTGAGCACCGAGCCCTTCGTGTCGCGGAACACCGCCGTGATGTAGGGCTGGATCGCAGCGCGGAACCGCGCCCCCTGCTCGGGAGTCAACGCGCCGGTCAGGTGGAGCATGCCGTCGTCGTCGTGGACGGCCCAGTCCATCCGTCGTGCCTTCTGCTGGGCGGCGTGCTGGGCCTGCTCGTCGCGGACGGCGCCCTGCCTGACGCGGGCGGCCTTGCGCTTCAAGCCGCGCAGGTCGTCCACCTGGGCCGCCTCCAGGAGTGAGCCCGTCGCGGACGGATCCTCGACGGCGGCCCCGGCGATCACGGCCGCCTGATCGGGCGACACCTCACCACGCTGCAGCGCGTGCTGCACCTGGGGGCACCGCTCGACCTGCTCGGCACCGATCAACGTGCCCTTGGCCCCGCCGAACGACGTGCCCCCCTTGCGGGCCAACCACTCCTCCGGGCACCTGGCGCCGTCCCGGCGCCACTGGTTCGATGCCACCGCCCGCCGGGCCACGAGCACCTCGAGGGCGCCGGCGGTCTTCTTCAACCGCACCGCCACCTCCAGCAGCCCGGTCGCGCTCGGCCCCACCATCGACACGGCGTCCAACCCCTCCACCAGGCGGGCGAGCTCATCGGCCAACGCCGCGAACGGTGCCACCACGGGGTCGGAAGCGTTGGTCCCTGGCGAACTCACGTTCGAAGTCTACCCGTGCAGCGACGAGCGGCAAACCTTGTGCGGGTGAAATGTAGGAGGGCTGGCCAACATTCCGTCGAGCCCGGCGACAGGCGGCGGTGCCGGGGCGCCGGGGGCCCTGCGCGCCCGGGGCCTGCGCGCCCGCGGGCCTTCCGCCTGGGCCTCGCGCCGGGGGCCCTGCGCGCCCGGGGCCTGCGCGCCCGCGGGCCTTCCGCCGGGGGCCTGCGCGCCCGCGGGCCTTCCGCCTGGGGACCCGAGCGTCGGAGCCTGCGCGCCCGGGGCCCGCGCGCCATCCGGCATGATGCCCGAGCTTCGAGCGCCAGGCTCGGTGAGAGGTGCGTGCGGGTGATGGTCGGGGTCATGGTGTCGTGACCGAGCGGAACGCATCGTCGGCCGGCAGTCCACGGCGCGCATCGACCGCCTACGCCGCCCACGCCGCCGGCGGCACCGGAGCGCACGTGATCCGAGCGGTGGTCTTCGACTGCGACGGTGTGCTCCGGCACTGGGAGGACCAGAACCGCCGGGTGGCCGAGGTCGAGGCGGCGTGCGGGCTGGCGCCCGGCACGGTGCTCGCCATGGCCTTCGGACCCGAGCTGGGTCCGCTCGCCGTGACCGGCGCGTTGGCCTACGACGAGTGGCTGGGCGCCATGCGGGAGCGGGTGGGTGACGTGGCGGCTCCCGCAGTGGACGCCTTCGCCGAGGGCATCGGCACGGTCGACTCCGCGGTGCTGGCGGTCGTGCGGGACCTGCGTGCCGCCGGCACGACGACCGCGGTCCTGTCGAACGCGACGACCCGTTTCGAAGACGACCTCGCGTGCCTCGGCCTCGACGAGGAGCTCGATCGCGTGTTCAACACGGCGCGCCTCGGTGTGGCCAAGCCGGATCCCGCGGTGTTCGAGCGGGTCGCCGCCGACCTGGGGCTGGCGCCGGCCGATGTGGTCTTCGTCGACGACCTCGACGTCAACGTGGAGGGGGCGGAACGTGCGGGGATGACGGCCATCCGGTTCTCGGGGGCCGAGGACCTGCGCGCCCGGCTCGTGGCCCTGCGCGTGCTGCGCGGCTGAGCAGCGGCCGGTAGCCGGTGGACGCCGCCGGTACCGATGGACGCACCGGACCGCAGCGGCCGGTACCTGAGCCCGTGGCCCCGGCCGTCGGGCCACTCGCCCCGGCCGCCCTACGATCCGCCGGGTGAGCGCTGTCCTGCTGCCCGGCCGGCCCGTGGCCGACGCGGTCTTCGCGGACCTCGCGCCCCGGATCGGCGCGCTGCGCGACGCCGGCCACAACCCCGGCCTCGGCACGATCCTCGTCGGGCACGACAGCGCCTCCGAGGGATACATCCGCATCAAGCAGCAGAAGGCGGCCGAGCTCGGCTTCGGCGGCCGCCACGTGCAGCTTCCCGACGACGCCACCCAGGCCGACCTCAGCGCCGCCATCCGCGACTTCAACGACGATCCGGCGATCGACGCCATGCTCGTCCAGCACCCCGCTCCGCCGCAGATCGACTACGAAGCCGCGCTCCTCGAGATCGACCCCGACAAGGACGCCGACGGCGCCCATCCGGTGAACATGGGCCGGCTCGCGCTGTCCATGCCCGGGCCGGTGCCCTGCACGCCGGCAGGCATCGAGGCGCTGCTCGCCTTCCACGGCATCTCCATCGCCGGTCGCGAGGTGTGCATCCTCGGTCGCGGCCTCACGCTCGGCCGACCGCTCGCGCTGCTGCTGTCGCAGAAGCGGCCGACGGCCAACGCCGCCGTCACGGTGGTGCACACGGGCGTGGCGAACTGGCCCGACTTCACCCGCCGCGCCCCGATCGTCGTGGCCGCCGCCGGCGTGCCGGGCATCCTGCAACCCGAGCACGTTTCTCCTGGCGCGGTGGTGGTCGGCGGCGGCGTGCGCTACGAGGGTCGGCGGCTGCTGCCCGACGTCGACGAGCGTTGCGCCGACGTGGCGGGGTGGATCACACCGAGGGTGGGTGGCGTCGGGCCGACGACCATCGCCATGCTGTTCCGCAACGCGGTCGAGGCGGCGGAGCGGCGCCGGTCGAGCCCCGAGGCGGCTCCGCGCGCCGGCGACCGCGCCACCGACCGCGCCGCCGGCCTCGACGCACGAGCAGGCAGCGGGCTCGGCTCCGAGCCCGCCAAGTAGCATCAGCCGGCTATGGCGAAGATCCGCGACCTCCTCGCCGCCGGCCCGTCGTGCTCGTTCGAGTTCCCGCCGGCGCGCACGCCGGAGGCCGCGGAGGCCTTCGACCTGACGATGCGCGACCTGGCCCCGCTGCGGCCGACGTTCGTCTCGATCACCTACGGCGCCTTGGGTTCCACCCGGGACGTCACCCGCGACATGGTGCTGAGGGTCGACGCAGAGCAGCCGTTCCCGGTCATGCCGCACCTCACGTGCGTGGGCCAGAGCCGCGGCGAGCTGGTCGACCTGTTGGTCACCTATCGAGACGCGGGGATCGACAACGTGCTCGCCCTCGCCGGGGATCCTCCCGCCGACGGTTCCGAGTCGGGTGGCGACTTCACGTACGCCACGGAGCTCGTCGCGCTCGTGCGCGAGGTGGGTGACTTCTCGGTGGCCGTGGCCGCCTTTCCCGAGATCCACCCGCGCTCGCCCGACCGGGGCCGCGACCGCCGGATCCTCGCCGACAAGCTGGCCGTGGCCGACCTGGGCATCACGCAGTTCTTCTTCGATGCCGACCACTACTTCCGCATGGTCGACGAGCTGGACGCGCTCGGTTGCACCACCCCGGTGATACCGGGCGTCATGCCGTTCATCAGCGTGGCCGGCACGCGGCGCATGTCGGCCATGAATGGGACCGCGATCCCGGGCCCGCTGCAAGAGCGTCTCGACGCCGTCGACGGCGACGCCGAGGCGACGCGCAAGCTCGGCGTCGAGGTGGCCGTGGACCTGTGCGAGCGGCTCGTGGCGGGCGGTGTGCCCGGGCTGCACCTGTACACGATGAACCGCTCGGCCTCGATCGCCGACATCGTCAGCGCGCTCGGTGCCGGCCGCCTCGGCCTGCACGCACCGGCCTGAGGCCCCCTCCGGCGCGGCCCTGGGCGGGTTCGCGGGCGTGGACGGCGCGGCGCCGGTGGGGCCGTCGCCGCCCCGGGCTCCCGGCCAGGACGGCTGCTCCCGGGCCACGGTTAGGGTGACCGGATGGCGAAGATCACGGTCGCGAACCCGGTGGTGGAGCTCGACGGCGACGAGATGACCCGCATCATCTGGGCCTTCATCAAGGACAAGCTCGTCCTTCCCTACCTCGACGTGCAGCTCGAGTACTACGACCTCGGCATCGAGCACCGGGACGCCACGGACGACCAGGTCACCGTCGACGCCGCGGAGGCCATCAAGCGCCACGGCGTGGGCGTCAAGTGCGCCACGATCACCCCCGACGAGGCGCGGGTCGAGGAGTTCGGCCTCAAGAAGATGTGGCGCTCGCCCAACGGCACGATCCGCAACATCCTCGGCGGCGTCGTGTTCCGGGAGCCGATCATCTGCTCGAACATCCCGAGGCTCGTGCCGGGCTGGACCAAGCCCATCGTCATCGGCCGCCACGCCCACGCCGACCAGTACAAGGCGACGGACTTCAAGGTGCCCGGGCCGGGCACGCTCACGATCAGCTACGTGCCCGACGACGGCGGCGCGCCGCTCGAGCTCGAGGTGGCCAAGTACCCCGAAGGCGGTGGGATCGCCATGGGCATGTACAACTACCGCCGCTCGATCGAGGACTTCGCGAGGGCCAGCCTGCGCTACGGGCTCCAGCGCGGCTACCCCGTCTACCTGTCGACGAAGAACACGATCCTCAAGGCCTACGACGGCATGTTCAAGGACGTGTTCGAGGAGATCTTCGAATCCGAGTTCAAGGCCGAGTTCGAGGCCGCGGACCTCACCTACGAGCACCGGCTCATCGACGACATGGTCGCCCAGGTCATGAAGTGGGAGGGCGGCTACGTGTGGGCCTGCAAGAACTACGACGGCGACGTCCAGTCCGACACGGTGGCCCAGGGGTTCGGTTCGCTCGGGCTGATGACCTCGGTGCTGATGACGCCCGACGGGCGGACGGTCGAGGCCGAGGCCGCGCACGGCACCGTCACCCGCCACTACCGCCAACACCAGCAGGGCAAGCCCACGTCGACCAACCCCATCGCGTCGATCTTCGCCTGGACCGGTGGGCTGAAGCACCGCGGCAAGCTGGACGGCACGCCGGAGGTCACCCGCTTCGCGGAGACGCTCGAGCGCGTGTGCGTGCAGACGGTCGAAGGTGGCCAGATGACCAAGGACCTGGCCCTGCTCGTCGGCGCGGACACGCCGTACTTGAACACCGAGGACTTCCTCGCCGCCCTCGACGACAACCTGCGCGCGGCGATGGCGGCCTGAGCCAGGGCTTCAGGCGCCTTCGGCTGCGGCCTTGAGGCGCTCGAGCGTGGCGTGCATGCCGGCCACGACGGCGTCGTCCCGCCCGGGTCCGATGACGAGCGAGAACAGCTTGGCGGCCACGGGCAGCGGCCCCTTCTCGCGAGTTTCGGTGACGCGGCACCCGTCGCCGTCGGGCTCGAAC